>NZ_JCASSM010000002.1:0-885878 GCF_059736495.1 Halosolutus sp. YCN4 | reverse complement strand
TTTTCCAAGAAGTAAAACGGCGAACCTATCAATTTGGAAATTGTTTTAGAAACGCCGATCCAGAAACGGCCGAAACGTGGCTGCAGAGCTTCGCGTATTGCTGGAACAGGCTAATCTGAACAATGCCATCTAGAAGGTGGGTTGTGGGAATGATGCGAATGCGTACAATGTCAATTAGACCAGACATATCTGGCCCTGAATATCCAGACTCGCGATCGCACTCTCCCTCTGACGAAGTGCTGTAAAAGCTACTCGGTGCTCGAACCACTCTCTGTAGTGCGAGACGAGTGTGGCGATAACCCAGGGCGGCGCCGGGGTGCCTGTTCGGGACCCGTGTTGTGAGCTTCGATTGGTATGGATGGGGGGTTGCTGGAACACCTGAAAACGGCCGAGAGAAGTGCTGTGAAGTGCGCTGGCCGGGAATTGAACCCGGGCTATGAGCTTGGGAAGCTCATGTCCTACCACTAGACCACCAGCGCTCGTTCGCGTCGGTCGCTCGCGCCGAGGATCGTGATTCCGTCGGAATCACTCACCAGCAGCGCTCGTATCAACGTGAGACGCCGGCTCGTATTAAAAGAACCGGACTGCGTGTCCCTGCCCCGATCGTGCCACCGAGTTCCCTCGATCGGTCACAGGTAGCCGAACAGCGTTCCAACGAGCACCAGTACCCACAGCGCGGTGCCGACCAGCAGCATGTCGTTGACCTTCGAACGCTGCGCGGCCCGCTTGGCCGCGCCGCCGGCGATCAGCCCCAGGGCGACGACGACGAGCATCCGCTGGACGACGACGTCGACGGGCAACGCGCTGACCTCGAGCAAGCTGTAGTCGAGCCAGATCGCGACCGCGAGCGAGCCCGCGGCGACGACGGCGGCGTCGAGTCGGCGCGTGAGCCCGCGCGCGATCAGATACGTCGCGATCGGAATCCCGACCCCGATCACCGGATACAGCAACGCGGCGATCTGGTGGGGCGTGAGGAATCCGGCGTACCGTTCGAGGGCGAGCCCGCCCATTCGGACGCCGAGGTACAGCGCCAGGATGGTAAAGACCAGGAGGACGTGACCGGCCTCCAGGCGAGCGGAGGCGGCGGCGAGTCGCTGGCGGTCGACGTCGGTCAGGTGGTCGTCGATCGCGTCGGGGGTCCGCTGGACGAGGCGCTCGCCCGTCCCCTCGGATCGACTCGAAGCCATCGTAGTGCGACTGCGGGCACCGACGCCGATCAGGGTCGGGACGACGAGCAGTCCGGCGAGTTCGACGACCGTAGCCCAGCCGTCGGCGTCGGCGGAGTTCCTGTTGTCGAGATACACGCGGCGCACGTCGTCCTGAACGTCGATCCGCGGGTGTTCCATGAAGTCGGCCTCGACCTTGGTCTGGGCGTCCTGCGAGCCGTGGACGCGGTGCCGGAGGGTGAACCAGTCGAAGTGTTCGGAGTGGGTCTGTATGATGACCCAGTCGTCCTCGTTGGGGCTCTCGTAGAGCCGGATGTGGTATCGGTGTCCGTAGTAGTCGCCGTCCTCGAGCTGGCGGCTCTCGGTCGTCCAGTATCCGCTTTCGTTCGGCCCGGGGTCCACGTAGGCGTACCGGGTACCGCCGTCGGCTTCGCCCCAGTCCAGATCCGGGAGCGGACCCGACGGTTCGGATTCCGTCTCGTTGGTGGCGTTCTCCGCCGAATCGTTCGTCGCCCCGGCCTCGAGCGTTCCGTTCACCGATCCCGTCTCAGAGACGTTGCCACCGGTCAGCGAGTAGGTTTCCGGCAGTGCTTCCTCCTCCGACTCGTTGATCTCGGACCAGTCGCCGCCGGCATCCGCGTCGATCAGTACCCGCTCGACGTCCTCGACGTCGGCCCGGACGATCACGTTGATCGGGCTCTGTCTCCGGAACTCCTTCCGAGGACTGAGATACTCCCAGAAACTGCTCTCGGAGTCGTCGAACGTGACGAGTTCCGGCGTCGATTCCGGCTCGGACGGCGACTCGGTCGGCGCGTCGGGTGCGGTCTGATCCGTCGAGAGCGACAGCAACAGCGACGGCCCGCCGACGAGTAGAAACGCGAGCACGAGCAACACGGCTCCGATCACGATCGAGCGACGCATCTCCCCGTCGCTACTGTCGGGAGACACATCAAACCGCGTGTATCGGCATCGGTGAGTGATTCGAGCGCCGACACGACGGGGCCCGAGTCGATCGATATCGAACGTCGGGACCCGGGCCGATCGAGTTTACACGTCGGGACCGACGGTGGTAACGGGGACGGGAGCCTCGCGAACGACCCGCTGGGAGACGCTGCCGACGACGTTGCGCTCGTACTCGTCGCCGCTGGTCCCCATCACGATCAGGTCGACGTCGGCCGCGTCGGCGTAGTCGACGATGCACTCGGCGGGGTTCCCGGTGTCGATCGCCGTCACCGTCTCGACGTCGTGGTCGCCGGCACGCGTCGCGGCCGCGTCGGTCGCCTCGCGGGCGGTCTCTTCGAGTTCGGCGCGGACCTGCTCGACGCGGTCGTCGTCGAGCACGAGGAACGCCCGGTCGTCGACCACCGAGAGGACGTGGAGGGTCGCGTCCCGGGTCCGGGCGACGTCGATCGCGTGATCCAGGACGGTCGCCGCGTGTTCGCTCCCATCGGTCGGATAGAGGATCGTCTCGTACATCGCGTTACGGTCGGCAGTCCGGCCGCCGCGGGGAAAGCCCTTCTCATCGTTCCCTCGTCCCGGGAACTCGGGGACAATCGGACGCGAACGAGAGCACCGGGGAGACGCGACGCCGATCGAGAACGACCATCGAGAAGGACCCGGCCCGACCCCGCGGCTTATACGGATCGCTGTACCGATGTTTCGGCGCACCCGCAGACGGGTCGCGGGTGTGCCGGCACTGACGGACAGCGATCCGTATCAAACGCCCGGGACGCCGATCGCGTCGGGCGCAAAGACCCCGACGACGGTCAGCGCGTAGACGAGTCCGACCGCGACGATCCACGCGACGAACCCGATCGCGGCCGCGGTTCCCCAGCCGCCGGGATACCGCCAGTTGATGACGCCGACCCAGGCGACGAGCATCAGGACGACGCCCAGAAGCGGGATCCAGCCGAGGAAGTAGCTCACGGCCGCCCAGACGAGCGCACCGATGAGGGCGGTCAGTGCGGCGTTCCCGACGCCGGCGTCGCTGTCGACGACGAGTCGCACGCCGGCCAGGATCGCGATGGTTCCGACGAGGAGGCTGACGACGAACGCGAGGGAGACAGCGAGGACCGACATGGATCAGGGCTTCCAGTTCAGTTCGATCGTGATCGTCTCGCGATCCCCCCGCAACATCGACGATCGTTCCACGACGTCGACGGAGACGTTGACGCTCTCGGGCGGGTTGAGATCGACGGTCTTGTTCCCGACCATGACGTTGATCTCGTCGCCGCCGCCCTCGAACTCGTCGCCGAGGGACGCGAGGTACGCTGCGAGTTCCGATCGGGTCATCGTCTCGTCGGCTGTCGTCCGTTCGGCCATACGGACCCCATGACGACGCTGTCCGCAAAAGTATGGGGCGCGAACGAAACGCCAACACCGGATTACTGTGCGGATGCGCGCGGAAACATTTCACTACGGGCGACGCTCCGCGACGCCGACGCGCCGGCCCGTCGTGTCGGCAATCTGGCCTCCCGACATCCCGACGACCTGCCGTCCCGCCGACGGGGTCGAGACGACTTGCGGTTCCGGCGACCGTGACGCCACGCGCCCGGAGGAGGTGAGCGTCGTTGCCGGCGGACCTCGAAGCAGACCTTTTTGGGTGCGGGACGGCTATCCGCCACCGATGGACGTCGACGTCGGACTGGTCGCACAGCGGGGCAACGAGCGCGCACAGGAACTGGCCGCGACCATCGCCGAGGCGATCGACGACGACCCGGTCTCCATCGTCGTCGACAGCGCCACTGGCGCGGCGGTCGATCGCCCTGCCGTCCCGGTCGCCGCGATGAGCGATCGCGACCTCGTCGTGAGTATCGGCGGCGACGGGACCCTGCTGTTCGTCGCCCGCGAGGTCGGCGAAACGCCGATTCTCGGGGTCAACCTCGGGGAAGTCGGCTTTCTCAACGCCGTCCCCCCGGCGGACGCGGAGGCCGTCGTGAGCGACCTCGTCGCCGACCTCCGCGCAGGCGAAGACCACCCGGGACGGACCCTCGCGCGCTTGCAGGCGACCGGTGACGACTGGACGCTCGAACCCGCGCTCAACGAGATCGTCGTCCACGGCCCCCGGCGCGGCCACGGCGGGGGGGCGACCGTCGAGATTCGGATCGACGGCGATCGGTACGCCGAGAGCCACGCCGACGGCGTCCTCGTGGCGACGCCGACGGGATCGACCGCCTACAACCTCAGCGAGGGCGGGCCGCTGGTCCACCCCGCCGCGGAGACCCTCGTCGTCACGCAGATGGCCGCGCCAGAGTCGATGCCGCCGCTCGTCGTGGACCGCGACGCCACGCTCTCCCTGCGAGTCACCGACGCCGAGACTGCCTACGCGATCAGCGACGGGCGGAACAGGCGAGAACTCACACCCCCCGCAACCGTCTCGGTCTCGATCGCGGACGAGCCTGTTCGGCTGGTCGGTCCGCAGGTGAACTTCTTCGACGGCCTGGAAAAGCTGGAGTAGCCCGGCGCACGCGCGCCGATCGGAGCCGGGCCTACGTGCCCTCGATCAGCCGCTCGAGCTGTGCCGGCGGTACTGCGCCACGGGCGGCCCGTCCCTCGTGAATGAACGTCGGGACGCCGGTGACGCGTTGCTCCCGTGCCGCGTCGAACTGCTCCTCGAGTTCCGCCCGGAGTCCGTCGTCGTCGATCGCGTCCCGGATCTCGTCCACGGGTAGTCCGGCGTCCGCGGCCAGTTCGGACAGCACCTCGACGTCGCCGATGTCGCGCCCGTCCTGCCAGAGCGCCTCGTAGATCGCCGCGTCGAAGTCGGCCCACTCCTCGGGGTACGTGTTCACGACGTACCACGAGGCCTGCTGGGCCGGCAGCGAGTCGACCTCGATCGCGATCTCCTGGGCCATCTCGACGCCGTACTCGTCCTGGAGCCGACGGACGTTCTCCCGCGCCTGCGCGAAATACTCCTCGTCTTTCCCGTCGTCGACGTCGTGGTCGATCGAGCCGTCCGGCCTGCGCTTCCCGCGCCGGAGGTCGAACGGCTGCCAGTCGATCGCGAGCGGCTCGTCGCGGCTCTCGCGGTACTGTTCGAGGGACTGTTTCCCAAGGTAACAGAACGGACAGACGTAGTCGGCGTAGAGTACGAGCGACTCGGAGTCCGAGGAGGTCGAGACCATACCGGACGGTAGCGGCGCCAGCGTCAAAAATGACTCCTCTCGGACGGACGAGCGATCCCCGGACGACTGAGCGCCCCGAACGAACGAGCGAGGGCGGACCGATCTGGCGGGTCGCCGGGCATCGACACCCGTCTCGCTTATCCGTCGTGCTCCCACACCTCGACGAGTTCCTCGCTCGTGGTTCGTTCGGCGTCGTAGACGTCCTCGAGATAGGAGAGTCCATCCTGGTGGGCCTCCTCGCTGAACGCCTCGAGGCAGTCGGCTGGCGCAGCGATGTCGTAGCCGCGGAAGAACGCGCTCGCGGACGTGTGACGCGCACACATGTTCGTGTGGAGCCCCGTTACGACGATCCGATCGACACCCAGAGTTCGAAGGTGCTCGTCCAGACCGGTGCCGTAGAACGCGTCGTAGAAGCGCTTCTCGAAGACGTCATCCGCGTCGGTGGGAGCGAGTTCCGAAATCACCTCGGCCCCCTCCGTGCCGGCCATCGCGTGCTCGCCCCAGACGTCGAGTTCGGTGTCCTCGGGTCGGTGGGCATCGTTCACGTAGACGACCTGGACCCCGTGTGCACGAGCGCTGGGGAGCAGTTCGTCACGGAGCGTCGGGATGATCCGTTCGGCCCGTTCCGCGGCGATTTCGCCGGTCACGAAGTCATTCAGCATGTCGAGGACGATAACTACATCCGTCATGACTGACCGAGGTCTGCAGAGAGCGTCAACTGCTCACCTGCATGAGAAGGGCGAGACCGTCGTTCCAGCGTGGACCCGGCGCTCACGCCTGAAGCGGGTTACGTCTCTTCGGAATCGGTCGCATCGCCGCCCGTCGATTCGGGGAGGTTCGGATCCCGGTACGGGTTCCGCCCGTAGGCCGGGAGGTCGTCGTCGAGTTGGGCCTTCAGCACGCGTCGGAGTCGATTCAGGCTCGTCGTGTCGAGCCCGTACTCGGCCGCGAGCCGCCTGAACGCCGGCTCCTCCGTGATGTCGTGGGCGCGGTACTGGCCGAACAGGTCGTCCATCCGATCGGGCGAGAGCGCCTGCGCGTCGATGTCGTCGAGGCCGAAGTACCGCTGGCGATCGACGTCGACGACGTGGCGGATCACCACCAGCGCGACCTTCGGGATGGCCCGCTGGCTGCCGAACTCGGTGAGGTCGATCTCGTCCATCACGCCCAGCGCGAGGTCCCGTTGCCACGGCGTCAGATCGAGCGCGTTACACAGCGCCTGGGTCGTCCGCAGTCGATCGAGGTGGTGAGCGCGTTCGCTGTAGCCCGGCGTCGCGCCGTGCTGTTCGTCGTGGAGTCGCCGAATGCTCTCCGAGAGATCCGCGTCTGGCGACTCGGCACGCCCGATGACAGTCGCGCTCGGCGTGACGACGCCCCATCGACGGACTGTCGAGTCCCGCTGGACCTCCGCTCGTGAGAGCGACCCGGAGCCGGGACGCATCTCGAGGCGGCGGTCGGAGCCCTCGCCGACGGCCACCGCTTGCTCACCGCCCGCCCCGGGGTCGGCACCGTCGTATTGCATCTCGTGTTCCGCTCGGACAGGGAGACGGAAAAAGGCTCGCTCGTTTCGCCGGACCTCTAACCGGGACTGACAGTCCTCGTGATACGTCTTCGAGCCGATCGCGAGAGCCGCGACCAACGATCACAATCGCAGGCCCGTACGGGACGACTCGCGGTCCGATCGCGAGGCTGTCGCGTTCCGATCGAGTGCGCCGAAAAGCCCTTCGTAGCTTCACCTTGTGACCAGAAGTACTTAAATGACGATCGGACCGACCGGCCTCAACCGAGCGGAACGGTCCAGTCGCTACGTAGCGAAGAAACCCTCAGAATCGCCGTCCTCCCGTCATAGCTCCAGCTTGTAACCAGAACCACTTAAAGAACGATCGGCCTCGACGGTTCGATCACTGGACCGCCCCGATCATCTCGTCGACGAACGCGTCCAGCCGATCGTGATCGGGGCCGTCGCGTGCGTGAATCGCGGGGTCGATCTCCCGCGGCGGGCGTGCGAATTCCCGTCCGACGGCGTCGCCGATCGTCGCCGCACCCTCACCGCGTCGTTTCCGTTCGAGCAGGTCCCTCGCGAGGGCGATCCGATCCGCGTCGAAGACGGCCGGTGCCTGTTCCGCCAGGAACCGACCGAAATTGAGCGTCGGCAGATCGTGTCCCCCGCGCTCGCCCGTCGCTTTCAGGTAGCGGGCCGACATCGCCGCCCGACAGATCGTGAGGTTGCGCTTCACCGTCGGCCGCGTCCGCGTTTCGGCGTACCGGTCGTCGCCCCGATCGATCGTCGTCGGTCCGTCGGCCGCCTCGACGACGTACTCGTCGTCGCGCTGCTCGACGATCGGGAAGATCGCGTCGTCGGTACGAACCAGGTGGTCGGAGAGGTACTTCCGGTAGTTGCTCGTCGCGATGCCGCGCCAGGCGTGATAGAGATCGATCGGGTTGTACGTCCGCTCGACGTACGCCCGTAGTTCGCCGGGGTCGTACGCAGACCGGTATCGGATCGGACTCCGGAGCAGGTCGATGGCGCCGTCGTTGGAGTCCGCGAGCAGGGCGGCGACCGTCCGGACGTCCCAGCCCTGGTACTCGAACTCGCCGCGACCGATCGTGATGACGTCGTCCGGACCGTCGAGGTGGGCGTAGACCCGAAGATCGGTCGGGACGAACACGAACCCGACGTCGTAGTCGCTGTCCGGTGCGGCCGCGTTCCAGGCGTGGCTCCCGCGGGCGGCCGCGAACGCGACGGCGACATCGTGGCGGGTTTCGATCGCGTCGAGGTGCGCCGCGACGGTCTCGTGGACGCGCTGTGGGACGAACGTCATGGATGGGACAGCGACCGGCGGAGCGTCGGCTGTCCGGTTCGATCGGCGCCTCGAAAAGCCCTTCGTAGCTTCACCTTGTGACCAGAGGCACTTAAAGGACGATCGGTGACCGACCGATCGAACGTGACGTAGTCAATCGGACGTGACGCTGTCGCTCCGTGGGATGGCATCCGGAGAAGCGGCGATCTCCCGTCGTATCTTCACCTTGTGACCAGAAGTACTTAATGGACGATCGAGCCCCAACGAGAGGTCGGACCGCCGAAAATCATCGTCGACTCAGTCGTCGTCCGTATACTACGGGTTCCGAAAGCCATAATCGCCTGCTACCCTGAATGCGGCCAATGAGTCACCAACTGCCGGACGTGCAGGCCACGTCACCGGAGGTCACCGTCGGCCTGAGCCAGGTCGGCGTCACCGGCGTCGAGAAACTCGTCAAGATCGCCCGCGAGGACAAGCGCCCGATCGTGCTGACCGCGGAGTTCGAGGTCTTCGTCGACCTGCCCGCCTGGCGCAAGGGGGCGGACATGAGCCGCAACATGGAGGTCATCGACGAGATTCTCGAGGACGCGACCCGCGACGAGGCCTACCGCGTCGAGGAGGTCTGCGGCGAGGCCGCCGAACGACTCCTCGAGAAGCACGACTACACTACGCGCGCGGAGGTCTCGATGGAGGCCGAGTTCATGCGCCGGGAGCAGACGCCCGCGAGCGATCGCGAGACCCAGCACACGGTCGATATCGTGGCCGCCGCGACGGCGACCGAGGAGGGAACCCGCGAGGAGATCGGTGCCACGGTCACCGGGATGACCGTCTGCCCGTGTTCGCAGGGGATGTCCGCCGCGAGAGCGAAAGACACCCTCGAGAACCTGGGCGTCGAGGAGGAGACGATCACCCAGTTCTTGGAGGAAGTCCCACAGCCCGGCCACTCCCAGCGCGGCCACGCCACGCTGACGATCGAGGCCGGCGGCGACCCCGCGGTGGACCTGAACGACCTCATCGACGTCGCTCGCGATTCGATGAGCGCGCGGATCTACAACCTCGCGAAACGGCCCGACGAGGACCACATGACCTACGCGGCCCACGCCGACGCGAAGTTCGTCGAGGACTGCGTCCGATCGATGGCCGAGGGCGTCGTCGACCAGTTCGATCACCTCCCGGACGACGCCGTCATCACGATGAAACAGTCCAACGACGAGTCGATCCACCAGCACAACGCTCACGCCGAACGCGTCGTCGAGATGGCGACCCTGCGTGAAGAAGTCAACAGCGAACACTGAACGCCGCACAAGGAACCCCGCATAGAAGATATCGGCCGTCGTTGGACCGCGAACGTGCCGGCAAAGTTGCTCCGGACGATCGATCAGAACTCGAGCGGTTCGGCGCCCTGCCAGTGTGGCGTGAACTCGTCGTGGACGTCCGCGGCGAACTCGGGATCTTTCAGGTCGATCATCCCGAACGCCTCGCTCGAAGAGAGGGGGTTCGGCACCTGGATACAGACTTCGACGCCGTCGATGATGTTGAACGAGCCGGTGACCTCCTCGCTCGTCCGCACGTCGAAGTCCTGTCGCGCCTGTAACGTCTCCCGGTACCGTTTGCCGACGTTCTCGGAGAGGGACGCGACGAGATCCCGGGTCATCAGGATGTCGACCGAGACGCCGCGATCGAGGGCGTCCTCGAGCTGGGCGAGGACCTCGTCGCCGACCGTCCGAATGTCCATCTGGGGGACCGGATCCGCGGCGACCATGACGATGTCCCGGTCCGCAGCTGCGAGCCGTTCGAGGAGGAGGTCGATCGTCTCCTCGGGGCCGACGGCGGCGGTCCAGAACTGCTCCTCGACGGGTTCGGCCGCATCGAGTTCGTCGGCGAGGTCGTCGACGATCGACTCGTACTGTTCGGCCTTCTCCTCGAGTTCGCGTTTCTTGTCGTCGAGCAGCCGATCGAGGGCGGTCGAGGGTTCGACGGCGACGTACTTCTTCGGGCGGCTCGCCGTCTGGCTACGAACGAGGTTGTACTGCTCGATGCTGTTCAGCACGTCGTAGATCCGACCCATCGGGACGTCGCTCGCGCGCGAGAGTTCCTTCGCGGTCGTCGGGCCAGTGTTCAGCAGTGCTCGATAGGCCCGGGCTTCGTATTCGGAGAGCCCGAGGTCCCTGAGGCTAGCCATATGCAAGCACCACTGACTGTAGAAACATAAACGCTGTGGTGGTTTGCCGCTCGATCGATCTCGGCCGCCTCAGGGCCGCACGTTACTCGTGCATGTCCCGAACGCGGTTGCTCAACTGTTCCGGAGTTTCGGCTGGCGTCGAACGGCGACCGTCGCGTTCGACCCGTGCCGTTCCCGGTTCGAGGTCGTCGGTCGCGTCCGGGACGACGACTTTCTCGTGGTCGGCGAGTCGGAGCGCCGCCCGGTGGAGGTCGGTTCCCGGTTCCTCGGCGACCCGGATCACCAGCGGTCCCTCGAGCAGGCGAGCGACGGCCGTCCCGTAGCGGGCGATCTGGACGCCGAACCGATCGCTCGCTCCCGCGAACGCCTCGAGCGTCTCGCGGGCGTACGTCCGGTACCGGTCCTCGCCGGAGAGCACCGCGAGTTCGAGCAATCCGTCGGCGAACGCGACGTTGGAATCCAGCGGCCGCAGCGGCCGGTCACAGAGGCCGACGCCCGTCGCCGGGCCGTCGAGGAACGAGTCCTCGTCGTGGAGCCGGTCGATCGTCGCGTCCGCGACCGCACGGGCGTCCTCGAGCAGGTCCGTCTCGATCGTGCTGGCGGCCGTCGCGAGCGCGCCAAGGACGCGCGCCTGGGTCGCGAGCAGGCACGTCGGGTCGGTGTCGGCCTGGAGCGTCGCGTCGCGCTCGTGGCGTGCGACGCCCCCTTCGAGCAGGTCCCCCCGGAGCGTCGCGAGCGCCCGCTCGGCGTACCGACGGGCGTGCTCGTCGTCCGTGTAGGCGTAGTACGTGAGCAGCCCCTCGATCGCGAGCGCGTTCGACCCGGCGAAGACGCCCTCGTCGACCGGCGGTTCGTCGGCAGTCGCCCGATCGGTCGCGTCGAGTCCGTGGGCCACCGGCTCGCCGGGGGCCTGGCTGTTCGCGAACGCGTCCGCACTGCCGTTCCACAGCGTCGTCGTCAGATACTCGATCGTGCGCTCGGCGGGCTCGCGGTACTCGTCCGCGCCGGTGTGGAGGTAGGCGTTGGCGAACGCCCGCACGAGCGCGCCGTTGGAGTCGAGCAGTTTCTCGTGCTGGAGTCCCGACCAGTCCCGATCGGTCGCGAAGCGGTAGAAGCCGCCGTCGTACTCGTCCAGCAGGTTCGCCCCGACGGCGTCGAACGAGCGAAGCGCCATCTCCCGATCGCGCTTGAGCGCGAACTCGAGGGCGTCCGGGAGCGGAAACTTCGGTCCGTCGCCCCAGCCGCCGGCGACCTCGTCGTAGGTCTCGGTCAACTGGCCGAGCATCGCCGACTCGATCTCGGGCGTGAGGTCGCCGGCAGGCGGGTTGTCCTCCCGCAGCGGGCGCGGGATCCGTGCCGCGCCGCTCCCCTTCGTCTCCCACATGGTCCGGACGCTGTCTAACACCTGCCGCATCCCGTCGGGGCCGAGATAGCCCGCACCCGTGAGAACGCCGCCGTCGGGCGCACAGAAGACCGTCGATGGGAACCCGCCCATGTTGTACCGATCGCGCACCCGAGGGTGGCGATCGACGTCGACGCGCACGGGGACGAAGCTGTCGTTGACGTTCGCCGCGATTCGGGGCTCCGCGTACGTCTCCGCGTCCATCTCGTGGCAGTGGTCACACCACGTCGCAGTGAGCGAGAGCAACACGGGCTTGTCCGCCGCATCGGCCTCGTCGAAGGCGTCCTGGCCCCACTCGCGCCACTCGACGCGTGTCGGATCGTCCATACCGGTGCCTCGGGTGTCGCGGGCGTAAGCCCTTCGCTGTGAATCGATCGAAACGATGTGACACTGCCGTTCGATCGACAATATCGCCACGAAAGTTACCCACAGTAGCCTGTCCGGCCAGCCGACGCGGGCGGGAGTTTCAAGGAGGGCATAATCGCTGGTTCGGAGAGACAACCCGTTCCCGGAACGAAGAGCGAGCGACGCGACGAGAGTAAAGGGTTTTCACCCTTCGTCGGCTATATCGAGGCATGCTCCGGTGGATCTTCGCGCTGTTGCTCATCCCCTTTCTCGACGCGGTGCTACTCGGCGTCATCGTCACCCAGTTCGGCTTCGTGACCTGGGTCGGGATGGTCCTGCTCGTCGTCCTGACTGGACTCGTCGGTATGCTGCTGGTCCGCGCCGAGGGGCGGCGGACGATCCGGAAGATGCAACGCCAGCTGGCCCAGGGCACGCCGCCGACGAACGAACTCCTGGACGGCGGACTGCTGATCGCCGCCGGAGCCTTCCTGCTCACTCCCGGGCTGGTCACGGATCTGCTCGGGTTCCTGCTGGTGCTCCCGATCAGCCGCGTTCCGATCCGGATGGCGCTCAAACGCTTCGTGATCGTCCCGTACGCGGACAAGAAGGCCGACGGCTTCGTCTCGGGCAACGTCTGGACGTTCGGGTTCCCTAACGACGACGCTCGCGGAACCGGCGTCGACTCGACGGAATCGACCGACGGCGGTACCTACGACCTCGGCGAGGACGCGTATTCCGTCGATTCGAGCGCCGACGAATCATATACGATCGATTTCGGCGAGGACGATCGAGACGGGGACGGAGACGAGGGCGACGATCGCGACCCCCTCGCTCGGTAGCGATTCTCACGGCCCCCGAAGAAAGAAACGCTTAAACATACCAGCGGACAACTAACTGATGCCGACGCGGGCCAATAGCTCAATCAGGTTGAGCGCCACTCTGATAAGGTGGAGGCTCTCGGTTCAAATCCGAGTTGGCCCACTTTTGACGCGAACAACGCGAATGGAGTGAGCCGTGAGCGTCAAACGTTGATCGAACTCGGATTTGAATTACGGAAGACGCACGCTCACGAGCGAAGCGAGTGAATCCGTCTTCAGGTGGTTCAAATCCGAGTTAACCCTTACTTCTGCGAAGACGTCGCATCCCGGACGGTGAGCGAAGCGAATTACCCGGACTGACCTCGAAGTCGAAATTCAATTCGATCGACACTCCCAGGGCTGGCGTTCTCGCGAGACGGACGACCGTGCTGGCTTACGCCGGTTTGACGGGGCGGGGCCGATCGGTTCGGCAGTGAAAAAACGACTCGATCGCGCGGATCGGTTCCCGTCCGAATACGCGGTTTCGATGAGTTCCGAACGCCGGGTGATCGCTGGACGCCGTGTTTCGGACCCACGAGAGAACGATCTGAACCGATCGGTGAGAACGACGCTATACACACCTCTATCCAAAGGTACCAGAATGAATAATATATTTACATTTTGTGTAATTTTCTAGATGGAACGATCAGCGGTCTGTACGAGACGTTATGGACGCGATCGCCACCAGTGACTGTGAGGATGACCTGCCACGCAAAATCAGCCACTTCAGGTGCCGAATGCCGACGGAAGTCGTTTTCGCGGTTCGAAACCGACGTCGTGCTACAGGAGAGGCGAATCTATCGCTTACGAGCCGCCGAAACGGAGAGATAGCGAATATCGGGCGGCGAAACGGATCGTTCGACGACTGGTGCAGAGACGAGATGGAAAGGCGACGAACAACGTTCTTCGGAGGAAGTAGTTCTCGTATCATTCCAGTTTTTGAATATACTAGGATTTTTATCTATAAACGACCCCGCGGCCCACAGCGATCGCTCTGCAACAGGTAGTCAGTCCAGAGGCCCCGATCGAGCGTCGCTGCTACTGGGTTCGATCGCGATCACCGCGCGGAGACGGCACTGCGTCGTCGACGATCGTCACGACGCCGTCCCGGACGGTGATATCGAGGATCGACGTGACGTCGTGGTCGATGCCCTCGAGAGCGTCCTCGCCGCCGACCTTGCGCATGACGACAACGATGTCGACGATGTCGGCCCCGATCGCGTCGAGTGCGTCCGTAATCGCCCGGAGAGTCCCGCCGGTGCTAAGCATGTCGTCGAGTAGAAGCACGGAATCGCCCGCTTCCACGTCGTTGATGTACATGTCGCTCTCGGCGTAGCCGGTTTGCTGTGTCAGCGAAACCTCGCCGTCGAGGCCGTACTCGCGTTTGCGGATGACGACGAGGGGGATGTCGGTGAGCAAGGAGACGGCGGTGGAGATGTGAATGCCCATCGCCGCGGGCGTGACGATCTTGTCCACGTCCTCGAGGTCGGCCGTCGTGACGATGCGCGACGCGACTTCCCGGAGCAGCGCCGGGTCGAGTTTCGGGACGCAGTTGCTGATCGGATGCACGAGATACTCGTAGTCGCCCTTCTCGATGATCGGCGCCTCGTGCATCGACCGTTCCAGTTTATCCATGTCGGTAGTTCTCGCAGACCGAATAAAAGATATTGGTCAGCGGTTCGGGCCAGCGGTCGCCGTGCGACCGCGATCGAGTCGCGGGTCCGTCGCTCCCGTTCTCGCCTCACGGACGATCGCTCTCCAAATAAAACCGCTCGTCTCGAACGCGGCGGCGGACGGGTTCGAACCGAGATTCCCATGGGTCGTGAGACGTTCGAATCAGTCACCTGACGACCGTGAGGCTGTCCGATTCGAACGAACAGACGAGCCCGCGATCGAACCGCGAGGTGCGTTCGAGCGCCGCCGAGAGGACGGCTTTCGCGCGTCGTTCGAGGCTGTCGTCGTCCGCCTTGTTGACGATCGGGACGACCGTGGCGTCGTCGGGAACGTGCTTCAGTCCGCCGCGTGGGTGTGCGAGGACTCGCCCGACGGCGTCCGGCGTGAGCGGGTCCCCCTCGGTGAGCCCCGACAGGCGCTCGACCCGATCGACGCGGTGAACGACGTCCGCCGTGAGCGGACGGCCGACGGCCCGGACGGAGGCGACCGGGACGACGCACGTGCTGGCCCGAGGAATCGGCGGTTCGTCCGGCCCCGGAGCCTTGAATTCGCGCATTCTGGCCCCGTCGGCCTTGACGAGGAACCAGTCGACGGCCCCGTCTCGAAACAGCGAACTCAGGACGGCGGGGTCGTAGCCGCGAACCTTCTCGTCGACGCGGTCCGGATCGGTGACCCGATCGCTCGCCAGGGCGATCGGCGCTGGCACCTCGTCCAGAACGGGCCGAACGCGGTCTGGATCGGCGAGCACGAGCGGGAGGGCCGCGGGTGGCGGCATGTGCGTCGTCGTGGCGTAGGCCGCCGCGAGACCGCGATCGTCCGCCGCCGCGACGAGTCGTCCCATGGCGGTCTTTTTCCCGCCGGCACCGACGAACGAGACGAGTTCCTCGTCCCCGAGTCCGAGCGTGTCGGCGAGGTTCATACCTGCACCTGTCGGGCCGACGGGATGAGCGTTACGGCGATGCGAACGTTTCGATCCGGCGGGGACGCCCTGAGCCGAAGCGCTCGCCTCGATCCGACGGCGGCGACACAATTATTCCGACGGCCTCGGTAGAGTGTCGCATGGAACGAGTGGACGTCACCGGAGAAGTGTGTCCGCGTCCCGCGCTCATCGTCCGGCGACGCCTCGGCGACCTCGAGGCGGGCGACGAACTGCTCGTTCGCGGCGACTATCCGCCGGCCGAGCGGAACCTCCGTCGAACGTGTACGAAACACGGGTACGAGGTCGAAGATCGGCCGGCACCCGACGACGCCGACGGCGGCTTCGAATTGCTGATCCGGCCGACCGCGGACGATCCGATCGAGGGGGACCGATGACCGACGAGGCGGCCGATCGTTCGCCGGCCCTGACCGAGTACGCGGAACTGCACGGCTGCTCGTGCAAGGTCGGACAGGACGACCTCGACTCGTTGCTCGCGGACGTCGGCCTGTCGGCCCCGCAGACGGACCTGCAGTTCGGCGTCGGCGAGGACGCGAGCGCCCGCCGGATCGCGGACGATCGCAGTCTCGTGACGACGATCGATTTCTTCACGCCGATCGTGGACGACCCGTACGCGTTCGGCCGCGTCGCCGCGTGCAACGCCGCCAGCGACGCCTTCGCGACCGGTGCCGCCGAGGACCTGACGTTTCTCGTCGTGCTCGGTCTCCCGCGAGCGGTGACGGACGCGGCCACGGAGATCCTGGAGGGGATCGTCGACGCGGTGGACGAGATGGGCGGCGTCGTCGCGGGCGGCCACACCATCATGAACCCGTGGCCGGTCGCCGGCGGGTCCGTTACCGCGACCGCGTCGCCGGAACACCTGCTCCGGACGGGCGACGCGTCGCCGACCGAACGCCTCTACCTGACCAAACCGCTCGGGACCCAGGCCGCGATGGGGGGCCATCGAGTGCGGGACGGGGAGTTCGCCGAGACGATCGCCGACGCGACGCCCAGACCCGTCCAGCGCGTCGCCGACGAGGCGCTCGCGTGGATGACGACCCCGAACAGGGACGCCATGCTCGCGGCCCGCGAGTACGCGACGGCCGCGACCGACGTCACGGGCTTCGGCCTCCTCGGACAGGCCCGCGTCCTCGCCGAGAACGCCGCCGTCGGCGTCGAACTCACGCACCTGCCCGTCATCGACGGGACCCTCGAACTCTCGCGGCTCTTCGGCTACGGACTCGAGGACGGGGAGAGCGCGGAGACGAGCGGCGGCCTATTGCTGTCGATCCCGGAGTCGCGGACCGACGCGTTCGAGGACGCGCTCACAGCTGCGGACGTCTTCTATCGCGAGGTCGGCCGCGTCACCGACGGCACCGGCGCGAGGCTCGTCGATCCCACGATCGAGTCGATCCGCGAGTAACGGTCACGAGACGATCGAGTCGACGCGGGGACCCCCGCGAGACGATCGAGGCGATCCGGGAGCGCTCACGAGAGATTGAGCACCGCCTCGAGAACACCGCCGCCGAGACAGAGTGCCTTGTCCGAGATTTTCGTGTGATCGACGTCCTCGCGCGGGTCGACGTCGCCGAGTTTCGCGTCGGCGGAGACGGCGACGCCGTCGTGGACGAGGCCCCGGACGAGTCCCCCGATCTCCGTGACTACGGGGTCGTCGTCGACGTGCCCGACGATCGACTCGGCCTCGACGCGCGCCCCGATCTCGACGGCCGGCGACCAGGTGCCCGCGCTCGGCGCACGGAGGACGCGTTCGTGGGTGTACCCCCGCCGTTCGCCGGGTTCGCCGTCGTACGGACGCGGCGTGCCGTCGTAGATGACGCGGCCGAGTTCGTGGCCGCGATCGGTTTCGACGACCGCGTCCACGTTCTCGCCGGCCTCGAATCCGGGACCGAGGCCGACGACGACGTCCGCGAGGTCCCGCCGGGTCCCGGTGTCGGTCTTCCCTTTCGCCATGATCGCGTCGACGACGGCCAGGGGGTCGAGATCGTCGACGACGGCGGCGTTCGGATCGTCGAGGACGGGCACCTCGCCGTCTTCGAGGACGGCGATCGCCTCGTCCACGCCGGCGACGCGACGCGCCGTCACGCCCTGGACGGTGATCCTCTCCTCGTACATCGCGCTCGCGAACGCGACCGCGCGACGGACGACCGTCGGCCGGGCCGTCTCGGTCACGACGACCGGGAACCCCGCCCGGTGGAGACGATAGACCACGCCGCTCCCGAGGTCGCCGCCGCCCCGGACGACGACGAGATCCTCGAGATTCAGGCGGGTCGCGCGATCGCCGTTGGCCCCGTGGCGATCGCGGTGCATCTCGGCGAGGATCGAGAGCGCGACGTCCGCGGGGCCGCCGCCGCCGAGGTCGAGGCCGACGGGCGAGCGAACGCGGACGAGGTCGCGACGCGAGTAGCCGTCCTCGCGGAGCGAGTCGACGACGTGTGCGGCCTTGTCCTCGCTGGCGACGAGGCCGACGTAGCCGGCGCCGCCGTCGAGCGCGGCGGCGACGGCCTGCTGGTCGAACGTCCCGCTTCGCGTCGCGACCGCGACCGCCGTCTCCGACGTCATCGGGCGGTCGGCGAGCACCTCGTCGTAGCTCCCGTAGACGACGTCCGTCTCGTCGGGGAATCGCTCCGGGTCCGCGTACGCTTCGCGATCGTCGACGACCGTGACGTCGTAGCCGAGTCGCTCGCCCATCGCGGCGAGTTCGACCGCGATGTGACCGCCGCCGGCGACGTAAAGCCGGGAGCGGCCACGGATCCGGTCGACGAAGACGTCCATCGAGCCGCCACAGACCATGCCGGTGTTGCCGCCGGGGCGCAGTTCGTACGTTCGGACCCCGGGCTCCGCGTCGCCGCGGAGTACCTCGCGGGCTTCCTCGACGGCGAGTCCTTCGACCGTCCCGCCGCCGATCGTGCCGTATTCCTCGTTCGCGGTCACGAGCATCTTCGCGCCCACGTCCCGCGGCGCGCTGCCGTCCTTGTCGACGACGGTCAGCATCGCGGCCGGTCGCCCCCGCTCGACGAGGTCGTCGAGGCGATCGAACAGCGTCATACGAAACTCCTCACCTCGTGGTCGACCACGAGTTCGATCAGTTCGTCGTACGTGACGGTGTCGATCCGCTCGGGGAGGGTCACCCCGCGCATCTCGACGTCCCGTTCGACCGCGAGCGTCGGCGCGTCGACGTCCGGATCGAGCAGGACGCCGTCCTGTATCAGGACGACGACGACGTCGCCGTCGGTCGCTGCCGTTCGACAGCCAATCTCGGCCATCGGTTCGTCGATCAGGTAGAGCATGGTCAGAAATCAAGCGTGTGGTCCGCGCGTTCGATCATCGACGCGATCGCCTCGCCCGATCGGACGCTGACGTCGGGGGCGATCTCGTCGCTCGTGACGTCCCGGTTCCGCATCGAGGCCGCGTCGACGAACAGTTCTCCGTCCTCCGCGTTCAGGTCGGCCAGGTGGCCCGTCATGTTGAGCGCGTCCCGATCGATCGCCTCGCGAGCGGCGTAGACGCCGTCCTGGGTGAACACGACCGAGACGTCGTGGCGATCGAAGCCGGCCGCGACGCCGCGGGCGGCCCGGAGCCCTTCGGACACGTGGACCCGGCCGTACGGCGCCCGGGTGAGCATGACGACGACGTCGCGCTTCATAGCGAGATCACCCTGTCGGCCTCGCCGATCGTGTCCGCGAGATCCGGGAGCAGGCCGACCTCGACGCCGTCCGGGTAGTCGGTCTCGGCGTCGATCCCGCGGGCATTGACACAGAGCCCACAGCAGATCACCGCCGCGCCGTCGGCGATCAACTCCTGGAACTTCTCGGTCGGCATCTCGTCGAACAGCCCCGCGTCCGAGCAGTCGGGGAGGTGCTGGTCGGCGACGGGGACGTACGCGCCGTCGAGATAGTGAAAGTACGTGACCTCGTGCCCGGCGTCGAGCGCCGCCCGCCCGAGTTCGTAGGCGGTCCGCCACCGTTCGCTGTCGAAGGGCCCGCCGGTGAGCAAGAACCCGACGTGGATCATGTCCGAACGGTTGGCAGAGAACGATAATAAGAGTTAGCATGGCCCAATACCGCAGGTGGACGGGTCGATCGGCGGGGTGGCCGCAGGCGGACGGGCCGATCGGCGGGACGGGTGGATGAGTCCGGAGACGGCGGCCGGGAGTCGCCGGTCACTCGATCACGACGTCGACGTGCTCCCAGCGCTCGACGTCGACCAGCCCCCGATTCGTCAGTCGGTACTCGGGGATCACCTCGAGCGCGAGGAACGAGAGGGTCATCAGTCCGTGACGACCGAGTCCGAGTGCCTCGGCGCGATCGATCACCGTCTCGAACTGGTCGCAGACGACCGGCAACGGCTGGTCGGACATCAGGCCAGCGACGGGCAGGGGAACCGCCGTGATCCCCTCGCCATCCCGATCCGGATCGTAGACGGCGATGCCGCCGCCGACGTCCCGGAGGTGGTTCGCGACCTGCGCCATCGCGTCGACGGACGTCCCCGCGACGACGCAGTTGTGTGCGTCGTGGGCGACCGTCGACCCGATCGCCCCCCGCTCGAGACCGAGTCCGCGGACGAAGCCGCGGCCGATCCCGCCGTCGCGTCCGTGGCGCTCGATAACTGCGATCGAGAGCACGTCGTCGTCGGGACGCGGTTCGATCGCGCCGTCGACGACCGGCAGGGACGCCTCCGCGCGGCCGGTCTGGATCCCCCGGGTGATGTCGATCACCCGGACGTCGGCGCGCTCAGTCGACGAATCCGGTGCCTCGAGCGCCAGGTCGCGTTCCGCGACCGGATCGAACTCGACCGTTCCCGACGAGAGCGCGGTCGACGGCGGGTCGCGATCGGTACGCGTGGGATCGAGGTCCCCGTCGACGAGCACGTGCTCGACGGCCCACGTCTCGAGGTCCTCGAGCAACACCAGGTCGGCCGGCGCGCCGGGTTCGATCCGGCCGAACGGGAGGTCGTAGGCCTCGGCCGTGTTGAGCGTCGCCATCTGCACCGCCTCGACCGGGTCGACGCCCAGGTCGATCGCCTTGCGCACCGCGAAGTCGACGCCGCCGTTCTCGACCAGGTCGACCACGTCCCGATCGTCAGAACACAGCGACAACCGCCGCGTGGGAACCTCGTCGACGAGGCCGACGAGGTCGGCGAGGTTCTTCGACGACGACCCCTCGCGCAGGTAGACCCGGAATCCGAGATCGACCTTCTCGCGCGCCTCGGCCTCGGTGATGCTCTCGTGGTCGTTGTCGAGGTAGCGCGCGGCTTCCTGCAGGTCGGAGCCGGTCACCCGGGGCAGGTGCCCGTCGACGGTGAGTCCGCGCTCCCGGGCGGCCCGGATCTTCGCGTGCAGGCCCGTCTCGCCCGACACGAGCGCGGGGAGATCCATCACCTCGCCGAGCGCGACGACGTGGTCGTGATCGAGCAACGCCGCGACGTCGTCCGCGTCGAGCGTGGCGCCGCCGTCCTGCAGGCCCGAGGCCGGAACGCTCGAGGGGACGCTGAACCGGGCCTTCAGCGGCGTCTTCGTCGCGTCCTCGAAGACGGCCCGGACGCCCGCCGCGCCGAGGACGTTCGCGATCTCGTGGGGGTCGTGGACGACGCTCGTCACCCCGCGAGGCACCATCGCGTCGCCGTACTGGGGCACCGTGACCATGCTCGATTCGACGTGCTTGTGCGCGTCGATCAGTCCCGGAGCGACGTACTCGGCCTCGAGTTCGCGATCCGCCGGCCGCTCCTCGAGCGCCACGACCTCGCCGTCGTCGATCGCGATGGCGCGGTCCTCGAGCACGCCCGTGTTGACGTTGACGAGCGTCCCGCGAACGAGCGTGTCGACGCGAGTCATTCGTCACCTCCGGCAGCGGCGGTCCGGCCGCCGGCCGTCGTGGCCGACACCCGATCGGCCGGGCGATCGATCGGCCCGTGCGTAGGTCGCGTGAACGTCCACTCGGTGACCATGTGTCGTCTCCGTCAGTCCTCCTGGACGACGGACGGGTCGGCGGGAGACCGGTCGTCGCCGTCGACCGGTTCCTCGAGGCCCATCTCGTACTCCCCGTCCGGACGCGGGACGAGCGAGTTGAGCAGGACGGCCGCGAACGCGGTCATGATGACCGCGTTGCCGAAGAAGATGTCGACGCCCTCCGGCATCGCCTCGAATATCTCGGGTCGAAGTTCGACGCCAAGGCCGAGTCCGATCGAGACGGCGATGATGACCATGTTCCGCCGGTTCATGCGCTCGTTCAGGAAGATAAGTCGCAGTCCGCTCGCCATCACCATCCCGAACATGACCAGCACCGCGCCGCCGAGGACGGCCTGGGGGATCGTCGCGACGACGGCGCTGACCTTGGGAACGAACCCGAGCAACAGCAGTACGACGCCGCCGACGCCGACCACGTACCGGCTCATCACGCCAGTGAAGTTGATGATGCCGACGTTCTGCGAGAACGTCGTCAGCGGGAACGCCCCGAAGATGGCCCCGATCGAACTCCCGATTCCGTCGACGAACAGACCGCCGCGGATCTCGGAGTCGTCCGGGTTCCGCCCCTCCGCGGCCGTGATGCCGGACATGTCGCCGATCGACTCGATCGCGGCTGTGATGTGGATCGCGGTGAACGTCAGGATGGCGATCGGTTCGAACGCGAACCCGAACCGACCGGGAATCGGGAGCGCGAACCAGCTCGCCTCCGCGACCGCGCCGAAGTCGACGATACCGATGGCGACGGCCGCGACGTAGCCGACGACGATCCCGATGAGAATGCTGAGGATGCGCCAGATACCCTCCATGAAGAGGTTCATTCCGACGGTGATCGCCAGGACGAGTCCGGCGAGTCCGAGGTGATACGGCGCGCCGTAGTCGGCGGCATCGACACCGCCGGCCGCGTAGTCCATCCCGACCGGGATCAGGTAGAGGCCGATGATCATCACGATCAGGCCCGTTACGAGCGGCGGAAACAGCTGTTTGACTCGCTTGTACTGCCAGCCGATGAGGACCTCGACGAGCGCCGCGATGACGATCGCACCGAAGACGGCGTCGAGACCGTACTGTCCGCCGATCGAGATCGCCGCACCGACGAACGCGAAACTCGACCCCATGACGATGGGGAGACGCGCCCCGACCGGACCGATCGGGAACACCTGCAAGAGCGTCGCCAGCCCGGAGAATATCAGGACCATCTGGATCAGGTAGGTCGTGTCGGCGGCGCCGACCCCGATCGCGCCGGCGACGATGATGGCCACGGCGATCGTCGGAACGAACATCGCCGAGACGTGTTGCAAGCCGAGGAAGATCGCCCTGAGCGTCGGCGGTTTCTCTTCTAGCTCGTACGCCAGTTCGATGGATCCATCGTTGGATGACATGGGATAACACGGTACAAATCTCCCTGGGTAGTGATAAAATCTTTGTTACAACCACATTTACCCACAGCGGTTCGTATTACTCCCACGATCGTCCATCGATTCCGGGAAATTCGTATTAAGACGGCGTATTTGTCCAGCATGTGCCGCGCAAAGGCCACAGTTCGACGTCGTCCCCCTACGTTCCGGATATCACGCCGCCCGCCGAGACGTAGTAGTAGAGCACGAACGCCGCGGCCAGGACCCACTGCCCGGGTCGGACGTCCTCCGTCTCCCCCATCGTCGTTTTGATGACCGGATAGCTGATGATCCCCGCCGCCAGTCCGTTGGCGATCGAGGCCGTGAGCGGCATGACGGTGATGGTGAGTCCGCCCGAGATGAGCCAGGCCGGGTCCTCCCAGTCGAGGTCCGTCACGCCCTGGAGCATGATGATCCCGACGACCACCAGCGCGAGGTACGACGCGTACTGCGGGATCGCGGCGATCAGCGGTACGGCCACGAGCGAGAGCAGGAAGAGGACGCCGACGGTGAGCGCCGTCATTCCCGTCCGTCCGCCCTCTTCGATCCCGGTCGAACTCTCGATGAACGTCGTCACCGTCGAGGTGCCGACCATCGCCCCGAACGTCGTGCCGACCGCGTCGGCCATCAGCGGCTTCTCCATCTCCGGGAGGTCGCCGTCCTCGTCGAGGAAGCCGCCGAACTGCGAGACGCCGATCAGCGTCCCGGCGGTGTCGAAGAAGTCGACGAAGAAGAACGTGAACACGACCAGGACGAACGTCGCCGGTTCGATCTGCCCGAAGCCCTCGAGGAAGGCCCCGGCCAGGGGCGTGATGTCGTACTGCGGCGAGGCGAGTTGCGCCGGTGCGAGGACGCCCCGATCGACGACGCCGCCGAGCGTGAGCCCCCAGCCCGCGATCGCGGTCGTGAGGATCCCGATGATGATCGCGCCGGTGATATCTCGTGCGTACAGGATGAACGTGAACCCGAGTCCCGCGAGTGCGACGAGTGCGACCGGGTCCGTCGCGACGTCGTTCAACTGGACCAGCGTCGCCTCGTACTGAACGATGACGTTCATCTCGATGAGGCCGAGCAACAGCAGGAACAGGCCGATCCCCGCACCGACGGCGAACTTGACCGGCGCCGGGAACAGTTCGATGACGTACCGTCTCGCGCCGAAATACGTCAGGGCCATGAAGATCACGCCCTCGACGAAGACGGCCGCGAGCGCCGTCTGCCAGGGGACGCCGAGCAGTATCACGACGGTGAACGCGAAGTACGCGTTCAACCCCATCCCCGGGGCCAATCCGAACGGCCGATTCGCGTAAAACGCCATCACCAGGATGGCGACGGCGGACGCCAGAATGGTCGCGATGGCGATCATCTGGAACACCTCCTGTTGGGAGTAGCCATCGATCTGGATCGCCTCGGAGAGGATCGCGGGATTCACGACGATGATGTACGACATCGTCAGGAACGTCGTCGCACCCGCGATCAGTTCCGTCCGCAAATCGGTCCCGTGCTCCTCGAATCCGAAGTACTCCCCTAGCCAGGACTGCGTACCGGTCGAATCTGACATATGCGCCATGCCACACCATACCATTATATAATTTTCCCTGATCGACGCTCCGACACCCACGTCCGCACACCCGTCTCGCCCCTGTGACACACGACGATCGGTCCGTGGCACACAGTTGTTGCGACCGGATCGACGCACGAAACGGGCCCAACTGCGGCGATCGGAGAGCGGAAAACGCACGCAGATACCCCGACCTGGACAACGTTTAAGCGGTCGGACCGGTATCGAGGCGTATGAAGCGCGTGATCAGTACCGACGACGCACCGGCCGCGGTCGGGGCCTACAGTCAGGCGACGACCACCGGCGACGTCACGTTCACGGCCGGGCAGATCCCCATGACCGCCGACGGGGAGTTGCTCGACGACGAACCGATCGCGGTCCAGACGGAACAGGCGCTCAGCAACGTCGAAGCCGTCCTGGCCGAGGAGGACCTCGAGACGAGCGACGTCCTCAAGGTGACCGTCTTCCTCGACGACATCGAGACCTTCGACGAGATGAACGAGACCTACGCCGAGTTCTTCGACGCGGAACCCCCCGCCCGGAGCGCCGTCGAGGTTGCGAACCTGCCCAAGGGTGTCGGGGTCGAGATCGAAGCGATCGCGGCGAACGGGTGAGCGAGTCGACAGCCACCGGGCAACCATACTTATTTGTAGCGCTGTCTCCCATCTTACACTACGACACGCATGCTAGTGACACGCTCACAGGAGGGATCACTGTGCAGTTCGACCTGACCGTCAACGGCGACGCGCTGGCGATCGAGGCGGCCCCGGACGAGGACCTCGCGACGGCCCTGCGACGCGAGGGGTACACCGGCGTGAAGTGCGGCTGTGACGGCGGCGTCTGCGGGGCCTCGAAGGTGCTCATCGACGGCGAGGCCCGGATGGCCTGCGGGACGACCGTCGAGGACGCCGAGGGCGCGACGATCGTGACGATCGAGGGGCTGGGCACCCAGGACGACCTCCACCCGATCCAGCAGGCGTTCGTCGATCACTTCGCGGTCCAGTGTGGCTTCTGTATCCCCGGCATGATCATCCAGACGAAAGCGTTGCTCGAGGAGACCCCGGACCCGAGCGAAGCGGAGGTCCGGGCGGCGATCGACGACAACCTGTGTCGGTGTACCGGCTACCAGAAACCCGTCGAGGCGATACTCGACGCCGCGGAGCGGGTGAACGGCGGGACCGTCGCGACCGACGGCGGTACGTCCCCCACGACCACCGCTCCCGGGACCGAACGCGGCGGTGAGACCCATGAGTGATTCGGACGAGCCGACACCCGACGGCGGTGCCGCATCGCACCCGGAGGGAGAGTCCCCGGAACTGGAGGAACACCCCCTCGAGTGGGACGAACCCGCGAACAACGATCTGGCCCCCCACGAGCGAGCCAGCGTCTCGCGACCGGCCCAGAAGGACGACGATCCGAAACTCGTCACCGGCCGGGCGAAGTACACGGCGGACTACGAGACGCAGTTCCCCGACCTCGCACGCGCCGCGGTCGTGCGAAGCGAGATCCCACACGGCTACGTGACGGGTATCGACACGAGTGCGGCCGAGGCGATGGACGGGGTCCACGCCGTCCTGACGCCGTGGTCCGAGGAGACGCCCGACGCGAAGTACACGAGCGCGGGCCAGTCCTACCCCGAGCCGAGTCCGTGGGACATGAACGTGCTCAACGAGCACGTCCGGTACGTCGGCGATCCGATCGCAGCGGTCGCGGCCGAGGACGCCGAAACCGCACGCGCCGCGGCCGACAGCATCGAGGTCGAGTACGAGGAAGCGGAGTACGTGCTCGATCCCGAGGAGGCCCACTCCGCGGACGCGCCGCGGCTGTTCGAGGAGGACGAAGTCGAGAACGAGATCGTCGGCCACGACTACAGCCGGAACCGGATGTCCCGGATCGAGGGCGAGATCGGCGACGTCGAGGCGGCCGTAGCGCGCGACGACGTCCACGTTCACGAGACCGAGTGGGAGACGATCCGCCAGTCACACGCCCAGATCGAGCCCCACACCACCCTCGCGTACACCGACGAGGACGATCGCCACGTCCTCGTCACCAGCACGCAGGTGCCGAACCACACGCGCCGGCAACTGGCGCACCTGTTCGACGTCCCCATTCGAGACGTTCGCGTCTCGAAGCCCCGGGTCGGCGGCGGCTTCGGCGGCAAGCAGGCGATGGTCGTCGAGCCGATTCCGCTCGCGCTCTCGCTGGCGGCCGATCGGCCCGTCCTCTACGAGGCCACGCGCGAAGAGGAATTCCACGCGATGCGCTCGCGTCACCCGATGACGGTGCGAGCGCGCACCGCGGTCACCGAGGACGGCGCAATCGAAGCGATCGACCTGTACGCCCTCTCGAACACGGGCGCGTACGGGAGCCACGGGATGACGGTCGCCGGAAACGTCGGGAGCAAGCCGATGCCGCTGTACTCGAAGGTCCCGAACGCGCGGTTCGAGGCCGACATCGTCCACACGAACACGCCACAGACCGGCGCGATGCGCGGCTACGGCGCACCGCAGGGGACCCTCGCGCTCGAGGGACACCTCGACGAGGTCGCGCGCGACCTCGACCTGGATCCCGTCGACTTCCGCCAGCGCCACTACATGGAGGTCGGTGACCTCGACGAGATCGCCGGCATGATGGGCGGCGAAGGCGCAGAACGGCGGATCCGATCGTGCGGCCTCGACGAGTGTATCGAGCGCGGGAAAGAGGCGATCGGCTGGGACGACGTCGAACAGCCCGACGAGGACCATCTCCACCGCGGTATCGGGATGGCGCTCTCGGCCCAGGGAACCGGCGTCGCGGGCGACGAACTCGGCGCGGCACAGCTCATGATGAACGAGGACGGCTCGTTCCACCTCCACGTCGGCGGCGTCGACATCGGAACGGGGGCCGACACGGCGTTCATCCAGATCGCGGCCGAGGTGCTCGGCTGTGACGAGACGGACATCGTCATCAAATCGTCGGACACGGACGTCACGCCCTTCGACTACGGCGCGTACGCCTCGTCGACGACCTACATCAGCGGCATGGCCGTCAAGAAAGCCGCCGAAGACGCGAAAGAGCGGATCCTCCACTGGGCCTCGAAGCTCTTAGAGGAGCCCGAATCGCACCTCGATACCGGCGACGGCGAGGTGTACAGCGAGGAGACGGGCGCGAGCGTAACCCTCGAAGAGATCGGCTACGAGGCCGCCTACGGTCACGACGAGCGCGAACACATCCTCGGCAAGGGGACCCACTGCACGGAGGAGAGCCCGCCGCCGTTCGCCGCGCAGTTCGCGGACGTCACCGTCGACGAGGAAACCGGCGAGTTCGAGGTCGCCAAACTCGTCGTCGCGGTCGACTGCGGCGTCGCGATCAACCCCGGCATGGCGGAGGGGCAGGTCGAGGGCGCGAACCACATGAGCTACGAGATGGCCGTCAGCGAGGGCATCACGTTCGACGACGAGGGCCGATCGGAAGTGCGGGGCTTCGACGACTACGACTGGCCGACGGCCGCGGAGACGCCCACGATCGAGTCGATCCTGGTCGAGACCCACGAACCGACCGGCCCCTTCGGCGCGAAGTCCGTCGCCGAGGTGCCGACGAACACGGTCCCGCCCGCGCTGAGCAACGCCATCCGAGAGGCGGTCGGCGTCCGCATTACGGAGATGCCGATCACCGCGGAGAAGATCAAATCAGCGCTCGAGAACGGCGACTGAATCGCATCTCGATCCGGAAGCCGAGGCGAATCGAGTTCCGATCGCCCCCGCGGCGAACTGCCACCCCTCGCCGACGTGGTTTTTTACGAACCAGTACAGAGCAGAAACCTCGACAATTATTTAGGTGCCAGCGCGCGATGGTGAGTACATAGTGTTAGCATCACCCGTAGAGTGAGCGATATGCACATCGACTGTACAATCAACGGTAACGAGCGGACGTTCGAGGTATCGAAGTCCGACCTCCTCCTCGACGTGTTGCGTCGAAACGGGTACACGGGCGCGAAGCGGGGCTGTGACACCGGCGCGTGCGGCATGTGTACGGTCCAGGTCGACGGCGAGCCGACGATGTCGTGCGTGACGCCCGTCACGAACGTCGACGGCGCGACCGTCGAGACGATCGAGGGACTGGGCACCCAGGACGACCTCCACCCGGTCCAGCAGGCGTTCGTCGACAACTCGGCGCTCCAGTGTGGCTTCTGTATCCCGGGGATGATCATGCGATCGAAGGCGCTGCTGGAGGAGAATCCGGACCCGAACGAGGCCGAGGTACGCGAGGCCCTTTCGGACAACCTCTGTCGGTGTACGGGGTACAAGAAGATCGTCGAGGCGGTCCTCGACGCGTCGGATCGCCTGGCGGAACAGGCAGTCGCCGCGGACGGCGGGCGATCGGCGGCCGACCGGGGCTGTGACTGTCACTGTGCCGGCGACCGACCGACGGGGGCCGATCGGCGAGGTGAGACCGACCGATGAGTACGCCCGACGACGCCGACCGGGCCGACGCGGACGCCGACGCCGTCGAGGGGGACGGCGGGATGGAAGGGATCGAGCGGGACGAACCGCGAGACGCGGGTGCCTCCGGAGAAATGACCGAGACGGAGGCGTCCGCGGACGAGGCGGACGGCGAGGGGCCCCCGATGGAGTGGGACGAACCGGCAAACAATCGCAAGCCGAGAGCGGAGCGCGTGAACCTCACGACGGACGTCGAGAAGGACGACGCGCGAAAGATCGTCACCGGCGAGGCCCGGTACACGGCCGACTACAGCCGCCGGTTTCCCGACCTCGCCCACGGCACGGTCGTCCGGAGCGAGATCGCACACGGCTACGTGACGGCCATCGACACGAGCGACGCCGAGGCGATGGACGGGGTGTACGCCGTCGTCACCCCCTGGGACGACGTCGTTCCCGACACACTGTACTCGAGTTCCGGGCAGTCCTACCCCGAGCCAAGTCCGTGGGACATGCGCGTGCTCAGGCGACACGTCCGGTTCGTCGGGGACCCGATCGCGGCCGTGGCCGCCGAGACGAGCGAACTCGCGGACCGTGCGGCCCGCGCGATCGACGTCGAGTACGAGGTGCGCGAGGCCGTCTTCGACGTCGAGGCGGCGCTGGAACCGGACGCCCCGCGACTGTTCGAGGACGACGAAGTCGAGAACGCCCAGAGCGGCGCGGACTACGAGCGCAACCTCGAGTCGCACTTCGAGGGCGAGATCGGCGACGTCGAGGCCGCGTTCGATCGCGACGACGTCCGGATCCACGAGACCGAACTGGAGACGCCCTACCAGTCCCACTGCGTCCCGGAACCCCACACGACGATCGCCTACACCGACGAGGACGACCGGTACACCTTCATCACGGCGACGCAGGTGCCGAACCACACGCGCCGCCAGCTGGCGCACGTCTTCGACGTCCCGATCCGGGACATCCGGGTCGAAAAACCGCGCGTGGGTGCCGGCTTCGGCGCGAAACAGGAGATGGCGATCGAGCCGATCACGTTCGCGCTCCACCTGGCGGCGAACCGACCGGTCAAGCTCGAGATGACGAGACGGGAGGAGTTCTACGCGCTCCGATCGCGTCACCCGATGGACCTGACGATGCGATCGGCGGTGACCGAGGACGGCACCATCGTGGCGATGGATCTCTACGCGCGATCGAACGCCGGAGCGTACGGCACTCACGGGATGACGGTCGGCTCGAACGTCGGCACCAAGGCGCTTCCGCTGTACCCGCGCGTTCCGAACATCCGGTTCGAGGGGGACGTGGTCCACACGAACCTGCCGATGGGGGCCGCGATGCGCGGCTACGGCGCGCCACAGGGCCACTTCGCCGTCGAGGCACACCTGGACGAGGTCGCCCGCGACCTCGGGGTCGACCCGATCGAGTTCAGGCGGAACCACGCGATCCGAAAGGGCGATCTCGACGACGTCTCGACCATCCTCAAGGACGACGATCGGTTCGCCCGGCGGATCCGATCGTGCGGCCTCCGCGAGTGTATCGACCGCGGTAAGGACGCGATCGGCTGGGACGACGTCGAACAACCCGACGAGGACCATCTCCACCGCGGCGTCGGCATGGCGATCTGTGCACAGGGAAGCGGCGTCGCGGGCAGGGAACTCGGCGCGGCCAAGATCAAGATGAACGAGGACGGCTCGTTCCACCTTCACGTCGGCGGCGTCGACACCGGAACCGGCAACGACACCATGTTCAGCCAGGTCGCGGCCGAAGTGCTCGGCTGTCGGCCGGACGATATCGTCGTCACGTCCTCGGACACCGACGTCACCCCGTTCGACTACGGCTCCTACGCCTCGTCGACGACCTACATCAGCGGCACGGCGGTCAAGAAGGCCGCCGAAGACGCGAAAGAGCGGATCCTCCACTGGGGCTCGAAGCTCTTAGAGGAGCCCGAATCGAACCTCGAGACCGGCGACGGCGAGGTGTACAGCGAGGAGACGGGCGCGAGCGTGAGCCTCGAAGAGATCGGCTACGAGGCGACCTACGGCCACGACGAGCGCGAGCAGATCATGGGCGACGGCCACCACTCGACCGACGAGAGCCCGCCGCCGTTCGGCGCGCAGTTCGTGGACGTCACCGTCGACGAGGAGACCGGCGAGTTCGAACTCAACGAACTGGTCTACGCCGCCGACTGCGGCGTCGCGATCAACCCGCCGCTCGCCGAGGGCCAGGTCGAGGGCGGCCAGCACATGAGCCTCGAGTACGCGACCAGCGGCGGCCTGGAATTCGACGACGAGGGGCGCCCCCAGACCACCGGCTTCCGCCAGTACGGGATGCCCCGGACGACGGACCACCCGCCGATGGAGACCATCCTGGTCGAAACCCACGAGCCGACCGGGCCCTTCGGCGCGAAGTCGATCGGCGAACTGCCGACGAACGGGATTCCGCCCGCGCTGAGCAACGCCATCCGCGACGCCGTCGGGGTGCGGCTGACCATGCTCCCGATCACCCCCGAGGACGTCAAGGCCGCGATCGATCGTCGCGACACGACAAACTAGGTCGACTCCGGTGTCGTCCTGCGGGTTCTGGGTGTAGTAGAACGGCGATCGATCGCCATCGAATCCTCGAGTGTCTTCCGGGAACACACCGCATACGATGCGTACACGGCCGGCGAGCACTCTCGTTGCGAGTACGCGTCCGACTATCCGGGCCACTGGTGGTGGGTAACCGATCAGTGAACCGATTCCGCCCCGTCTGCGCGCGAGGTGGCCCGATCGGCCACGCGGATGCGGAGGGTGAACGTCTCCGCTCGGGCGGTGTCCGTGTCGTCATCGTCCGCAGTCGAACCGGTTCCGTCGGCGTTGGCGACCGCGTACCCGTGCTTGTAGCACGTACGTCGAATGCTCCGCTCGGCCGGCGGATAATCCCCCGTAACGACGAGTTCGTCGCCCGGTTCGAGTTCCGCGAGACAGCGCCGGACGACGCTCACCGGCTGCGGACAGACCAGTCCGCTGACGTCGATCTGCACGGGAATCGCTACGAGCACGCGCCCCATAACTGTTGGTGGCCGTCGCCGTGGCTCGCGGGGGCCGGTAGCCGGAACCGCGACTCGTCTCCACCGGTTGCGATTCCCTCCCGGGACGTCCGTCGACGGCGCTTCTACGGCCGCACCTCGTCGGCCGCCTCGCGGTGCTCCTCCAGCGACAGGCCGACCTCGTTCGCCCGATCGCGGATCGCGTCCGCGTCGACGGTCGTCACCTCGCCGTCGTCCAGCAGTACCTGCCCGTCGACCATCGAGAAGACGACGTCGTCGCCGTGGGCCCCGAAGACGAGGTGAGAGAGCGGATCGTGGATCGGCGTCGCGCGCGTCACGTCGGTCGTGATCCCGACGATATCCGCCCGCCAGCCCTCCCGGAGCGCGCCGAGTTGCTCGAAGCCGGCGGCCTTCGCACCGTTGATCGTCGCCATCTCGAACAGCGTCTCGGCCGGGGCCGCGACGGGGTCGAGCCGATCGACCTTCTGGAGGAGACTCCCCTGGCGCATCTCCGTGAACGGATCGAGCGTGTTGTTACAGGGCGGGCCGTCGTTCCCGAGCGCGACGTTGATGCCGCGATCGAGGTAGTCCGTAATCGGCGCGATACCGCTCGCCAGTTTCATGTTCGAGGACGGGCAGTGGGTGACGTGCGTCCCGGTTTCGGCGAGGACCTCGCGCTCGCTCTCGTCGGTCCAGACGCAGTGGGCGAGGACGACGTCCTCCCCGGTGAGGCCGACCTCGTCCAGCCAGTGGATGTTGCGCATTCCGGTGTCCGATTCGACCGTCTCGATCTCGCTCCGGTTCTCGCTCGCGTGCGTGTGAATCCGGACGCCATCGTACGTATCAGCGAGGTCGCGCGCGCCGCGGAGACACGCCTCGGAACAGGAGACGGCGAACCGCGGCGTCACCGCGTACCGGATCCGATCGTCGAACGAGCCGTGGTACTCCCGGATGAGCCGTTCCGTCTCGGCGAGCGCATCGTCGGTCTCCTCCGCGAGGCCCGCGGGCGATCGCCGATCCATCAGGACCTTCCCGAGCAGGCCGCGAATCCCGATTTCGCCGGCCGCCTCGAACGCCCGATCGGCGTGGTTGACCGACAGGTGATCGATACACGTCGTCGTCCCGCTCTCGACGAGTTCGAGGTAGCCCAGTTTCGCCGCGATCTCCATCTCCTCGGGCGACAGCGACGCCTCCATCGGGAGGATGTACTCGAAGAGCCAGTCGAGCAACTCCGAGTCGTCCGCGATCCCGCGGCCGAGACTCTGGACCGAGTGAATGTGGCCGCCGACCAAACCAGGAAGAAGAATGTCGTACGATCGCTCCTCGTGATCGGGATACCGATCGACCAGATCGGCCCGCCGGCCGACCGCCTCGATCCGCGACCCCGCGACGACCACGCACCCCTCCTCGATGACGGTGTCGGCGTCCGCGATCACCGTTCCGGATAGTAGCATACGTCACCCACTCGTCGTCGAAATTGAAAATGGTTGCTACTGCCGGGTCGCGGACGGGTCCGGGAACCCGATCGCGCGGATCGCGATCGGGGCCGCAGACGGACGCGGCCCCTCAGGCGGACGCTTGCTCGTTCACGGCCCGGAGGAGGACCTCCACGCCGGCGACGACGTCCTCCCACTCGGTGTACTCGCTCTCCCGGTGACTGATGCCGTCGACGCTCGGGACGAAGATCATGCTGGTCGGCGCGATCTTGTTGAGGTAGTTGGCGTCGTGGCCCGCGCCGCTCACCAGTCGCGTGTACTCGCAGCCGGCATCCTCGGCCGCCCGCGCGACGGTCTCGATGCACTCGTCGTCGAACGGATCGGCGTCGACCCGCATGATCTCCTCGAACTCGTACTCGAGACCCTCGCGCTCTGCCGCCCACTCGATCTCGTCCTGGATGCGTTCGACGGCCGCGTCGACCACGGCGTTGTCGTACGATCGGAAGTCGAGGGTGAACTCGACGCGCTCGGGAATGACGTTGATCGCGTTGGGCCAGACGTCGACGCTACCGACCGTCCCGACGAGGTCGGTCCCCTCGGTGGCCGTGATCTCGCGGACGGCCGACGTCACGTCCGCCGTGGCGACGAACGCGTCGTGGCGCATGTTCATCGGCGTCGGGCCGGCGTGGTTGGCCTGGCCCTCGAAGGCGGCGTTCATCCACGAGAAGCCGAAGACGCCCTCGACGACGCCGACGCTCAGGTCCGCCTGTTCGAGGAACGGCCCCTGTTCGACGTGCAGTTCGAAGTAGCAGTGCAGATCGTCCGGTTCGCAGGGTTCCTCGCCCCTGTACCCGATCCGTTCGAGTTCGTCCCCGAACCGGTTCCCCTCCTTGTCCTCCCGATCGTAGGCGTACTCGAGGTCGAAGACGCCGGTGTAGACGCCGCTACCGAGCATGTCCGGCTGGAACCGGATGCCCTCCTCGTTGCTCCAGGCGACGATCTCGAGCGGCCGATCGGTCTCGACCCCGGCGTCGTCGAACGCCTCGACGACCTCGAGCGCGCCGAGAACGCCGACGACGCCGTCGTACCGGCCGCCGTTGTACTGGCTGTCGACGTGCGACCCGAACAGGACCGCGTTCGCCTCCGGATCGCGCCCCTCGCGGCGGCCGAAGACGTTCCCCATCTCGTCGATGCGCACCTCGAGCCCCGCGTCGCGGAACCACTCGACCAGCGTATCGCGCGCCCGCTTGTTCTCGTCGGAGAGCGAGGGGCGATTCACGCCGCCGGCGTCGGTCGCGCCGATCTCGTTGAACTCGTCGAACCGATCGCGGAACCGGCGCTCGTCGATCGTGGCGTCTGTCATATGCCATCACACCGAGCCCACGGTCTTTAACATTCCGACGAACTGCAGTGTGGCGCTCCGATCGGTCCGTCGAGGGTGTGACGACCAAAAGAATCAAATCGCCGATACACGATACCTCTGGTATGTCGGCTCCGAGCACCGAGTCCATAGAGTTCCGCAGTGCGCGGGTTCTCGACGGGAGCGGCGGCGACACCGTCACCGCCAGCGTCCTCGTCGAAGGTGGTCGAATCCGTCGAATCGCTCCCGATCCCGCCGGTGCTGATCGCGAGATCGACCTCGACGGCACGGTTCTCGCGCCGGGCTTCATCGACATGCACGCCCACTCGGAACTGCGACTGTTCGACAAACCCGGAGCGCCGGAGAAAGTGACCCAGGGCGTCACGACGGAGGTCCTCGGCCAGGACGGCGTCAGCGTCGCACCCGTCCCGACGGACCTGAAGGCGGAGTGGGCGAACCGGATCCAGTCGCTCGACGGCCGGATCGAGGGGGAGTGGCCGTGGTCGACCGTCGCAGGGTATCTCGACGAACTGGGCGACGCCGACCCCGCCGTCAACTGCGCCGTCTACGCCCCGCACGGGAACCTCCGATCGCTCGTGGCCGGCTTCGAGGATCGGCCGCTCTCCGACGGCGAACTCGAGACGGTCCGGGCCGAACTGGGGACCGCGCTGGACGAGGGGGCGTTCGGCCTCTCGAAGGGGATGATCTACCCGCCGAGTTCCTACGGTCGCGACCCCGAACTGGAGGCGCTCGCGGCGACCCTCGGCGATCGGGACTCGTTCATGATCTCGCACGTCTGGAACGAGACCGACCACGTCGTCGAGTCGATCGAGCGCTACCTCGACATCTGTCACCGCGGGGGCTGTGACGCCCACGTCTCGCACCTCAAGGTCGGCGGACAGCACAACTGGGGTGCCTCGGAGGACGTCCGCTCGCTGTTCGACGAGGCCGAAGCACGGGGGCAACGCGTCTCCTTCGACCAGTACCCCTACACCGCCGGATCGACGATGCTCACGGCGCTGTTACCCCCGTGGGCGCGACAGGGGGACTCGGCGGCGATACGCGAGCGCCTTCGCGAGGCCTCCGTGCGCGATCGGATCGCCGCCGACATCGACGACGACGAGAGCGACTGGGAGAACCTCGCTCGTGCGGCGGGCACGTGGGACAACATCCTGATCACGCGAACGGCGAGCGGACGGCATCAGGGCGAAACGATCGCCGACATCGCCGCCGAACGGAACCGCGACCCGGTCGACGCGATGTGCGACCTGCTCGTCGAGGAGGACCTCGACGTGACGATGGCCGACTTCGTCATGGCCGAGGAGGACATCGAGCGCTTCCTCGACGACCCCCGCGGGACGTTCTGTACCGACGGCATCTTCGGCGGCAAACCCCACCCGCGTGCGATCGGCACGTTCCCCCGGATCCTCGAACGATACGTCCGGGAACGGGGGACGCTGTCGCTCGAACGGATGGTGTACAAGGCCGCGGGACGACCGGCGGACCTGCTCGGCCTCCCCGATCGGGGCTACGTGAAGGAGGGCTACGTGGCCGACCTGGTCGTCTTCGATCCCGACGCGGTCGTCGAACGACCGACCTACGAGGATCCCTACCGGCTCACCGAGGACTTCGAATACGTCCTCGTCGGCGGTGAAATCGCCGTCGAGGGCGGCGATCCGACCGGCGTCCGCAACGGTTCCGTGCTCCGATCGACCGAGGAGTGGGACGGCCGGACCCGTCCGACTCGATCCCGCGATTCGTTCTGAACGTCACACACCGTCTTTGCTCGACACAGGCTGTCTTCGACCGCCTCTGCGCACCCGGTGTGTGCGACATTCGATCGCCGCGAAGCACATTGCAGAGGTGCTCGCCGCGAGGTACTGTTGTTTCGAGGGGCCGGACGGGGACCGAGATCGATCGGTCCCGCCGGACGGGCGCGGCCCCGTCGGCCCAGACCCGTGCTACCTCCCCCCCATAGTTATATATCACCTGCTATGCTATTTGGGGACGACTCCATGAGCTACAGTCACGAGGCAAGCGACGGGAGCGACAGAGTCGGACTCTACCTTCAGGACAAACACCCCATCCGGGAGAACATGGAACTGGTACAGTACGCCGAGGAGCAGGGCTTCGACGAGGTCTGGCAGGCCGAATCTCGCCTCGCCCGGGACGCCATCACTCCCATGGCGGCCTACGCCGCCGTCACCGACGACATCAAGATCGGCTCCGGGGTCATCAACAACTGGACGCGCAACACGGCCCTCATCGCACAGACGATGAGCACCCTCGAGGAACTGGCCGGCCCGGACCGGATCCTCTGCGGGATCGGTGCCTGGTGGGATCCCCTCGCGGAGAAGGTCGGCGTCGATCGATCGGACGCGCCGCGAGCGATGCGCGAGACCGTCGAGGTGACGAAACGACTGCTCGACATGGAGAACGTGACCTACGACGGCGACCACGTCTCCGTCCGCGACATCGAACTCGACGTCGTCCACGGCGACGCCGGGCCCCGCACCGTCCCCGTCTACGTCGGCGCGACCGGGTTCAAGATGATGGAGTTGACCGGCCACTTCGCCGACGGCGCGCTCATGAACTACCTCGTCAGCCCCGAGTACAACCAGAAGGCCCTCGACGCGCTCGCGACCGGGGCGGACCGATCCGATCGCTCGCTCGACGAGATCGATCGTCCGCAACTGATCGTCTGTTCGATGGACCACGACGAGGAGCAGGCCCTGGACAACGCCAGGGAACTCATCACGCAGTATCTCGGCCAGCAGCCCCACATCATGAAAGCCAGCGGCGTGAGCCAGGACCTGATCGACGAGGTCGGCGAGGCGATCGGCGGCTGGCCGGCCGACAAGGACGACATCCAGAAAGGGATGGACCTCATCCCGGACGAGGTCGTCCACAAGCTGACGGCCAGCGGCCGCCCCGAGCAGTGTCGCGAGAAGGTCCGGGAGTACGCCGACAACGGCTGTCTCTGCCCGATCCTCTACCCGCTGGGCGACGATCCGAAGCTCATGATCGACGAGTTCGCGGACGGCTACCGCTGAGGACTCGATCGCCGCGATGGGCACTGCTGCGTGCGTTTCGGGCTGAACGTGCGAATTTTCGACGAAATCGAACGGGCAGTGACGGACGAATCGACGACGGACCGAGTTCGATTCGCCGGTCGGCGGCGACGATCCGGGGACGGCCGATTCGTCGCCGAAGCGACGATCGGAGGCGACGCGACCGATCTCAGTCGTCGGCCGCAGCCGACTCCGGGACGTCGTAGCGTTGCTGGACCTCGGCGATGTCGGGATCGATCCGCATCACGTCGCCGGTGGCCCGTTTCGCGCTCTCGGTGTCCTTGAGGCCGAAGCCGGTGGAGTTGACGACGACCGTCTCGTCCGAGTCGATGATTCCGTCCTCGATCGCGCGCCTGACGCCGGCGAGCGGCGTCGCACCGGCCGGTTCCGTGTAGATCCCCTCGGTGCTTCCCAGCAGTTTCTCGGCCTCGAGGATCTCCTCGTCCGCGACGAGCAGGGAGGTACCGCCGCTCTCCTCCAGCGCACGGCAGGCCTTGATCGTGTTCCGCGGCCGACCGACGGCGATGCTGTCGGCCAGCGTGTCGGCGATGTCGTCGACGTCGTCGTGATCGTGGAACGCGTCGTGGATCGCGGACGCCCCCTCGGCCTGGACGCCGAGCATCTTCGGCGTGTCCTCGACGTAGCCGAGGTCGTAGAACTCGCGGAACCCTTTCCAGGCGCCGGCGATCGTACAGCCGTCGCCCATCGAGAAGACGACCCAGTCCGGAATCTCGCCGCGGACCGTGGACTGTTCGGCGAGTTCGTGGCCGACGGTACGTTTGCCCTCGACCTGGAAGGGGTTGATCGCGGCGTTGCGGTTGTACCAGCCGTACTCGTCGGTGACCTCGACGCTCAGGTCGTAGGCCTCGTCGTAGGAGCCCTCGACCGCCAGCACGTCCGCGCCGTAGACGAGCGGCTGGGCGAGTTTGCCGGCGGGGGCGTCGCCGGGGACGAAGATCCGGCAGTCCAGCCCCCCGCGGGCGGCGTAGCCCGACAGCGAGGCCGCGGCGTTGCCGGTCGACGCGCAGGTGATGATGTCCCGGCCGGCGTGTTTCGCTTTCGTCACCGCGACGGAACTCGCGCGGTCCTTGAAACAGCCGGTCGGGTTCCGGCCGTCGTCCTTGACGAGCGTCTCGACCCCGAGTTCCTCGCTGAGATTGGGGGCGTCAAAGAGGTCCGTCCCGCCCTCGTTGAGCGTCACGATATCGGCGTCGTCGTCGACCGGCAGGAACGCCTCGTACTTCCACTGGCTGTCGATGCTGCCGTCGAGGTCGGCGTCGAAGTTGTCGTGGATGACGTCGTAATCGTACTTCACTTCGAGAATGCCCGAGACGCCCTCCTCTTCCGGACAGGTGTAGATGACCTGGTCCGGATCGTACTCTCGCCCGCAGATGGTACACTCGAGCGTGGTTACGTGGTCCATCGCCATGTCCTGAACAACAGAGGCGGCTCACATAAAGACTCGCCTCCGTTGGCCTGCAAGGCCGTGTGCCACCGAAATTCGCGTCCCCGTCCCGGGCGTTCGCGGGGGTATACGCCGCGTGTACGGGGCGGGGTCGACGGCGTGCCGACCGATCGATCGGCCCGTGTCGCCGATCGGCCGGCCGATCCGTTACTCCGCCGACGCGCGAGGACCCCGCGGAAGGAACGAGCCGTCGCCCGGTTCCGCGAGCACGTCGTGATCGCGCGCCGCGATCGCTCCGTCGGCGATGACCGTATCGACCCGCCAGTTCCAGGTCCGCCCCTCGAAGGGGGTCCAACCGCCGTTGTACGCCAGGTCGTCCGCCGAAACCTCGTGGGCGTCGTTCCGGAGCAGGACGAGGTCGGCGTCAGTCCCCACCGCGAGCGAGCCCTTTCGCGGGAAGACCCCGGCCTCGCGTGCGGGTCGGGCACAGACGAGTTCGAGGAGCCGCGGCCACGAGAGACGACCTTCGTCGACCCCTTCGTTGGCGAGGAACTCGAGCATCGTCTCGACGCCCGGCAAGCCGGCGTAGGGCTCCCAGATGTCGTCCCAGCCCCGTTCGCGGTCCTCCCGGTGCGTCGGGAAGTGATCCGTCGCGACGAGGTCGATCGTGCCGTCCCGGACCGCCTGCCAGAGCCGATCGACCTCGGCCGCGGACTTCAGCCCGGGGTTGACCTTCAGGAACGGCCCTTTGTCCGCGACGTCGTCCGCGGAGAACGCGAGGTACTGCGGGCACGTCTCGAGAGTCACCGGAACCTTTGCGCGGGACGCAAATCGATCGGCAACCGTCGCCCCGCTTCCGCTCGAAATGTGGACGACGTGCAGGGAACAGTCCGCGTACTCCGCGAGCCACCCCACGCGGCCGATCGCCTCGAGTTCGGCCTCGAGCGGGCGCGATTGTGGGTAGAGTTCCGGATCGGTTCCGTCGAGTCGCGCTCGCGCGTCGTCGAGTATCGCCTGCGACTCGCAGTGAACGCGGACCGTGCCGCCGGCGGCACCCACCTCGGTCATGAGTTCGAGGATCGCCGCGTCGTCCGCGCGGTACGGCTCCGCCGTGAAGGTCTTGAACGCCGGCACGCCGGCCTCGAGGAACCCCTCGACGTCGACGTCGCCGCCCTGGAAGTTTCCAGCGACGAGTCCGAAGTCGACGCGGGCCCGTCCCTCGCACGTGGCCCGTTTCTCTCGAAGTGCCGCGGGTGTGGTGACGGACGTCTGCGTCGGGAGTTCGACGACGGTCGTCACCCCGCCCGCGACGGCGCTCGCGGTCTGTGTCCCGATGTCGATGTCTTTCGGGAACAGGTCCGCGTCGTGCATGTGGGTGTGCACGTCGATCGCGCCCGGGAGCGCGACCATCCCGTCGGCCCGGACGACCGTCTCCGCGTCGGCCCCGGACACAGACAGGTCCGGTCCGATCGCTGCGATCGACCCGTCCTCGATCGCGATCGATCCGCGCTGGAGGCCCGCGTTCGTCACGATCTGCGCGTTCTCCACGAGACAGTCCGTCATGGTTCGTACACTCATGCGGGAGTCTCATAACAGTTCAGGTCTGCTGTACCGTTCCGACCCCTGAAGTGCCGCGATACCGGTTCCAAGCCCCGAACTGGCGTGAGACGGACCGGAGATAGTTTTTTGGGGATTGATAGAGAGTCACACGTTGTGATACTCAACGCAGGGACGCTCGTCACCGTGAACGACGAGCGCGAGGTCAGAGAAGAGGTACACGTCGTCGTCGAGGACGGCGAAATCGTCGACGTCGCGGACGGATACGCGTCGGGCGAGGACGTCGTCGACGCGCGCTCGGAGGTCGTCATCCCCGGGCTAGTCAACTGCCACACCCACATGTACGCGCTGCCGATCCGGGGTGCGCCGCTCGAGGCGTCGCCGCGGAGTTTCTACGAGGCGCTGGTCGACATCTGGTGGAACGTAGACGAAGCGTTCACGATGGCGGACGCGCGCCTCTCGGCGCTCGGATCGTGCAACGAGATGCTCGAGGGCGGCGTCACCGCGTTCTGTGACAACTACTCCGGGCCGAACACCCTCCCGGGCGGCCTGGACGCCGTCGCCGAAGGCGTCGCTCAGACGCCGATCCGCGGCCTGATCGCGTTCGAAACGACGGCGCGGAACTCGCGGGACGAAGCCACGGCGGGCCTCGACGAGAATCGACGGTTCATCGACGAGGAGGAAGGCGAGTACGATCGCGTGACCGGCCACTACTGCCTCCACACGCTGTTTACGAACCCGGAGGAGGTCGTCCGCGAGTGCGTCGATCGCGCAACTGCAGACGATCGCCCGATCCAGATCCACCTCGAGGAGGGGCTGGTCGACGTCCATCGATCGATCGAGGAGTACGGCGAGCGCCCGGTCCACGCGCTCGAGTCGATGGGGTTCTTCGACGCCGACGTCATCGCCGCACACTGCGTCCACGCGACCGACGAGGAGATCGAGGTGCTCGCCGAGAACGACGTCGCCGTGGCGCACAACCCCTACTCGAACACGAACAACGCGGTCGGGATCGCGAACGTCGAGAAGATGCAGGAAGAGGACGTGACGATCGGCATCGGGGACGACGGCTGGGATCCCGACATGTTCGAGACGATGCGCACCGCCGTCGGGATCCACAAACTGAAGCAGAACGACCCGAGCGGGTTCGACATGGCGACCGCGCTCGAGTGGGCGACGATCGGGAGCGCGGCCGTGATGGGGATGGACGACCGGATCGGGAGCATCGAGGCGGGGAAGCGGGGCGACTTCGTCACCCTCGATCTCGGGCCGAACCCCGTCCTGCGAGAGAGCGCGCCCTACTACGTCGTGAGCGCGGCGAGTCGGGCCGACGTCACTCGGACGATCGTCGACGGGGACGTCGTCTACGAGCGCGGCGAGGGCGTCCACGCCGTCGACGACGAAGACGTGGCGGCGGTCGGTGCCGCCAGCGCCGAGCTGTGGGAGCGACTCTGACGGTTTACTGTAAGTCATTTCCGGCGCAACCGCGATCCTGACGGCGATTGCGCCGGTACATCGTTACAGCAATCCGTACGAGTGCCGAGAATCGCCGGCCAGCCATCAGTTCCCGCGCGTTCAACCCGTCAGCCGTCCGTGTGCGATCGACGCTCCTCCGTACCGGTTTCCGTGTCACCGGACGGAGCCCGGTGACGAGCGCGTAGCAGAGGCGTACACGCCGATGAACGCCACGAGCAGGCACTGACGGGTGGACCCGAGACGCGGCGAGTCGCTCCGCCCCTCACATCGCGGAACGCGATCGAATATACACCCTAAGGGTGTGATTTCACTCGACCGGGCGGATCAGCGATCAGGATATACACCCTAAGGGTGTATATCATGACGAGGGGAACCACCCGCCGACGATAGTGGTGCCAGTGGTACCGGTCGGGGTCGATCCTCGAACGGAGTCGTCGCCAGCAATCGGGGCCAGCGGCCGCCAACGGGCCGTATACGCATAGTCAGGCTTATAAGATCCCGGACGGAAGAGTCGATCGGATGGCTCCCGAATACGGGTGTAAGGTCGACGCGACGATCGATCGCTACGATCTCGAGACGGCCGATCCTCGCCACGAGTCGCTACACGACGGCCTGCTCGCGCGCTGGACGGGGGACGACGGACACTCCGCGGTCGGCTATCGACGCCTGACCGAGTGGTTCAACAAGCGACTCCTCAAGCGAGTCTACGACGAGCACGGGCGGGAGGCCCACGAGGCGCGGATCGACGCCGACTACGAGGCGTTGACCGGCGACGACGACCTGGTCCGCGAGGAGACGACAGAACGGCTCTCGGCGACCGGAATCGACGGCGAGGCCCTCCTCGAGGACATGGTGTCCTGGGGGACGATGCGGACCCACCTGAACGACTGCCTGGCGGGGAGCAAAGATCGATCGAGCGCTCGCACGGACTGGGAGCGCGACAGCGTCGCCGTGGCCCGGCAGGTCGTCACCGAAAAGGTCGACGAGGCGCTCTCGTCGCTCGCGACCAAGGGCGAACTCGCCGGGACGGACTCGTCGTCCGTCGAGGTCCAGATTCACCTGCGATGCGACGAGTGCCCCACGCGAGTTCCGCTCGAGGTGGCCCTCGACCGCGGCTACGTTTGCGACGAGCACAGCGAGACGAGCGCGAGCACGGAGACACACGCATGACCTGGGACGTCGACATCGAGAACATCGCCGGCATTTACGAGGGCAGTGCACGACTCGAACCCGGACTGAACGCGGTCAAGGGATCGAACTGGCAGGGAAAATCGAGTTTCATCGAGGCGCTCAAAACCGCCCTCGGAACGGCGACGACGCTCACCGAAGGGAAAGATCACGGGCGCGTCCACCTTCAGACCCCCGAAAAGACCGTCGACGTCGAACTCCACCGGAGAAACGGCGTCGTGAACGCCGAGGGCACGCCGTACCTCGAGTCCAAGTACGACGTCGCCCGGACCGCGCTGTTCGCCTGTCTCGGCGAGCGAAACGAGGTGCGCCGGGCCGTTCGCTCGGGGGAGAACCTGGAAGACGTGTTGCTACGGCCGCTCGACTTCCAGGACATCGACGCACAGATCGCGGATCGCAAGCGCGAGCGCGAGCGGGTCGACTCCGAACTGGCACAGGCCAGGGAGGCGCGCAAACGGCTCCCCGCGATCCAGGAGCGCGTGACGCAACTCGAGAACGACGTCGAGGACCTCCGCGATCGCCGCGAGGAACTGGCGGACGCCGCAGGCGACGTGGACGCGGACCAGCCCGATTCGGTCCAGGGCGAGTTGAGCCAGGCCCAGTCGGAACGCAGTCAGGCGAAGAACAAACTCGAACGGCTCACGCAGACGATCGACCGCATCGAGACGCGCCTCGAGGATCGTCGCGCGGAACTCGACGACATCGAGATCGAGGACGACGGTACCGTCGAATCCGAACTCGAGGCGGCCCGCGAGAACCGCCAGGAGGCAAAGCGGGTCCTGGAGGTGTTGCAGACCGTCTACTCGGCCAACGAGATGGTTCTCGAGGAGAACCGGGTCGATCTCATCACCGACGTCAACCGGGAACTCACCGGCGACGCCGTCGTCTGCTGGACCTGCGGGACGGACGTGGACCGGGCGGCCCTCGAGGACCGACTGGACGCGCTCGGGGAGAAGATCACCGAGAATCGAACCCGGCTGGAGACCCACCGTGACCGGGTCGAGGAACTCGAGGCGCGACGGGAGGAACGTGCCCAGGCGCGGCGGCGAAAACGGGACCTGGAGACCGAAATCGAGGACCTCGAAGAGAAACTCGCCGATCGACGACAGAGTCTCGAGGAGACCCGTGACCGCTTCGAGCGTGCGGACGACCGCGTCGAGCGGCTCAGCGAGACGGTCGACGAGCAGGTCGATCGGCTCACCGACGTCGAAAGCGAGATCAAGTACCGGGAGGCGGAACTGGAAGACGCGCGGAACGAATTCGAGGAACTCGAATCCCGGGCCGACCAGATCGAGGTGCTGGAAGACGAGCGGGCGGCGATTCGGGAGGAGATCGAGGACCTCCGCAACCGCAAACAGGAGATCAAACAGCAGGCACGAAACGAGTTCAGCGACTCGATCCAGGAGATCAGCGAGCGCTTCGAAACCGGATTCGAGTCGGCACACCTGACCCGCGACTTCGACCTTGTGGTGGCCCGCGAGGGACGCGAAGCGGACCTCGACGCGCTCAGCGAAGGCGAACTCGAACTGATCGGGTTCATCGCCGCGCTCGCGGGGTACGAGTCGTTCGACGTCGACGAGGCAGTGCCGATCATGCTCGTCGACGGCGTCGGGAGCCTCGCGGACGAGAACCTGCGGACGCTCGTCGAGTACCTGAACGAACGGACGGAGTACCTCGTGTTCACCACCTATCCGGAACACACGACCAGCGACGGGCGGACGATCGATCCGACGGATTGGTCGGTCGCGAGTCGCGAGTCGATCGACGCCGACTGATACGGTTTACTGTAAGTCATTTCCGGCGCAACCGTGATCCGAGCGGCGGTTGCGCCGGTACATCGGTACAGCGATCCGTATGACGCCGTCGATCCGATACCGAGTCGTCGCGAGGGCCGTCCGTGCTTTCGATAGCCCACGAGAGACGCCGCGAGCAAAGCCTTTATTCTCGTCTCGGGGGAACGAACGGTGTCGAATGACATCCGATCCCAACGACGTGATGGACATCGGTAATCGGCTCCTCAAGCAGTATCCGAATGCGTTCACGGCCGAATTCAGCGCGAACAAGCAGGTCGTCCGGAACACGACCTCGGTCGGTTCGAACCGCCTCCGGAACCGCGTCGCCGGCTACATCACCCGGCAGAAACAGTCGAAGTGACTCCCCGCGCCGGTTTCGTACGGGTCCGGGAACGCCCGTCGTGCGTCGTAGCACGGGCCGCGGCGTGCGGTCTCATGAGTCACGGTCGAACGGGACGCCGTCCTCGCTCGGCAGGAACTGGAGAATGTTTTCCGTCCCACCGATTGTATGGTGCTAGATAACAAGCCGATATGGTCGCCCGCGCGCTCGACCTCGAGTGCGAGCAGACGCGGCGGGTGCTGAACGAACTCGGGAGTATCGGATTCGTCACCGTCCGACTGGGCGATTCTTGCGACGACGTGACCGTCTCCGATGTGGCGAAGCGGATTCAAGACGAGCGAACGACGGGCGAGTGACGCGACGGGGTCGAAACGCCGAGACGTTCCGCGTCCCGGGCGGGACGTACCCTCACCGATCGATCCGCGAGACTCAGGCGGTAACGTGACCGCTCGCGTGAGAACTGGTCAGCGAAACGCGATAGTACTCGGTGAACTTGACCACGTCGTACTGGGCGAGTTCCGCCTCGACCTCCGCGTCGACGGCGACGGGGGTGCCCTCGGAGACCACTCGATAGAAGCAGTCCCTGGCCCGCTCCGAGAGTTCGTCGATGTGTCGAACGTCGAGCGACGAGGGTATCGATTCGATTCTGGTAACGGTGACTCGAGAACTCATGCTACTTGCTACCACCCACACAGATTCGGTCCCGGTTAATCAAGATACCGGCGCCGGTAACCGATCGTAACCGTCGTCGGACTCGGTCGTGCCGATCGACGGACGGGAGGGCACCGAATCCGGTCAGTACACGGAGAGTAGTGAATGCGTGTACGGCAGTGGCCGGGACGGGTACTGGCCGCGATACGATGGTCGGCCAGGGGGTCGCGATCGAACTGTCCCGGACGGGAACTCGCACGGCGGGTCACGTCTGTGATCGTCTGGCAAACGTTATTGTGTTTGGCACGCACACTCACACAGAAGAATGCTCGACGACTCGGAGCACATCATCAGCGTGGGAGATACGCTTCTCGAGCGGTATCCGGACGTCTTCTCGGCCGATTTCGAGGAGAACAAGTCCCAGGTAGAGAAGCTCACGGACGTCGAATCGAAGCGCGTTCGAAATCGGATCGCCGGCTACGTCACTCGAAAGCGCGACGACGGCCAGTGATCCGACGGTCGCGTCGACGGCACGAACCGAATCGACAACCATGACACGGATCGGGTCAACAGACCCCGTCGCCACGCGCGCGGATCGACAGACCCCCTCGCCGCCGCGTGCGACGCGGTAAACGGGAGAAACAATTATCCGTGTGTATACGGAGCGTATAGTCAATGGCCACGATCAGGATACGGGAGTGGACGAAAGCGCAACTGGAGGAGATCCGGGACGCGGAATCGCACTCGTCGCACGATTCGGTCATCAAGTCCCTGCTGAAAGACCACGAGTTGGCACAGTTCGCAAACGCCACCACGTCGACCGAGGAACCGGCGGAACCTGAGTCGTTGCCCGGAGAGAAGGCGTTCGACGATTTGACCGTCTTCGACGAACTCACGACCGTCGACAGCGGGGTCCTGTTCCTCTGGTGTCCGAACTGTGGCAAAGAGATGGCCCACCTCTCCGTCGAGAACCCGTTGCGGATCCCCGTCTACGAGATGGAGTGTCAGCGCTGTCTCACGCACCTCGACCACCACGCGATCGTCGGCATCGAGATCGGGTATCCGATCGAAAAACGGCTCGTCGAGGAGGCGCTACAGGACGATCTCAAGACCTGCGTGATCGACTACTGGGATCGCAAACTCGAGCACCTCGCGGTGGAGGTGACCGACGACGACACCGATCTCGAGCATCTCGTCTGGCAGTTCGGACAGTACGTTCGCGACTTCGACTGGGACTGGCCGGCGGACGTCCCGGTCATCGGCGTCGAACCCGGCACGACCTACCGGGACGAGATGACCGGGGACGTACTCGAGGTGATCGAACGCGTGACCGACAACCGGAACGAACTCGACTCCTACCGGGTCCGGCGGTCCGAGAGCGACAGGGACCGATCGGAGACGGAGATCATGGGGACGGGGACGCTCATGCCGCTGCTCCTTCGCCGAAGCCTCTACCTCGCGGAGGAGGCGGACGAGCCGTAACGCGCCCGTCGTCGACTCGATCGGGGCGGCCGGTCGCACCGCGTACTCGACGCGTTCTTACGAGGGGTCCGAATCGCGAGTCACGCGCTCCAGGTCCGCCGGCCGATCGACGTCGCGAAGAACGCCGGGATCCCCCGTCTCGACGACGGCCGCATCGGACGCCCGTCGAAGGACGTCGCGGCCGCCGACGTCGCCCGACACGGACTCGAGCGCGTCGAAGTGCCGGGAGCCGAACAGGACGGGGTTGCCCCGGGACCCGTCGTAGCCGGCCGCGAGCACTGACCCGTATTCGCGATCGTACGCAGCGACGAGGGTATCGATCGTCGCGGGAGCGACGGACGGCATATCGCCGAGCGCGAAGAGGACCGCGTCGGCGCCCGTCTCGCGAGCCCTCTCGACGCCCGCCCGAACCGACGTGCTCTGCCCGCGCTCGTAGTCGCCGTTGCGAAGGAATCGGACCTCGTCGTCGTACGCTTCGAGCGCCGCCCGAACGCGATCGGCGTCGTGGCCCAGGACGACCGCGATCGCGTCGAGTCGGGAGTCGACGAGCGTCGCGACCGCGTGTCGAACCAGCGGGCCACCGTCGAGGGGGTCGAGTAGCTTGTTCGCCGATCCGTACCGACTGCTGGTCCCCGCCGCGAGGACGATCCCCTGGACGGCGGCGTCCGGGTCGGTCTCCGCGACCGGCGGTGGGTCGACCACCGGAAGCGTCTCCCGGGTCATTCGAGCACCGGATACGGAACGACGTCGACGTCCGCGCCCTTTTCGAGCGGTTCTCGAGTGACGACGAGTCCGTCCGCGCGACTCGCGCGCGTGCTCGAGGACAGGACGCTCGGATCGAACTGCTCGTCGTACACCCGGAGCGGCGAGTCGCGATGGCCGAGCGGCATCGCTCGCGCCCCGTCGTCGCCCTCCGTCAGCAGGACGGGAATCGCGTAGTCGAAGCCGTCGGGCCCGAACGAGACCGATCGGTCCATCGTCGCACGCACCGTCGGCGTCGTCGCGTCCCCCGTAAAGAACGGGCGCATCACGAGCGTCGCGACGGTGTGCGCGCCGATCGGTTTCCCCGGGATCGCGAACGCGACCGCGTCGTGGTCGGGTACCTCCGCGAGCGCGATCGGCTTCCCGGGCCGGAGCCGAACCCGGTGGAAGCGAACCGTTCCGAGCGCGTCGAGCGCGCGGACGACGTGGTCCTTGTGGCCGACGCTCGTTCCGCCCGTCGTGAGCACGACGTCGTACTCTGCCGCGAGGCGATCGATCGCCGACTCGACGCGATCGTACTCGTCCGGGACGGCTCCCTCGACCGTCGCCTCGTGGCCCCACGAACGCACGAGTCCGGCCAGCATGGGCGAATCGAGGTCGCGGGATCGATCCTCGTGGATCTCCGTGCCCGTCGCGAGGAGCCCCGTCGAGAATCGGTCCCTGACGCGGAGTCGATCCCGTCCGAGATCGCCCAGGAGTATCGCGTCTTTGGCCGAGAGCCGTTCCCCGCTGTCGACGAGGACCTCCCCCTCGCTAACGTTGCTCCCACGCTCGTAGGTGTACGTGCCGGGGGTGAGATCCGGACCGCGTAGCGTTCCGTCCTCGACGACGGCCGCTTCCCGTTTCAACACCGCGTTCGCCGCTTCCGGGATCGGTGCACCCGTCGCGACGCGGACCGCCTCGCCGGACGCGATCGACGGCGGTTCGGCCTCCGGATAGACCTCCCCCTCGACGATCGAAAGCGGGTACGGGTCGGTCGCGTCGAACGCGAACCCGTCCATCGTCGCGAAGTCGCGCCCGGGAACGTCCCGATCGGCGACGACCGACTCGGCCGCGACGCGGCCGGAAATCGACTCGAGGGGGACCGATTCGGTTCCGAGTGACGGCAATACGTCGCGTCGGACGGCACGCACCTTCGCCACGGCGTCCTCGCGCCAGAGCAGGTCCTCGTGATCGTGTCCCATGCCCGTCCGTTTCGAGACGGTCGTAAAAATAGTGTTCCCCGGGCAGGAAACCGGGAGCCCCGGCCCACTGGTGGGGAGAGACGCATCGATCGGATCACCGCCCGTCGCCGATCGCATCGGGCGGGAACTCGACCCGATCAGGGACGGTCAGTACTGCTCCTGGACCCTGTCGATCTGGCACTGGACGCAGCGATCGTCCGCGAAACACCCGACGCTGTCGTACGGGCAGTCGTACGCCTCGACGTCGACGGAGAGTCGGCGTTTCGCGTGGCGCCACTCGCTCGCCCAGTCGTCGATGTCCATCTCGGTCGAAGTGAAGACGACCTCGTCGTCCCGATCGACGATCTTCACGGCGGTGGCCGACGGGACCGCTTCTTTCGCGGTCTCGATCGCGGCCTCGTACGACGAGCACCGGATTCGCTCCCGACGACCCTCGTCCTCGAGGACGAGGACCGTGATCCGCCCGTCGTAGGATTCGGTCGGTTCCAGTCCAGGCGTCATACGCGATACGCAGCGAGAAGCACTGAAAAAACTCCCTCCTTACGCGGCCGATCGCCGAGGCGTCGGCGGGACAGGTCGGCCAGCGGTTCGGTTAGGTCAAAATAAATACTTTTCACTCAAGCAACCAGATTCCTTAGAGAATCAGAGCGTAGTTTGCGAGTCATCGAGGACGACATCGTCGACGGCCACATGCCGACTGTTGTTCCGGTTTTCCGGCGATTCTGTGCCAGAAGCGCAGGTGTCGGAGAGTGGAGTGAGACGAACGACCCTCCCACGCCGTCACACGCGAGAGATCGACCCGAATTGGCCGAGAACGACACTTCGTCCGGGAAACGATCGAGTTCGACGGTCAATATCGATCGGCGACGACGTCGACCGGGTAGGACGATACTATTTATTATTAGATATGAATTTATATTTGGTAGCTTAGCGGGTTCGAACGCAGTGGCCGAGACGAACACCTCGACGTCGGTTCCGATCGTGGAAACCGTCAGTCACGTATTAGTAGCCGTTGTTCGAACGCGAACGTATGAACGGTCTCCCGATCGACTGGTCGCCTGTCCACGGACGATGAGCGGGTACTACCGACGCTATCTGCAGGTCCTCGTTCGATTCCTCCCCGTCGCGATCGCGTTCCTTCGCGATCGGCATCGGTTCCTGCTGTTCGGCCCGTCCCGGTCGGTACCTACGGAGGTCCACCGTGCCCGTGCCGAGCGGCTCACCGAGACGATGCTCGACCTCGGGCCGGCGTTCATCAAGGTCGGGCAGGTGCTCTCGACGCGGCCGGACATCGTGCCGCCGACGTACGTCGAGGTCTTCGCGACCTTGCAGGACGAGGTTCCCGAGGGGGCGGGCGGTGATCCGTTCGCCGTTCTCCAGGCGGAACTCCGCAACGACATCGACCTGGAGTCGGTCGAACCGGTCGCCGGCGGCTCGCTCGCGTTCGTCTACACCGCCGACTACGATGGCGATCGAATCGCGCTGAAAGTCCGTCGGCCGGGGCTCGTGTCTCAGATCGAACGCGACCTGCGGGTCATCCGGGGTCTCGTGCCGCTGCTCGCGACGTTCGCCGACGAGCGCCAGCGGTACTCGCTCGAGAACGCGGCGGACGACTTCGAGGAGATCATCCTCGGGGAACTGGACTTCGAGCGCGAGGCGACGATCATGGAAGAGATCGACGCCAACTTCGCCGACGACGATCGGATCGTCGTCCCGGACACCTACGACCAGTTGTGCTCCGATCGCGTGGTGGCGATGGAGTACGTCGAGGGACGGAAGATCACCGACGACGACGCGCTCGCCGACGCGGGGCTGGGACCGACCGAGATGGCCACGGTGATCGCCCGGACGTACCTGAAGATGGGGCTCGTCGACGGGGTGTTCCACGCGGATCCACACCCCGGCAACCTCGCCGTGACCGAGGAGGGACGGCTGGTCATCTACGACTACGGCATGAGCCAGCGGCTCTCGCAACAGGAACAGGAGGACATCACGAGCCTCTATCGCACCCTCGTTCGCCGCGACGTCGACGGCCTGTTGAACACGCTCGTCGCGCTCGAGGTCCTCGAACCGACGGTCGACCGGGCCGCGGTTCGGCGGGTGATCGAACTGGTGATCGACAACCTCGAGGGCCGATCGGACGTCACCTGGCAGTTGATCATCACGGAACTGCTCTCGATGCTCCACGACTTCCCGTTTCGCATCCCGCCGAACGTGATGTTGCTGATGCGGGTCGGGACGGTCGGCGAAGGGGTCTGCCGGAGCCTCGATCCCGAGTTCGACTTCATCGCCGTCACGCGATCGTTCCTCGTCGACCACGGGTTCATCGAGAGCGAGTTCGAGGTGCTGTTCGAGGACGTCAAACGGGACCTGCGGGAATCGGCACCCGTCCTCGCGCGGGCACCCGCCCGGTTCGACGCCGTGTTCGGCCAACTCGAGCGCGGCGAACTGGTGGTCAGGACCGAGCCGGTCGAACCGACGGAGGGCGGCGATCCGGGGGTCGGCTACGCCGTCCTGGCCGGAGCCCTGTTCGTTTCCACCGCCGTGCTGACGTTTCACGCCCAGCCGTACGAACTCGTCAGTCTGGCCGCGGCGCTCGTCGTCGCGCTCCAGTACGTTCGAACGCGCCGATCGAGCGGGCGCTGAGTCCCGTCAGCAGTTCGACCCGGAATCGACCCCCGATGCCGACGGGAGACCTTCATAGTCGTCGTGACCGTACGTTCACCATGGACAGAATCGAGTACGTGTACACGTTCGGCATGGAGGCCGACGAAATCGAACGCCGCCTCGAAGCGGGAGCGGTCGGCGTTCTGGGGCTCGCGGACGAGTCGTCCGCCTACGCGATCCCGGTGGGCTATCATTACGACGGCGAGTCGCTGTATATCCGGCTGGCGAACGACGGGTCGAGTACGAAGATGGAGTACGTCGAGGCGACGACCGACGCTTGCCTGTGTCTCTACAGCAACGGCTCGGGCACGGATAGCTGGAGCGTACTCGTCAGGGGTCCGTTGCGGAAACTCACCGATTCCGAACGGGAGGCGTTCGACGCAATGACGCTCAACGAGTCGTTCCACCGGCTGTACGTCTTCGATCAGGACGTCGAGGCGATCGACCTCGAGATCTACGAACTGGAGATCGAGTCGATCACCGGCCGGAGAACGGGCGAGTGACAGGGCCCGAAGGCGGTCGCCGGTCGATCGGTTCGAGCGTCGACGCTCCTCACTCGCTGAGCCACCAGCCGTACATCTTGGCGACGTCCGCGTCGTCGTCGGTCCGCTCGCTCAGCGCGTGGGTCTTCCCCTCGAGGATCTGGCGTTCGACCGCGTTCAGCGCGAGCGACACGGCGTGGCCGTCGCCGTACCCCTCACCGGAGGCGACGAACAGCCCCTTGTCGGTGTAGAGGCGAACCCGGGCCAGGAGCAGGGGAACGCCGCGGAGTTGCTCGGTGTGCTTCTGGAGGTGGACCCTGGCCTCGAGAACGCGCATCTCCGCGTACTTCTCCGCGACCGCCTCGATCCGATCGGCCAGGGCCGATCGGGAGAGGTCCGACAGGAGGTCCGCGCCGTAGACCTGCACGGGAAGCCGTCCTTCGTCGGTCCAGGTCAGCGACTCGAGCAGGTCCGTCTTCGTGACGATGCCGTCGAGAGCGCCCGCCTCGTCGAGGACGATCGAGGAGGAGGCCCCGTGCTCGAGCATCGTCGCGAGCGTCTCGTCGACGGTTTCGCTCGCCCGTGCGGTCCCGAGGGTCTCGACCATCACGTTGCGCACCGGCAGGCCGAGCAGGTCGTCGCTCTCGCCTTCCCGGGAGCCGAATCCGCCGTGGTGGCCGCCGGAGGCGGCGTCCATGTGGGCCGCCGGGTCGCCGCCCTGCGAGCGCTGGAGTTCCCGGGTGACGAACTCGAGGACGTCGGCGAGACTCACGATGCCGACGACCTCGTCGGTCCCGGACTCGGTGACGGGCAGGTGCTGGATGCGTTCGGTCCGGAACGTCGAGAGCACCGCGCCCAGCGACTCGTCCGGGCCAACGGTGACGACGTCCCGCGTCGCGACGTCGTCGACCGCGAGCACCGACAGGTAGGGCTGGACCAGTTGCAGGAGGTCGTCCGCACGAACGACGCCCGCGAGGTCCTCGCCGTCGAGCACCGGGAGCGCCCTGGTGTCGCCAGCGATCATGAGCCGTGCGACCTCCCGGACGTCCTCGTCCCGATCGATCGTCGGGACCGGACGGGCGAGCGAGGACGCCTTGCGGGAGGTCTTCTGGTGGGACGAGAGGACGTCTCGGCGGGTGACGACGCCCTCGAACGCGCCGTCGCCGGTGATCAGCAGCGTCTGCCGGCCGGTCTCCTCGAACGCGCCGCGGAGTTTCGACAGCGGCGTCGACTCGTCGTACGTCTCGAACTCGTCGGCGACGATTTCGCGTACGTTCATACGTAACCGTTGTCGTCCGTCGGAATACCCGCTGTCGACTCTTCCCACGCAGGAAGAGTTATCGAAACGTTCAGCCAGATCGAGTTTCCACGTATCGGGAACGTTCCCTGCGATATATACGGTGACCGATCGAACGATCGGATATGCACGTTCTCGTCCCGCTCGACGACTCCGATCCGGCACGAAAGGCACTCGACCACGCCCTCGAGACGTATCCCGACGCCGACATCACGGCGTTGCACGTCCTCAATCCGTCGATATCGGCCTACAGCGGCGATGCCCCGTACAACTTCCAGCTAGCGATCGAAGCCGCGGAGAAGCAGGCCGAACGGCTGTTCGAGATGGCCGAGGATCGCGCCGACGACCACGACGCGTCGATCGCGACCGAGACGATCGTCGGGTCGCCGGCCCGCGGGATCGTCGAGTTCGCCGACGACGCCGACGTCGATACGATCGTCCTCGGCAGTCACGGTCGATCGGGCGTCTCGCGGGTCCTGCTGGGCAGCGTCGCCGAACAGGTCGTGCGACGCGCGTCGGTTCCGGTGACGGTCGTCCGGTGATCGATCGCCGGCACCAGCGATTCCGGCGGTCCGGGACGGAGCTATTTCAGGGCACCCGGTGAACGAATACCCATGGCGACCGACGACTCGCTCGTCCGAACGCTCCTGCTCATCGTCGCCCTCGTCTTGCTCCTGCCGGTCCTGCTGATGACGTTGCTGATGCCGACCATGGGCCTGTGGGGCGGCGGCCACATGTGGGACGGCGGGATGTGAACGGGGCGGCGGGCACGTGGCTGGGGATCGTGACGTGGCTCGTGTTCCTGCTGGCCGTCCTCGCGATCGGTTCCCTGCTGTACCGGGCGGTCCGAGGCCCCGCCGACGAACCCGACGCCGCGATCGAGGAGTTACGGACAGCCTACGCCCGCGGAGACCTCTCCGACGAGGAGTACGAGAACCGCCGCGAACGCCTCGAACGCGATCGCTAATCAGCCCCGGCGGCGCGTATTCCACGGGTTCGCCTCTCGAAGGCACCGAAATCGGATGCTGCCGTCGTCACGTTTCGGATAGCCATTCCTGACGGTTCACCGATCGGCGATCTATCATGCGGTGGGAAGACGGTACGCCTACTTTAGGCCGCACGATCGTAGTTCAACTATCGAAAACCATGACTGAGTGTTCGATCGTCGGCGACGATGGCACCGTCCGCTGTACGTGCGATACGGACGCCGTCCTTCGATTGCTCGCGGACTCTCGGCGCCGGACGATCCTCGCCGTGCTGGACGGGTACGACGACAACAGGATGAGAGTTGAAAACCTGGCGGCGACCCTGTCCACGGTGACCGACAGGCGCGAAACCGCCACCTGGAAGACGGAACTCCACCACGTCCACCTGCCGTCGCTCGAGGACGGAAAGATCGTCGACTACGATCGGCAGCACGAGACGGTCCGCTACTACGAGTGCGATCTCGTTTCGACCGTTCTCGACGCGACCGATTCCGTCGAGATCGCGTGACGACAGGGAAACACACCGATTCGAGTCGACGGGGCACCGACAGTTATCACGATCCACGTGGTTCGTGCAGGTGATCCGATGTCCGAGACGAGCTTCGGCTACCTGACCCAGGAGACGCTCCCGCTGTTTACAGACCTCTACGAGCTGCGGATGATGCAGGCCTATCACGCACAGGACCACACCCCGAAAGCGACGTTCAGCCTCTTCGTCCGCGACCTGCCGCCGAACCGGGGATACATGATCGCCGCGGGACTCGAACAAGCGGTCCACTACGTCGAGACCCTCTCGTTCGGCGATCGTGCCCTCGAGTTCCTGGCCGAGCAGGACTTCGACGACGCGTTCCTCTCGTGGCTGGCCGACTTCGAGTTCACCGGCGAGATTCGCGCGCTGCCGGAGGGGACGCCGGTGTTCCCGAACGAGCCGTTGCTCGAGGTGACGGCCCCCATCCAGGAGGCACAGCTCTTCGAGACCGCGCTCATCAACCAGATCGGCTACCAGTCGCTGATCGCGACGAAAGCCAGCCGGATGCGGGACGTGATCGATCGCGAGGGGGACGGCCAGCGGCTGGTCGACTTCGGGTCGCGACGCGCCCACGGCACCGACGCCGGGATGAAGGCCGCGCGGGCCGCGTACGTCGGCGGTTTCGACGCCACCTCGAACGTGGCCGCCGGCGAGGCGTTCGGGATTCCCGTCTCGGGAACGATGGCCCACTCGTGGGTCCAGAGCTTTGAACACGAGCGCGACGCGTTCGAGGCGTTCGTCGACGAGTACGGCGACGAGAGCGTGCTCCTGATCGACACCTACGACACCGTTCGGGGTGCGGAGGTCGCAAACGCGGTCGCCGAATCCAGGGACGTGGATCTCCGCGGCGTCCGTCTCGACTCGGGCGATCTCGCGGCGCTCTCGAAAGCGGTCGACGAGGTCATCCCCGAGGTCGACCAGTTCATCTCCTCCGGGATGGACGAGTACGCCATCCACGAGTTCTTCGATCGCGGCGGCCTCGGGGCGGGCTTCGGACCGGGGACCGCCCTGGTGACGAGTACGGACGCCCCCAAGGTCGAGGGGGTCTACAAACTGGTTGCGGTCGAACGCGACGGCGAGATGCAGCCGACGATGAAACTCTCGAAAGGGAAGGTGACCTATCCCGGCGCGAAAAGCGTCCGCCGGATCGAATCCGACGGGGAGTACGCCGGCGACGTCCTCGGACTCCGGGGCGAGACGGGCCCCGGCGAGGAGCAACTGGTCACCGTCATCGAGGGCGGCGATCGCGTCTACGATATCCCGGATCTCGACGAGATTCGGGCGGCCGCCCGCGAGGAGCGCCGGAAACTGCCGGTGGAACACCGACGGATCGAGAGTCCCGACCCGTACGAGGTCCGGATCAGCGACGGGCTACAGGCGCAGACGGACGACCTTCGTTCGGCGCTCGAATCCCGGATTTCGGAGTAGACGCGCGGGTTTCGGCGGATGGGTGGCGGCCTAGCCGATCGGCTCTCGACGAGCGCGGACGGGGTGAGGCTTTTTCGTGCCGCCCGGAGACCGTCACTGTATGTCCGTCGACGAACTCCAGGAGTACGGCCTGGCCGAGATGACCGACGACGAGATTCGAAACTTCCTGTCGAAGCGGAAGATGGGCGTGCTCGGCCTCCCCGGGGAGGACGGCCCGTATCTCCTTCCGCTATCGTTCGGGTACGACGGGGAGCGCCGACTCTATTTCACGTATCTCCTCGGATCCGAAAGCCGGAAAGAAGCGATGAGCGACGCGGCGGACGCCGCGAGCTTTCTCGTCTTCGCGGTCGACACGATGTACAACTGGCAGAGCGTGCTCCTGTCGGGATCGGTCGCCGCCGTCCCCGAGTCGGAGTGGGACGACCTCGAGGAGATTCTGGGTGACGTGTGGCGCCCGGACCTGTTCGAAACGGCCTCCCTCTCGGGCGAGGTGGCCGTCTACGAGTTCCGGATCGACGATCGGACCGGGATCAAACACCAGGGGCTCCCGCCGGCGCTCGAACCGGACGAGTAACGGGCCCCTAATTCACCGTCAGGACGGGGATCGGCGATCGGCGGACGACGCGCGCCGTCGTGCTCCCGAGGAGTCGGCCGGAACCGACCGCGCTCCCGCGCGTACCCATGGCGACGAGGTCGGCGTCGACATCGGCCGCGTACTCGAGCAGTTCCGCGGCCGGAACGCCGCGACGGATCGTGGTTTCCGCGTCGAGGCCTCGATCGCGAGCCCTCTCGGCGATCGTCTCCGTCGCGTTCTGTCCGCCCTCTTTGAGCAACCCCACGATACTCCGGGGCGCGTCCTCGAGGTCGTACGTCGTCGGATCGACCACGTAGACGGTTCGGACGTCGGCGTCGTACTTCTCGGCGATATCGAGCGCGGTCTCCGCGGCGCGCTCGGCGGCGTCGCTCCCGTCCGTCGGAATCACGAGTCGATCGTAGCCGCCGTCCCCGGGCACGGGTTCCTCGCTTTCCGCCAGCCGAACCGACAGCACCGGCACGTCCGCCCGCGTGATTACCCGTTCGGTGGTACTGCCCAGGCGAACCCGATCGGCACCGGTCCGGCCGTGGGTCCCCATGACGATCAGGTCGACGTCGGCCTCGTCGACGTACGCGAGGATCTCCCTGTAGGGGACGCCCTCGCGAACGTCCCGTGCGGCCTGCAGGTCGCGTTCCTCGGCCCGGTTCGTGATCCTGATCGTCGCCTCGCGGCCCCGTCGCTCGGAGGACTCGTAGAGCGACTCGCGATCGTCGGCCCCGAGTCCGATCGGTTCGACACCGGTGTCGACGACCGAGAGGGCGTGGACGGCCGCGCCGTAGGCGTCGGCCAGTTCGGTCGCGTGGGCGATCGTCGCTTCGGCGCCGGCGCTGCCGTCCGTCGGGACGAGTACGGTGCTGAACATACCGGTTCGTTCGACCCGGACGGTCATCAAGCCACTCGTACGTTCTCCGGTCGTGACCAGCCGGTCCCTGGTGAGTCGTGACCGCCATGGCAGTCGATCGCCGGCGAGCCGTGACCGCCCCTTCGGTCATCCCTCGGGGTACGACCCCTCTTCGAGTCGAACCGCTGGAATCGACGGCGGTGCGTAGTACCGGACGACGTGGACGTCGTACGTCGCGTTTTCGGCGACTCCGCCGGCGACGCTGGTCACCGGCTGGGCGATCTCGCCGACGTTGTCGGTGCCGATGAAGACGACCGACGGCCGAATTTCGTCGGCGATCTCGGTTATCCGTGTCGCGATCGCGGCGGCCGTCCCGGTGTCGATCCGCTCGTGCCAGAACGCGGCCTCGGGGGCGATGTCGGCCACGCCGTCGCGTAGCTTGCCCGCGACGTACTGAACGCTGAACGGTTCGTCTTCTCGCTGCTCGTACCACCCGACGTCGATCGCGTACGACTCGTCGTCGGGAACGACGGAGAGCGCGATCACGTCCTCGTCGAGCGCCTCGCCGTACTCGGCCCCCCGCATCAGTGCAGCCTCCGCCAGATAGGACCCGTCGAATGGGACGAGAAACGCCATACTCCCAGTTGGATCCTGCCGGTGAACAACCTTGCGGGCGCCTCCCACAGCGAGAGAACGGCAGGGCCGACGGAGACGGATCGCGGCGAGAACACCCGATCGGCTCGAGCGGTCCGGCGACGGACGGCTGGCGAGTCGGTGCGAGCGTCGACTCATACGGATTGCTGTACCGATGTACCGGCGCAACCGCGATCCGGGCGGCGGTTGCGCCGGAAATGACTTACAGTAAACCGTATCACAGGGGCCCTCACCGAACGACGGTGACCGGGACCGGCGCGCGGCGCACGACCGCCTCGGTGACGCTCCCGTAGATCGATCGCTGTGGAGCCATCCGTCCGTGCGAGCCGACGACGACGTGATCGACGGCTTCCTCCGTGGCGTACTCGACGACGAGTCGCTTCGGATCGCCGATGTCCGACTCGGTCGCGACCGATCGATCGTAGTCCGCGGCGATCTCGTCGACCTCCGCGAAGAGCCGATCGGTCGCGTCGTCGACCACGCTGTACCACTCCGGGGAGCCGATCATCGGTTCGTACGACGACTCGACGTCGGGGACGGTGTCGGGTTCGAACAGGTCGACCACGTGGTAGGCCGTGATCTCCGCGTCGGGAAACGTCCGCAACGCGTGCCGGAGCGCGCGCATGGACAGCGGCGATCCGTCGACGGGAACGAGAACGGAAGTGATCATACGGCTGCTTTCGGCCGGAATAGTATAGTATGACGGGGCGATCGGCCCGCGGCGGGTCCCGATCGCGGACGAGAGCGGGTCGACGTTGCGGCCGAGTCAGGCCCGTCGGTACCGCGCGGGAAGGTACGGCCACAGCGAGGCCGGCACTAGCCCGACGAGTCGCTCGGCGACGCCCGCGAGGTGCCTTCGCAACAGGACGTAGACGGCCGACACCGTGACGAACGCGAGCACGACAGTGGTGATCGGCCCGGAACCGAGCACTGCGAGCGGCGCCGCCGCGACGCCGGCGAGCGCGAGGTCCTCGGGAGCACCGTCGTAACGGATCCAGCGACGGGGACGGACCCATCGATCGTGATAGTGGCTGTAGACCGCCCGCTCGGAGGTGCCTTCCCAGGGTCGAAGCTCCAGGCCCCCGCCGAAGGCGTCGGCCACGGCGTGGAGGGCCGCCGCGGCGAGTCCCACGCCGAGTGTGACCGTCAGCGTCGACGGCGCGAGGAGCGCCGTTGCCAGCGCCGGCACCGCCGCGATCGACGCGTAGACGGGGTAATGGAACGTCTTCCGGTGGCCCGTATAGAGGTCCAGATCGGGAGCCAACCCGCCGACGAACCCGGCCACGAACGCGATCGGCGCGAGTTCGGGGGCGATCGCGAGGACGGGAAGTGCGAGTACCATCCCCCAGAGCGCGTGCGTCGTCGCCATCATTGTGACCGTTCGTAGGCGACGAAACGATAAAGGTGTTTCCTGCGAACCGGTACCACTCGGCAGGATAGTGTGTCGCACTTCGCCGGGAACGATCGCCCAGCGTTCGCCGTCCCGTCTCGTCCCTGGGAGTGACAGCGCCCTCGCAATTCAAATGACCTCGGATCGAAGGGGCGAGTATGAAGGCCCTCGTAGCCGTCGACGGTTCCGAAGCGTCCGAAAACGCCCTCGCCTACGCCGCCGACGTCGTGGACGCGATGGGCGGATCGATCACGGTCGTCCACGCGGTCGACCCCACCGTCTACGACGAGGGCGGGAGCGAACCGATCTCGTCGCTCTCGGACGCGGACCGTCGACTGATCCTCGAGAGCGTCGAAGACGCCGAACAGCGCGGCCAGGCCGTCATCGACGACGCGGCCGAACTCGCCAGGGAACGCGGCCACGACGTCGAGAGCGAACTCCTCTACGGCGATCCGGTCCCGGAGATCGCCGACTACGCCGAGACCGAGGGGGTCGACACGATCTTCGTCGGCCACCAGGGCCGATCGGAGCGCGCCGGGCGGATGCTCGGCAGCGTCGCGAAGTCGCTCGTCGAGCGGGCGACCGTCCCGGTGACCGTCGTGCGCTGACGTCGCCGCGCCCTCGCGGCGCGGTGGCCGGATCGCTCACTCCTCGAGCAGCCAGCCGAAGCGTTTCTCCCAGAACGCCTCGTCCGGCGGCTTCTTGCTCCGTCCGTAGGTCTTCTCGTCGCGGATCTGTCGCTCCAGCACCTCGCTCGCCTCGTTGATCGCGTGACTCGCGCCGTACCCCTCCCCGGAGGCGATAAACAGCCCCCGATCGGTGTACAGCCGAATCCGGGCGAGCAAGAGCGATCGGCCGCGGCGCGTCTCGTCGTGTTCGTGGAGGTGGACCTTCGCGTCGAGGACGTTCATCCCGTGGTCCCTGTCGTCGAACTTCTCGACTTTCGCGACGATCTCGTCGTAGGTCACGTCGTCGATCAGATTGGTGCCGTAGACCTGGACGCCGCGGTTCCCGCCGGCCTCCCAGGTGAGCGAGTCGAGGACGTCGGTTTTCGTGACGATACCGTGGGGTGCGCCGTTCTCGGTGACGACCAGCGACGACGCGTCGATCTCGAACATCTCCGCGACGGCGACGTCGAGCGTCTCGTCCGGGTGGATCGTACGAACCGGCGAGACCATGACGTCCCGGACCGGAAGGTCGAGCATCCGCTCGGCTTCCCCCTCCCGGGCGCCGAAGCCGCCGCGGCGCGATCGAGCCGTGCTGTCGGATATCGCTCCACCGAACGGGTCCGATCCGCTCGCATCGCCGCCCTGACTCTGCACCTCGGCCCGAACCGTGATGCCGGTCACGTCGTAGAGACTGAGGATGCCGACCGCCGTGTCCGCCTCGACCACCGGGAGGTGCGTGATGCGGTTCTCCCGGAAGCGGTGGAGCGCGTCCCCGAGGGTGGTCTCCGGTTCGACCGAGACGAGATCGGCGGAGTGGGCCTCGGCGACGGTCGCCGCGTCGAGGAACGGCTCGACCTTCCGGAGGATCGCGTCGACGGTGACGACGCCGATCAGTTCCTGGCCCTCGAACACGGGGAGTAGCCGCGAATCGCTGTCGATCATGAGCTGTGCCACCTTGCGGACGTCCTCGTCCGGCGCGAGCCGCGGCACGTGCCAGACGAGCGACCCGAGCTTTTCGTTCGGTTGGCGATGCGACGCGGCGAGTTGCCTCCTGGTGACGACCCCCTCGAACTCGTCGTCGCGGATCACGACGCCCTTGACGTCGGAATCCGCGAACGTCCCGACGAGCTTCGAGACGGGCGTGTCCGGAGTGAATTCGGCGTACTCTTTCGAAACGATGTCAGCGATATCCATGATTTGTGTGCGTTCGATCGATCGGACTGCGTTACCGACGGACGACGCTTCCATCTGTGCGATCCGTACTCACGGTCGCGCGTCCGACGGTGTTATCCTTGCGGTCGGTCTCGGTATCGGAGCGTCGACCGACGACGCTGGCCACACACCGATCACCGCTCCAGATACGTCATCGCCTCCTCGTCGGTCACCTGTCCGAACCGCTCGTAGAACTGTCCCACGCCCCTGAAGCCGCGCGGCGTCTCGAGACAGACGACCTCGTCGGCCTCGTCCTCCAGTTCGGCGATCGTCTCTGGCGGGCCGACGGGGACCGCCAGCACGATGCGATCGGCGTCCGTTTCGCTGAGCTTTCTGAGGCAGGCCCTGACGGTCGATCCCGTCGCCACGCCGTCGTCCACGACGACCACGGTCTCGTCGGTCAGGTCGGGCGCCGATCGATCGCCGCGGTAGCGCTCGGCCTTCCGACGGGCGTTCGCTGCTTCCTCCTCGCGCCGTTGCTCGAAGTATTCCTCGTCCGCTCCGGACCCGCGAAAGCCCTGTTCGTTCCGCCAGACGCTCCCGTCGCTCGCGACGGCACCGATGGCGTACTCCGGATTGCCCGGGGCACCGATCTTCTTCGCGACGACGACGTCGAGCGGAACGTCGAGCGCGTCGGCCACTGCTCGGCCGAGCGGGAGGCCGCCCCGGGGGATGGCGAGCACGATATCCGCGTCGAGCCCCCGCTCACGGAGTTCGTCCGCGAGGTGCTCTCCCGCATTCGTTCGGTCGCTGAATCGGCGACTCTCTACCATCGTCCCGGATTGAATCACGGAATGCGAGTACATATAACACACAGGTGAGACACCCGCGGGGCGGACCGTCGGGAGATCCGTGGCTCCGCAACCGCCCGCGATCGTGTCCGCTGCCGACCGCGCGAACGATCGACCAGTAGCGCCGACGCGAGAGCGATCGATCCCCGGACCCGCCGATCGCTACGCCGAATCCTTCCGCCCGTAGAACTCGGGGTGGGGCTCGATCGCGTCGACCTTCGGTGGCTCGGGCTGGCGAACGACGAACACGTCGTAGGATTCGTCCGCGGCGATGTGGACGCCGACGCTAGTCAGCGGGGTCACGACGCGGCCGACGTTGTCGCTCCCGAGGAAGACGACGCTCGGGTCGTGCTCGAGGGCCAGCCGTTCGATGTGGCCGGCGAGTTTCGATTCGGGGGGAAACTCGCGAATCCGCTCGTACTCGAACGTCGCGTCCGGCGCGAGGGTCTGGACCTGTTCGCGGAGACGTGCGACGACCGCGTCGACGTCGTACGACTCGTCTTGCCCGATCCAGCCCTTCTCCCGTGCGTAGCGCTTCCGTTCCGGGACGACCGAGACGGCCACAACCACCTCGTCGAGGACTGACGCGTACTCGACGGCCCTGACGAGGGCGGCCTCTGCGAGTTCCGATCCATCGAACGGGACGACGAAGGACATACGTGTCCGTTCGATTCGCTGGACAATAACTTCGAGGGGACGATCGGTGCGGGCGTCGGCGCCTCGAGTAGTCGGGACGATCGAACCCGTACACCTCAGGTCCCCACGATAGATACCCCACTAACATGTTATATTACCACCTGTTCGCCGAGGGAAACCGTCGGTTGTACTGAAAACCATTACGAACATACGATTGTAAAAACAATTAAATACATCTGCTGCGGTGCAGGTGCGGCCGCCGTCGGGAATCGAACGGTCGTAATGGTTCGTCAATCGATAGTTTCCCGCCGCAGTGGCGACGTACGTCTACGACGCCGAGGCCGTTCCGGTATCGGCCCGGCCTCGATCGGCGACAGCACGCTCGAGCGGTCACCGGGGACGTGTCCGGTTCGCCGGAACCGAGACGTACCCGGATAGTTATTCGGCGGGGTGGTGAAGGGGTCGAGTATGCCACCGATCGACGACGCGATCGAGTCGGTTCTGTTGCCGACCGACGGGAGCGACGGCGCCCTCGCGGGAGCGAAACGCGGCCTCGACCTGGCCGTCGCGGCCGGGGCGGACGTTCACGTCCTCTCGGTCGTCGACACGACGGAGGTCGAGGGCGTCTCTGGGATTCTCGAGGACGACACCGACGAGGCACGAGCGGCGATCGAGGCCGAAGCCGAGACGGCCGTCGAGACCGTCGTGAGGGCGGTCGACGAACGGGACACAGATCTCGGGGTCACGACGGCGGTCGAACGCGGGAAACCGTTCCGGGTCATCGAAAGCTACGTCGACGCGGCCGGAATCGACGTCGTCGCGATGGGGACGAAAGGCAGGGCGGGACTCGAACGGGTGGTACTCGGGAGCGTCACCGAAAACGTGCTTCGAACCGCTCCCGTCCCGGTGCTCGCGGTCCCGCCCGAAGTGGGGGACGTCGAACTGACCACCGAAACCACGGAGAACGTCCTCCTCCCGACGGACGGAAGCGAGGGCGCTGAGGTCGCCGTCGACTGGGGAGTCACCTTCGCGGACGCGTTCGACGCGATGCTCCACACGATCTACTCGGCCGATACGAGCCGATTCACGGGGAGCGCAGAGCCCGGGACGATCCTGACGAAACTCGAGCGCGAGGGCGAGGACGCGCTCGAGACGGTTCGTGACCGGGCGCGAGCGGCCGGCGTCAGCGTCACGGGAACCGTCGCGACCGGCCCGCCCGCCAGGGCGATCCTGAGCTACGCCGACGAGCACGCGATCGATCTCCTCGCGATCGGAACGCACGGCCGCTCCGGACTCGAGCGGAAGCTCCTCGGCAGCGTCACGGAAAACGTCGTCCGCAACGCCGACGTGCCAGTCCTCTGTGTCCCGATGAGCCAGGACTAGGCGGTTCACAAAAGCGCACAGTGCTCCCGGGGCGATCGGTCCGGGGATTCAACACGGACCGAACTCGATCCGACGAAGTCGTCACTCGGACTGGATCTCGATGTCACCCACTTGCGTAGTCTCGTGGTACTGGCAGATGTACGTCGTCATCTCCTGGGTCGCGGTGACGCCTTCGATCGACGCCTCTTCGTCTTGCTCGCTCACGTCGTCGCTCTGATAGTCCTCGACGACCTCGTCGTCCTCGTTACGGATTTCCATGTTGTGCTGCTGTCCGTCGTTGTTGTACCACCGGAAAGTGTACTCCTGGCCCTCGATGAGGGTGATCGTCGGGTTCTCCTCGCCCTCGAGGAAGGTCGGTTCCTCAGCACCCCAGTGGGAGACCTGGCCGCTAAAGTAGAACTCCTCGACGCTCTCCCAGTCCGCGTCAGCGGCCCCGTCTTCGCCGCCGCCGTCGTCGCCGCCCCCATTATCCGAGCCACCACAGCCAGCGAGCGCCGTCATGCTCGCTGCACCGGTAATCATCAGCATCGTTCGTCGTGACATCCGATCGGAGTCTGTCATCACAGTGAATCGTAGGGCTCGTCGCTAATAACGTGTTTGGTCTGTATGTGGAATGCTACCACCCCATACCGGTCAGAGACGCCAGTTCCGCCTCGATCGGTCTGGCCCCAATCGTGCCCGAACGGACCGACGACGGCCGTCCGCGGACCACGAGTCGAGAACGGCCACGGAACTCCGGTATATGGATCACCTCAGGCGGTCAGCACCGGCCGATCGGCGTTGCGAACCACGCGTTCGGCGACGCTGCCGATCTTCCCGGTCCGATCGTGGCTCTGGCCCTGGAATCCGATCACGATCAGGTCGGCGTCGAGTTCCTCGCCCTTCCTGTGGACTTCCTCCCAGGGGCGGCCGTGGCAGACGTTCCAGGTGCACTCGATGCCGACGTTGTCCGCGCGGTCGGCCAGTTCCTCGAGCATCGCCGCGCCCTGATCCTCGAGATTGTCGAGAACGATCTCGGCGCTACTCAGGGCCGGTTCGCCGTACCGGTACGTTTCGACGCAGTACATCGCGTGGATGTCGGCGTCGTACCGGTCCGCGAGTTCCAGCGCGTGCTCTACCGCTCGGTTCGCCGGGTCGCTGCCGTCAGTCGGAACGAGTATCGTGTCGTACATGGAACGGAGGTCGCTACATCGAACGCCGTCAACTAGCTCACGTCGGGAGCGCTGACACGTCTCCGTGGTGCCAGTCGCCCGACGGATCGATCCATCCGCCGCGATCGAGGCCGAGTCGATCGCGCGTCGGAGTCGCCGGCACCGTTCACGCCGTGATCACCGGTCGATCGACGTACCTGACGACCCGTTCGGCGTTGCTGCCGATCTCGCCGCCGGAACCGAGACCGCGGTTGCCGAGCACCACCAGGTCCGCGTCGATCTCGTCGGCGTACGCCCCGATCTGCTCGTGTGGGCGACCGTCACGGATCGTCGACGTCACCTCGACGGCCGCGCGTGCCGCGATGTCGTCGAGGAGTTCCAGACCGCGATCTTCCAGGTCGGCGACGACATCGTCCGCGTTCCCCAGCATCGAACCGCCGTACCGCTGGGTGTCAACGACGTACATCGCGTGGAGATCGGCGTCGAACGTGGACGCGAGATCGATCGCGTGATCGACCGCGCGATCCGCCGGCCCGCTCCCGTCCGTCGCCACGAGGATCGTGTCGTACATGGCCGTGCCGATCCAACTACTGGACGGGATATATAGGTTACAGGCGGCTCCCAGCACGTGACGATCGGATCACTGGAACATCCCGGTCTGGACCTGTTGCTGTTGCTGGCCCTCTTGCTCTTCGGCCATCTGCTGGTACTGCTGTGCGACCTGTTGCATGCGCTGCTGGATCTCGTCGGCCTGCTCGTCGAGCGCCGTCGTGTCGACGTCGAAGTCGACGAGCGGTTCGAGCGCGGTTTCGATCACGGCCTTGGCCGCCTTCGGATCCGGGAGGAACGGGTGGGAGCGAACGATCAGCAGTGCGGCCGGGACGTCCGCCTGGTAACACTCCCGCACGAGCGCGCCGGTGATGCCGCCGACGAGTCCCGGCTCCTCGGGGATCGAGATACCCGCGTCGACGAGGTCGTTCTTGATCGCCTCGGTCGTCCCGACGCCGGTCACGTCGCCGATCTGCGCTTCGGACTCCGCCGGTGCGCCCGCGACGAAGATCGCACGGCTGAACTCGTCGGCGAGGTCGGAGAGGACACACCTGGACAGGGGTTCGAACGACTGCTGCGGGAGCGCGAGATCGCTCTGGAGGGTCAGTACCGCCGGATCGGCGCCGCCGTAGACGCGGACGAGGTCCTGGACGAGCCCGTCGTCGAACGTCACGACCGCCGGGAACTCGTCGGAAGCGACGTTCCCGACGTGCTCGAGCCCAAGCTGGTCCGTGATCTGATCGACGGCGATCGAGGCGACGAGCCCGTGGCCGGGCAAGCCTTCGACGAGCGTCGGAGACTCGGCATCGATGTCTGTAACCTGTTCGAACGACGCGGATTCGATCTGATCGACCATCGGTGTTCGGCTACACCGGTCGCGACCAAGATTGTATCCCCTGTCTCCCGTTCAGCCGGACTGGCGGGAACCGGCCGTTCCGGCGGGAGCCGCAACGACTAACCGGCGAAGACGGCGATCGCCAGGGAGAACAACACCGCGTGCCAGACGATCGCCGCGGCCGCGACCCGCGGATCCGTCGCCGGCACGGGCGGGTTCCGGAAGATGGCGTCGTACACCAGGAACGTCGCGGCGAGCGTCCCGAGGAACAGTCCGCTCTGGACCGCGATCGGGGCCACGACGCCGACGAGAAGGCCCCCGAGAAGACTCACCGCGATGCCGACAACGACCTTGTCGTAGTAGTCGACCATGTTCGATCCCCTCTATGGAATAGTTCGCCCTGGATCATCGAAGACCCCGTGCCAGTTCCCACGGGGCGGGAACGCCGGTAAGTGGGGAAAGAGATTCTCTACCGTCGATCGAGTGCGCGCCCCCGGCTATTTGCACCGACGGCCCGTACGGGACGTATGACGCGGACGGTCCTCGTTCCGACGGAGGGGTCACCACTCTCGACGAAAGCGCTCGAGACGGCGCTGACCGACTATCCGGACGCCGACGTCGTCGTCGTTCACGTGATGGACCCGCTCGGGTCCGGGCTCAGCCTGATCGACGTCATGCGGCCGACGTTCGACGACGGGGCACCGCCGGGTTCGGTCTCGCCGGCGTACTGGCGCGAGTGGCACGAGAAAGCCGAAGCCGAGGCACAGGAGGTCTTCGACGACGCTCGCGAGATCGCAGGCGAACGCGACGTCGAGACCGTTCTCGAGTTCGGCGACCCGGCCGACGTCATCCTCGAGCACGCCGAGGAGCACGACGTCGATCGCATCGTGATGGGCAGTCACTGTCGCACCGGAGCCGAGCGATTCCTGCTGGGGAGTGTCGCGGAAACCGTCGTCAAACGGGCACCAGTGCCGGTGATGATCGTGCGATGACCGGCGCCTGATACGGACTGCTGTCCGTCAGTTCCGGCGTCACCGGGACGACGACCGTCGAATCCGACCAAGCAGTTAGGTGGATCCGTGTGGCACGTAGTCCACGTCACCGATGTCGACCCACATCCTCGTCCCGATCGACGGCTCCGAACAGGCAGGGCGGGCGCTCGACTACGCCCTCGAGGAGTTTCCCGACGCCGCCATCACGCTGTTGCACGTCTTCTCGGGCGGCCCGCCGGAGATCCACCTCGAAAAACGAGGGACGGACTACGACGAGCTGCGAGCGAGACGGCGCGAGATGCTCGATCGACTGGTCGAAGAGCGCTCACACGGTAGTCCGATCGAGACCGAGGTGGTCGTCGGGAGGCCGTCCCGCGAGATCGTCAGGTACGCCGACGAACACGATATCGATCACATCGTGATGGGAAGTCACGGCCGCGGCGGTGCCTCGCGGGTCCTCCTGGGGAGCGTCGCCGAGACGGTGGTCCGCCGGGCACCGGTCCCGGTGACGGTCGTCAGGTGAGCGAGCGACGTGGGTGGGACACGAATCACCGGACGATCGTCACCGAGACGGGGGATCGTCTGGCGACCGCCTCCGCGACGCTCCCCAGCAGGACGCGCGACGCGCCGGACCGGCCGTGGCTCCCGATCACGACGTGGTCGGCGTCGCACTCGTCGATACAGGTGACGATCGCCCGGGCGGCGTTTCCCTCGGTGAGGACCGTCTCGACACTGCGGCCGTGTTCGGCGGCGATCGCCGCCGCGTCCTCGAGAACCGCTTCCCCTTCCTCCCTGGCGTGTTCGTAGGGCGTGATATCCGGATCCGACGGGAACCGGGTGACCTGTATCACGTGCAAGACGACGATCTCGGCGTCGGGAAACAACTCGAGAGCCTCCTCGAGCGCGGCCGCCGCCTGCGACGAGCCATCGACCGGGACCAGCACGCGGAACATGGTCGACGTAGGTCCCGGACGGGCAAGGTCCTGCCTTGACTGTGAGCGCGGGTGACAGGTCCGGATCCACGCGGCTATCGATCGACCCGGGTTCGGATCGGGACGGCGTCCACAAGGGGGATCCTGTACGGTCCGTATCAGTATCGATCGTAGTACCGATCCAGGACGCGCTCGAAGAGCGCCAGCAAGACGCCGATGGATCGCCACGGCCAGCCCGAGGAGATCGCGCCCCTGGCCGCGTTCCTCGCGTCGGACGACGCGTCGTACATTACCGGGGCGAACGTCCCGGTCGACGGAGAAGGACGGCGTTCTGACGGCGTTCGTCCGAGACATGAGATACGAGAACAGGGAACATAATTAACACGCTAGACGATGAGGTGCGACTGTATGTCCGAAACAGTACAGCGGCTGGAGCCCCTCGATCGACGACCACTGGCCGATCGGACCTGCCTCGTCACCGGCTCCTCGCGCGGGATCGGACGGGACATCGCCCTCGAGTTCGCACGCTGTGGCGCCGACGTCGTGGTGAACTACCGCAGTTCCGACGAGAAGGCCCGGGAGGTGGCGGAGCGCATTCGGGCGAACGACGAGACGGCCATCGCCGTGGGTGCCGACGTCTCGGATCCCGACGAGGTCGCCCGGATGGCCGACGAGGTACACGCCGAACTCGGCGACATCGACGTCCTCGTCAACAACGCGGGGATCACGATCGATCGGAAGTTCGAGAACATGACCTACGAGGACTGGACGCGGGTTATCGAGGTCAACCTCCACGGGACGTTCAACTGTACGAAGGCGTTCTACGAGGACGTCAAAACGGCGGACAAGGGGCGACTCATCAACATCTCGAGCGTCGTCGGCCAGCAGGGCAACTACGGGCAGGCGAACTACGCGACGTCGAAAGGCGGGCTGATCGCGTTCACACGGACGATCGCCCTCGAACTCGCGAGACACGACTCGACGGCCAACTGCGTCGCGCCCGGCTTCACCGAGACCGACATGCTCGAGAAGGTGCCCGATCGCGTCCGCGAGCAGATCCGGGACGACATCCCGCTCGGTCGGTTCGCCGACACGAAAGACGTCGTCGGGATGGTGCGATTCCTCGCCGGCGACTACGCGGACTACATGACCGGTCAGGTTATCGGGATCAACGGCGGAATGGAGTGGTGACTTCCTCGGGTCGTGCGCGGCGATCGGTTCGTGAGTTCACATCGACCCGGGCCGGCATCGGCGGCGATGCGCGACCTACGAGCGATCCGATTCCGGGAGTTATCGGCCCACGCCGTGTTCGCCGCGTATCAGCGTCACCGTCCGGGACGAGTCCCGTGCGACCTGCTCCGCGACGGACCCCGTGAGTAGCCGGGCGGGAAGCGATCGGCCGTGACTCCCCATGACGATCTGGTCGTACCCGTTCGCGTCGGCGTAGTCGACGATTTCGGCTCCTGGACGTCCGTACGCGGTCTCCGTCTCGACGTCGCCGCCCCGTTCCTCGGCGACCGCCGTCGCCGACTCGAGGATCTCCGCGGCGCTTCGCTCGTGTGCCGTGCGGATTCTATCGAGGTAGCCGCCCTCCGTGTCCACGCGGGAGCGATCGAACGGGAGATCGATCACGTTCAGGAGCGTGTGGGCGGCGTCCGGGAACGTCTCGACGGCGTACGCGAGCGCGGCCTCGGCCTGGTCCGAGCCGTCGACCGGGACCAGGACCCGTCCCGGAAGGTCGCGCTCGCGGATCGCCGTCGGCGGTTCGGGGACGACCGTCGTCGAGACGGGCGATCGGCGCACGACGGCCTCGCTGACGTGGCCGATGAACGGCCCCGCGACCGGCGACTCCCCGTGACGCCCCATCACGACGTGGTCGACGTCCGACTCGGACGCCATCGACAGGATCTCCGTATGGGGCCGCCCGGTTCGAAGCGCCGTCCCGATCTCGCGGCCGCGGTCGTCGGCCAGGGCCGTCGCCCGCTCGAGGACCCGTTCCCCCCGCGCCGCCGCGCGGTCCGCCGCAGGGTCGGACTCGCCGCTTCCCGCGAAGCGGTCGTGCGACTGCTCGACGACGTGCAACGCGGTGACCGACGCGTCCGGAAACGAGGCGAAGCAGTACTCGAGGGCCCCGATGGACTGTTCGGCACCGTCGATCGGAACGAGAAGGTGACGTGGCATGGCTATCGAGCGGGCGATCGAGACCGCCCAATAGACCGTTCGTCGACGATCGACAAAAAGACGGCTCTCCGCTCCCCACCTCGCGTCGCCACCGGGTACCACCTCCGTGTTCGACCAGTGCCGGTTCCGACGCCGTCCGCACGATCGGGCCCGGTGTATATACCGGCTGTCGACGTACGAGGGTCCATGAGCGATCACATCCTCGTCCCCTACGACGGTAGCGAGCCGTCCGAGCAGGCCCTCGAGTACACCTTCGAGACGTTCCCCGACGCCGACGTCACTGTCCTGTACGTCGTCCCGGTCCCCGAAGGGTACTGGGCCACGTTCGAGGAGCCCGAAGAACGGATTCCTGACGCCGACGAGGCCCGCGATCGAGGGCGTAACATTCTCGACGAGGCGTCGGCCATCGCAGCGGACCACGAGCGAGACGTCGATACCGAGGTCGCCATGGGGAAACCCGACCGCGAGATCGTCCAGCGGGCGGAGGAAGAGGCCTACGACACGATCGTCATCGGGAGCCACGGCCGGGAAGGGATCTCGCGGGTCCTGCTCGGCAGCGTCGCGGAGACCGTCGTCCGCCGATCGCCGATCCCTGTCGTCGTGGTTCGGTGATCGGGCGTCCCGACGATTCGGCTCCGTCCGGCCAGCGTGATACGGTTTACTGTAAGTCATTTCCGGCGCAACCGCGATCCGGGCGGCGGTTGCGCCGGTACAGCAATCCGTACGAGTCACGTGCGCCGAGGCGTCGTGGAGCGACTCGCACGGCGTTCGCTACCGTCGGGATTTACCATCGTCACCGACGAACGACGAACTGGAGATGGCCCGATCGATCCTCGTCCCACACGACGGTTCGGCGCACGCACAGGATGCACTGCGGTACGCCCTCGAGACGTTCCCCGAGGCGCGCCTCGTCTTCTTTCACGCGATCGACCCGTTCGAGGTGAGCCCCGACCGGGAAGCGCAGTTGCCGCCGCTCACGGAGGAGTGGCTCGACGAACAGCAGGCCGAGGCGGACGACCTCTTCGAGGCGGCGCTCGCGGACGTCGATACGGGTGGGGCGACGATCGAGACCGACTCCGCGGTCGGATCCCCGGCCCAGACGATCGTGGCCTACGCCGAGGACCACGACGTCGACGGGATCGTGATGGGGAGTCGCGGGCGGACCAATGCGGCCGAGTTCCGACTCGGCAGTACGGCGGAACTCGTCGTCAGGCGCGCGAGCGTGCCGGTGACGGTCGTCCGGTAGCGACGGCGCTCGAACGGCGATCGACGATCGGCCGCACCGGATCGGCGCTCGCTACTCCACCTCGTCGCGAACGACGGTGACGGTGACCGGCGCACGGGAGACGACGAGTTCGGCGGTACTGCCGAGCAACAGTCGCGTCGGCCCCGATCGGCCGTGACTGCCCATCACGATCCCGTCGACGTCGTGGTCCTCGGCGTAGTCGACGATCTCGCGCGCCGGGTCGCCGATCGCGGACTCGGTCGAGAGGTCGGCGTCGTAGTCGGCTGCCAGATCGCGCGCCTCGTCGAAGATCCGTTCTTCCTCGTCCCCGGCGCGCTCGTACCACGCCTCGGAGCCGTGGGGCGGTTCGTTCATCACGTCGACGTCGATCGGAGAACTGTATCCCGGATCCGCGGGATCGATCACGTGGAGCGCGACGACCGATGAATCGTCGTACGCGTCGAAGGCGTGCTCCAGCGCCCTGTTCGACAGGGGCGACCCGTCTACGGGAACGAGCAGTTGGCGGGACATCGAGTCGACGTACGTCCCGTCGCCCCAAAGTTCTATCCGCACGCGAACCGGTCCCGGCGGTACCCAGCTTTATCTCGACCGGCGTGGAAACCCGACACGTATCGACCGCGCGGCCGCCGGGCGATCGGCCGGGCGACCCGCGCGCCGAGATCGATCACTTCCACCACTGGCCCCATTATGAACTACAAAGACTTCGTCGGACAGGTACAGCACAGGCTCGAGTACGCGCAGTTCGGGCAGGCCGTCCGGGCAACCCGGGCCGTCCTGACCACGCTCGGCGAGCGACTCCAGAAGGGGGAGGCGACGGACCTCGCCAGCCCGCTCCCGATGGAGATCGACCGCTACCTGACCGAGGCCGAGCACGGACAGCGCTTCGACTACCAGGAGTTCCTCGATCGCGTCGCCGAGCGCGGGGGCGGCGACCGGGCGGACGCCAACTACCAGGCCCAGCAGATCGTCGCCCTCGTCGCCGAGGTGGTTCCGCCGGGGAACGTCGAGAAAGCCGAGGCCCAGTTGCCCGAGGACTTCGATCCGCTGTTCGAACTGATCGAAGCGGACGCGGAGTGAGCGGTCCCGTGTGAGCGCCCAGCGCGGACCGCCGGGACCGATCGCCCGCGTGCCCCGGTCGAAAGCGGCCGCCCGCGAGTGGTACAGCGCGCTCAGTCGCTGGTACGACGCGATCGCCGACCCGTTCGAGGCACCGGCGCGGGCCGCGGGACTCGAGTTGCTCGACGCCGCACCGGGCGAGCGCGTCCTCGACGTCGGCGCGGGGACCGGAACCGCCCTCGTTGCGATCGCGCGGGCCGTCGGCCCGGACGGGACCGCCGTCGGGATCGATCTCGCGGACGGGATGTGTCGCGCGTCGCGACGGGCGCTCGCGGCGGCCGGGCTCGATCGCGGCGTCGTGGTCGCGGGCGACGCGACGACGCTGCCGTTCGCGGACGACGCCTTCGACGCCCTGTTCGCGAGTTTCGTCCTCGAACTGTTCGACACGCCGGAGATTCCCGTCGCCCTCGCGGAGTGGCGACGCGTCCTCGACCCGGCGGGACGGCTCTGCGTCGTCTCGCTGTCCCGCCGCGGGGGCGGCCCGGTCACGTGGCTCTACGAACGGGTCCACGACCTGGCCCCGACCGCCGTCGACTGTCGGCCGATCTACGCCCGCGACACGCTTCGCGAGGCCGGGTTCCGGATCGTCGACGCGCGGGACGGGAGCGTCTCGCGCGTCCCGGTCGAGGTGGTCCTGTGCCGACCCGGGTGGGATCGCGACGACGAGCGGGAGCGATCGGTCACGCGGACGCCTCCAACGTGCGTCAATCCGATGCCGGGGCGCCCCGGACCAGCGTGACCGTCAGCGGCGATCGGCGCGCGACCTGCTCCGCCACCGACCCCGTGACCAGCCGGGCCGCGAGCGATCGGCCGTGGCCACCCATGACGATCTGGTCGTACCCGTTCGCGTCGGCGTAGTCGACGATCGCCCGCGACGGCGTCCCGGCCGTGGTCTCGGTCTCGATCGTCGCGCCGAGTTCGTCGGCCAGCGCCGCCGCCGACTCGAGGGTCGCCTCGGCGCGCTCCTCGTGGTCGCGCAGGACCGCTTCGAGGTAGGTGCCCTCGACCGCCTCGCGGGGGCGATCGAACGGGAGGTCCACGGCGTGGAAGGCGGTGTGCGACGCGTCGGGGAACGTCTCGAGAGCGTACGCGAGCGCGGCCTCGGCCTGCTCGGACCCGTCGACCGGGACCAGGATCGAACCGGGGAGGTCGCGCTCGTCTATGGCCGCGGTCGTCTCGTGAACGACCGTCGTCGTGACGGGCGCGCGTCGCACGACGGCTTCGCTGACGTGCCCGAGAAACGGATGGGTGAGCGGCGATCGGCCGTGGCTCCCCATGACGATGTGATCGGCGTCGCGTTCGGCGGCGACCGCGATGATCTCCGTGTGCGGCGACCCGGTTCGCAGGAACGTCTCGAGGGAGCGGTCGTGCTCGGCGGCGCGATCGGTCGCGCGGTCGAGCGCCTGCTCGCCGCGGGCTTCGGCGCGGTCGAGCGGTGACTCGGTGGCACCGACGGTCGCGTCGTGATCGGACGCGGGATCGACGACGTACAGCGCCGTGAGTTCGGTATCGGGAAACGACGCGAGGCTGTACTCCAGTCCGGCGAAGCCGTGATCCGAGCCGTCGATCGGAACGAGGACGTGCTGTGGCATGGGAACTCCACCTGTACCGGTGGCGAGCGGTGCTCGCTCGGATCGACTTCCACGCCGACCCGCATAAAGGCGGAGCCCCGCGGCCGTGCGAGGCCCGATCGCCGGGGCCGCACAGCATTGCGGGTCGCGGTCGGAATGCGGCCAGTCCCGGCCGCCCGATCGGGGCCGCTAGCGAACGATCGTCACCGGCACCGGCGCACGCCGGGTGACCGTCTCCGCGACGCTGCCCAGCAGGACCCGCGAGACTCCCTTCCGCCCGTGGCTCCCCATGACGATGTGATCGACGTCGTGTTCCGCCGCGTAGTCGACGATTTTCCGGCGCGGCCGCCCGGTCTCGACGGCCGTCTCGAGAACCGTCTCGTCGACGGCGTCCGTCTCCGCGAATCGATCGCGGGCCCGATCACAGAGGGTCTCGCCGCGCTCGCGCGCTCGATCGAACGCGGCGTCGTCGTAGTAGCCCCCGTCCATGCCCGCGTAAACGCCTTCGGCGGGGTCGACGACGTGCAACACGGAAATCCGCTCGCCGGCGTACTGTTCGAGGGCGTAGTCGAACGCGGCCCACGACGGGTCCGATCCGTCCAGCGGGACGAGTACGTGCTTTGTCATACCGGAACGGACGGAGCGAACCCTCAAAATACCGACCGTCAGTCCGACGCGGTGAGAAGAGCGCCTCCACGTCCTGTCCGGAGTTCGGCCCCGGCGACCACGCGCTCCGGACACTCCGGATATCCGTCCCTGCACTTTTTTACCGTCCGGGTTGTGGCGACGTACCATGACCATGAAAGGACTTCGCTGGGTCCAACTCCCCGAAGACGAACGGAACGAATTCCTCGGAACCGGGGGAACGGGCGTCCTCTCGTTCGCGACGACAGTGGACGAACCGCCGTCCTCGTTGCCGGTCTCGTACGGCTACTTCCCGGAGGCCGGCCACTTCTACTTCCGGCTCTCGTTCCCGCCGGGAAGCGACAAAGACGAACTCGTCGAGAACCCGGTTTCGTTCGTCGTCTACGGCGAAACCGACGACGGGTGGCGAAGCGTCGTCGCGACGGGACCCCTCGAAGAACTGGCGGAGCTACCGGAGGAGTCCGGAGCCGTCCAGGGAATGTGGGCGGTCTCGATTCCGACGGTCGAAATCTTCGATCGGCCGCGATCGGAGGTCGAGTTCCACGACTTCCGGCTCGTGCCCGACTCGATCAGCGGGCGCAAAGAACCGATGTGATCCGGGAGAGAACTGCAGACGTGAGCCGGGAGAGGACTGCAGACGTCAGTCGGGAGAGAGCTGCAGTCACGGGATCGGAAGCGGCGGTGATCGATCCCACTGACGCGGCCGTCTCATACGGTTTACTGTAAGTCATTTCCGGCGCAACCGCCACCCGGATCGCGGTTGCGCCGGTAAATCGGTACAGCAATCCGTATCAGTCGTCGGCCTCGAGTTCGGCGACGGGGGCCGCGTCGCGCTCGGCGGCCCGCTCGTCGAGCCACGTTTCGGCGTCGAGCGCCGCCATGCTCCCGGTCCCGGCGGCCGTGATCGCCTGCCGGTACTTGGGGTCCATCACGTCGCCCGCACCGAAGACGCCCTCGACCGCGGTCTCGGTCGTCATCCCCTCGCTGGTCAGCAGGTAGCCGTCGTCGTCGCGATCGATCGGCGTGTCCGCGAGGAACTCCGTGTTGGGGACGTGGCCGACGCCGTAGAAGATACCGCCGACGTCGACCTCCTCGCGCTCGACCTCGAGCCCCTCGTCGAGTTTTTCCTTCGGGTGGCCCTCGGGATGGCGCACCAGCGTCGCGCCGGCGACGCCCTCCTCCTGCGAGCCGTGGATCTCGAGCAGTTCGGTGTTCCAGCGGAAGTCGATCGTCTCGTGGTCACGGGCGCGCTGGGCCATGACCTCCGACGCACGCAGTTCGTCGCGACGGTGGACGATCGTGACGCTGTCGGCGAACTTCGCGAGGAAGAGCGCCTCCTCCATCGCGCTGTCGCCGCCGCCGATCACGAGCACGTCGTCGCCGCGGTGGAACGCGCCGTCGCAGGTCGCACACGTCGACAGGCCGTAGCCCATCAGGTCGTCCTCGTTCTCGGCTCCGACCCAGCGGGCGCTCGCACCGGTCGCGACGATCAGGGCGCGCGTCCGGAGCCGATCGCCGTTCGAGAGCGCGAGTTCGAACGGCCGCTCGTCGAGGGCCGCGTCCTCGACGGTGCCGTGGACGAACTCGGCGCCGAAGCGTTCGGCCTGGTCCTTCCCGTTCTGGATCAGTTCCATGCCGCCGACGCCCTCGGGGAATCCGAGGTAGTTCTCGACCTCGGTCGTCAGCGTCAGCTGGCCGCCGGGCTCCGGCCCCTCGAGCACGATCGGCTCGAGGTCGGCCCGGGCGGCGTAGACTGCGGCCGAGAGGCCGGCGACGCCGGAGCCGACGATAACGACGTCGTGAACGGTCGCGGAACGATCTGTGTCCGTATTCATTCGTGCGTGTATCCCTCGATCATGTTCCGGAGGCGGTCCGCCGGCAGGACGCCGGTGTGCTGTTCGACCTGCTCGCCGTCCGCGAAGAGCACGAGCGTCGGAACGCCGCGGACGCCGTAGGCACCCGCGAGCTGCTGGTTGGCGTCGACGTCGACCTTCGCCATCACGGCCTCGGTCTCCGCGGCGAGGCCCTCGATTACCGGCTCGAGCATCTTGCACGGACCGCACCAGTCCGCGTAGAAGTCGACGAGCACGACGTCGTGCTCCGCGACGATTCCGTCGAGGTGGTCCACACCCTCTACGTAGACTGGTTCGTCGGTCGGGAGATCGGAAGATCCGGAGTGTGCATCAGTTGCCATCACTCCCCCGTACGAACTGGTAGTGTTTAAAGGTTTTGTATGTATTGTGCAATACCGTAGAGGCGGCACAATCGTCGTACCGAGTGGAGACAGGAACGCAAGAACTCCCCTCTCCGTCCGCGGGTGCATCCCGTCCCCGGTCGTCGAGACGGCAGATCGAATCGTCGAGACGGCGACGGTATCGATTCATTTTTGATCGATACCTGTGACGGAGATCATGTTGACATCGATGACACAGGAGGTCGAACGCGGGCTCAGGTGCTCGATCCTCGCCGTCTTCGTCGCTGGCTGTCGCCGCCGGGATCCGGGAGCGATCGTGAACGCGCTCGTCTCGCTCGCGGCCACGTACCTCCCCGGGATCGTCGAACGGTGGTACGACGTCGAGTTCCACCCGTGGCAGCGCGTGTACGCGGAGACCGCGATGGCCACCCACGCCGCCGGGATGCTCGGTCCGTACGACGACGTCTGGTGGTGGGACCACCTCACGCACACCCACTCGGCGACGCTGCTCGGCGGTCTCACCTACGTCGTATCCCGCCGTCGCGACCGCGATCCGCGACCGCGGGTCATCGCCGTCGTCGTCTGCGCCGGAATCCTCTGGGAGATCGTCGAGTACATCATCCACGCCACGGCCGATCGCCTCGGGCTCGAACCGGTGCTCGTCTCCTACGGGAAACGGGACACCGCGCTCGACCTCGTCTTCAACCTCGTCGGCGCGCTCCTCGTGCTCGCGTTCGGCGATCGCGTCCTGGAAAACCTGACGTGATCTGGGCGGGCGAGCGATCTCGACCGCCGACCGCGACTACGCCGGGACGGACAACCGCGCGACGTAACCGATCGGCGTTCCGTCCCGGTCCTCGAAGCGGAAGCCCTGCCGTTCGGCCCGTCGCCGGAGCCGATCAGCCCTGACGAAGTGCGGATCGGGGAGCAGTTCGCCGACGACGAGCCGACCGCCTGGTTTCAGGACGCGGTGGAGTTCGGCGAGCGCGCGCTCCTGGTCGGGAATCTCGCCGAGGACGAGCACCAGGTAGGCCGCGTCGAAGCTATCGTCGGGGTACGGGAGGACCCGCGCGTCTCCGCCGACCGGTTCGACGTTTCGCCGGTTCGCCTCCTGCAGTCGCGACTGCAGGTGGTCGACCATCGCCGGCTGCACGTCGACCGCGTGGAGGGTCCCGTCCGGGTCGATCGATCGGGCGACGGGGAGCGTGTAGTAGCCCGTTCCCGGGCCGACCTCGAGGACGCGTTCGCCCGGTCGCGGGGCGAGCATGTCGCGTACCCGAGAACGCGTGATCACCGGTCGCGGGAGATCGATCCAGCGCCGTTGCGAGTACGGACACGGGGACGGGTTCCGTCGCCAGCGAAGGGCGAACGCGATCGCGGCGACGACGAGTCCCAGCAGTCCGAGGAGCCGTCGAGACGGGCGTCGTGAGATCATCGTGGTGGTGGTTTTCCGTGACGAGGCTAAGGCCTTGGGCCCGGTGAGCCGACCGCGGCCGCTCGATCGCGACTCGACGCCGGCGGCCGGTCGGCGTTGCTGTCGCTACCCAAAGAGTGATTCCACCCGCACCTGTATTGTGCGCTGTGTCCTATACTCTAAACAAGCAGGTCGACGGCGAGTTCGACGACGTCGTCACCGAAACGATCGACGCACTGGAAGACGAGGGGTTCGGCGTGCTCTGTGACATCGACGTCCAGGCGACGCTCGAGAAGAAACTCGGCGAGGACTTCCGGCGGTACCGAATCCTGGGCGCGTGCAACCCCGGACTGGCTCACGAGGGTCTCGAGGCGGACGTCGAACTCGGCACCCTGTTGCCGTGCAACGTCGTCGTCTACGAGGGCGACGACGGCGCCGTGGTCGTCAGTGCCGTCGACCCCCAGACCCTGCTCGGCGTCACGGAGACCCCGGCGGTCGAACCGATCGGTGAGGACGCCCGCGATCGGTTCGAGGCGGTCTTCGAGCGTCTCTGATCGGGGCCACCTGAAGCGTCATCGAACTGCTCCCGAGAGATCCCGGACGACGCTGGCGGAACTCGACCGTCAGTACGGCGGCCGCTGTGCCCGCACGACGCCCGCCAGTTCCTGGTGTTCGTCGGCGAGCAACTCGTTCAGGTCGTCGACCGTGATGATCCCGGTCAGTTCGCCGTCGGCATCCGTCACGGGCAACCGTCTAATACCGTATTCGCTCATCGACTCGGTGGCCTGGTAGAACCCGGCACCCTCGTCGATCGTCTGCAAGTCGTCAGACATCACGTCCGCCGCGACGACGCTCTCCGGATCCGTTCCGTCGGCGAGCACCTGCATCGTCAGATCGCGATCGGTGACGATCCCGACCGGCGTCTCGCCGTCGGTGACGACGACGCTTCCGACGCCTTCCTCCTGCATCGTCGACGCGAGTTCGTGAATCGATTCGTCCGTCGAGGCCGTGACGACGTCGCTTCGGGCGAGGTTTTCGATCGGCATTGAGACTCGACGGTACGTCCACCGAGGAGCGATATAACTCCTCGATACGATTCAGACGACAGTCGTCGTCGTGAGAACGGGCCGCAGGCTCGCCGCCCGGGCGGCCGCGATCGATCCTCGCTCTCGAACGGCTGGGCGGGCCATCCTCGTCCAGAGACGGGGATGGGCGATACACTCGGCGGTAGGAACGACGAACGCTCCCAGGGGGTGTCGCGAGCGATCCGGTCACGTGTCCCTTCTCCACGATCGCAATCGGCAGGCCCGCGTAGCCCGGTCGCTGTCGATCGAACTCGATGCATCTGGCGGCGAAAGATTTAAATATTTTTCGCACTAACTAAAAGTTAGTAAGAGCGGCTTCCGGGATTCTTCGGGGTTCTCCGTCCGGTAGTCCGCACTCGCCCTGCCCTCCACGCAGGAACGGACGACCATGACAGAGGCACGTATCCGAACCTACGACGAACGGACGAACGCATCGGACACGCAACCGGCCCGAACGGCACCGGCCGAATCGACGGACGCGACGACGGACGAACGAACCGACCGATCGAAGCGGCGCTGTCCCGAGTGTAGCGGTCAGCTCGTCGACGACGAGGAGCGTGCAGAGACCGTCTGTGCGGACTGCGGGCTCGTCGTCGAGGAGGACGCGATCGATCGCGGGCCGGAGTGGCGCGCGTTCGACAGCGCCGAGAAAGACGAGAAGAGCCGCGTCGGCGCGCCGACGACGAAGCTGATGCACGACGAGGGGCTCTCGACCAACATCGGTTGGCAGGACGAGGACGCCTACGGCCGCACGCTCTCGAACCGGCAGCAACAGAAGATGCAGCGGCTTCGCACCTGGGACGAGCGGTTCCGCACCCGCAACTCGAAAGAGCGCAACCTCAAGCAGGCGCTCGGCGAGATCGAGCGGATGGGGAGCGCGCTCGGCCTGAGCGAGTCGGTTCGCGAGACCGCGTCGGTGATCTACCGGCGCGCCCTCGAGGACGACCTGCTCCCGGGGCGATCGATCGAAGGGGTCGCGTCGGCGGCCGCGTACGCCGCCGCCCGACAGGCCGGGACGCCCCGCAGCATCGACGAGGTCGCGGCCGTCAGCCGCGTCGACGAGATGGAGTTCAAGCGGACGTACCGCTACGTCGTCCGGGAGCTCGGCCTCGAGGTCGAGCCCGCGGACCCCGAGAGCTACGTGGCCCGGTTCGTCTCGGACCTCGACCTCTCGGGCGACATCGAACGGGCGGCCCGCGAACTCCTCCGGGCCGGGAAGGATGCGACGGTCCACGTCGGCAAGAGTCCGGTCGGCCTCGCCGCGGCCGCCGTTTACGCGGCGACGCTCGATACGGACGAGAAGGTGACGCAGTCGGCCGTCAGCGACGTGGCGGACATCAGTGAAGTGACGATCCGGAACCGGTACCAGGAACTGCTCGAAGCAGACGACGAGACGGCCGAGTAGCGGCGCTCGGAGACCGATCGTCGACGACGAGCGTCTGCCGATCGCCGGCTGAGCGATCGAGGATTTCTCACGGTTCTCGCCCCGACCCTCGATCAGCCACCGATACCGACCCGTCACGAGGCCCGGTCGACGGCGCGTTGCTCGCGGACCCGATCGATCGGAGGAACCGACCCGCGAGCACGAGACTCGACAGCGACAGGAGCCCGAAGACGGCGAGGACGGGCACCGGAACCAGTTGCCCGTCGCGAAGCTGAAAGACCGCCATCGCCAGCACGGCCAGGCCGAGGGTCGCCGCCTTCACGAGGAGGACGGCCGTGAACGCGTACCCCCAGGGGCGACGATCGCGAAGCCAGAAGGCGGTGAGCGCGAACGCGGGAACCACGATCCCCAGATCGAGCGAGTAGATGATCGACGTCGGAAGCGCCGCCTCCGCGACGCTCGGCGGCGTCGTTCCGGCGGCGATCGCGGGCAGTATCTCCGCCAGCCAGAGAAACGCGACCAGGACCGCCAGTAGCGCCTGGAAGGCGACGTACGGCCGGACGGACAGCCCCTCGGCGGCACGTTTCACCCGGGCGGCGTCGAGCCCGACCATCCCGCCGACGAACGTGACCAGTGTGAGCCACAGTAGCGTCGTGTACACGAGGTAGAGCTCGTTGAACGCCGTCATGAACGCGTACGAAGCGTAGGTGTACAGCAGGTAGCCGTCGACGCCGAGCCAGACGACGTAGCCCCGCAGCGAGCCCCGATGGGCGTAGTACAGCGCGATCGCGAAGGCGGGAAGGGCCACGACCAGCGTCAGCAGGTCCTGGCCGTAGACCTGCGGCAGGAGGACCGGCGCGTCCCGGTAAAACCCGGGCACGAACAGGCCGACCATCGAGGCGGCACCTGCGAGGACGATCGTCAGGATGGACGCGAGGACGTACGGTCGCGGGATCGACGGAGCAGCGCGGGTCATGCCCCACTCCGTTGGACGACGACGTCGTCGCTCGTCACCGTTGCGATCTCGCCGGACCGGGAACCGAGTGGAATGGGACGCATCGTCACTTACGCGTACTAGACCACCGAACTGGATAAAGCTCGATTCCGGTTCTCGGTCGTCGAGAGCGAGGAGACGCCCCCTCGCGGAGATCTCGACCATCGATCGGGTCAGTCCTGGCTCGCCCACGGCGCGAGCGGCGCGCCGGATCGAACCCGGCGAGAAAGAGTCCGATCGCGCCGGTCCAGGAGATGCCGAACGCGAGCGCCAGAAACAGGCCTACTTTGCGACCGTCGACGGCTGCCGTCGTCATACCGGTCACTGCGCACGCGATCGTGATAACTGTCGTCGATGTTGACAGCCGAGAAAGGACACCGGAGAAGGGTTACGACGAGTTCGCCGGAGGCGATTCGGGTGCGGCGGGATCCGCCCGGACGCGACGGGAAGCGAGATACGCGGCCAGCGCAGCGGTAACGATCCCGACGGGAAGCCCGCCGAAGATCATCGCCGTCGCGAGGCCGACCGCCTGCGTCCAGAGGACCGCCATCGCGAGCCCACCGCCGCCGACGAATCCGCCGATCGCCGCAACCGTCGTCCAGAAGCGTCGCGCCGTCCGTTCGGAGGCCTGGCCAGTGGCGGCGATCTCCTCCCGGTACGTGAGACCCAGATACGTGAGCGGGACCAGGGCGATCCCGGCCGTCAGTCCGGCAGGGAGCCCCAGCATCGCGGACGGCCAGACGTAGGGATCGAGCGCTTCGGTCACGCCGATCCCGACCACGAGAAAACCGAGAACGCCGACGAGCAGACTGCCCGCGATCTTGAGTACGGTGTTCATACGTTCTAGACGTCGACTGAGAGTATATCCCTGCTGGATAATTCTCGATCACGGAGAAGTACTCGGCGGCTCAGCCGAAATCGTCGTACCTGGAGGTGATCGGATCCGTCTCGATCAACGCGTCGTTGCTGTACGCACCCACGTGCTCCCGTAATTTCTCGACGTCGAAGGGATCGCCGTGTGCCGGATAGACCCGTTTGGCACCGGTGTCGAGGATCTTCTGCCAGCTATCGTAGTACTGGTCGACGTCGGTAATGAATATCGTGTGGTACTCGATCCCGGCCCAGAGCGGCCTGCTCATCGCCGCATCACCGCAGAAGAGCGTGCCGTCGTCCAGGAGGACGGAGATCGAGTCCGGGGTGTGTCCCGGCGTATGAAGGATCGTCCCGTCGATTCCCAGTTCGCGCAACAGCCGATCGTCGTCGCCGTCGACCAGCGTATCGTCGTCGCGAAGCGTGATCGGCGGGAACGTCAGATCCCACTCGGGAGTCAGCCACGATCGCACTTTCGCCAGATAGTACACCCGCCTGTTCAGTAGTCCGCCGCCGGATCTGTCGTTTTCACCGGCCCGTAACAGGTCTTCCGCGGCTTCGTGTGCGATCACGGTCACTCCATCGAGCAGTTCGTTCGCGAAGCCGACGTGATCGTCGTGGTGGTGGGTCACGAGCAGGTACTCGATCTCGTCGACGTCGATGCCGGCGTCCGCGAGTTGCGCCAGGAAGCTCCGGTACTCCCACTCGTACCCGGTATCGATCAACAGGTACCCTCGATCGGCCTCGAGCAGGTAACAGTTCGTCGCTCCTGGCGATATCGAGATCCACCTCGTTCCCTGCGTCGCGTCGTCCGTCACTGTCCGTCACCCCCTGTACGCGGGAACAGCACGGTCAGCACCGCCAGCAGGGCGACCGCCGACAGCGCGACGGTCAGCCAGCCGGCGAGGACCGGCAACAGCGGCACCAGCACGTCCCGCGCGAGTCCCCACCAGAGTCCCAGTAGCAGGACCGCGACGCCGCCCAGTGCCGCCCGCGATCGGACTGACGTGCGGGCGAGCGGTTCGAACCGTCGATCGCCCGATCGGAGGCCGCGGCCGAGTCGCCAGACCAGTCCAGTCGACGCGAGGCCGGCGACGCCCACCACCGCCCGAGCGGCTGTCGCGAACCGCGAGTACGTCCGACTCATCGCCACCGAGGGCAGATCTCGCGCCTCGGCCCACGGGCCGACCACGTCGGCCAGGAACCGCTGGGCCCGTTCGCTGTTGGTGAGCACGACGATGCCGTCGCCGGTCTCCGGGACGCAGTGGTAGTGGCTGAGCCAGCCGGTGTGCTGGCCCCCGTGCCACACAGCCCGCTGTCCGCCGGGGAGGGTCTCGGCGAAGTGACCCAGTCCGTAGGCGTCGGCGACGAGGCCGTGGAGGCCCGACGTCACCACGGCCGGGGTGTGTACCGCCGCGACGCTCTCGGGTTCGAGGACCCCCCGGCCCGGCGGTTCACCTTGCGGCCCGTCCGTCGCGGCGGCCACGAAGCGGGCGAGGTCGCCAGCGGTCGCGTACAGCCCGCCGGGTGCTTTGACCGGATCGACGAACACTGGTCCGCGATCGTCGTCTAGCATGTAGCCGGTGGCGATCGCGGACGCCACCTCCTCGTCCCACGTGAACGTGGCGTCGTCCATCCCGAGGGGGTCGAGGAGTTCCTCCTGCATGTACGTCTCGTACTCGCGACCGGAGGCCTCCTCGATCAGGAGCTCGAGGAGCACGAATCCGGCGTTCGAGTAGCGGAACTCGGTTCCGGGCTGCTGTTCGAACCGGGCGGCCGGTTCCAGCCCTTCCCCCTCGAGCACCTCCTCGGGAGCGGGGCGTTCCTCGCCCGGTGTGTACAGTTGCCCCTCGTCGGGCGACCCCATCTGCAGGCCCGACGTATGGGAAAGCAAGCGCCGCACCGTCACCGCCCCGGTGTCGAACGCCGCCTCCGGGAGCTCCCACCGCGTGACGTGGCGCTCGATCGGATCGTCCAGTTCGATCTCGCCCCGTTCGACCAGATTCAGGACTCCCCAGGCGGTAACCGACTTCGTGATCGAGGCGGCCCGAAAGACGGTCTCGGTCGTCGTCGGGCGCCCCTCCTCGCGGTCAGCCTCGCCGTAGGCCCCGGTCCACGTCACCTCGCCGCCCTGCACGAGGGCGATACACGCCCCCGGAACGTCGTAGTGCTCGAGCAGTTCTGGGACCCGATCGTCGAAGTGGGCTGGCAGCGAGTCGCTGCTCACGTCTCCACCGCCGCGTCCGAGACAGCCGGCGACCGGGCCGGCCAGTCCGGTACCGGCGAGTCCGAGGTACCGGCGCCGAGTGGCGTCTCGCATAGCGGCATTTTGGGCTCACACGGTATCGCGGTTGCCGTGATTCTCGGAACGCAGGAACGCCAAATGGAGGGGCGCGGGCGCGATCGGGTCTGGAAATCGTCGGGTACACCGGCGAACCCCAACGGGAAACCGCTGGAGACGTCAGGCGGCGCAGTTGTTCGGTCCGAGTTCGAGTTCCGTCGCCTCGTCCGGTTCGTCGAGGTCGTCCCGGCCCGTGTTGAGATCGATCACGCGCTCGTAGTTCGGCGGCTTCTCGGGCGTCTGGTCGGTGAGCCGATCGACGAACGCGTCCTCGTCCAGTCCCAGCAGGTCGAGGTCCTCGCGGAGGTCGCCGAGGCGGGCCGCGATCGGATCGCCCGGGGAGCCGACCTCGTACCGCCCGTTCGTCGCGACCGAGACGTGGCCCGGGAGGATCCGCACGTCGTCGAGGAGGTCGAGGATCGTCTCGTGGAGGGACTCGTACAGCAGTTCCGCGCCAGTCGCCGCGTCGTCGTCCCCGAACTGGAGTTCCGTCCGGCCGACGGACTCGACGAACAGCGTATCGCCCGTCAGTAGCGCCTCGCCGTCGACGAGGTAGTTCACCATCTCGGTCGTGTGGCCCGGGGTGTGCAGGGCCTCGATCTCGATATCACCAATTTCGATCGTCTCGCCGTCGGCGAGCGGGTCGTACTCGTGGGCGACGTTGCGGTCGCTGGCTCGCTCGCCGAGGTGGTAGGGGACGCCGAGCGCGTCCGCGAGCGTCGGCCCGCCGGAGATGTGGTCGGCGTGGACGTGCGTGTCGAGGACCCGGTCGATCGTCAGCCCCGCTTCCTCGGCGGCGATCTTGAACTGGTCCGTCTGTCGGGTCGCGTCGACCACGACCCCTTTCGCGGCCGATTTCGAGCCGACGACGTACCCCAGACAGCCCTTGGCGCGCCGCTGGAGTTGGGCGATAACGAGGTCGTCGTTGCGGGTGTCGATCGGGACGACCTCGTACACCGTGCTCCAGTCTTCCATCCCGCCCTTGACCACCGAGACGTCGTAGCCGTGTTGCTCGAGTTCGAAGCTGAACGGGGTCGACGTGAGTCCCTTGCCGCAGATCGCGACGACGGGTTTCCCATTCGTCACCTCGTCCACGTGGTCCAGTGTCTCCTCGTCGAGGTCGTCGTCGGGACCGAACGGGACGTTTTCGGCGCCGGGAGCGTGCCACGCTTCGTAGCTGTCCGCCGGTCGCGTGTCGAGGAGCGTGAACGACTCGCCGGCGTCGAGCATGTCGGCGAGTCGCTCCGGTTCTATCTGGTTCATAATTGGGACAGTTACGCAAGACAGTTCGGTCACGGACGGGCATAGCTCCGCTCCTTGCAAACGCACCACCGATTCGTGCCGTGGAACGCGAATCTAACGCGGAATCCGCACCGGATTCGTGGCGTCCGGTCGCCCGATACCGTGACCCGGCCCGCCTATGTCGACTCGGGCGTCGACAGTAGCGATCGGAACACCCGCTGCTGGGCCTTCCGGAGGTGCTGATGGAACGTCGCCGGTGCGATATCGAGCGATTCGGCGACGGCTTCGCCGGGCGCGTCGCGAGGCCACTCGAAAAAGCCCGCGTGATAGGCGGCCTCGAGGGTCGCCCGCTGGCGATCGGTGAGATCCGTCGTTAGAACCTGCCGAACCCGTTCGGCCGTGTCATCGTGCCGAGTGATCTGGCGGTGCTTCAGCAGTTCCGCGTCGGGATAGGCGCTCTGCACAGCGTCGATGAGGTTGCGGACGTCCGAACCCGGGGCCACGTGGAGCGTCATCCGATAGTCGCCGTCTTCGATGACGACGTTCTCGACGGAGCCGCCGAGCGAGGCGACCGTCGACAGCACCGGCGGTTCGGAGAGGCGAAGTTCGAACTTCGGCGTTCCGCGATCGGTCCGGAACGTCACGTCGAGCCAGTGTGGGAGCGCCTCGACGAGTGCCCTGACGCTGTCGACCGCGTCCGGGGTCGCGCTCCCGTAGACGAGGTACTCGTTGTCCTCGATGGGAACCGTGTGGTCGAGCGTGATCGTGCCCGTCGTCGGAACGCCCACGTCGAGCGCGCCGAAGACGTCGCGAATGCGAAACTGGAGTTCGACGACCTCGTCGCTCATCAGCGCCCGCTTGCGCTCGGTGGCGGCGATGGCGTGTCCCACTACCTCCCCTAGCTGGCTGATCACCGCTCGCTCCTGCCCTTCGAACGCGTTCGGCCGCTCGGCGTAGACGTTCAACACGCCGTAGACGGTCCCCTCGTAGACGATCGGGATGGCCGCCGACGAGCGGAAGCCGTACTCCTCGACGTGGCTCCGCCACGGATCGTGGCTGGTATCGGCCCGGATGTCGTGTGTGGTCTGGATCTCCTGTTCCAGGATGGCCCGTCCCGTCGGGCCCATGCTACGGACGTCGTCCGGATCGGCCGAGATGGTGATCCCCTCGAGGTACCCTTCCACGCCGGCCTCGGTTCGCATCGTCACCGTCTGCGAGGAGACGTCGACGTCCCCGATCCAGGCGAACAGGTACGACTCGGCCGCGGCGAGGTGCTCGCAGACGACCCGCTCGATCTCCTCGCGGGTCGACCGGGCGACGACCTCGTCGGTGATACCCCGGACGACGTCGTTGAGGTCGTTGAGTGCGGCGAGTTGCTCGCGCCGGCGTTCGAGTTCCCGCTCACGCTCCGTTCGATCGGTGACGTCCTGTGACATTCCGATCGCCGCGAAGACGTCGCCGACGTCGTCCCGAACCGGGACGAAGTGGAACTGGTAGGTGCTGTCGTCGATCGTGTCCTCGAACGACCACGTTTCGCCGTCGAGGGCCGCTTCGTAACCCGGAACGACGACGTCCGCGATTTTCGACGGGAGCGCGTCACGAATGGGGCGTCCCTCGAGATCCTCCCGCGTCAGGTCGGTATCCCCCTCCAGTGTGCCGCCGAACGTGACGTAGCGTCGGTCCTCGTCGACGAGGCCGACGGCGCCGTTCGGGAAGTACTCGACGAGCGTCCGGTACCGGCGACGATACTCCTCGAGGTCGCGCTCGATCGGATCGGGTTCGGAACGGACCTCCCCGTCGCGCGACCACCGACCGCTCGTCGACGTCGGCGGTCGCCACCAGACGCGGGCGCTCGCGCCGACCTTCTTGGTGTCGAGTTCGCCCTGCTCGACGAGTCGATCCAGCCGTTCGTAGGTGCTCCGGCGACCGAGGTCGAGGCGATCCGCTACCTCGGTCGTCGTCCGTGGCGTTCCGGAGCCGTCGAAGACGGCGAGGGTTTCCCGAAGACTCTCGGTCAACGATCGAGACGTCATTACAGTATCCCCCGCGACGCACGCTTGTTAACCCTCCGCCGGCGGAGTCCTTACCGCAGGCCAGGGGTAACTCGTCCGGTTCGGGGCCGTTCTTGCCCCGGAAAAACGCCACGACGACCCGCCAGCGAGGGACGAGTTACGGGGTAGACCTAACTACTACTAGTCGACGCTTACGGACGTCCGGATAGTACGGAAAGCAACGCTAGCCGCCACGGCGCGGTCGGAGTTGACACCGAGATGGCTCGATTCAGACGTGAACGGACGAGAGCGGGCGAGAAAACGGTCGGCTCGAGTGAAATCGATCGCGATCAGTCGGTCGAGTCGGACCGTCGACGGATGACGATCGACGTCCTCATGGGGCGGGACGGGCCGGTCGAACTCGCGGATCTGGCGGCGGGGATCGCCGCGCGCGAGACCGGCGTCGACGGCGCCGATGCGGAGACCGTCGCGTCCGTCGCCCTCGCGCTCCACCACGTTCACCTCCCCAGGATGGACGACTGGGGGCTCATCGACTACGATCCGGCCGAAAACCGCGTCGAGTCGTGTCCCCGTCGCCACGACGTCCGACTCGACTGACGTCCCGGCCGACGTCGTCGCTCGGGGACCGTCGAGATGATATCGTGGGTATCCGTCGCCGCGATCGAGTCTGCGAACGCTGATTCTCGGGACGGGGCAATCACGTGGGACGTTCGTCCGCCGGACGATCGTCTCGGGACGCCGGCGTGGCCGCCTCGTCCCCGCGGATTACGGCGTAACCCCCGAGGACGAACACCGCGCCCGACAGCAGAAAGGCGACGTCCCAGAGGAGAACGCTTCCGGGACCCGCCGGCCAGACGTGGTGAATCCCGAGTAGCTGGTGGTTCACGAGCCCCTCGACGAGGTTGAACACGCCCCAGCCGACGATCACCGACCCGACGAGCGTTCGGCCCGACTGGGGTACGGCCGGCTGTCGCCACGCGCGGACGAGCAGGGCGATCCCGGCGATCGTAAAGACGTACGTCCCGACGTGGAACAGCCCGTCGGCGAGCACGTTCAGCCGGAGGTTGGCGACGGAGGTCGGCGCCGTCCAGGCCGACAGCATGTGGTGCCACTGCAGGAGTTGGTGGAGCACGATCCCGTCGAAGAAGCCGCCCAGACCGATTCCGAGGACGATACCCGCCCGAACGAGTGGCTTCGCGCGCTCGCGAAGGCCGAGCCACGTGTCTGTTCGCTGGGCCATACCAGCCGATCGCGGATACGCGGAAAAGCGTGTGCTGCTGTCTACTGCAAGCGACTGCGGCCGGCGTCCCGGAACGCGATCGGCGTCGACTCAGGCGTCTTCGACCGTCTCGATCGCCTCCTCGAACCGATCGATCGGTTGCGCGCCGGCGAGCGCCTCCCCCGCCTCGGTCTCGGGGTCGAAGGCGAGGAACGCCGGCGTTCCCGAGATACCGAACGAGCGGGCCTGCGCCGCGTTCGTCTCGATTCCCTCCTCGTACGTCGACCGACGCTCGTCGAGACAGGTCGCAAGCGCGTCGGCGTCGACGCCGGAGACCGATCGCGTGTACTCGACGAGGTTGTCGGCCGCGGCCCAGCCGTCGTTCTTCTCGCCCTGTTCGTCGAAGACCGCCGCGTGCCAGTTCCAGTACGCCCCGGGATCGCTCTCGCGAACCTGCTCCCACGCGCACCGGCCGGCGACCGCGGCGGTCATCGAGTCCCCGCCAAAGAACGGAATCGTAACGAAGACGACGCGGATCCGCCCCGGATCGACGTACTCCCGGACGAGGTCGGGAAGCGTGTCCCGTTCGAACTGCGCACAGAACGGACACTGGAAGTCGGTCCAGTAGTAGAGGTCGATCGGGGCCTCGGGCGATCCCATGATCGGTTTGCCGGCCAGTTCGACGCCGAGCGACGACGTCTCGTCGCTTCCGTGAAACTCCGGCGACAGGTCGTGCGATCCGTCGTCGTCCGATCGCGTGAGATAGTACGCGCCGCCGGCGCCGACCGCCACGACTGACCCGGCGAGGAAGGCGCGACGGGAAGGCTCGTCGAAGGACATCGGTTGTGCTCGCGGTGACGTTCACGGTACCGGACCGTAACGGACTCGCCGTTTTGCTGGCTCAGCAAATCGCCCCCGTAGCGACTCACACTGGCGGGCGGCAGTTGCTGACCCGGCAAATCGCCGGGGACGATTTAGCCCAGGGGACCGATCGAAGACGCATGTCCGGACCTGGCTTCGCCCGACGGCGGTTGCTCGGGAGTGCGACGAGTGCGCTCGCGATCGCCACACTGGCCGGTTGCAGCGACCGGAGCGACGACTCGGGATCGATCGACGACGGCAACGGAACCGACGGTACCGACGAGACCGACGGCCCGGATTCGACCGACGGGTCCGAATCCGACGGCACCGAGCGGGGAACAGACGACCTCGACCTCCGGGAGGCGAACGTTGTCGACGTCGCAGTCGACGCCGAGGACGGCGCGTACGCCTTCGACGTGACGCTCCACCACGACGACGACGGCGAGGACGGCTACGCGAACTGGTGGCAGGTCGAGCGCCTCGACGGGACGCGCCTCGGTCGGCGCGACCTGCTCCACGCCCACTCCGACCAGCCGTTCACCCGATCGGAGACCGTCGAGATCCCCGACGACGTGGCGTGCGTCGTCGTCCGCGGTCACGACCAGACCCACGAGTACGGCGGCCGGGCGATGCTGGTGGACCTCGAGACTGGCGCGACACGGGCAGTCGACCAGGGGTCGGAGCCCCGATCGGTCGACGAGAGCGACTGTCCTTGAGAGCGCCGAACTCGACGCCGACGCCGTCTCCGGAGGAGCCGCGATCGACGCCGGTACCGTCCGTCGCTACGCGCTGGTGACGCGGAGCGTCCAGTCGCCGTCGGCCTCGACGTTGAGCCAGACCGGGCCGCCCGCTTTGTACGATCGCGAGTTGTCGAACGCGCCGGTCCGGTGGACGAGCACCTCGCGACTGCCGTCCGCGCCGTAGCCGTCGACGACGAACGTGCCGTCGCCGTCGTGGGTCGCGACGACCCTGACGTCGCCGTCAGTCCACAGCGGCCCGACGAACGACGATCCCGTCCCGCTGGCCTCGAACGGGAGGTCGTCGAGGTCGTCGGCGTGGACCGCCGGCTGGGAGAGGTCGATCGACCACGCGCCGTCGGCCGCGACCTCGAGCCGATAGGTGTCGTCGTCGACGGCCATGATCGACCTCCCGGCCGAATTTGCGGTGGTCAGCAGGTTCTCGTTCCGTCCGATACCGCCGGGTTTCGTCACGTCGACCTCCATTTCCGACGTGCCGTCCCGGGAGACCGTCGCGACGAGGATCCCCTCGTCGAGGTCGAACGCGGGCGACTCGCCCGATCCGGTTCCCTCGAACGCGTGGGACTGGCCCGCCTCGAGAACGGTGCCGGTCGGCCGATCCCCGACAGCGGGGTCGTCGCCGTCGAGGTCCAGGGTCCCGTCGACGAGGTCCGACGGGGTGACGACGTCGAGATTGCGGTGCTCGATGTGATCGAGGAGGAGGCCGAAGTCGTCGAGCGACATCCGGTTCTCGTCGACGCCGACGTTCTCCGCGTCGACGATCCGCGGAATCCGGATCACGGTGAGCAGGTCGTACTGGTCGGAGATGTTGAGGTGGCGACGAACGCCGGTGTGAAGCGCCGGCCCCCAGATGAACGGGATCATGTGCGTCTCGGTCGGCGGCACGCCCGTCGTCCCGGCACTCGACAGGAACGCCGACTCGTGGACGTCCCTGGCGACGTCGTAGGTCGTCGCGTCCATCCGATCGTCCGGCACGAACAGGTGTCGCGAGCCGTCCTCGAAGCCCTGGTTCGCGAGCGCGTCCCGCGCGGTTTCGAGGACCTCCCGCTGTCGCTCCGCGGGCTGGTCGGGCAGGGGCGTCGACACCTCCGGGAGCGAACAGACGTCCCAGCCGCGATCGCTGAGGTCCCGCAACTCGTCCGTCCCCAGTCGGCCGTCCGCGCCGATCCGATCGGGGCTGACCGGCACCGCCGCGGCCCAGTCCCGTTCCGCGAGCATCCTCGCCGCGATGTCGTAGTGGGAATCGTGTCCGCCGTAAAACGCGAGGATCCCCGCTCCGTTGTCGGCCGATTCGGTGCGACGGAGGTCGTCGACCAGCAGTCTGGTCGGGCCGCCGTCGGGCCCGTCCGCGACGATGTTGATGCCGGTGACGTTCGAGAGATCCGGTTCCTGGCCCGGCTTCTGCTGGTAGCCACAGTCCATCCGGAACCAGCCGTCGTACCCGTCCGGCACGATGCGGACGCTCGAGAGCCGATCGCTCCGCGTCGGTGCGAGGAACTCGACGACGACCCGATCGGCGGCCTCGGGCTTGACCGCCACCGACGTGTCCCAGTCCCGGAGATCGATCCCGTCGGGGAACCGGATCTCCATGCCGGCCGTCCCCTCGTCGCTCTCGACGACCGCCGCCTGCGAACCGGTCAGTGCCTCGTCGGGGACGGCCGAGAGGTCGCCGGTCCGCGCGGACCACTCCTCGAGGGTTTCGAAGTCCGAGAGCACCTCGCCCGCCTCGATCGCGGGCCAGCGCGCGTCGCCGCCGCCCGATCCGGTTTCGGCTCCGGCCCCGTTCGTCGCGTCGTCGGGAGTCGCCCCGCCCGTTTCGTCCGATAGCACGTCGGTACAGCCCGCGAGCGTCGTCGATGCGGCGCCGAGTGCGGCCAGCAACCGGCGTCGGGAGGAACCGTTGTCTGCGTCGCGTTCGGATGTCATCGTCGGTCGGTAGCCCGCCAGGACGTTCATTATACTGTGGGTAAACGCCGTCGCGATTTGCTGACCCAGCAAATCGGAGTCGGACCTTTCACGGAGCGCTCCGTCAGTGGACGCAGATGCGCTCGCGCGACTCGATCACGGGCTACCTGACGAACCTCTCCGACGCGGTCTCGTACCCGTTCGAGACGTGGCACGGGACGATCGGACTCGTGACCGTCACGTTCGCCACGTACGTCCTCCTCGTGTTGAGCACGATGCCGGAGTTCTCGCTCCAGATGCTCGGCGACGGCCTCCACTGGTTCGACTACGTTCTCGTCTCGCTGACGGAGACGATCTACCGGACCGACGGGCTCTCGTCGCTCGGTATTATCGTCCTCTACGCCGTCCTCACCGGCGTCGCGGTCGTCAACGCCGTCGCGCAACTGCGACTCGTCGGCCCGACGGGACTGACCGACCTGTCGGGGGTCGTCCCAGGCCTCCTCGCGTCCGGCTGCGCGAGCTGTGGTGCCGGCCTCCTCGGCTTCCTGGGGTTCGCCGGGGGACTGGCCGCGCTCCCGTACGATGGGGCGCTCCTTCGCATCGCCGGACTCGGCCTCCTGCTGTTCTTTTTGGGGCGGGCAGGCCACCCCGAACGCTGCGCAATCGCGCCGGAGGGTGCGGAATGACGGGACGCGACCTCGTCCGCCCGATCGGCTCGGATCCGCGGGCGATCGCGTGGGGTGCGGCCGCCGCGATCGGCGTGTTCGCGCTGTTCGGACTCGTCACCGGTCTCGTCCCGAACCCGCTCTACGTCCGGATGGTTCCCCGGACGCCGATCGATTACCTGTTCCTGACGCTGACGGCACTGCTCGCGGGCGTCTATACGGCCCAGCGGCTGGCGACCGAGGTGGCCGAACCCGAACCCCAAAGCGGGGGCGAGTCGGACGGCGAGGATCGATTGCTATTGGGCGGGTTGGTCGGCGGGTTCCTCGCGGTCGGCTGTCCGATCTGTAACGTCTTCCTGCTGGCGCTGTTCAGTTCGTCGGCGCTCATGACGTACTTCGATCCGCTCCGGCCGCTTCTCGGCGCGGTCTCCGTTGCGATCCTGGCGGGGCTGATCTACGCGCGCCACCGGCGATCGTGTCCGACCTGCACCGCGTGATCGCCTGAGATCACTCGGACTCCTTCCAGTCGCTGGCCTCGGTGTCGCGGAACTCTCCCTTGGCCTCCCGCTCGCGCGGCCAGAACGTGATCGCGAGAATCGCGGCGTAGAACGCGCCGACGACGGTCACGACGGCGATCCCGGGAACGGTCCCGACGGAGGCGGCGGCAGGAAATCCCGCATTCCGTGCGAACGCGGTGACGCGAAAGAGCCACGCGATACACAGCACGGTCAGGAGCGCGAAGTAGATGCGTCGCAAGCGATTCGCGATCGCCTCGAACATCGTGATCTTCAGGGTCGGTCGCCGGTAGTCGTCCCCGAGTTCGGTCCGCCAGTTCCGGTGTTCGACGCTCCGGGCCGGATCGAGCGTGGGTGCGAGGAAGTTCTGCTGGAACAGTCGCACGCGAGAGCGGTAGACGTCGTAGTCGCGGTACCGTCGCGCCTCGATCGCGAGGAACATCCCGACGGTCAGGACGCCGATGAGGACGATATAGTGTGGGTTGTCGGCACTCGAGAACGCCCAGGTGAGGATCGCGGCCATCAGCGTGACGGCCCAGGTCGTCGTCTGATCGAGTCTCGACCGCCAGGTCGTCTCGCGATCGAGTTCGCCGCGGTACGCGTGGCCGAGTACCGACGGCAGCTCCGATTCGTCGTGGCCTACCTTCTGCCCCGGATCGGTCCGCGTGGACTCGTCGTCGGCGCGGTCGGTCATGTCTCCAGTCTTCGACGGCCGAGACGAAGAATCTCGGCCCGGGCCTCGAGGCCCGTCCGCGCGGGATCGGGACCGACCGCCCATCGATATTGCACAGATTGTGCAAACATTCAAATGCACCCGGCGCGTTCGTTCGGTAATGACAGAACCAGCACGCTCGGAGTCGATCGACGACGAACGGGGCGCGCAGAAACCCGTCCAGCTAGACGACGTCGCCGACTACGACGACCTGCTCGCGGAGCACGACCTCGTGTTGCTCGAGTTCGTCACGTCGGGGTGCGGAATCTGCGCGTCGATGGAACCGGTGCTCGGCACCGTCGCCCGAAGCGCGCCGGGCGTCGTGGCGACGGTAAACGCCGGTCTCGTCCCGGATCTCGCCGCCGAGTTCGACGTCCGGAGCGTCCCGACGCTCGTCGTCCTGAAAGACGGCGAGGAGGTCGCCCGCCTCGACGACGGCTTCCAGGGTGCGGAGACGCTCGTGGACCTGCTCGAGACGCACGCGGCGCAGTGAGGGTGAGAGTGCGTAACGAATAGTGTGTTTTGGATACAAGACTGATGCGATCGCGAGGCCTCGACGCGCGAGCGAAGCGATCGGGCCAGGACGACGGATCGGGTCGGGGCTGCGCGTCGATCACCCCGGACGGGCGTCCGTCTCGACGACGCGGGCGTCCTTCTCGACGGCGTGAGTGTCCTTCTCGACGACGAGGTCCTCGAGGACGAGCACGTCGAGTCCCATCCCGTAGAAGTCCTTGATCGCCTGGGTCGGCGTCCGGACGATCGGTTCGGCGTGGTCGTTGAACGAGGTGTTGAGGACGACCGGGACCCCGGTGATCTCGGCGAATTCGGAGATGAGCCGGTGGTAGCGCGGGTGCTGGTCCTCGCGGACGGTCTGGGGCCGCGTCGAGTCGTCGGCCGGGTGCAGGACGGCCTCCAGGTCCCCGGTCTTCGCCGGGTCGACGTCGAACGCGTCGATCATGAACGGTGCCGGTTCGCCGTCGACGAGGTACTCGGCGGCGGCCGACTCGAGCATCGACGGGGCGAACGGTCGCCACTCCTCGCGGTGTTTGACGAACCGGTTGACCCGATCGCGCGACGCCGCGGTGCGGGGATCGGCGAGGATGCTTCGCGCGCCGAGCGCGCGCGGCCCCATCTCCATGCGACCCTGGAACCAGCCGACGAGGTCGCCGTCCGCGAGCCGTTCGGCGACGTAGCGCGCTACGTCGTCCGGTTCCGCGTACGCGAGTTTGTTCGTCTCGAGGGTCGATCGGATCTCGTCGGTCTCGTACTCGGGGCCGAGGTAGACGTCGGTCTGGCGATCGACGTCGGCGGGGCGCTGTCGCGACCAGCCCGCCCCGAGCGCGAGCCCCGCGTCGTGGGCGACGGGCTGGACGAAGACGTCGTCGACGGCCGGCGATTCGCGAACGCGCTGGTTCAGCTTGCAGTTGAGCGCCACCCCGCCCGCGAGCGCGACGTTCGCGGTTCCCAGTTGCTCGACGGCCGACTCCGCGATGGCGACGACCGTCTCCTCCAGCAGTTTCTGGGCCGTGTGGGCCAGGTCTTTCTCCCACTGGTCGAACTCGCCGGGCGTCTCGTTGCGGGAGCGGCCGAACGCGTCCTCGAGCAACTCAACCCCGTGGCCGGTCCCCCAGCGTTTCGTCAGTTCGGTGACGTCGTAGTCCGGCCCCGTGTCGATCAGGTCCCGCAGGACGCCCTCGATCTCCGGGTTGTCCTTGCCGTACGGAGCGAGTCCCATCACCTTCCCCTCGCCGTTGAACATCCGGTAGCCGAGGTACTCCGTGACGATCGCGAAGAAGAGCCCGAGGCTGTTGGGGTGTTCGTACGTGTGGGCGCGAGTCAGTCCGTCCCCGTCGGCGCGCCAGACGACCGTCGAGTCGTACTCGCCTTTCGCGTCGACGGTCAGGACGACCCCCTCCTCGAAGCCGGAGGGGTGGAACGCGCTCGCCGCGTGACAGCGGTGGTGAGAGATCGTCTCGATCGGCGGCACCGGCGTGGCGATCGACGCGAGACGGTTCTCGATCTGGCGCGTCGGGACGAACCGGCTGCGGGCCTCCGTGACGACGGTCCCCTCGAGCGCGGAGAGTTTTCGCGCGAGGCCGGGCGCGCGAACCGCGTCGGTGAGGTAGTGTGCGGTGAGGTTCCCGCGCAGTTGCGGGTCGTAGGGCAACAGGACGCGATCGACGTCCGGGAGGGTCAGGTCCCGGCGGTCGAGACAGGCCCGAATCGCCCGCTCGGGGAAGGTTTCCGTCGCGTGTTTCTCCCGCGTGTACCGCTCCTCCTCGACGCCGAAGACGGGCGTGCCGTCCTCGAAGAGCACGGCGCTCGGATCGTGTTGGCCGTACAGCCCGATCGCGGGTTTAAATGCGAGTAGATAGTCGGTCATGTCTCGTGAGAGTAACGCGTTGGTGACTGACTTCGGGGACACCCAAAATGACGGTGACGATTTGCTGGCCCAGCAAATCGTCGCCTATTTGTTCGATTACGTCGTCGTCGACCCCGTGCAACGCGAGGCAACCTCGAACCCGTCGGAGGTCTTTCAGGTGCTGGCTGACGACTACGCGCGCCGGATCCTCGTCGCGGCCGACCGGGAGCCGATGACCGCGAAGGACCTCAGCGACGCGTGCGACGCCTCCCTCACGACGGTGTACCGTCGCGTCTCGATGCTCCAGGAACACGACCTCGTCGAAGAACGCCGATCGATCGGGCCGGACGGCTCCCACCGGAGCGAGTTCGAGACGGTGCTCGAGGGACTCCACGTCGATCTCTCGGAGGGAGAACTGACGCTGGCCATGGAGACGCGCGACGAACTCGCGGACAACTTTACGTCGCTGTGGGACGACATCAGAGGAGAGCGATGATCGAGGCGCCGTTCGTTCTCGCAAAACTGATCACGCTCGCGTTGAGCCTCGCCATCGCGTACCTGGCCTTTCACGGGTACCGACGGAACGGGCGCAAACCGATGCTGTACGTCTCGGCGGGATTCGTGTTCATCGGCGCCGGCGCGATCTGTGAGGGTCTCATCTACGTCGTCTTCGGCACGTCGATCCTGTCCGCGGGGCTCATCCAGGCGGCGGTCGTCTCGAGCGGGATGGTGCTCGTTCTCGTCTCGCTGACCCAGTGAGGAGCTACGGCTCGCTCGACTCGCAGGCCGAACAGCCGGTCCGGCGGCGAAGGACGACCGCGCCGACGGCGAGCACCAGCGCGGTCACCACCACGGGAGCGAGACCGCCGCCCAGTCCGCCGACGGTAAGGCCACCCGTGACGGCGGCCGTGCCGGGGCCGACACAGCAGAGGCTCGCCAGTCCCGCGAGACCCAGCTTCGATCGTCGGGCCGCCGTCTCCGAATCCATCGCATCGGTCTACGGGATCGCCGCTGATATGATTTGTGAACAGTCTGTGCGAACGGATAACGCTCCCGTAGACTGGTGGCCTGCGGCCGCTCACTGGCGATCGTCGGCTCACTCGCGATCGGCGCGGCTGTGTTCGTCGTGGTCGTGCTCGTGGTGCCCGTGACCGTCGCGTTCGTGGTTGTGGTGGTCGTGGTAGCTGTGATCGTGACCGTCGTGTTCGTGGTTGTGGTGGTCGTGGTCGCTGTGGTCGTGCTGGTTGTGGTCGTGATCGTCGTGGTCGTGGTGGACGTGGCCGTGCTCGTGCCCGTCGCCGCGGCGGGTGAACTGGCCGGCGAAGGCCCGATCGACCACCTCCGACAGCGCGGGATGGATGTGGACCGACTCGCGGATGTCCCAGACGGTTCCCGTGCCCGCTTTCATCGCGACGACGACCTCCTCGATCAGGTTCGACGCCTCCGGGCCGACGATGTGACAGCCGAGGATCTCGCCGTCCGGTTCGGCGAGCACCTTGACGAGTCCCTCGACCTTCATCGCGCTCCCGCGGGCGGTGTCCTCGTAGCGATAGGTGCGGGTGGCGTACGCGCGATCGGTGCCCCTGAGATCCTGCTCCCGTGCGCCGACGCCGGCGACCTCCGGGGAGGCGAACACGGCGAAGGGCATCGCGGTGTAGTCGACCGGCACGAGGTCGTCGCCGAACAGGTTCCGGACGACGGTCCGGGCCTCGTGGTTCGCGTTGTGCTTCAGCAGGTACTCGCCGACGATGTCCCCGAGCGCCCAGACCCCGTCGGCGGACGTCCGGAGGTACTCGTCGGTCTCGACGAACCCGTTCGCGTCGGTTTCGACGCCCGTCGCCGCCAGGTTCAGCGTGTCCGAGTTGGGCCGCCGGCCGGCCGCGACTAAGAGGGTGTCGCCGGTCACCGTCACGTCGTCGCGCTCGTCCGCGTCGTCCCACGCCGGCGGGTACGGGCGCGCCTCGACGGTTACCTCGCCGCCGGACTCCGCGGCGGCGACGGCCTCGTGCCCCGTGTGGATCGCGAACCGATCGGCGTAGCGCTCGGTGAACGCGGCGGCGACCTCGTCGTCGGCCTCCGGGAGGAGCGATCGACGCCGGCCCACGATCGTCACGTCGCTGCCGAACGTCCCGAAGAAGTGCGCCAGTTCCGCCGCGATGTAGCCGCCGCCGACGATCACGAGGTGGTCCGGCGGCGTCTCTAGCTGGAGCGCCTCCCGGCTGGTGAGGTAGTCGACGGACTCGATGCCGTCGATCGGCGGGATCGCCGGCCGCGTCCCCGCGGCCACGAGGACGGTGTCGGCCCGGGCGCGCTTGCCCGCGTCGAGACCGGACGTGATCTCGACCGTCCGATCGTCGACGAACTCGGCCTCGCCCTCGAACAGCGTGTGGCGGTTCGACGTGCCCAATCCGTGGTGGATCGACTCGGCGCTCTCGGAGACGTCTTCGTTCACGTCCCGGACGATGTCGGCGAAATCGACGCCTGTCACGTCGGCGTGGATGCCGAACTCGTCGGCCCGATCGACGGTCTCCATCACCTCCGCGTGGTACAGCAGCTTCTTCGAGGGGATACAGCCGCGGTTGAGACAGGTGCCGCCGAGGGGCCCCTTCTCGACGACCGCGACGGACTGCCCGCGGTTCGCGGCCGCGTTCGCGACGTCGAGCCCGGATCCCGAGCCGACGACGAGGAAGTCGAACTCCGCAGTTCCAGCGTCCATACGCGTCCCGACGACGGCCAGCCCGATGAAACCTCCCCGGCGACTGGTGTCAGCAGGCTGGCGACGATACGCGAGCGGAGAACGCGATCGGCGACGACCCCGAGATATCTCGCCCGCTGGGACCGTCTCAGTTCGCGGCGCAGTTGTTCGGCCCCAGTTCGAGCGCCTCGACGTCGCCGCTGGGCCGTGTTTTCCCCCAGTTGATCCGCTTGATCTCGTTGTAGTTGGCCGGCTCGTCCGCGAGGCTCTCGACAATGGTCTCGACGAAGGCCGTCTCGTCGTCGTCCGCGACGTAACTCAGGAGTTCGTTCGTCGTCTCCGCCCGGAGCGCGCCGAGTTCGGTCGCGAGCGGCCGGATCGACTCGTCGCTGAAGTGCCCGGGGAGCACGACGGTCCCGTCGTCGAACGCCGTCAGGCGATCGAGGCTGTCGAACAACTGGCTCGCGGCCTCGCGGACGGCGTCGTCGGAGCTATCCTCGAGGTCGGGACGGCCGACGCTGCGAAGGAATAGCGTGTCCCCGGCGAGGAGGGCGTCCCCGAACCGGAACGAGACGCTCCCGGGCGTGTGTCCCGGCGTGTGGAGCACCTCGAGAGCCCGGTTTCCGACGGCGATCGTCTCGCCGTCCTCGAGTTCGGCCACGTCGAGGTCGCCGGCGTCGTCCCCGTGGAGGTAGTACGGCACGTCGAGGTCGCCCGCGAGGCGGCGCGCGCCCGAGACGTGGTCGGCGTGGGCGTGCGTGTCAGCGACGCCGACGATCTCGAGGTCGCGCTCGTCGGCCGCGTCCAGGTACCGATCGACGTACTGGCTCGGGTCGACGACGACGGCCCGATCGCCGTCGTGGGCGAGGTACGAAACGCAGCCCGTCCCGGGGCGGACGATCTGGACGACGCCGTCGACGCTATCGACGTCGTACCCGCGGTGGACGCGCCCCCAGCCGTTCATCCCGTCGACGACCGACTTCGCGTCGAACCCGTGCTGGCGGAGGAACTCCGCGGCGCGGGCCGAGGTGATGCCGGCGACGCAGACGACGGCGATCTCCGTCTCCGCCGGCAGGTCGTCGAGGTGCGCCTCCAGCGTGGAGTAGTCGTACGACAGCAGGTCGTCGTAGATGGGGACGTTCCGGCTCCCGTCGATCCGCCACTCCTCGTAGTCGGCCTCGTTCCTGACGTCGAGCACGAAGAGGTCCGCCGAATCGTCGTCGTGAATGCGTCGGGCGATCTCCGCAGGTTCGATGTCGGTATTGCTCATTTAACCCAATACTATTGGAGACAGGTATTAAATCCATTGGTCGGGATGCCCCGACCGCGAGACCGATCGGGGGATTTGCTCGATCGGCAGAACGTCGGAGACGATTTACGAGCCGGACCGCAAGCCCCAGATATGAATCGACGTCACTACCTTCGAACGGCCGCCGTGGCGAGCGTCGGAGCCGTTGCCGGCTGTCTCGGGTCGATCCCGGGTGTCGACGACGGGAACACGGTGCTCGACGCCCCGGAGCGGGACCTGAGCGAGGCGAGCCATCCCAGCTACGGCGACGACCTCCCCGCGGTCAGTGTCCCGGACCCGTTGCGCGACGAGGAGATTTCGACGGCCCAGTTCGAGGGCGATCGGACCGTCCTGCTGACGTTCTTTTACACGAACTGCCCGGACGGCGTGTGTCCCGCGCTGATACTGCGACTCCGGCGGGCACAGGAAGTCGCCGCCGAACAGGGGTTCGGCGACGACGTCGCGTTCCTCGCGATGACGTTCGATCCCGAGCGGGATACGCCGGACGTACTGCGAACGTACGCCGGCGAACAGGGCGCCGACCTCGAGGCCGGGAACTGGCACTTCCTGCGGCCGGAAGCGTACGAGACGGCGAAAGAAATCGTCGGCGACGAGTTCGGGCTCCCCCTCGAGAAGCGACCGGCCGAGGACTACGAGAACCTCGAGTACATGTTCCCCCACTACGCCTACATCTTCCTCGTCAACGAGCGGGGGATCGTCGAGCGCGTCTACCCCGACGGAGCGACGATCGAGGTATCGCGCGTCGTCGACGACTTCGAAACCGTGGCGACCGCCTGATGCGGATTGCTGTAACGATATACCGGCGCAACCGCCGTCGGATCGCGGTTGTGCCGGAAATGACTCACAGTAAACCGTATGAGAGACGTCGACGGGAACTACTCGCCGAGTTCGGGAGCCTCGGCGCGATCGGCGGTGTCGAGTCGTGGCGATGCGCGGACTCCCGTCGATCGGAACCGACGACGGGGCGGCCGAAAACGGAGACACGTCAGCGGAGACCGACTGCACACCGTCTCGAGGGTGGCACGGCCGGCGTGAGCGGATGCGACGTTACCGATCGGTTTCGTCCAGTCGGGCGGCGAACGCGGCCGGCAGTCGTGCGTACGTCTCAGCGGTCGCCGCGAGGGCGTCGACGGTCGCGTACTCGTCGCAGGCGTGGACCGTATCGGTGCCGACGGCGAACTCGATCGTCGGAATCCCGGCGTTCCGGAGCCGCTTCGCGTCGCCGCCGCCCGTCGCGCTCCGGCGGTGGACGCGATCGTCGAGCACGTCCGCTGCGACGGCTCGCGTCGCGGTCACGATCGGCGCGTCCGGGTCCTCGTAACTCCCGACGCTCCAGGACGCGTCCGCGATCGAGACGCCCTCGCGGTCGGCGATCCACTCGCGGACCTCGTCGAGCACGGCCCGCGTCTCGACCCCCGCAGTGAGGCGAACGTCCAGCCGCGCGCTCGCGTGTCGCGGCACGCTGTTGACGTTCTCGCCGCCCTCGATCGTGCCGAGGTTGACCGTCGGGCGCTCGAACAGCCGTCGGGCGGTCCCCGCGCCCATCGACGGTGCGTAGTAGTCGACGGACTCCTCGACGATCGGCGCGACCGGTTCCGGGATCGCGAGCGATCGGCTTTCGAGTTGCGTCCGGACCGTCTCGATCGCTGCCCAGAGGCGATCGATCGCGTTCTCGCCGAGCATCGGTCGCGAACCGTGGGCGGCCTCGCCCGTCGCCTCGAGCGTGAGCCAGATGCTCCCCCGATCGGCCACCGTGATCGAGCGGGCGTCCGCGGTGCAGGTCGGTTCGCCGATCACGCAGGCGTCCGCGTCGAGTCGATCGGCCTCGAGCAGGGCCGCGACGCCGGCGTCGCCGCCGACCTCCTCGTCGCTCACGAACGCGAACGCGAGCGTCACCGGCGGACGGGTGTCGGCGTCGGCGTACGCACGGGCGACGTGGAGCATCGCGGCGATCGCGCCCTTCATGTCCGTCGTCCCGCGGCCGTAGATGCGGTCGTCGACGCGTTCTCCGAGCGGATCGAACGACCAGCCGTCGGGGTCGAACGGGACCGTATCGAGGTGTCCGCTGAAGAGCAGCGTCGTCTCGCGCTCGCCGGGGATCGTCGCAAGCAGGTTCGGCTTCGTCGGGTCGGCCGCGAACCGATCGGTCTCGATCCCGAGGTCGCGAACCGTCGATTCGAGCCACGCGACGATTTCGCGGGTGTCGCCGGGCGGGTTGGCCGTGTCGAACGCGACGAGATCGAGCGTCGTCTCGGCGAGGTCGGCCCGCGAGACGTCGCGATCGACGACCGGAACGGTCACGGCGCTAGTCCTCCGGCGCGATCGCGTCGTGGTCGACGTCGGTGCCGTCGTACTCCTCCTCGAACGCCTCGATGAGGCCGTCTATCCTCGCGTACCAGTCGTTTACCATCCGTTGCATGTCGCTCGCGATCCGGGACGGGTCCGCCGGCGAGTAGACGTGCACGTAGCCACCCTGATCGTAGTTGACCTGCTCTTTCTGAATGAAGCCGCTCTGGTGGAGCCGCTGGACCGATCGGTAGGCGGTCGAGCGCTCGCGATCGACGCGCTCCGCGAGTTCGTCGATCGTCAGGGGCTCGTCGCTCTCGACCAGCGTCCGGTAACACTCCGTATCGAGTCCTTTGAGGCCGTGGATGCACTCCAGCAGGCCTTCACACACCATCTCCTGCTGGAGTTGATCGGCCATCGAGTTCGCCATGGTTCTACCTCGACGTTGGATCCGCACGGTGATAAGAGTTTTGTGGAAACTATGCAATACTAAATCGCGATCGTTCCCCTTACGGGTGCACCGAACACCGGATGCGTCGATATGCCGTCCGCTAGAGACAGGGAGAGACACGAGAGATCACACGATACTCACGACCGATCGCGATCGGCCCGGTTCACGAACGACGACCACGGGACGACCGGCCGATCGCGGCCCTATCCCTCGACGGCCTGTGCGCCGTCGTCGACGTGTTCGTACTTGTCCTCGAACTCCTGGATGAGCTGGCCCATCTTCGCGTACCAGTCGTTCAACATCCGCTGCATGTCGTCTGCGATCTGGGACGGATCGGTCGGGTAGTAGACGTGGTAGTAGCCACCCTGGTCGTAGTTGACCTGCTCTTTCTGGATGAAGCCGCTCTGGAGCAGTCGCTGGATCGACCGGTAGGCGGTCGAGCGCTCGCGATCGACGCGCTCTGCGACCTCGTCGATCGTCAGGGGCTCGTCGCTTTCGACCATCACGCGGAAGCAGTCCTTGTCGAGCTGTTTGAGTCCGTGAATGCACTCCAGCAGCCCTTCACACTGCATGTCCTGCTGGAGTTGTTCTGCCATCGAACTAGCCATTGTACTAGACGAGCGTAGGTGCCCCGCCGATAAAAGGGTTTTGTGGGTATTGTACAATCTCGGCGATCGGGTCGGCGAGAACCGAGGCGAGCGGTCAGTCCGCGCTCACGCCAGCCGTGTCGGGCTCTGCGCGCATCGTCGTGATCGTGCTGTAGATCACGGCGCCGCTGACCAGCAACGCCGACAGCAGGATCAGCGCGAAGCTGATCGTGCTCAGGACCTCCATCCCGAGGTAGTCGCCGGCCTGGCGGAACGCGACGGCGACCGATCCGCCCAGGAGCATCAGCCCGAAGTAGATCTTGATGTCGCCTTCGTCGACGATCCCGGTCGCGGCCGAGCCGATGCGAGCGCCGAGCGCACTCCCGGCGAGCAGGGGCGCGACGATCGAGAGGTCGACGCCGCCCTCCATCCCGTAGAGGAACGAGCCGATCCCGCCCGAGAAGACGATCTCGAACAGGTCGGTCCCGACAGCCACGGGGACGGGCACGCCGATGAGGTAGAACATCGCGGGCATGCGGATGAAGCCGCCGCCGACGCCGAGGAAGCCCGACAGCAGTCCCGTCGCGAACGCGACGCCCAGCACCATCCAGAGCGAGACCTGGATCCCGCCGGCGATCGTCATCATCGGCGGGACGCGGTACGACTGGATCTTCTTCGCGATGTCCGGGATCGCGTCCGGATCGATCTCCTCGTTCGCGGCGTCGTGGTGACCGCCGCCCGAATCGTCATCGGTGTCGTTCTTGAGCGCGTTGCGCGTGACGAACAGGCCGATCGTGCCCAGCAGGACGACGTACGTGACGCCGATGACCCCGCTGGCGAGGCCGAGTTCCTCGAGGTAGAACACCCCGATTCGCCCGACCTCGATGCCGACGGACGTCCCGACGATCATCAACCCGCCGAGTTTGTAGTCGACCTGGCCGAGGTCGTGGTGTTTCAGCGTCGCGATCACGGCCGTCCCGAAGACGAACGCCATCCCACTCCCGACGGCGACCCGGGCGGGGTAGCCCATCACGAGGAGCGCCGGCGTGACGAGGAACGACCCGCCCATGCCGAAGAAGCCGAACAGCACGCCGACCATGAAGCCGAAGCTCACGAACAGCACGAGCATCGTCAGTGCGATTCCAAACAGTTCCATCTATGTGTGCGTGATTCTCTCGACGAGCGGTTTTGCGACCTGTTCGAGGGCGCCGTAGCCCACGTAGAGGACGATGGCCTCGACGAGGACGGCGCCGACGAGCACGCCTGCCTGTACTGGTTGTGAAAGCGATGCGAGGTCGATCATGCGTCTCGACCCCCGTCCGGATTCGATCGTGTGTAGTTCATGGGTTTCTGCTCAATACTCACTACCCGAAGAGCGCGTATAACGCTTTTGGGATTGACGCACAATATTACTGCAGGCTATCTCACGGCTAACCAACGAGAATATTCTCATAGGTTTTGTGAATATGGCTCGGTCTTCGGCGAGGCCCCTCAGCGCTCGGGCGCGCCGAAATCAGTCACGTGATCGTGATACTCCGTTCCGGACACCGGATCGACCCCTCCCCGACGCGAATCGTCGGGACCGATCGCGGGCCGATCGCCGCACACGAGTCGTCCGCCCGCGCCGCGTAGACACGACACTATATTGGGCGATCCAAACAATATTATACCGTCGGACCCTACCGGAGAGTATGAAAGCGGTCTGTGCGACTGACCTATCGGCAGCCAGTGAGGCGACGATCGAGAGCGAGACCTGCCTCGAGTGTCTCGGCCGGATCGGCGTCGACGAGATGCACCTGGTGACGGTGATTCCGTCGAATGTGCACGCGGGAATGCCCGGCATGGACTTCGAAGGCCGGCGCGAGCAGGCGCTCGATCGATACCGCCGCGTCATCGAGGACGCCGGCTTCGACGTCGAGACCCACGTCGTCCGCGGCACGCCACACCGACGCATCACCGGCATCGCGGGGACGATCGGTGCCAGCATGACGATCGTGGGCTCGCGCGGGAAGAGCCCGCTCGAGAACCGCGTCATCGGCTCGACCGCGCGCAACCTCGCGCGGACGACCGTGACGCCGCTCCTCGTCAACCGGATCGAACGCGAGGCCGACGACCCGGACGTCGTCCGGGAACACCTGTTCCAGCGCATGCTGTACGCGACGGACTTCTCGGAGAACGCCGATCGGGCGTTCGATGCGTTCTCGTACCTGCGCCACGCCACGCAGGAGGCGACGCTGGTCCACGTCGAGACGCCGAAGGATCCGGGGCTTCCCGAGGAAGAAGACCCGGAAGCGCGGCTGGCGGAACTCGCCGCCCAGCTCGAGGAGTGGGGGATCGAGACGCGGACCGACGTCCGACAGGGCGATCCGGCCGACGAGATCCTCGCCGCGGAGGCCGAGTACGACCCCACGACGATCCTCGTCGGCTCGCGGGGCCACAGCAGGCTCCGTCGCCTGTTGCTCGGGAGCGTCTCCGAGGACATCGTCGCGCGGGCGAACGGGAACGTCATGCTCGTGCCGCCGGAGCGGACGGCCTGAGGTCCCCGAACCCAGCCTCGCGGTGGCACGGTCCGCCGATCGTGTTCCCAGACTTGTGGAAATCGAACAAGACGTAAGTGAACTGCGACGAGCGTTGACGACGTGGACGGCGCCGCCGGCGACACCGAACTGTGATCGACTCGCGCGACCGCCTGCCGACCCGCCACCGACCAGCACACGATGACACGATCCGACTCCGACGACCTGACGACGTACGAACTGACCGGCGAGCGACACAGCCCGAAACGGATGCGAATCGACACCGGCGACGCCGAGTTCGTCGTCGGCAAAGACGTCAATCCCGTCGAATACTTCCTCGGCGCGATCCTCGGCTGTCTGAACTCGACGGGAACGATGGTCGCCCGCGACATGGACATCGCGATCGACGACATGGGGGTGACGATCGCGGGCGGCGTCGACTACGCGAGTTACCGCGGCGAGCAGTCCGACGCGCGCCCCGGCCTCCAGGACCTCGACGTTACGATTACCGTGGAGACGAACGCCGACGAGGACGCCGTCGACGCGTGGCTCGCGGCGATCGAGGACCGGTGTCCGGTCACCGACAACGTCGAGAACGAGACGTCGCTCGACGTCGCCATCGAGTCGGCCTGATCGGTTCGGTCGTCTTCACCGGCCGATCGTACTGCACCGTCGCCGCCTTCAGAGTTCCTCGCTGACGTGTTCCCAGACGCTACACCAGTCTTCGACCGCAACGTACCCCTCAACTCTCGCACATGCACCCCAGCCGTCGCCGTTCTCGTCCGGGATGAATTCCGCACAGTTTCCACAGGACTGTCCCGGGGGCGCCGTCTCCGCCGCGATCGCGTCGACGGACTCCATCAGGCTCACCTCCTCCTGGGTGAGCAGGTCGTCGGGATCGCGCTCCTCACCGGTCTGGGAACTCGCCGCTCGGTACTCATCCGGCACCTCGGCCGTCGCCAGGTCCGCCTCGGACAGTCCGTCCGGAACCTCGGGTTCGGGTAACTCCTCCCAGATCGCACACCAGTCGGCGCCGTCGATGTAGCCCTCGACCGCCACGCACGCACCGAACTCGTCGCCGTTCCTGTCCGGGACGAACTCGTCACAGTTCGCACAGCACGTGCCGGCCTGATGGGTCTCGTCCTCTTCGGCCTCCTCGTACTCCGAGAAGTCGACGTCCGCTTTCGATTGCAACTCGTCGGGATCGCGTTCGTCGCCGCCCAGTGACGTCGCCGACAGGTAGACGTCCGGCACGGGACCACGTTCGAACTCCTCTTCCGAGACGCCCTCGGGACGTTCCTCGGCTTCCGCTTCGTCCTCGTCGTCGTCCTCGGTATCCGCTTCGTCCTGTTCGGTATCCCCGATACACCCACTCAGTGCCGATATGCCGACGGTCGCAACGAGGTAGTGGCGTCGGCCCCACATGTGAGCGGTGGATTCTCGCCCCCCTCGAGAACCGTCATATACCATAATTGGGTAGACTTTCCAATACTACAAAAATACATAGCTCCGTTCGACGGAAACCGACCGTTTTCGTCGGCTGGAACGAGGTAAGCAGAATTTAGGTTTTCCGCACGCAACACGCGCCGATCGAGGGCCGGCGATCTCGAGCGGTGGTGATAGCGAGAGCGAATCGACCACCGGACCGCTTCATGGGCGATTACTTGGCGGAGTGATCCATCGCATCGAGAGGACAACCGCTCGTCAGCGAGGATCGCCATGCAGGGTGCCGAATCGAATCGATCGGCCGACGCAGGCGACCCGACCTCCAGTTCCGTCGTGTATCCATCGCAGTTGGCCCGGCCAAGCGTTAGTATGGTCCGGATCTAACTAGGGATCGACAGTCGATGTCGGTCCCCAGCTGCAGTTCGATCTCCGACGACCGATCCGCGATCGGCGGCGAAAACAGTCCCCGCACCGGCGGAGACTCCCGAGGGGGATCGACGGGCCCCTCCGGAGTTACCACGGCACGGCACCCGGAAAACGGCGCGGCGGTGACCGGGCCATGAGATTCCTCGAGGTGTTGCCACTGGTCTTCGTGATGATCGCCGGCCCCCAGATCCTGAGCGCCATCTTCCTCGCGACGAGCGAGCGCTGGCGGCGAAACTCCGCCGCGTTCGTTGGTGGTGCGGCCATCTCGATCACGCTGATCGTGACGATCGCGTACGCGTTCAGCACCGGGACGATCGGCCAGCGGGCGTCCAACACGACGGTCAGCGCGATCGTCGTCGTCGCGCTCTCGCTCGCGATGGTTCACACCTACCGGACGCGGTCGACGTCGGAACCGCCGCGGTGGATAGGGACGCTCCAGTCGGCGTCGCCGCGGTTTTCGTTCCGGCTCGGCTTTCTACTCATGGGATTTTTCCCGACCGACATCCTCACGTCCGTCACCGTCGGCTCCTACCTGGCGGCCAGCGACGCGCCGTGGGTGCACGCCGTCCCGTTTATCCTGCTTACGCTCCTGACCCTTTCGCTCCCGTCGCTCGCCCTGGTCGCCTTCGGCGAGCGCGCGGAAACCGCCCTTCCGAAGGCGCGCGACTGGATGAACGCGAACTCGTGGCTCGTCAGCGAAGTCGTGATCCTCTTTTTCCTCGCGATGTCGCTCTCTAACCTGCTGGGGTAGGTCCCGGCGGTCGCGCCGGGCTTCGAGGGAGTGACGGTCGGAGAACCCGACGCACAGCGAGTTCGCCGGGCTACTGCTCTCGGTCCGCCGCATCGAGGTCGCGAGCGTGCCAGGCCGTCGCGGTTCGGGTCACCGCGACGAGCGCCGTGAAGACCCCCGCACGTCCGTCGACGTCCGCGACGGCCTCGTGGAACGCGTCGAGCCAGCCGAGCCGTGACAGCGTCTCCCGCTGTATCGTCCGGAACCGATCGGCGGCCGCGTGATCGCCGTCCTCGAGCCGTCGAGCCTCCGATCGCGCGGCCGCCCCGAGGAACTCGAGTTGCGCGGCGACGTGGTCCGGGAAGTCGCCCCGCTCCGGTCGGACGCCCGCCCGATCGTACAGCGAGGCCATCGCGGCCGCGGGGTCGCCGAGCAACTCGCCGGCGCTCCCCTCGTCGTGGAACGGCGAATCGGACTCGAACGACGCCGAGGGCCGATCGCGGTGAGCCGAGGCGATCGGCGGGACGTACCGCGGTCCGGGGACGACGAAGCGGTTGTCGTACGCGATCGCCAGCGCTACCTCGTCCACGGACTCGCGGTCGAGCGCGCTCACGTCGAGGTCGATCGGGAGCGACGCCGCGACGTCGACGAGCGCACCCGCCCGGATCGCCGCCGCGAGCGTCTCCGTCTCACCGTCGAACGCGGCCGCCAGCAGGTCGTACAGGTCGGCGCGGGCGTCGGCGACCGCCGCGTCCGCCGGGTTCGTCGCGGTCGCGGTCATCGGTCGCTCACCCGTTCGATCTCCACGTAGGCGGCGAACTGCGCGTTGCTCCCGCCGACGGGGTCGCTCAGTCCGATGTCGCCGAGTTCGTCGTCGAGCGGCTGGACGTGGTTGACCGCGAAGCCGGCGTCGCGGCCCTTCGCGTAGCCGCCAGTGTCCTCGCCCGGCGTGTCGTAGTCGTGGTCGGTGTGGCCGTACCCCCCGGTCGCGCCCTCGCGGCGCTCGCCGTCGATCGTCGTCTCGGTCGCGCCGCCACCCTGGCGGCCGAAGCCCCAGGCGGTGCCGACGACGCCGGGCCGGATCCCGCCCGTGACGCGGGCGGTCGCCTCGACCGTCCGGCGGCCGGCGTCGAGGCGGATGCGATCGCCGTTTTCGATGCCGCGATCCGCCGCGTCCCCGGGGTTGATCCAGACGGCGTTCTCCGGCGTCGTCTCGCGGAGCCACGCCGACCCGGTCGTGCGGTGCATCCCCTGCGTGCGGGGCTTCCAGTTCGTCAACTGGAGGGGGCGATCGGGCTCCTCGTCGCTCGTCACCGGGATCTGGACCGCGCCGTCGTAGTGGACGACGTCCTCGGCCCGGGGGAGCGGATCGAACCGATCGCCGTCGTAGGCGTGTTTCCCGGTCGGGGCGACCTCGTCGTAGAAGTTCACCCGACTCGCGAGTTTGTAGCGCAGGTGGTCGCCGTCGTAGGCGTTCGTGTCGGGGTGACGACCGGCGTAGTCGTAATCGTGGCCCCGCTCGGCGAAGGCCTCGGCGTAGCCGTCGATCGGCTCCTCGAACCGGCCGCCGCGGTTGAGCACGGTCACGGCCTTGCGCCACTCCTCGTCGGTCACGGCTCCCTTCCAGTCTTCGAGGTCGAAGTGTTCCCCGAGTCCCTTCTCGTGGGCCGCCTCGAACGACTCGAGTTCCTCGTCGTCGGCGTCGGGAACTGGCTCGCGATCGTAGGCGATGTTCGTCGCGAGTTTGACGTAGAAGTCCTCGGCGGCGTCCAGCGGCCACAGATCGCCGTCGGCGTCCGGGATGGCGTCCTCGCCGACGCCCGGCAGGTCCAGTTCCTTCCAGAGGTCGATCAGCACCTCCTCGAACGGCCGCGCGTCGGGGACGACCCGGATCGTCGGCTGGCTGATCTTCTCGTCGGCCAGGCGCTTGTTCGGGTAGGTCCCGAAGTTCTCCCAGCGCTCGAGGTAGGTCGGTTCGGGGAGGACGTAGTCGGCGTACCGGCTGGTCTCCCCCAGCACCGTGTCCGAGGCGACGATCAGCCCGATCGCGTCCTCGTCTTGCAACACGTCGGGGATCGTGTCCCCGCCGGCCGCGGACATGACGTGGTTGTTCGAGTACGGGCGGATGAACAGCGCCTCGACGCCGTAGGGGTACTCGTCGTCGGCGCTGGCGTACAGTTCCTGGGTCGCCATCGGCGGGGCGACGGGGAACCACGGCCGCTTCGCGGGGTAGCCGTCGTCGCGATCGAACAGTGACGTCTCCTCGTAGTTGACGCCGCCCCGGAGCAGCGGGATGCCCCACGGTTCGTGGCCGTCCGGAACCTGGCCGAGTTCGTACCGGCCGCTCATCGTCTCGTAGTCCGCGTAGGGCGTGATCTGTCCGCCCTTCCAGTCGAAGTTGCCGATCAGGTGCTGGAGCGTCGAGATGGCGCGCGTGGCGTAGAAGCCGTTCGTGTGCTTGGCCGGCCCGCGGTAGGCCATGATCGCCGCGCGCTTGCCGTGGCTCGTGAACTCGTCGGCGAGTTCGTCGATCCGATCGACGCTCACGCCGGCCATCTCGGCGTACTCCGCGAGGGAGTGCTCGAAGACCCGCTCGCGGTACAGCGTCCAGACGCTCCTGACGGACCGCCCGTCGATCGTGGTATCGACGTCCAGGACGCCCTCGTCGACCTCGCTCGCGGGCGCTGGCTCGCCCGTCGCAGCGTCGACGGCGACGAACGCGTCCTCGTCGGCCGCGTCGAGTCCCAGATCGCTCGCCCGCGCCTTGGGCCGATCGTCCTCGTCGACGAGCACGAGGTGCGTCGCGTCGCTCCAGGTCGGTTCGTCGTCGTCGGCCGCGGCGTCCTCGCCGGGATTCCTGAGGTACGTCTCGTCGTACCGTTCGTGTTCGACGATCCAGCGTGCCATCCCGAGCGCGAGCGCGGCGTCCGCGCCGGGTTTGACCGGGATCCACTCGTCGGCCTTCTCGGCCGTCTTCGAGAGGCGCGGATCGACGACGTCCATCCGCATGCCGTCCTCGATCGCGTTCGTGAGTTTCGGGGCGAGCCACGTCGGGCCCTTGTTCGCGACCATCGGGTTGGTCCCCCAGACCAGCAGGTACTCGCAGTTCTCGACGTCGGGGTACTGGCGTTTCTTCTGGCCGTCGTGCGATCGGTTGAACCCCACGACGCCGGAGAGGCCGCAGACGCCGGCGTGGTGGATGCTGTTGACCGAGCCCAGCCCCCGGTGCCAGAGCCGGTTCCGGATGAAATTTCGCCGGAAGCCGCCGACGTCGACGATCTGGTTGGCTTTCGGCCCCAGATCGGGGTGGTCCGTGTCGATCAGGACGTCCTCGTATCGCTCGTCGAACGCCTCGCGGCTCAGGTCGCCCTCCTGGACGGCCTCCCAGTCGGCCATCACTTCGTCTTGGGGCGCGTAGCCCCACAGGTCCTGGAGGCCGTCGTGGCCGAGTTCGTCGTCTCCCTCGACGATTTCCTCGATCGCCTGCTCCCAGGAGATGGTCTGCCACTCGTCGCTTCCTCGCGGGCCGACGCGTTTCATCGGCTTTCGCAGCCGGTAGGTGTCGAAAGCCGTCTGGATGCCGGCCTGGCCCTTCAGGCAGATGCGCCCGCCCGAGAGCGACCACTTGCTCACGTCGACCTCGCCGGTCCCCTCCAGGTCGCCGGTCGCGACCTCCTCGGGGTCGCTGGCGTAGGGGACCTGCGCGTTCGGCTGGGTGTTGAGGAACGAGTACGGGTTGCCCGCGAGTTTGCGCACGAGCGAACTGTACTCGCCGGTCCCGCTCTCGTCGGCCAGTCGCACCTTGATCGGGCAGAACGTGTTGCACTGCCCGCAGGTCGTGTAGATGACGTCCGACGCCTCGTAGTCGCCGTAGTCGGTGCCGACGCCGTGGCCGTCGTCGCCGAACCAGCCGTCGACGTCGAGCGCGGTGCTCGCGATGCCGCCGGAGAGCGAGAGCGCTCCCACGCCGCCGACCGCCTTGACGAAGTCGCGGCGATCGATCCCGTCAGCTGGTGGTTCGTCCGTCCGTTCTGTCTCGGGGTCCGTGTGGGTCGCGTTCGAATCAGTCATGGGTCTCACCGCGTGGAACGAGCGGAAGCAGTTCCGTGCCGATCGTGTAGAGGAGCACGCCGAGCGCGACGATGCCCAGCGAGAGCAACCATTCCGGCGTCGACGGGACGTAGTAGCCCGTCGGCAGGCCGTAGAGTGCGGGCTCGATCTGGGCCGGCACGACGATGTTGAAGCGCGTGCCGATCACGCCGAGGACGACGCTCGCGCCCGCGGCGGCGACGAACGCCGGCCGCCGCCGCCAGTCGCGCCGGTGTAACAGCACGAGCGGTGCGATCCAGCCGAGGCCGACCATCACCAGCCAGAACGACCACCACATCTCGCCGGTCATGATCGTCAGCCACGACTCCACGTGGCCGGGGTGGAGGCTGTAGAGTCCGACGAACGCCTCGAGGACCTTCAGCGACGCGTCGAGGAGGATGAAGCCCGCCAGCAGTGCCGCCATGCGTTCGAGCAGGGGCGTCTCGAGCGTCCGGCTGCCAAGCCACGACCGGAGCACGTACAGCAGGGCGATCAGCGCCATGCCGCTGACGACCGCCGAGGTGATGAAGATCACCGGGAACAGCGCACTGAACCAGTAGCTGCGCGCGGCCGCGACCGCGAACAGGTTTCCGGTCCCGCCGTGGACGAAGACGATCGCCAGCGGGATGCCGACGATGCCGAGCCGTTTGAGCCACGTGCGATCGGTCTCGAGGGCCTCGTCGCTCGTGTCCGTCCGGCCGAGCGTGAGCAGGTCGGCGATCCGTCCGCGAAGCCCATCGTCTTCTTCACTGGTCTCGACGAGGTCACGTCGCATCGAGAAGTACAGTTCGCCCATCAGGACGCCCACGTAGAGGACGTAGGCGTGGACCTCCCAGGAGAGGACCGACAGCGGCTGGCGCCACGCGAAGGGGTGCCAGAGCCGGTCCATCCGGCCGAGGTCGACCATGACGAACGTCAGCGCGACGATCATCGAGACGATCGCGACGAACAGCGCCTCGCGTTCGATCTCGTGCATCCCCTCGACCTCGAAGACGTTCGAGAGCGTGCTCACGAGGAACGCGCCCGCCGAGAGGCCGACGAAGTAGATGTAGAAGGCGACCCACGCGCCCCACGGAACCGTACTCGAGAGGTTCGTCGATCGGAGTCCCTCGGTGACGCGCAGGTAGCCGCCGTACGCGCCGATCGCGAGCAGGGCGACGAGCAGCGCGTACCAGACGATCCGGAGGCGATTCACCTGCAAGCGGCCGGTTACGGTGTGCGTTTGCGTTGCCATGGTCACTTGAGGTAGTAGACGTTCGGGTCGGTCCCCTCCTTCTCTTTCAACTGGAACGCCCGCGAGGAGGAGGCCAGTTCGTTCACCTCGCTGTCGGTGTCTTCGAGGTCGCCCATGTAGCGGGCGTCGCCGACGCAGGTCTCGACGCAGGCCGGTTCCTCGCCGCGTCCGAGGCGGTGGTGACAGAAGTTGCACTTCCGCACGTTGCCGATCGGCGATTCGCCGTCCTCGCGCGGACCGCGGTCCATCCCGTACTCGGGGCTGGTGACCTCGCCGCCTTCCTCGAACTCGCCGTCGTAGTTCTCCCCGAAGTCGAAGTACCGCGCGTCGTAGGGACACGCGACCATGCAGTACCGACAGCCGATACAGCGATCGTAGTCGATGTTCACGACGCCGTCGTCCATCTTGTAGGTCGCGCTGACCGGACACACCTGCACGCAGGGCGGTTTCTCACACTGCATGCACGGGCGGGGCACGTTCGTCCGGGTGATGTTCGGGTACTCGCCCTCCTCTCGCTCCAGGACGACGTTGTACGAGACGCCCGGCGGCGTCCGGTTCTCGGCCTTGCACGCGACCGTACAGGACTCGCAGCCGACGCACTTCTGGAGGTCGATCACCATCCCCCAGCGCGTGTCGTCGGCGTCGTCGGCTTCGCTCTCGTCGCCCTCCTCGCCCTCCTGGAGGGCCTCGGCGACGCTCGCCATCGACCCGACCGAACAGCCGAGCGATTCGGCCGTCTCGTCGTCGATCGTTCCGTCGGCGCAGTCGACCGCCGGGTTCGGCGTCTCGCGGTAGGCCTCGCCGAACTCCGCGGCCGCCTCGCCGTCGTACTTCTCCCAGTACGCGTCGCTCGACAGTTCGCCGCGGCTCACGCGACGCGCGTCCGCGGCCATCTCGATGCCGAGGTCGGTTCGATACGTCGTCTTCGCGAGTTCGTCCCGCGGATCCGTCGACTCGACGTCGACCACGGCGTCGTACGAGTCTTCCCCGGCCGACTCGGGGACGCTCGGCATCGGCTCGTCCGCACTGCTCATCGCCGATCACCGGCCGACGGCCGCCGTGGGGTCGGTCGTCTCGATGTCATACAGGTAGACGGAGGGGCGCCAGGGGGCTCAGCGTACTACCAATACTCTTGGGCGGGGTTTCGTCCGCCGAATCCGCCCTTGGAGCGCGTACCGATACTGTTGGGGTCGCGGCGACCACGCGATCGCGCCCGCACCGATCGAATAGGCGATATCGCCCGATATAGCGCTCGCAAGAGGCCAGAAACCGAATTTCCAACGGCGTAGGAATCCGGTTAGTCCCTATCCACCGCCACCGCGTAGAAGAACCCATGACCCCGGGACCGGCGGTACGGACGATCGATCGATCGAGGTGGGGCGGATGAGTCTCGTCCTCGCGGCATCGATCCTGCTCCGGCTCGTGGGGACCGGCTACTCGGTCCTGTTGCTGTCCCGGAGCGGGGATCGGCGGTTCGCCTTCCTGAGCGTGATGCTCGGGCTGATGGCGTCGCGACAGCTCTGGACGCTCCTGGCCGTAGGTGGGGGCGGGCTGGCGGAACTTCCCGGGCTCGTCGTGAGCGTCCTCGCGGTCGCGACGGTTCACTACCTCTCGCAGTACGTCGAGGAGGAGGCCCGCATCACCGCCGAACTGGCCGCCGCGAACGATCGGCTCCGGAGCTTCCGGAAAGCCGTCGAGCACGCCGGCCACGCGATCTTCCTGACCGACCTCGACGGGACGATCGAGTACGCGAATCCCGCGACGGAGGACGTCACGGGGTACGCGCCGGCGGACGTCGTGGGGGAGACGCCGGCCTTGTGGAAGTCCGGCGAGCACGGCGACGAGTTCTACGCGGACCTCTGGGGGACCATCACCGACGGCGAGGTCTGGGACGGCGAGATCGTCAACCGGCGCAAGAACGGCGACCTCTGCTGGGTCGACATGACGATCGCGCCGATCACCGACGAGTCGGGGACGGTCGAGCAGTTCGTCGCGGTCGACACCGACGTGACCGAGCGCAAGGAGCGCGAACTGCAGATCCAGGACCAGCACGCCGAACTCGCGGTCCTGAACACCACCAACGAGATCGTCCGGGACGTCAACCGCGAACTGCTCCGGGCGGACTCGAAAGCCGAGGTGGAGGCGATCGCCTGCGAGCGGTTCGCGAGCGCCAGCCCCTACGAGTCGGCGTGGGTCGCCGCCCGGAACGCGGTCACCGACAGCGTCCGCTCGCAGACGGGCGCCGGCATCGACGAGGGGACGCTGACCGGGATCGTCACCGCGGTCAACGACGCCGATCGGCAGACGGTCGTCGATCGCGCCCTCGAGACGGAGACGACCCACGTCGTCCGGACCTGCGACGCGGGACGCCCGGCCTGCGAACGGAAGGCCTGCGAGTGTCACTCTTACGGCGGCGCGGCCGCCACGGTCGCCATCCCGCTCACCTACCGGGACGCCCACTACGGTGCGCTCGTGCTCCACGCGAGCGACGCCGACACCGCCGCCGCCCTGGACGGCGAGATCCTCGACGAACTCGGCGAGACGATCGCCTACGCCATCACCGCCGCGGAGAGCCAGCGCTCGCTGGTCACCGATCGCGTCACCGCGCTCACGTTCACGCTGACGCCCGACGACGATCCGCTGGTAGCGCTCGCGGCGGCCCTCGAGTGCGACCTCGACCTCGAGCGGGTGACGACCGGCGCCGACGGCGACCTCGCCGCGTTCGTGACCCTCCAGGGCGGGGACCTCGACGCCGACGAGGTGCTGGCGTCCGTCGCGGCGGCCGACGACCTCGCGGCCGTTCAGCCGCTCCGCAACGCCGACGACGTGCTGGTTCGCGTCACCGTGCCGGAGAGATCGGTCGTCGCCACGCTCGCGAACTACGGCGCGGTCGTCCGATCGCTCACCGCCGACGGTGCCGCGGGGACGCTGGTGGCGGAACTCGCCGAGACGGCCGACGTGCGAAGCGTCGTCGAGGCAGTCTCCCAGACGCATCCGGGAGCGGACCTGGTCGGCCAGCGCGAACGCGATCGGTCGCCCGAAACCCGCAGCCAGTTCCGGTCGGCCGTCGAGGATCGCCTCACCGATCGGCAGCTCGAGGCGCTCCAGCTGGCTCACTTCGGCGGCTTCTTCGCGTGGCCGCGTGAGTCGAGCGGCGACGAACTCGCCGACCGGATGGGCGTCTGCCAGTCGACGTACCTCCAGCACCTCCGTGCCGGTCAGCGGAAGGTCTACGAGACGTTCTTCGATCCCGATCGGGCGACGGACGCCGGCCAGCCGTCGGGAATCGCGGCCGAAACGGCCGGCGTGGACTAGCGGGGCCGCTCGGGGCGACCCCGGAACCGCTCACCGATCGTGCGTGACGGCGACGTGTTCCTCGGCGAACCAGTGGGCGATCGCACTCTCCGCCCGGTGGAGGACGTCGCTACAGGTCGACTTGGTGACCTCGAGCGACGACGCGACGTCCGTCAGCGTCGCCTCGCGCGGAACCTCGTAGTAGCCCGCCTCGAGGGCGGCGAGAAAGACCTCGAGCTGGCGATCGGTCAACAGCTGCGTCGCGCGACTCGCATCGACCGCGTGGACGCGTTCGATGCGGTAGCCGATCCCGTTCTCGTCGAGCGACGCGCCGAGGGCCGACAGCCGATCCGCGCTCGTCGTCAGTTCCCAGGTTACGACGCCGTCCGCGACCTCGAAGGGCGTCTCGATCGGGACGCCCGCGCGTTGCATCGGCACGAGCAGCGAGGGCTCGACCGTCTCCACCTGGAGGAGCGCCGTCTCGTCGTGGGTCCACAGCAACTCGAGGTCGCGGACGTCGTCTCGCGCCTCCATGGCCGCGAGTATCGGGACCGGGTTCGACGCCGTCAGTTCGACGACGCCGGTCGCGACGTCCGTCCCGGGGAGCACCGAGGTGACCCGGAACGTGACCTCCGGATGCGCCGTCGAGACCTCGTGAATCCAGAGCGACTCGGGAATATCTACGGTGAGTTTCGCGCGAGGCATTCGATACGAGTACTCGGTGGGCCGCCGTCGAGAAGACGGCTTCGAACATGTTCGAATCGGTCCGACTGGTTCGCGGGAAGCGCTACCCGATCGGCGTTCGTTCGAACACGTATGACCGATACGTCCACCCAGGAGCCGCGACGGTCCGCGAGCGACGGCCGATTCGCCGGCCGCCTCACCCGTCGATCGGACGACGACTCGTCCCTCTCGGTGTTACCCTTCCACGTCGCCGGGATCGCCTTTCTCGCCGCCGGGTTCGGCCTCGCGCTCTACCAGGGACTCCAGGCGTTCGACCTCGTCCCCCAGGTTGCGTGGGTCACGTGGACCCACATCCACTTCGTCACGATCGGCGCGTTCACCCAGTTGCTCTTCGGCACGCTCCCGCAGCTGACGGCCCGAAAACTCGATCGTCCGGCGCCCTCGTCGCGGGCCACCGGAGCGGCCTTCGTCGGACTGAACGGCGGGCTCCTGCTCGCGTGGTACGGCCGGGCGTTCGGCGACCCGCTGTGGTTCGACGTCGGCCTCGCGACGATCTGGCTGCTCGCGCTCTGGCTGTTCGCCGTCGTGCTCGGGATGGCGCTCCGGAGCGACGGCGGGCGAGCGCGCGATCCGACCGTGGGGTTCTACCTGCTCCCCCCGCTGGTCTACCTGATCGGACTCGGCTTCGCGTTCGGCCTGTACAGCCACGGCTGGGACGTCCCCGGCGGCTGGTACGGTCTCCGGGAGGCACACGTCCACGCCAACGCGTGGGGCTTTCTCGGCCTCGCGGCGATCGGCACCCTGTACGACCAGTTCCCGCGACTCGTCGACGCGGACCTCTATAGCGATCGCCTGCGACGGTACTCGTTCCCGCTGTTCGCACTCGGTATCTTCCCGCTCGTCGTCGGGCCGGTGCTCGGCATGGGGCGGACGGTGACCGGAACCGGGCTGGCCCTGTACGCCGCCGGCTACGTGCTCTACGTCTACACGCTCGCCAGGACGTACCGGGCCGGCACGTCGAACGGGACGGCGCTGTCGGTGCTGGTCGCGCAGGGCTGGATCCTCGGCCCGGCCGCGTTCGCCCCGTTCATCCTGTTCGGGGTTCCGCTCGGGATCCCCGAACCCTGGATCGAGACCGGAGCGTTACACTTCTTCTTCCTCGGGTGGGCGCTCCCGATCGCGCTCGCCGGGGCGTTGCTCGTCGTCTCCCCCCGCGAGCGAACGGAAACCGACGACGCGGGCGGCGAGAGCGCCACCGGCGATCGGCCCGGCGGCCTCGTTCCCGCGACCGGCGTCCCCTCGATCGTCGGCCCCTGGACCGTTCTCGCCTGGAACGCCGCGGTGCTCGCCGTCGGGATCGGCTTCTTCTACCAGGATCAGGCCTGGTCGGCGCTCCTTCACGGCCCGGGGTACGCCGTCCTGCTGGCGATCTGGGGGTACTCGGTGTACAGAATCGTCGGTCGGTGGTGGACGACGCGCGCGGACGCGGCGCCGTCAGTCGCCCACGACTGAAGTCGCGGGCTTTCTCCGTGCGTCCGTGTGCGTCGACGCCCTCGCCGGGTCGAACCGGATTCGAGACCGGCCTCCGTGCTCCGGTACCACTGCAGACTCGTTCCCAAAAGGTGTAATCCCCTCGTGGACCACTATTCCTGGACGCGATACGTCCGCGGGTAATCGGGCCCAGTGGCGGCGCCGCCAGCGACACCGTCGATCACTCGATCGCGCTCCCGGTCCGGGACGCCCGGAGCCAGGCCTTGACGAGTTCGTTCACGTTGTGGAAGATGATCCCGACGGTGAGCAGGGTCGTCGCGAGGTAGATCACGAACCCCGGCGGGCCGCCCACTGCCGCACCGAGGAGGCCGCCGGTGATGCCGACGACCGTGAGTTCGATCCACGTCACCAGGATCCGAGAGCCCAGTCGCGGCGGTGACGGTCCCGTCCCCGACCCGCTCGCCGATCGGCCGTCGTGGCGATCGAAAGACGCCGCGTCGCGGACCGGCGAGAGATCCTCGGCGGCCGAGTCGTCGCCGTCGACAGGCAGGTTTTCGCCGCGGTCGTCGCCGTCGGCCCCCATCAGTAGGACTCACCCGCCTCGATCGGCCCGCTGAACGCGGAGTAGAGGACCGCGAAGTAGACGAAAATCAGCGGAAGCAGGACGGCCGCCCCGATCGACATGAGGTTGAGCGGGAGCGTCGAGACGATGGCCGTCTCGACCGTCAGCCCGCCGGCGCGATCGATCGCCGGGTACATCAGGCCGGCGACGATGCCGACCAGGGCGAAGACGAGACCCGCGGCGGCGCCGAACGCCACGTAGTAGCGGTCCGCCCGCGTCGCCGCCGCGTACACCCCGGCGAGGACGAGCGTCGCGAGGACGAGCGCGGCCACCGGCGCGGAGAACAGGGACGATCGGAGCGCGGGTGCCGCCCCGTAGACGTATCCCAGCGTCACCACGACCAGGACGAGATACGCCGCGAGCGCGCGGTAGCCGTCCGTCCGGAGGTCCTCGCGCAGGTCGCCGCGCGTCTTCAGTCGGAGGAAGGCCACGCCGTCGACGACGGTCAGCGCGACGACGGCCAGGCCGACGACGAGTCCCGGAAGCGTGACGATCGTCGTCGCTCCGAGCAGCCAGTTCGCCGTGAACATCCCCAGGAAGAACGGGGCCGTGAGGCTGCCGACGACGAACGCCCGGCCCCACCACCGCTGCCACGCCGCGTCGTGGCGCTGTTCGTACATCTCGGGGGCGAGGCCGCGAACGATGAGCGCGCCCAGGATGGCGAACATCAGCAGGTAGTGGCGGCTGAACAGGTTCGCGTAGACGGCCGGGAAGGCCGCGAACATGGCACCGCCGAAGACGACGAGCCACACCTCGTTGCCGTCCCAGAACGGCCCGATCGCGGCGAGTAACTGCTCGCGCTCGTCGTCGTCCTCGCGGGTCGCGAACAGCGCGCCGACGCCGAAATCGAAGCCGTCGAGAAAGAGGAACGTCGCGAAGATGAAGAACAACAGTCCGAACCAGAGGTCGGCGAGCGGCAGCCCGAACAGCGGTTCGGACGCGAGCGAGGCCGGATCAGTCATCGACCTGCACCTCCGAGGCCGGCGCCTCCGCCGGGTCGGCCACGCCGGGACCGTCCACCTCCGGCGGTCCGGCCCGGACGATTCGAACGATGACGTACGTATAGAGCGCGAGCAGTCCGAGGTAGACGACGGCGAAGCCGACGAGCGTCACCGTCGCCTCGGCACCGGTGAGGCCCGGCGACACGCCGTCGCTCGTCCGCAGGACGTCCTGGATGACCCACGGCTGGCGGCCGACCTCCGTGACGATCCAGCCCAGTTCGACCGCCACGATCCCGAGCGGCGTCGAGGCCATCAGCGCCTTGTGGAGGAGGTCGTCCTCGAGGAGTTCGCCGCGCCACCAGCGGTAGCCGCCCCAGACGGCGAGCAGGACGAACCAGAACCCGAGCGCGACCATGATCCGGAACGCCCAGAAGACGATCGCGACGGGCGGTTGCGGCCCCTCGAACTCGTTCAGCCCCTGGATCGACGCCTGCGGATCGCCGCCGCTCGCGAGCCACGACGCGCCGCCGGGGATGCCGATGCCGAAGATGTCCTTGGCGCGCGGATCGAGCAGGTCCTGAAGGCTCGTCGGGAAGGCGACGATGTACTCGGGGACGTAGGAGTCGGTCTCCCAGACGGCCTCCATCGCGGCGAACTTCTGGGGCTGGGTCTCGAAGACGTGGCGGGCGTACAGGTCGCCGTGGAGCACCTGCAACGGCGCGGTGATGAGCAGAGCGACGAGCCCGATCTTGAGCGTCGTTTCCCAGAACCCGACGTTTTCGACGGGATACCCCCACACGTGATGGCGGAAGACGAAGTAGGCGCCGAGACCCGCCATGAACAGCGCGACGGACTCGACGGCGGCGTTTTGCATGTGGACGAACATCCACGGGAAGCGCGGGTTCGCGTAGGCCGCGATCGGATCGACCAGGTGGACGATCGTCTGCCCGTTCTCCGTGGCCAGTTCGTAGCCCCGCGGCGTCTGCATCCACGAGTTGGCGATCAGGATCCAGACCGCCGAGAGCCACGTCCCGAGTCCGACCGCAATCGCAGAAATCATGTACAGCACGTTCCCGACGCGATCGCGTCCGAAGACGAAGATGCCGAGGAACGTCGCCTCGAGCATGAACGCCATCATCCCCTCGAGCGCGAGCGGACCGCCGAACAGTTCGCCGGCGGTCGTCGAGAACGCCGCGAAGTTGGTGCCGAACTCGAACTCGAGGACGATGCCCGTCACGGTGCCGACGACGAAGCTGACGGCGAAGATTCGCGTCCAGAACCTGCGTAACTGCTCGTAAATCGGTTTCCCGGAGCGGATGTCCTTCCACGTGAAGTAGACGAGGAAGGGCGCGAGACCCATGCTCATCACCGGGAAGATGATGTGGACGATCGTCGTGAGCGCGAACTGCAGCCGACTGCCGAGAACTGGATCGATCATAGCGTGAAATCTGACGTCTGTCCGGACACCCGATACGACCGCGAAGCGGCGGGACGACTTCGATCGAGGGTACGGACCGTCGAGAAGTAGTGTTTGCGGTACGAACGTCGAAAAGAGCCAGCGCAGCGCTCAGACGGACGCAGATCGACGACGCGCCGGTTGCGGCGAGGTGGAGACGGACCGAACGACGGGCGGCACCGGTCGGGTCGCTACCCCAGCCGCTTGCCCAGGTTCCGGGCGACGTCGATCGCGAACCCGAGGCCGCGGCGGACGTCCAGATCGCGGAGGGCACGTAGCAGTCCGCGGACGCCGACCGGTTCCGTCGGTTCGGCGCTCGCGTCGCCGACGGCTTCGAGCACCGCTTCGAGCGTCCGGGAAACGTCGTCGTCGGCTGCCGTGTCGGCCACCTCGCCGAGACTGGTGCCGGTCGCCGCGAGTTTGGTCACCATCTCGTCGTCCATCGCTGACGAACCGAGCGCGGCGACGTCCGCGACGGCCACGAGGTCGTCGAGCGTCCCCGATCGCTGCAACTGGGCGAGCGTCTCGATCGCCTCGGCGAGGTCGTCGGCGTTCTCGCCGGTCGCCTCGCCGAGCCGTGCGACCTCGTCGGTCGCCAGCCCGTCCGCCGCGGCGCCGAGGTTCGTCGCGGTACCGGACAGTTCCTGGACCATGCGATCGTCCATCGCGGCGGTCGCCAGGTCCGCGGTGTCGAGCAGGTCGTTGACGACGTCGATCCGCTCGAGGAACCGCGCGACCTCGTCGGGGTTCTCGGCGACGAGTTCCTCGAGGGTCGGTTCCCCTGGCTCGTCGACGGTCGTGGGTTCGGTCTCGGACATCTACAGTAACCCCCGTGCGGTCAGCCAGTAGGACTCGTTGTAGCCGAGTTTCGCCCAGTGGAGCGGTTTCGACGGCTCGCGGACGAACGGCTCCTCGCCGTAGCTGAACTCGATGAACGTGGCCTCGTCCATCCCCGCCTCGAGGAAGCAGACGGTCTTGCCGTCGTAGGTCGCCGTCGGGACCGTCCCGCGGGCGCGGCTGGCGAGTCGGTCGGCGACGACGCCCGCCTCGTAGTGGGCGACGCTGCCCGCCTTGCTCGTCGGGACGTCCGCGATGTCACCGATCGCGTAGACGTCCTCGGCGTTGGTCGCCTCGAGGGTGTGCTTGTCGACGTCGACCCAGCCGTCCTCGCCAAGCCCCGCGTCGGTCACGAGGTCGCTCCCCGCGTGGGGCGGGATGGCAACGAGCAGGTCGTAGTCCATCTCCGAGCCCTCGACCGTCTGGATGATCTCCGCGTCGGGGTCGATCTCGTCGACGTTGAAGAACGTCTCCAGGGCGATATCGCGCTCCTCGAACAGGTCGGTCGCCCAGTCCGCGATCGACTCGAGCCCGTGGGCGCGGTTGATCGGGTACGTGTAGGTGATATCGACGTCTTCGCGCCGGCCCTGCTCGCGGAGCCAGTCGTCGACCATCAGGGTGAACTCGACGGGCGCGGCCGGGCACATGTGCGGCACGCCGACGACGCTCAACACGAGGTGGCCCTCGGTGAACTCGGCGAGGTCGTCCCGCAGTGCCTCGGCGCCCTCGGGCCCGTAGAAGTGGTGGCCGCCCTCGGCGAGTCCGGGGACTGCCTCCGGGTCGAGGGACGCGCCGGTCGCCAGCACGAGCTGGTCGTAGGCGAGGATCGAGCTGTCGGCGAACGTCAGCTTCTTCGCGTCCGTGTCGACGCCGGTGACCTCGCCGATCGTGAGCGAGACCCGCCGGTCGACCAGGTCCTCGATCGGCCGTCTGGCGTCGTCGACCGTCTTCTTCCCGAACGGCACGTACAGGAAGGTCGGCTTGTAGACGTGGTCCCGATCGGCCGTAATCAGGCGGACCTCGACCTCGCCGGACTCGAGTTCCGGCTGGAGTTCGTTCGCGAGTCGGTTCGCGAGTACTGTCCCGCCCGTTCCGCCGCCGACGATCGCGATTCGGTGCATGTCAGTTGACCTCGATGTAGATGTTCCAGTGGTCGTCGTGCTCCTCGATCTCGAGCAGGTCGTGGCCCGCTTCGTCTAGCCACTCCGGCACGTCGGTCGTGGAGTTGCGCGCCGTCGTCTGGAGTTCGACCACGGTGCCTGGATCGAGCGTTTTCACCGTCCCGATGAGGTCCATCAGCGGACCGGGACACGTTGCGTCTTTCGAGTCGATCGTCACGTCTGGTTCGGTAATCTCTGTCATCGTATTCACCCCTGCGTTCGCAGGTTCCGCCGTCGTCGTTCGAACTCGTCGTCCGAGAGGTCGCCCCGTGCGTAGCGTTCGCGCAGTTCCGCGAGCGCCCGATCGGACCGGCCGTCGTCGACGTCCCGCCCGCGGTCGCCGGCCCAGAAGACCAGCAGTGCGAGCAAGCCGAGGAGCAGGACCGGCCAGAGGAACATCCAGCCGCCGAACGCCCCCCAGCCGCCCATCGTTCCGCCGCCGTGGCCGGGGCCCTGGGCGGCACCCGCCGTCGTCGCGGCGACGAGGAAGACGACACCGATGGTGATTCGTCCCGCGTACCGTCCGAGTGCGTCGGGTAGTTGGCTCATGGTCCGGTCACAGTCGTACTATAGTATTGCGTAGATAAACCACTATCGCGAAATACACTTGGCCAGGAATAGGCGAAGAGTATATACGTGGAAAGCGCCCCGGACGATCGCGGAGACGTCTCACGGCTTCGTACCGGAACGCAGGGCCGATCCAGCCAGCGTGCTCGCGACAGCGTCCGTACGCGACCCGCGTGTTCGTCGTTGGCGATCGTTTTCGGCCGGCCGTCGGAGCGACGCGATCGTCGATCGACGGTCGGGACCGGCGATTCGCGCCGTGATCGATCTCGGGCCGGTCCGGTTAGCCGGGTCAATATTGTCCGTGCCACACACAATTATTATGGTGGCGGAGTCCGTACGATCGATCGATGAGCGACTCCATGGACGACGAACGGCAGCGAATCCGTGAGCAGAAGAAACGAGAGTTGCGCGATCGCATCGAGAACGGGGCGGGATCGGGCGACGCCAGCGCCGTCGAGGGCGCGGCGGCCCCGAACGAGCCGATCGGTATCCGGGGCGGCGACCACCTCGACGAGGTCGTCAGTGAACACGACGTCGTCCTCGTCGACTGCTACGCCGACTGGTGTGGGCCGTGCCAGATGCTCGAACCGACGATCGAGGCCCTCGCCGCGGAGACCGACGCCGCCGTCGCGAAGGTCGACGTCGACGCCAACCAGCGGCTGGCCCAGCAACTCGGCGCTCGCGGCGTCCCGACGCTGGTCCTCTACGCCGACGGCGAACCGGTCGAGCGCATGGTCGGCGTCCAGGAGAAGGCGTCGTTGAAGGGACTCATCGAACAGCACGGCTAGCACGATCGGCGCGTCGATCGACGACAAAGCGACCGGCCGGTTCTCGAATCGACTACCGACCGCGCGACCACCGCATTCACCCATGACAACCGACTGGAAACAGGCGATCGAGACGCAGCGGGCGGAGAAAGACCAGTACTTCGGCGAGAGCCGGCGCTCGCCGCTGCCGCCGGAGGAGCGCGAGGAGTTCGACGGTCTCGCGTACTACCCGATCGACGCGGACTACCGGTTCGAACTCCCGCTCGAGGAGTACGACGACCCCGATCGGGTCACCGTCGGCACGAGCACGGACGGCGAGCGGGAGTACCTGCGCTGGGGCGAGTTCCGGTTCACCGTCGGCGGCGAGGACGTCGCGTTGCAGGCCTACAAATCCGATCCGGACGACGATCGGCTCTGGGTCCCGTTCCGCGACGCGACGAGCGGCGAGGAGACCTACGGCGCGGGCCGGTACCTCGACCTCGAGCGCGAGTCACACCGGACGGACGAGGGAATCTGGATCCTCGACTTCAACGAGGCGTACAACCCGACGTGCGCGTACTCCGACCGGTACGAGTGCCCGCTCCCGCCCACCGAGAACTGGCTCGAGGTACCGATCGAGGCCGGCGAGAAGGCGTACCACTGAGCGCGACCGCTGATCGGAAGCGGCGTCAGCCGGGCAGGAAGAGGTTGAGAAACGCGACCACGATCCCCGCGAGCCCCATCCTGATCCCGGCGACGATCCAGTTTTGCTTCGAGATCGAGCCGAGATACGCGCCGAACGTAAAGAGCACGGCCACGCCGATCGCGACGGCGACGAGCGTCGCTTCGAGCAGGGAGAAGAAGACGCCGTGAGCGAGAAAGGGCAGGAGCGGCAGGACGATCCCGATGAGCGGTCCGATCCCGCTCGCGATCGCGTTGATCTTCCTGGCTCCGGCCTGGCGCTCCTGGGGCGTCGTCCCGTCGAGATCGGTCAGCATGGCTCGCTCGATCCGTAACCGTTCCGCCTGTTTCTCGGCGCGTTCGATCTCCCAGACGCTCCAGACGCCCGAGGTGCCCAGGCCGACGGCCGCACCCAGGCCGATCGTGACCACGGTGATCCCCTCGGAGACGCCCGAGAGGTACGCGCCGACGACGATTCCGATGCTCGTCAGCGTGCCGTCGAACCCGTTGGAGATGAAGTACCGCCGTGATATCGACCGGACGTCTTCGTCCACGAGGAGGGATCGAAGAGAAACCACTCGTCTCACCCGCTCAGCGATCCTGTGGCGTCCCGCTCTGCTCGATGAGGCGGTCACCGCAGACGACCTGGTCGATCGAGTGGACGGTTCCACCGAGGTCCTCGATGGTCCCCTCGACTCCCGGCGCGTCGACGTCGTCGCCTTCGATCGTGAGTTTGATGTTCTGGACCTCCCGATCGGTCTCGACCAGGTCGACGTTGACGGCGTCGACGCCCGCACAGCCGGCCGCGGCATCGGCGAACGCGAGGATATCCGGTTCGTGTGGCTTCAGGACGTCGAGGACGAGACGGCGTATCGGCGAACTCATGGTGCGTACGGTCTCCGTCGACGCCCTTAGTGACGGCGGTCGGTACCGATGGACTCGGGACGACGGAGTTCGTTCGCGCGGTCCGACGCGTCCCTCACCGATCGAGCCGTCGCACGAGGACGCCGATCGCGACGTAGGCGGGCAGACAGACCGCGAGCACGACGCCGATGACTCCCCAGTCCGCCAGGTCGAGCGGGACCGTCCCGAAGTACCGGTTGAGCGGCGTGTACAGCACCGCAAGCTGGAGGCCGAACGACGTCGCGACGGCGGCCGCGAGCCACCGGTTCGACAGCGTCGGCGTCTCGCGAAGCCAGCGGATGACGTAGAGCTTCACGAACTCGAGGCAGACGAAGCCCGTAAACACCATCGTCATCGCGTACGGCGTGACCGCGGGGGCGCCGTCGAGCGCGTACAGCATGAGCGCGAGCATGACGACCGTGGACACGACGCCGGTGCCGCCGATCAGGCCGAGCATCTGCCGGTCGATGATCCCTCGATCGGGATCGCGCGGCGGCCGATCCATCACCTCGCCGCTCTTGGGATCGGCACCGAGCGCCAGCGCGGGAAGGCCGTCGGTCAGCAGGTTGATCCACAGCAACTGGACGGCGGGCAGGATGAGGTAGCCGTACAGCGAGGCGAGGAAGACGAGCGCCACCTCCGCGACGTTCGCGCTGAGGAGGTAGGCGACGAACTTCCAGATGTTGTCGAAGATCCCCCGTCCCCGTTCGACGGCGCGCTCGATCGTCGCGTAATCGTCGTCCAGCAGGACGATGTCCGAGGCCTGTCTCGCGACGTCGGTGCCGCGGATCCCCATCGCGACGCCGACGTCCGCGTTTTTCAGCGCGGGCGCGTCGTTGACCCCGTCGCCGGTCATCGCGACGTCGTGGTCCCGGGCCTGGAGCGCACGGAGGATGCGAACCTTGTGCTCGGGCGACGTCCGCGCGAAGACGTCGATCGACTCGACCCGATCGCGCAGCGTCTCGTCGTCCATCTCCTCGACCGCCCGTCCCTCGAGGACCGCGGTCCCGAGACCGAGCGAGTCGGCGATCGCTCGCGCCGTCCGGACGTTGTCGCCGGTCACCATCTTCACGTCGATGCCGGCCCGCGTCGTCGCCGCGATCGCGTCCGCGACCTCCTCGCGCGGCGGATCGATCATCCCCGAGAGGCCCACGGCGGTCAGCCCGTCGGCGAGGTCGTCGGCGTCGGCCGGATCCTCGCGGTACGCCATCGCCAGCACGCGCAACGCGTCGTCGCCGAACTCCCGAACCACCGCCTCGATCCGATCGCGCCGATCGTCGGTCAGGGGTTTCGGCCCGTTGTCGGTCAGGATCCGATCGGAGTGCTCGAGGACGACCTCCGGTGCACCCTTGACGTAACCGACGTCGTCGTGGACGGTACCCATCCACTTCCGTTCGGACGAGAAGGGGACCTCGCCGGTGCGCGGGTTCTCGGCGCGGAGGCCGTCGATGTCGAGGCCGTGCCGATCGGCCGCCTCGAGCAACGCCTGCTCGGTCGGATCGCCGTCCTCGAGCGTCGAATCGTTACAGAGCGCGCCGATTCGCAAGAGCAGTTCCCCGCGATCGGAAACCTGCTCCGCGTCGCCGGCCCCGGCTCCCTCGTCGGCGTCGACGTCGACGACGGCATCGTTCGTCCAGAGCTTGCTGACGGTCATTTGCCCCCGCGTGAGGGTTCCGGTCTTGTCCGTACAGACGACGTCGACGGCCCCGAGGGCTTCCACCGCCGGGAGCCGACGGACGAGCGCGTTCTCCGCCGACATCGCGCGAACGCCGAGCGCGAGCGTGAGGGTGACCACCGCCGGCAACCCCTCGGGAATGGCGGCGACGGCCAGCGATACCGCGGTGAGCGCGGCCTGGACCGCGTCGGTCTCCCGGAGGACCAACAGCGGCGCGACCAGCGCCGAGAGGACGAGGACGCCGAGCCCGAGGGTTCGACCCAGCCGATCGAGTTCGTCCTGGAGCGGCGTCCGCGTCTCCTCGGTCGCGGCGAGTTCGCGGGCGATGTCGCCGACTTCCGTGTCCATGCCCGTCGCGGTGACGACGGCGACGCCCTTGCCGCGGGTGACGTTCGTCCCCTTGTAGACCATGCTCCTCCGATCGGCGAGGGGCGTCCCCGCCTCGACCGCAGTCGACGACTTCGAGACCGGGACGCTCTCGCCGGTCAGCGCCGCCTCGTCGACATCGAGGTCGGTCGCGTCGAACAACCGGCCGTCGGCTGGGACGACGTCGCCGCTGCGCAGGACGACCACGTCGCCGGGAACGAGCGCCGTCGCGTCGACTTCGATCGGTTCCCCGTCCCGGCGGACCGTGGCCGTCGGCGCGGCCAGTTCGCGAAGCGACTCGAGGCTCCGCTCGGCTCGGTAGTCCTGGACGAACCCGAAGATTCCGTTGGCCACGACGATGATCGCGATCAGGATCGCGTCCACCGCCTGCCCCGCCCAGACCGAGAGTCCGGCGGCGGCGAGCAGAACCCAGATCAGCACGCTGTCGAACTGCGCGAGGAAGATGGAAAGCGGCGATCGGCCGCCGCCACGGACGATGTCGTTCTCCCCGTACTCCTCGCGCCGTCGACGTGCCTCCTCGCCCGACAGGCCGTCGGGGCGCGAGTCGAGGCGATCGAGGACGCGATCGGAGGGCACCTCGTGTGGGGGATCGGGCATTGGCGTGACTTTCCAGTCGAATCCCTATAGACTTCCCCAGGCCTGGAGTCGAGAGCGATCGAGTCGAGACTCGTCGCCGAACCGATACAAAGTTACACACTCCGTCGAATTATTTCACCAATGAACGGGTTCGAGATCTCACTCCGCCTCCTCGCCGGGATCGCGCTCATCCTCGCGAACGGGTTCTTCGTCGCGATCGAGTTCGCGCTCACTCGCGTGCGGCAGTACCCGGAGTCGGCGTTCGACGAACCGGGACTCCGCCGGGCGTGGGAGATGACCGACGACCTCGAGATCTACCTCACCAGCTGTCAGGTCGGGATCAGCGCGACGAGCATCGCCGTCGGCATCATCGCCGAACCGGCCCTCGCCTCGATCGTCGAACCCGTCTTCGAGAACACGGCGCTCGCGTCGGCGGGCGCAGGTGCCGTCTTCGCGTTCGTCGTCATCAACCTCCTCCACCTCACCCACGGCGAGCAGACACCCACCTACCTCGGCGTCGAGCGGACGAAGTTCGTCGCCCGGTACGGCGCGACGCCGCTGTACTGGTTCGCGGCGCTTCTCAGGCCCGTGATCTGGTTCGGCGACGCCGTCGCGAAGTGGACGCTCCGGCGGTTCGGCGTCGAGATGACCGGGGCGTGGCTCGAGACCGAGACGGAGATCATCGAGTCGCGCGCCGATCTCCGGAAGAAACTCGGGTCAGTCCTCGAACGGGGCGACCTCCCCGAGGAGCGCCGGGAGGAGATCCTCAACGCGTTCGTCGTCGGTGAGGAACCGGTCACGGACGCCATGACCGACGTCGAGGACGTACAGTTCCTCTCGACGCGGGCGTCGGTCGAGGAGAACCTCGATCGGATCGGTTCGAGTCCGCACACGCGATTCCCGCTGATCGACGACGCGCCCGAGGAGTTCGTCGGCATCGTCTACGTCCCGACGGTCGTCGACCGGATCGACGACCTGCGGGGCGGCACGGTGTCGTTCGCGGACCTCGCGACGCCGCCGGTGACGATGCCCGCCGAGACGACAGTCAGCGACGCGATCGACCAGCTGCAGGCCGAACACCAGGAACTCGCGCTGATCGACGACGACGGCGACATCGTCGGGCTGCTGACGGTAACCGACGCCCTCGAAGCGCTGGTCGGCGAGTTCGAGGACCCGCTCGACGGGGACGAACTCCTGTCCGTGGACCGGCGGAACGCCAGCGACGTGACGTGATCGGCGTCCACGGGTGAGCGGGAGACCCCCGTCGTCCGACCGACGGATAGACGTATACCACATCCGGACGAATACTGGCACATGTACGAGTTCCTCCTCGTCCCCGTCGACGGCAGCGACTCGTCGATCGCCGCGCTCGACCACGCGCTCGATATCGCCGCCGATCACGGGGCCACCGTCCAGTTGCTCTACGTCGCCGACACGAACAAACCCAGTCTCGTCCGATACGAGGGGAACGTCGTCGACGTGTTAGAGGAGGAGGGCGAGGAGATCCTTTCGGACGCACGGGACCGGGCCAAAGAACGGGGCGTTCCCGTCGTCGACGACGTCGTCCAGGGCCAGCCGCGACCGGCGATCGTCGACGCCGCCGCCGAGGGGCCCGTCGACCTCGTGGTGATGGGCACGCACGGCCACCGCGGCCTCAAGGAGTACGTCCTCGGGAGCGTCGCGGAAGGCGTCGTCAACGAAAGCGAGCCGCCGGTCCTGACGGTCCGCACCGAGGACGCGACGCGATATCCCTACGAAAACGTGCTCGTGCCCACCGACGGGAGCGACCACGCGCGGACGGCGCTGCGATACGGCGCAGAGATCGCGGCCCGCCACGACGCGACGTTGCACCTGCTGTCCGTCGTCGACGAGCCGACGCTGGGGCTGGCCGTCGGCTCGACGCCGACGGCCGATCGGCTCGAGGAACAGGCACGCGAGGTCCTCGAGGAGGCGACGTCGGTCGCGACGAACGCGGGGGTCGACGACGTCGAGACGGCGATCGAGTTCGGATCGGTGTCGCGGGAGATCACGTCGGTTGCGGACGCGGCCGACGTCGACCTCGTCGTCATGGGAACCCACGGACGCACCGGACTCGACCAGCACCTGCTCGGATCAGTCACGGAGCGGGTCCTCCGGACGGCCCCGGTTCCCGTCCTGACGACGAACTCGGCGGACGCCGGCGGGGACTGACCGCGGAATTCGAACCCCCGGGTGGCGCCGCTTTCGCTGACGATTTATACCGCCGGTTCGACAGGTGAGGTACGGATGGCCTTTCTCGAGAATCTCGTGATCGTGTTCGTCGCGGGGTTCGTCACGGCGCTGGCGACCGGGATCGGCGCGCTGCCGTTTTTCTTCTTCGACGAGATCAGCGATCGCGGCAACGTCGTTCTCTGGGGGCTCGCGTCAGGGATCATGGTCTCGGCGTCGGTATTCGGCCTCATCGACGAGGGGCTCGCGGAGGGGACGCCGATCGAGATCGCCGTCGGGATGGCCGTCGGCGTCGTCCTCGTCGTCGTCGCCCACGACGTCCTGATGGACGCCGATATCGACCCGCAGGAGTACGAGGAGGCCGACTTCAAGAAACTCGTGCTCATCCTCGGCATCCTGACCGTCCACAGCTTTCCGGAGGGGATCGCCGTCGGCGTCTCGTTCGCCGACCTCGGCCTCGAGGGCGGCGTGTCGATCCTGGGTGCGACCGTCCCCGTGCTGGCGATCTTCATGACGGTCGCGATCTCGATCCACAACGTGCCGGAGGGGACGGCAATCTCGATCCCCCTGAAGGCGATGGGCGTCGCCCGGTGGAAGATGGTCTGGTGGGCGGTGTTCTCGAGTCTGCCGCAGCCGATCGGGGCCGCTATCGCGTTCACGTTCGTCCGGATCGCCCGGGAACTGCTCCCCTACGGCTTCGGCTTCGCCGCCGGGGCGATGATCTACCTCGTGCTCTCCGAATTCATTCCCGAGGCGCTGGACGTCGGCGATCGGCTCCCGAGCGGCGGCAAGCCGGAACTCGCGGGCGGGATCCTCCTCGGCGTGCTAGTGATGGTGCCGCTGACGTTCATCTAACGGGGAACAGAGATCTCGGCGATATAGTTTACATCTTTCGACGGGCCAAAGAATCAAGTCCTCACTCTTTGAAAGCGCAGCAATGCGTGAACTGATCACCGAGACTGTATTACCGTTCCAATGTAACTTATCGAAGCGAACAGTGTTCGTCTGTCTGTCGGGAGTCGAGAAGAGGAGGGTGGGACGATGACGAGGGGATTCCGTACTCGCCGGAATCTTTTAAAGGCGGCTGGACTCTGTGCCGGTAGTACCGCGGCACTCGAAACGATCAGCCGGGGTGCCCGTGGCAGTGGTGGCTCCGTCGGTCGAGGCGTGTCGGGGATCGAGCCGACGCTCGTCGACGAGGACCCTGCTGCGGGCTTCAACTACCCGTACTACCTGTACGCACCGTCTCACCGAGACACCGACGATCCGACGCCGATCCTCGCCGAACCCGTCAACACTGGGACGTCTACTGACGATTTCGGTCGGCATCTCGATGCTGCCGAACGAACGATCGAAGAAGGGACTGGTCGATACCTCGCCGACAACCTCCCCGCCCCGTTCATCGTCCCCGTGTTCCCTCGGCCCAGAGATGAGCCCGTCAATTGGCGCCACTACGTCCACGCCCTCGACGATTGGACGATGGAGATTGACGATGGGCCCCTGGAGCGAGTCGACCTCCAGTTACTGCGGATGGTCGAGGATGCTCGAGAGCGACTCGGAGATCGAGGGTATCCGGTCGCTGACGGCCTCATGCTCAACGGATTTTCGGCGTCGGGGAACTTCGTCGAGCGATTCGCCGCGCTCCACCCCGACGAGGTGACATCGGTCACCGCGGGCGGACTCAACGGGATGCCGATCCTCCCGATCGAGGAGGCCGGCGGGCACACCCTGGACTATCCGGTAGGGATCGCAAACGTCGAGGAACTGACCGGTGAGCCGTTCGACCTGGAGGCCTTCCGTGACGTCGGCCGCTTCCTCTACATGGGCGAGTTCGACGACAGCGACACGATACCGTATACCGATGCCTGGACGGACCACGAGCTACGGGAGACCGCCCTCGACGTGTACGGCGCCCACATGCTGGACGATCGGTTCCCGTACGCGAAATCCGTGTACGACGATGTGAACGCGTCCGCGGTGTTCAGAATGTACGAAGGCGAGAGGCACGGGTCGAGATCGATGCGGGACCACCTCGTTCAGTTCCACAGACGGTGGCTCGACGGGGACGACGTGGAGAGCCTCCGTGCGGACCTCGGCGGCAACGTTCGGGAACTGGGCCCGCACGTCGAACGCGCCCCGAAGGGGCCCGAACTCGGGCAAGAGGTCACCTTCGACGCGGGCCGGTCGGCCGTCTCGGGAGCGGACGTCGTGAACTTCGAGTGGACCTTCGGCGACGGCCGGACGGCCGACGGCGAACGCGTGCGTCACGCGTTCGAGCGGCGCGGCGGCCACAACGTATCGCTGACGGTCACGGACGATGAGGGGGAGACGCATCGAACGGTCACCCAGTGTACGGTCCGCGACAATCGTCGCGAACCGTCGATCACCTTCGAAGACCAGACCTCTACGGGTACGACGGTGGTCGTTTCGGAGGTGGTCGCCGACGCCGAGGTTCATCTCCAGGTGTTCCGGGACGACCAGTGGATCGGCTGGGTAGAATCGCTCCAACCCGGCGTTCACGAAGACGTCGTCGTCACGCTACAGGAACCGTGGTTAGAATCGGTGGAACCGCTGTCGGAGTCCGCGACGCTCGACGTGCAGCTCGCGGACCCCGACAGAAAGTCGCCGCCGGCGACGGCCAGTGCCGAGATCACTGTCGAGCGGGACGTTTCGCCGATCGAACCCACGCTCGTCGAGGAAGACTCCGCCGCGGGCTTCAACTACCCGTACTACCTGTACGCCCCGCCCCGATTCGAGACTGACGAACCGAAGCCGATCCTCGCCGAGCCCGTCAACACGGGGACGTCGACCGACGAGTTCGGCGACCACCTGGCCGCCGCTGAGCGCACAGTCGACGGCGGAATCGGCCGGCGTGTAGCCGACGCCATCCAGGCCCCGTTTATCGTCCCGGTGTTCCCCCGGCCGCGAAATCGACCCGTCGACTCGACACACTACGTCCACGCACTCGACGACCGGACGATGGAGATCGGCCACGGCCCGCTGGAACGAGTCGACCTCCAGTTGCTGCGGATGGTCGAGGACGCCCGAAGACGGCTCAGGGAGCGAGGGTATCCGGTTGCCGAGGGGCTGATGCTCAACGGGTTTTCGGCGGCGGGGAACTTCGTCGAACGGTTCGCGGCGCTCCACCCCGACGAGGTAACGTCGGTCACGGCGGGCGGACTCAACGGGATGCCGATCCTCCCGATCGAGGAAGCCAAAGGCCATACCCTGGACTATCCGGTAGGGATCGCAAACGTCGAGGAACTGACCGGTGAGCCGTTCGATCCGGAGGCCTTCTGCGACGTCGATCGCTTCCTCTACATGGGTGAAATCGATATGAGCGACACGATCCCGTACGACGACGCGTGGACGGACGATCTCCGGGAGATCGCTCTCGACGTGTACGGTTACAACATGCAGGACGAGCGCTTTCCGTGTTCGCGGGCTGTCTACGATGAGGTGGGGGCCTCGGCAGTGTTCCGAACGTACGAGGGCGTCTCACACGACCCGGTACCGGCAGAACTCGACCTCATAGAGTTCCACGAGCGGAGTTACGGGGAGGACGATATCGAAGACATCCGGGCGGACCTCGGTGGAAACACACCCAATCGGCGAGCAGCCATCGAATACACCCCGCAATCTGCATACGTCGGCGAGCAAATCGCGTTCCACGGAACCGGTACTGAACTGTGGGACGGACATCCCGTCACCTTCGAATGGGACTTCGACAGCGGTGAACGGGTGAGTGGGGACGCCGTCACTCACACATTCGAAACAACAGGAAGAAAGGAGATTACACTGACTGTAACGGACAGTACTGGAGAACGGCATCGAGCGACGGAACAGCTCTATATCGAAGAAGAGCCCGAGCAGGTTGAGCCACAGACGCCCGATGACGAATCATCCAAAAGCGCCGGCAATTCCAACGAGTCAGCAGCCGAGGAAACACCGGGTGCCGACGAGTCGACAGCTGAGGAAACGTCGGGTTTTGGCATCGCTAGTGGGCTTGCAGGGGTCGGTGGTGCGAGTTACGTCCTAAAGAGACGGTTCGCTGGCAACGATTCACCAAAGCGGTGACGTGGTGTCATCTATAGGTTTCCGCTTCGATCCGTGCTGCTACTCTGCACGACTCAGTTAATATCTTCGAAAAATAATATAAGTGACTTCGGACTCGGTCGCCGTCCGCACAGTGTCCCCTCTCAAGGGGGGCTTATCGTCCTCGCGGCCGGCTCGCTCGCGTCCGCGCCGATCGTCTGGTACGGCCGGCGCGCTTGGTGAGCCGGGACAGCTACACCCCGACGAGCGTCATCGCGGCGTAGCCGAGGCCGAACGCGAGGGCGAACGACGCGATCCAGGCGACGACGGTGACCCCCAGTTTCCGGGGGCTGACCCCCGCGCCACCGCCGACGGCGAGGCCGCTCCCGACGATCGCGCTCACGATGATCTCGTTGAACGAGACCGGGACCCCCAGCAGGACCGCCGTCTGGGCGATGAGAAACGAAGGGACGAGCGTCGCGATCGATCGGCGCGGGCCGAGCGAGGCGTACTCCTGGGAGATCGACTTGATCATCCGCGGCGCGCCGGTCCAGGAGCCGACGAGGATGCCGAGGCCGCCGCCGAGCAGGATCGCGATCGGCGACACCGTCGACAGGTTCTCGAACAGCGGGAGCAGCGGGCCGACGGCGAGGCCGACCTGGCTCGCCCCCGCGGAGAACGCCACGAGGCCCCCGAGCGCGAGCAGGAAGCGTCGCAGTCCGCCGGCCTGATCGCGGGCGACGTCCCAGCGGACGACCAGCGCGGAAAGCGCCCCGAAGCCGAGCGAGACCGCGGCCGTCGCGACGACCCCGTCGATCGGCACGACGGTGCTCCCGGCCGCCGCGAGGGTCCCGCCGACCGACGAGAGGAACGCGAACTCGAGGTTCGCGACGACGGCGCCGACGACCGCCGCGAGTAGCGGGACGCTGACCCGCTCGGGGACGTCCGAACGCGGAAGCACGCTCGCGATCCCGTACGCGATCGCGCCGCCGACGAACGGGGTGAGAACCCACAGGGCACCGATCTCGACGTACTTCGACCAGGCCGGCTGCCCGCCGATCGCGAACCCGACGCCGATCACCGATCCGGTCACGGTGAACGCGGTCGCGATCGGGTAGCCGGTGGCGATCCCGATCGCCATCAGTCCCGCCCCGATCAGGAGGACGACGATGACCGCGGTGGGCGGGAGGCTGGCGCCGTGGACGAGGTCGCGGCCGACGGCTTCGGAGACGCTCGCGCCCTGGGTTACCGCGCCGACGAAGCCCAGAATCCCGACGACGAACGCCGCGCGCATCGTCGAGATTGCGTTCGCGCCGACGGCCGGGGCGAAGGGGGTCGCACCGCTCGATCCGGCACCGATCACCCAGGCCATAAAGAGGCTGGCGAGGGCGGCGAGGCTGAACAGGAGTATCGTCGTGAGGTCCATCAGTAGTGTACGAAAAGACGGTCGGTCAGCGATTCGTGTACCACGATACGTGGGAAACGGGACTAGTCAGCACCCGCTGGGGAGGCTTTGGACGCGGTACGGTGGCTGCGCCAGCGGCCCTGGATGTAGGCGCCGAGGAACATCCCGCCGAGCGCCCACAGGATGGTGACGTTGCCGACACCGAGGCTGGCGTAGGCGGCTCCGGGACAGATCCCCGAGAGGCCCCAGCCGACGCCGAAGATCGCCCCGCCGACCAGGACGTTCCGGTCGAAGGGCTTCAATCGGCGTTCGTACCGGTCGCCGGTCAGCGGCGCGCTGTCGCGGATCCGGGGCATCACCGCGAAGGCGATTCCGGAGACGATCGCCGCGCCGAACATGACGAACAGCAGCCCGAAGTCGTCGAACTGGAGGAAGTTCAGCACGACCTCCGGCCGCGCCATGTGGCTGAACCCGAGACCGAACCCGAAGATCAGGCCGCCGACGAAGATCAGCGGCATGAACAGGGGATGTCGGTTCTGACTCATTACGGACTCACCCCCAGTGCCGCGACGATCTGGGCGGTCGCGATGGCGACGAGCAGGAACGTCACCACGCCGGCGATCGAGGTCTTCGACGCCGAGCCGACGCCGCAGACCCCGTGACCGGACGTACACCCTTTCCCGATCCGGGTACCGATCCCGACCAGGATGCCGCCCAGGAACAGCCGCCAGGGCTGGACCTCGGTCAGCCAGAGCGTCACGCCGCCGACCTCGTACAGTTCGCCGGTCGACCCGGGCTGGTAAAGCGACGTCGTGATCACGCCGGACTGCACCGTCGCCGCGAACGCCAGTGCGCCGAGGATGATCCCGAGTGTGAACACGACGCGCCAGTCGCGGGACGAGATGTACCGCTTGAACCGCGGCTGGTCCGAGACGTACGACAGCGTGGACTCGAGGAACGTGCTCGCCCCGGCCGGGATGCCGGTCCCGACGTAGATGACGACCGTGCCGAGGCCGACGAGCATTCCGCCGACGGCGTAGCGACTGATCCCGTTGGGGAACAGTTCGGCGGCCAACTGAAGCGGTACCGGATCAGCTACCATCGGTCGGATTAGTCACCCGCGAGCGATTCCTGGCTGGCGGCGCAGTTGTTCGGGCCGAGTTCGAGTTCGAACGCTTCCTCGTCGTCGGCCTCCTGCTGTCCGAGGTTCGTCGGGATGATGTCCTCGTAGTTGGCCGGTCGGGGCGGCATGTCCGAGAGGATCAGCTCGACGAACTCGTCCTCGTCCATCGTCAGCGCGTTCATCTCCTCGACGAGCTGGCCGATCGGGGCCGTGTAGGTGCCGTCCTCTGCGGGTTCGGCGGCGTCGCTGAAGTGCGCGCCACCGATGAGGGTCTCGTCGGGCAGGGTCAGCACGCGCTCCTGGAGCGACTCGTAGAGCTGCGCGGCGGCCTCGGGCGCGCCGTCGTCACCCTCTTCGAGGTCGGGTCGAGCGACGCTCTCGACGAACAGGCCGTCGCCGGTCGCGAGCAGCGAGTCGTCGATCAGGTACGAGGTCATCCCGGAGGTGTGACCCGGCGTGTACACCGTCTCGATCGTGGCGTCGCCGACCTGGAACTCGTCGCCGTCGTCGGCCAGCGTCACGTCGTCGGCGTAGGTGACCCCACGGCCGACCGACGCTTCGGGGATGACGCCTTCGACGCCGACGGCGTCGAGTGCGCGAACGCCCGAGATGTGGTCGGCGTGAATGTGCGTGTCGATCGCGTACTTGAGGTCGACGCCGAGGTCGTCGGCGTCGTTGAGGTAGCGATCGGTGAACGCGCGCAGGGGGTCGATCACGGCGGCCTCGCCGTCGTCGTAGACGAGGTAGCCGAGACAGCCGCTCGAGGGGCGCTGGTACTGGAGCAGCGTACCGGCGCCGTCGTAGCTCTCGACCTCGACGGCCTCGTAGATGCGCGCCCAACCGTTCATCCCGTCTTCGAGGTGGTGCACGTCGTAGTCGCGCTCGGCGAGGGTGCCGGCGACGTACTCGCTGGCACCGCCTTTCGCACAGAGGACGGTGATCTCGCGGTCCTCGGGAATCTTCTGGAGGACCTGCGCGTCGATGTCGTCCTCGAGGAACTCGAAGTACGGAACGTTGATCGACTCGACGTTCTCCCCGTCGATTCGCCACTCATCGTAGTCCGATTCCATTCGCGCGTCGAGGATCGTAACCTCCTCGCCCGCGTCGATGCGTCCTTTCAGTTCGTCCGGCGTCACCGATTCGACTTCGACGTCCGGCGTCGGAAAGTCCATTTCGTCCATGTTGTACACTCATCCGTACCGGCCGCTCGCACTTAAGGGTTTGCATAGTTATTCACTTACTGCACAATACAGCTGACGTCAGTCGAACGCGTTTATGATCCAATGTGCGCGTGTACGTATGGGTTGTGGGGTGATATATCCCATTCCGACGAACGACGGCTATTCACATCGGCCACAATAATCGATATCCTTTTATGGTCGTAGCCAATATTGTACGATAGCTCCAATACAGAGCACATCGAAAACATGAGTTCGAAATACGACACCACGGAGACGCTCGACGTGAAAGGACAGTCGTGCCCGATGCCCATCGTGAAGACCAAGCAGGCCATCGACGATCTCGGCGAGGGCGACGTCCTCGAAGTCGTCGCGACCGACTCGGGCAGCATGAGCGACATTCAGGGCTGGGCCGAAGGCACCGACGGCGTCGAACTCCTCGATCAGGTCGAGGACGGCGACCTCTACACCCACTACGTGAAGAAAACGGCATAAGATGAGTACGGACAACCCCACGACACCGATCGACGCCGACGGCGAGATCGACCCCGACGAGCTGCAGGCGCTGTACGAGCGCGTCGACGAGCTCGAGGAGTCGCTCGCCGACCTGGACGAGGGCGACGACCAGAAGAAGATGACGATCGTCGCGACCCAGGGGAGTTTCGACATGGCGTACCCGCCGCTGATCCTCGCGAGCACGGCGGCCGCCTTCGGCTGGGACGTCGTCGTCTTCCACACCTTCTGGGGCCTGGACATTCTCCACGAGGAGAAGTCCCAGAACCTCAAGCTCTCGGCCGTCGGCAACCCGAACATGCCGATGCCGAACGCGCTCGCCGCGCTTCCCGGCATGGACTCGATGGCCACGAAGATGATGCAGAAGAAGATCGACGAGAACGGCACCGCCACCATCGAGGAACTGATCGACCTCTCGCTGGAGAGCGGCGTCGACCTGCAGGCCTGCCAGATGACGATCGAGCTGATGGAGTACGACGAGGACGACTTCTACGACGGCGTGACGACGGGCGTCGGCGCGGCCACCGCGCTCCAGCACATGGCCGAATCCGACATTCAGCTCCTGGTCTGATCCATGCTCGAAAACGGACGCATCGACCCACCGCGATCCGCCGACCGCCCGAGTCTGCGGGTCGTCGAGGCGGTCGCCGACGCGGACGGCGTCGATCCGATCGACGTGAAACCGCCGCTAAACGATGTCGTCGACGCGGCCGCACTCGATCGGCTGTTCGAGTCGACCGCGCGAACCACCCCGCGATCCGGCTGCGTCTCGTTCAGCTACCGCGGCTACGACGTGACGGTCCACGCGGACGGTCGCGTCGAACTCGAGTAAGTACTGCGCACTTTTCCCGTCGACCGCCGGACGAGAGCCGCCGGTCTCCGATCGACCCGCCCCGCGACCGCCGGTCACGCACCGAGAATTCCCAGTATTGGGGAACCTGAGAAATACTTTATTGACTCGCGCACCTAGCAACGCGTATGACAGATCCGTTCGTCGTCGTCGGCGGTGACGCTGCCGGGATGAGTGCCGCGAGCAAGGCAAAGCGCGAGGATCCCGACCTCGACGTGATCGTCTTCGAGAAGGGCGAGTGGGTCTCCTACGCGGCCTGTGGGATGCCCTACTACGTGAAGGGGACCGTCGAGGACCTCGACGACCTCGTGGCCGTGACCCCCGAGGAGTTCCGCGAGGAACGCGACGTCGACCTCCGGACCGGCCACGAGGTCGTCGCGATCGATCCCGAGGCGAAGACGGTGACCGTCGAGGCCGACGGCGACCGGTTCGAACAGCCCTACGAGTCGCTCCTGATCGGCACCGGCGCTCGCGCCGTGACGCCGCCGTTCGACGGGTTCGACCTGGAGGGCGTGTTCACCCTCCGGAGCATGGACGAGGCCGACGCGATCGAGGACTTCGTCGACGCCCGCGACCTCGAGACGGCGGCGATCGTCGGCGGCGGCTACGTCGGCGTCGAGATGGCCGAGGCGCTCACCGAGCGCGGTCTCGACGTCTCCATCTTCGAGATGCTCCCGCAGACCCTCCAGCCGTTCGGCGAGGAGACCGCGCGGGTCGTCGAGGACCACCTCCGCGACCAAGGGGTCGAGTTGCACCTCGAGACGGCGGTCCAGGGGTTCGCCGGCGGCGACGAGGTCGAAGCAGTTACACTCGAAGACGAGTCGGTACCGGCCGATGTCGTCATCGTCGGCGTCGGCGTCGCGCCGAACGTCGAACTCGCCGAGGAGGCCGGGATCGAACTCGGCCCGACCGGCGCCATCGCGATCGACGAGTACGGCCGCACCAACTACGAGGACGTCTACGCCGCGGGCGACTGCGCCGAGGCGAGAAACGTCGTGACCGGCGGACCGGATCACGTCCCGCTGGCGCTGACCGCCAACCGGGCCGGCCGGGCGATCGGGTCCACCGTCGCGGGCGATCCGACGGAAACCGGCGGTACGGCCGGCACGGCGATCGTCAAGGCCTTCGATCTCGGGGCGGCCCGGACCGGCGTGATCGACCCCGAGCGCGCCCGCGAAGCCGGCTTCGATCCCGTCTCCGTGACGATCGAGGCACCCACGCGACCCCACTACTACCCCGGCGCGACCGAACTCACCGTGACGCTGGTCGCCGATCGCGAGAGCGAGCGCGTCCTCGGCGCGAGCATCGTCGGCCGGGACGGCGCGAAGCGGATCGACACGGTCGCGACCGCCCTGACCGCGGAACTGACCGTACCGGAACTCCAGGATCTCGACCTCGCCTACGCGCCGCCGTTCAGCCCCGTCTGGGACCCGGTCCTCACCGCGGCGAAGGTCCTCGCCGGCAAACTCGAGGACTGAACCGCTCGCGGCGGTAGACGACCGGGATCGACCCGTTTCCCCCGTTGTTCGCCGTCCGATCGTCCCGTCAGCGTCTCGCTCCGTATCCCATGGTGGCGTTAACTGGCCGGGCGGTGTAGCCGTCCGCGATGAGCGCCCTCGAGACCGTCCTGGTCGAACTCGTCGTCATCCTGCTGATCGCGACCACGGTCGGCGCCGCCCTCGCGAGGCGCGCGAACATTCCGTACACGATCGCGTTGCTCCTGGTCGGCGTCGGCGCGTCGGCGATCGGCCTCCCCCGAACGATCGGGCTCACCCGGGACCTCATTCTCCTCGTCGTCCTTCCCGCGTTGCTGTTCCAGGGCGGCGCGAACGTCGATCTGCGACGCCTGCGGCGGAACCTCCTCCCGGTCGTGCTGCTGGCCGGCCCCGGCCTCGTGCTCTCGATCCTCCTGCTCGGCGCGATCGGCCGGCACGCGTTCGGCTACTCCGTGCTCGTCTCCCTGCTGTTCGCCACGATGATCCTGCCGACGGACGCGGTGTCGGTGGTGGCGGTGTTCGAGGACCTCGGCGCGCCGGAGCGACTCTCGACGGTCGTCGAGAGCGAGAGCCTGCTCAACGACGGGGTGGGCGTCGCCCTCTTCTCGACGATCCTCGCGGTCGTCGTCGAAGCCACCCGGCAGGGGACGTCGCCGGCGGACGTTGCGTCCCCAGCGGCCCTCGCTCGAACCGTCGGGGTCGAACTGCTGATCGCGAGCGTCGGAGGGTTCCTGGTCGGCGTCGCGGCCGGCCACCTCGTCTATCGGGCGATGGTCGTGGCCGACGACGCGATGCTCGGCGTCAGCCTCACCGTCGTCCTGGCCTACGGGTCGTACCTCCTCGCGGACGCACTGGGCGCGAGCGGGGCCATCGCGGCGGTCGTCGCCGGCCTGTTCATCGGCGATCGCGGCGAGACGGAGGCGCTCGACTCCCAGACGCGGATCACCGTCGTCACGACCTGGAGCGCCGTCGCCTTCCTGTTCAACACGCTCCTGTTCGTGCTCATCGGCCTCGAGACGCCGATCGAGGCCTTCGTCGACGGCGCCGCCCTCGTGGCGATCGCGTTCGTCCTCGTCGTGCTCGCCCGGGCCGCCGTCGTCTACCCGCTCGTCTCGGCGGCCAACCGCTGGCTCGACGAGTCGATCGGCCGCTCGTCACAGCACCTGATCGTCTGGAGCGGCCTCCACGCGTCGATCCCGATCGCGCTGGTCCTCGGCCTCCCGACCGACCTGCCGGTCGCCCTGCGCGAGGAACTCCGCGCGCTGGTCTTCGGCGTGGCGGCGCTCAGTCTCCTCGTCCAGGGGCTGACGATCGGCCCGCTGCTCGATCGCCTCGGGATCGTCCAGCGATCGCCGCCCGAGGAGGTCTATCGGCTCCTGACGGCGCGGCTTCGAGGCGTCGACGCCGCCATCGCGACCGCGAGCGAACTGCACCGGAGTGAAGACCTCCCGCGGGACCTCTACGTCGAGTTCTGCGAAACGTACGGGCGGGAGAAGAACCGCCTCGAAGCGGCGATCTCGCAACTCCTCGAGCGCTATCCGTCCGTCCGCCGACAGGCGGAACTCGGGGGTGAACGACGCGTCCTCGAGAGCGAGAAGGACGCGGTCATGGCGGCGATCAAGGCGGGCGTCGTCGAGGGGCGCGACGCCGATCGCCTCCTCGAAACCGTCGACGAACGCCTCGAGCGCGTCGACGAGGGCGAAAGCGACGTGCAACGGCTCGAAGAGACCGCCTTCCGGGAGTTCTGGACGGACGCGATCGACGCGTACGACCTCGACGTCGATCGTCCCTGGCGGGACGACGAGGACGAGACGGCGACCGGTACCGAAGACGCGTGAGACGCGCAGGCCGCGGACCGGGGAGACCGCACTCGTTCGATCGGGTGCACACCGACGTCCAGTGGCTGTTATAGTAGTCACTGAAAGTCACTGCACACCTGATCGCAGGGCAGCGTTGCGATCAGTGTGTAAATCGTTTCAGTGACTGCTAGCTTCATACCCGTCGGCGGTGAACGACCCGATCGCATGACCGAAACTGGCACCATCACGTTCGTCCCGAGCGTCCACTTCTCGCCAACCCACCGGAGACGCGTCCGTGAGACGATTCGCGAGGTCGACCCCGACGTCGTCGCCGTCGAACTCGACGCGCGACGCTTCGAGCGACTCGATCGCAACGAGCGATCGACGCCGGTCGACCTGGCCCAGGAACTGCCGCCACCGACCGCGGCCGCGTACGCGACGCTGCGGGCCCTCCAGCGAACCGTCGTCCGACTGTACGGGCTCGACCCCACGAAGACCGACATGGAGACCGCGATCGAGACCGCGGCTGAACTGGACACCGACGTCGCGCTGATCGACGACCCGCTGGTGGACACGCTCGACGCGCTCGGACGGCGCGTGGGGATCGAGACGCTGCCGAAACTGCTGGTCCGCACACAGCTGATGGGTCCCGAGGACTACGCCAGGGGGGTCGAGGCGATGACGACGTCGTTCGCGGCCGTCGAGCACGGCGACGACGTCCAGCCGATGATCGACCACGTTCGACGGCTCCTGCCGGAGGTCGCCGAGGTGCTGATCGACCGCCGGGACCGATCGATGGCGGCCCGCCTCCACCGGCTTCGAAGCGAGGGTCACGACGTCGTCGCCGTCGTGGGTGCCGGCCACCACAACGGGATCCGACGCGTCCTCGAGAGCCTCGATCGCGAAGCCGCCGATCAGGACGTGGTCGTGCCGATCGAGACACCCTCGCGCTCGGTGACGCGGATCCCGATCGACTGATCGATCGGCAGTATCGAGATCGCGGTGGCACGTCCTCAGGAGCCTCTGCCAGAATCGGGAGCCATGGGAGCACCGTCGGAATCTGCGGGCTCGCCGGGCCGTTTCGGGAGGTGCTGGTACGTACAGAGGTCGCCGCTCTTGACGACGACGTGCAGGATATCGCCCTCCTCGACGTCGGGCATCTCCGACGCCGGTTCGACGTGTTGATCGACGAGTTGCCCCTCCTCCTCGAGCAGGAGGACCGCGTGTCTGCCGTCGACGATCCGATCGACGACGGCGACGTACCGCTCCGCGGCGGTCGATTCGTCGCCGTCGGTCGCCCGATCGGCCCCCGTACTCGCGCCGACGCCCGCCGTGGCGGCGACCGTCGCGCCGATAGCAGCACCGAGCGTTCGAACGACCGGTCGTCGGGACAGCGGGGTGCGAACTGGCATACCCCGTCTGGCCGCGCCTTTGCTTATAAACTCGCGACTGAGAAGAACGAAGAGTGATCGATCGAACCGGAGCGTGGCCGATCGAACGGGCCGAGAGACGGGAGACGCACTCGACTGGAACCGTAATTGTATGACTTCAGATATACCTGTGAATACGAGAGGTCATAGAACCATCGAGAGCAGGCGATCGGGGTCGACCGGTGATCGAACGGGCCGGTCCGGAGACGCATCCGGTGTGATCCAGAGGGCCTAATCGCCAGTCTCGACGAATAAGCGGCCGGATTCGATCCCACAGGATCGATCGCCGGACGCCCAAATCGAAATGCACGTTCGTAACGGAGTCGAACGCCCGTACTGGAGAAACATCGCACGTCGAATTCGACGATTTTCGGCGCCAAACGTCTGTAATATCCGAATTACCGAATCGAGGTTCGCAAACGGCGAAGGCTATGGGCCTACTCCCAGAAAACCATTCTAGTGCTGATTGGTTTCGTTATCTCTATAAGTATTGGTAAGATAGTCGGCGGTGTTCGATCGACTCTCTCCTGGGGAGGTTAGCGGTCGCGGAGGAGAACAGGGATATCGAACGATCGGAACGGGAGACGATCCGAACGGTCGGATGGGGCGCGTCGGAGCGGAAATTACACCGACGGCGCGGCGATGGACGGGGGCTTGCGGCGCTATCGTCGACGAAAATCCGTTACAATCATATGTCTGTAAACAGTTATGGTTCCGGTACGTTTTTGCGATCGGATACCCAACGGGAGGACAGTGACCGAATCATCCACATCCCGATCGGCGGACGAGTCCTGCGGCTGCAAACTCGGCCGAGTCGCGGCGGCGTACGACCTCGCGGGCCTCGACGACGACCTCGTCGCGTCCTGGACCGGGACCGGCGACGAGCAGTACAGCACCCGGGAACTCGCGACGCGGGTGAACCAGCGCGTCCTCGAGGCGGCGCTGGACGAGGCCGGCGTGACGCTCAAGGACGGCGAAGTCGAGAACACGTATCGGCTGCTCACCGACGACGACGTCACCAGCGGGACGCGGGTCCAGACCCGGAACGAACTCGAGCGCGACGGGGTCCCGATCGAGGACGTCGAGTCGGATTTCGTCTCCCACCAGACCGTCTACAACCACCTGACGGACTGTCTCGACGCGTCGCTCAAGGAACCGGACGACGAGGAACGCCTCGAGCGGGCCACGGAGAAACTCGGCGCGCTCCAGAACCGGACCGCGGTGGTGACGGAGGATACGATCGCGCAACTCGAGCGCAACGACGTCGTCGACATCGGGGAGTTCGACGTGCTCGTCTCCGTCACGGTGACCTGCCAGGAGTGCCAGCAACAGTACACGGTCAGGGACCTGCTCGACGAACGGGGCTGTGGCTGCGATCGCACGTGAGCGACTCGACCCCGGCATTGAAAGTGGAAATACATATTTAGGAGGAACCGAAAGAGGACTCCATGGAATCCAGTTTTGACTCGGCACAGCGGCGGATGCCGGACCAGGCAACCCTCTCCGTCGACAACATCGGCGGCATCGACGAGACGGAGGTCACGTTCCAGCAGGGCGTCACCGTTCTCTCGGGGCGGAACGCGACGAACCGGACGTCACTGCTCCAGGGGATCATGGCAGCGCTCGGCAGCGATCGAGTAAGCCTCAAAGCCGACGCCGACGAGGGCGAGGCCACGCTCTCGTTCGGCGACGAGACGTACCAGCGATCGCTCCAGCGGGCCGGCGGGACGGTCGTCACCGACGGCGATCCGTACCTCGACGATCCGGAACTCGCCGACCTGTTCGCGTTCCTGCTCGAGTCGAACGAGGCGCGCCGGGCAGTCGCGCGCGGGGACGATCTCCGGGAACTGATCATGCGGCCGGTCGACACGGAGGCGATCACGACCGAGATCGAACAGTACGAGCAGCGCAAACGGGACATCGACGATCGACTCGCGGAACTGGACGACCTCGAGACCCGGCTGCCCGACCTCGAGGCGAAACGGACGCGAGTGGTCGACGAGATCGATCGGCTCCAGGACGAACTCGAGGCGGCGCAGGCGGACTTAGCGGACGCGAACGTCGACGTCGAGGAGCGACGGGCCGACCAGTCGGAACTCGAGGAGCGACTCGACGAGTTGCGCGAGACCCGATCGGAACTCGAGCGGACCAGAGACCGGGTCGAGACGGAACGCGAGAGCATCGAGGCGCTCGAGACCGAGCGAGCGGAGGTCGAAGACCGACTCGACGAACTCTCGACGGGCGAGGAGACGAACCTCGATCGGCTCGAGGCCGAGATCGGCGTCCTCCAGGACGAGAAGGCCGAGCTGAGCGAGGAGATCTCGCAGCTCCAGAGCACCATCCAGTTCAACGAACAGCTCCTGGAGGAGTCCACCGAGATCCTCGGCGGTGGCGAGGCGACCGACAGCGGGCCGGTCACCGACCAGTTGCTTCCCGACGACGACTCCGAGTCGATCACCTGCTGGACCTGCGGCTCGTCGGTCGCCCGGGACCAGATCGAAACCACCATCGAACAGCTCCAGAGCGCGCGACAGGACCGCCTCGAGGAGCGATCCGAGGTCAGCGCCGAACTCGACGAGAAGCGATCGACGCTCGACGAGATCAACGAGAACCGGTCGGCGTACCGCCGGGCCGAGCGACGCCTCGAATCGATCGACGACGAGATCGAGCGCCGGCGCGACCGGATCGACGAGTTGACGGCCGAGCGCGAGGCGTTGACCGACGAGATCGACGACCTCGAGGCGACGATCGACGACCTCGAAACCGAGGACTACGGCGACGTCCTCGAGCAACACCGGGAGGTCAACCAGCTCGAGTTCGAACTCGAGCGCAAAGAGCGCGAGCGCGACGAGATCGACGACGAGATCGCGTCGATCGAGGACCAACTCGACGAGCGCGACCGCCTCGAAGCCGAACAGGAAGACGTCAGGGAGGCGCTGACGGAACTCCGGACCCGCATCGACCAGATCGAGGCCGACGCTGTCGAGGCGTTCAACGAGCACATGGAGAACCTCCTCGACACGCTCGAGTACGACAACCTCGATCGGATCTGGATCGATCGGACGACCCGCGAGGTGCGGGAGGGTCGTCGCAAGGTCTCGAAGTCCACGTTCGACCTGAAGATCGTCCGCAGCACCGACGACGGGGCGGCCTACGAGGACTCGATCGACCACCTGAGCGAGAGCGAACGGGAGGTGACGGGGCTGGTGTTCGCACTCGCCGGCTATCTCGTCCACGACGTCTACGAGACGGTCCCGTTCATGCTGCTCGATTCGCTCGAGGCGATCGACTCCGCGCGGATCGCGACCGTCGTCGACTACTTCGAGGAGTACGCGCCCTTCCTCGTCGTGGCACTGCTCGAGGAGGACGCCCAGGCGATCGAGGGCGACCACGGCGTGGTCTCGGAGATCTGAGGGCCCGGGTCGATCGCGGTTCGGATCGGTTCGGTCCGCGCTGGATCCCTGCTCGCCGGTTCTTCCGCCGACGGCGGGCGATCCGGCGTTTCACATAGCGGGACGCGAGAGGCTCTGCAGAGGTCGGTCATCGCCCCCGAACGGAGTACGGTTCGGTGCGCCCGTCTGACGGGGCGAACCGGCTAGCCGTACGCGAGCGTCACCGTGATTTCGCCGGCCTTGTCCCGAAGTCGATCGACGAGATCGGTACGCACGTACTCATCTTTGAACCGACTCGTCGGGCCGAACGTTCCCAGCGCACCGAGCAGTTCGTCGTCCGGCGTGTAGACCGGGACGGCGACCCCGCGCAGGCCGTTCATGTACTCCTGGTCGTTGACCGCGTACCCCCGGTCGCGGATCCGATCGAGTTCGGCGGCGAGTGCGTCGGGGTCCGTGATGGTCCGCGACGTGTGGCGCTCGAGGCCCGTCTCCGCGACGAGGCGATCGATCTTCTCGTCGTCCCACTCCGCGAGAACGACCTTGCCCGAGGCCAGCGAGTGAAGCGGACGGCGCTTTCCGATCATCGACTCCGAACGGCTCCCGTACCGGTGGAGGTAGACCCCTTCGAGCCCTTCCTCGACGAGGAACAGCGCCCGCTCGTCGAGTTCCTGCCCGAGTTCGAACACCGCCCGTTTCGCGGCCGTGTATCCCGCCTCGCGGTTTCGCGTCTGCTCGCCGATCTCGAGCAGTCGAAGCCCGATGTAGTAGTCGTCGTCGCGCTCGATCACGTACCCCATGTCGACGAGCGTCCGCAGGTGCCGGTAGACGGTACTCTTTGACAGGTCCGTCCGCCGCGTGATCTCGGCGATCGAGAGCCCCGCCTCCGCTTTGAGCGTCTCGAGGATCGCGAACGTCTTCCGCGTCGTCGCGACGCCCGTTCCGCCCGCCGAATTCCGGTCCGAGGTCATAGCGTGACGTCGTCGGGTATCGCAATCAATGTTCCGGAGAGTGAAACGAGCGGCGTGAGATGCGGAACGCGCGAGCGGTGTGAAATGCGGAACGCGCGGAATGCGCGTCCTCGACGGAGACGTGACACGGCGATCGTTCCGCTGTGTGAAACACCGGAAGCCGACGGACGGGTGGAACCTGGAACGGGCGATCCCGGGACCGGTCGCTACTGGTAGGCCTGGAACCCGGTCAGGTCCTCGCCGAGGATCAGCGTGTGGATGTCGTGGGTCCCCTCGTAGGTGTAGACCGTCTCCATGTTCGCCATGTGGCGCATCGGCGAGTAGTCCGTCGTGATCCCGTTCCCGCCGAGCATCTCGCGGGCGACTCGCGTCTGGTCGCGCGCCATCCGGACGTTGTTGCGCTTGGCCATCGAGACGTGCTGTGGCCGCATGTCGCCCCGTTCTTTGAGTTCCGCGAGCCGGTAGGCCAGCAACTGGGCCAGCGTGATCTGGGTCGCCATCTCCGCGAGTTTCTCCTGTTGCAGCTGGAACCGCCCGATCGGGCCGCCGAACTGCTCGCGATCCTGGGCGTACTGGCGGGCCTCCTCGAAGGCGTCTCGCGCGGCGCCGACGGCACCCCACGCGATGCCGTAGCGGGCCTGCGTGAGACAGGAGAGCGGCCCCTTCATGCCCGTGACGCCCGGCAGGACGTTCTCGTCGGGGACGTACACGTCGTTCAGCCCGATCTCGCCAGTGATCGACGCCCGCAGGGAGAGTTTCTCGGTGATCTTGTTCGTCGTGACGCCGTCCCGATCGGTCTCGACCAGGAAGCCCCGGACCGGTTCGTCCTCGGCCGAGCGATCGCGCGCCCAGACGATCGCGACGTCGGCGATCGGCGCGTTCGTGATCCACGTCTTCGAGCCGTTGAGCACGTAGCCGTCGCCGTCGGCCTCCGCGTGCGTCTCCATCGCCGACGGGTTCGAGCCGTGTTCCGGCTCCGTGAGGCCGAAGCACCCGATCGCCTCGCCCTCGCCCATCGCCGGCAGCCACTCCTCCTTCTGGGCCTCGCTCCCGTAGGCGTGGATCGGATACATCACGAGCGCACCCTGCACGGAGGCCATCGATCGCAGCCCCGAGTCGCCCGCCTCGAGTTCCTGCATCAGGAGTCCGTAGGCCGTCTCCGAGACGTTCGGCGAGCCGTAGCCCTCGAGGTTGGGCGCGTAGAACCCGAGTTCGCCCATCTTCGGGATGAGCTCTTTCGGGAACGTGCCGGCCTCGAAGTGGTCGCCGATGTCGGGTTTGACGCGTTCCGCGACGAACTCGCGGGCCGTATCCCGGATCAACCGCTCCTCCTGGTCGAGATCGGCTTCGAGTCGAACGAAATCCAACATACGCTAGTAGTACGGAATTGGGAGTATAGAGATTGCGGTCCGTCGCCGGCGAGGGAACTCGAGCGGGTCGTCCGCCGATCGCGTTCCGACGCGGCGCACCGCACGCCGGAATTACATCATTCAGATATTGACTTAGAACACTAACAGTAGAGCTTCTATATCTGCCAGATGTTTACAACGTTTGGAAATACCGAAGCTATTTTGTAACTGCCGATCGATCGTCGCGTATGGCTTTTCGACTGTCAGACGAGCACCGGGCGATCCGCGACGCCGTGCGCGAGTTCGGCGAGAACGAGATCGTGCCGGTCGCGGAAGAACACGACCGGGAGGGAACGTATCCCGAAGCCCTCCGGAAGAAGGCGGCCGAGTACGACTTCGTCGCGCCGAACATCCCGATCGAGTACGGCGGGGCCGGGATGGACAAACTCGCCTCGACGATCGTCACCGAGGAACTCTGGCGTGCGGACCCGGGAATCGGCTCCGCAGTGGGCTCCGCCGGCTTCGGGACGGACATGATCGTCGAGTTCGGCGACGAGTGGATGAAAGACGAGTGGCTCCCGAAGATCGCCGCCGGCGAGTCGGCCTCCTGTTCGATGATTTCCGAACCCGCCCACGGATCGAACGTCGCCGGGATGGAGACGCGCGCAGAACGAGACGGCGACGAGTACGTTCTCAACGGCTCGAAGATGTGGATCACCAACGGGACGGTCGCCGACGTCGGCGTCCTGATGGCCAAGACCAGCCCCGGTGAGGGCCACCGCGGCATCACCGCGTTCCTCGTCCCGATGGACGCCGACGGCGTTACGACCGAGAAGATCGACAACAAACTCGGCATCCGCGCCTCCGACCTCGCCGAGGTCGTCATCGACGACGTTCGCGTCCCCGCGGAGAACGTCATCGGCGAGGTCGACCAGGGCTTCTACCAGCTGATGGCGTTCTTCGCCTCCGGGCGAACGAGCGTCGCCGCCCAGGCCGTCGGCGCCGCACAGGGCGCGCTCGACGCCGCGCTCGCGTACGCACAGGAGCGCGAGCAGTTCGACCAGCCGATCGCCGAGTTCCAGGCGATCCAGCACAAACTCGCGGAGATGGCGACCAACGTCGAGGCCGCTCGATCGCTGACCTACCGGGCCGCGACCCAGGTCGAAGCGGGCAATCAGGAGGTCGCCGCCCGGTTCTCGAGCATGGCGAAGCTGTTCGCCAGCGAGCACGCGGTCGACGTCGCCGACGAGGCGATCCAGGTCCACGGTGGCTCCGGATACGTGACGGACTACCCGGCCGAACGCTACTACCGCGACGCCCGCATCACGAAGATATACGAGGGCACGAGCGAGATCCAGAAGAACATCATCGCCGATCAGCTCCTGTAGCACGCCGAGGCGAGTATCGGAATGGGAACGTTTTTGAGACGGACCGGAGAGCATTCGCACATGCAGATCGCAGTTCTCGGCGCCGGGAGCATGGGACACGGAATCGCCCAGGTGTCCGCGATGGCGGGCCACGAGGTCGTCCTGCGGGACATCGAGGCGGAGTTCGTCGAGGACGGCCTCGACGGCATCCGCGAAAATCTGCAGGGCGGCGTCGATCGGGACAAGGTAACCGAAAACGAAATGCAGGCGACCCTCGATCGGATCGCGGGGACGACCGACCTCGCGGACGCGGTCGTCGACGCCGACCTCGTGATCGAGGCGGTGCCCGAAGACATGGACCTGAAGAAGGAGGTCTTCGCGGACGTCGAGGACGCAACGGGCGAGGAGACGGTGATCGCCTCGAACACCTCCTCGCTGTCCGTGACGGAGATGGCCAGCGCGCTCGATCGGCCCGGGCGCGCGGTCGGCCTCCACTTCTTCAACCCGCCGCACGTGATGGATCTCGTCGAGGTCGTGATCGCCGAGCAGACCGACGATCGCACCGAAGCGTTCGCGATCGACTACGTCCGGGAGATCGAGAAGGAGGACGTCGTCGTCCGCGACAGCGCCGGCTTCGCCACCTCGCGACTCGGCCTCGCGACGGGTCTCGAGGCGATCCGGATGGTCGAGGAAGGCGTCGCCAGCCCGGCCGACATCGACGAGGCGATGTCGCTCGGCTACGGCCACCCGATGGGACCGATCGAACTCACGGATCACGTCGGACTGGACGTGCGGCTACACATCGCCGAACACCTCCGCGAGGAACTGGGCGAGCGGTTCAGGCCGCCGCAGGTGCTCCGGCGCAAGGTTCGCGCGGGCAAACTGGGCAAGAAGACCGGCGAGGGGTTCTACGTCTGGGAGGACGGCGAGCGCGTCGGTACGAGCGGCGACTGGGGTGGTGCCGATGAGTAAGCTCGAAGACGAGTACGACACGCTCGGCGTCGCGGTCGGTGAGCACGCCGATCGGGTCGCGACGATCGCGATCGAGCGCCCGGACGCCCGGAACGCACTCAACGGCCAGGTCCGGACCGAACTGAAAGACGCCGTGAACGCCGCCGACGCGGACGACGACGTGCGCGTGCTCGTGCTCACCGGCGGCGAGGGCTCGGGCGCGTTCGTCGCCGGGGCCGACGTGACCGAGTTCCAGGACCGCGGTCCCGTCGAACAGCGCCGGGCCAGCGAGCGGCCGCGGGTCTACGAGACCGTCGACGACGCGACGATTCCGGTCATCGCCCGGATCAACGGCCACGCGCTGGGCGGCGGCTGTGAACTCGCACAGGCCTGCGACGTCCGGATCGCCGAAGCCGGCGCGAAACTCGGCCAGCCCGAGATCAACCTCGGGCTGATCCCCGGCGGCGGCGGCACCCAGCGGCTCACCCGACTCGTCGGCGAGGGACAGGCGATGCGGCTGATCCTCTCCGGCGAACTGATCGACGCCACGGAGTCAAAGGAAATCGGCCTCGTCGACGCGGTCTACGACGAAGCAGACCTCGACGACGGCGTCTACGACCTCGCGAGTTCGATGGCCGAAAAGAGCCCGATCGCGCTCGAGTTCGCCAAGAACGCCGTCAAAGCCGGGTCCCGGATGGGACTCGAGGAGGGCCTCGAGTACGAGGCCGAACTGTTCGTCCAACTGTTCGCGACCGCGGACAAAGACGAGGGGATCGAGGCGTTCCTCGAGGGCCGCGAGCCGGAATTCACCGGCGAGTGACGGCGACGCGACGTTCCGGGTTGCGTCTCGATCTGTCGATCGGCCGATCCCAGACGTCCTCCTCCCAACGGGATACGACACGTCGCGACGGATGTGTCTAAATCTGATAGGTTCTCGAATATGAGCGGCGACTGATTCGTTCGAATACGATCTACCAGTTACGCTGTCAGTTCCAGTATCGATCAGAATCGACCAGTGGGTGGCCACTATCGACTCTTGAAGCCGTCATGAGTATCTCATACGGCCTTCTGAGGGATGATATTCTAGGGATTGCGGTTTTTACGTGTGTTTCACGTGTCAATATTATCTTCCTGACATCAGCCCGGTTCGAGGAGCCGATCTGGCGATCGAGATCGGTACCGACCGGCGGGACGCGACCGCAGTCGGAGACGGCTGCACCACCCCCGTGCCCCCTGTGACGTATAAGAAGGTGAACGACGTAGCACCGACTATGCCGATCCCCGGCTACGACCCGGACGACCTCGACGACGCGCTGGAAGCCGCAGTCGACGACGAGGAACTGGAAGACGCGTTGACCGACGACCAGTGGGAGGCCTACCGGCGCGACGACGCCACACTGGTCGACGTGCTCGACGAGGCGGAGATCGAACGACTGCTCGACCGCCGATCGGAATCGACCGACTGATCCCCGCGGGCGGCATCCGATCCCGTTGGTGAGAAAAAATACATATAGTACCGCGACCTCGCGTACGGTATGAGTTTGCCTGACGTTCTCGACGAGCCGCGGGCGATCGACACGCACGCACATCAGCCAACTAGCGAGTTCCTCCACGACGCCGGCGGCGAGATGATGCAGGACGCGGCCGATCGGTTCGGCGCCGACCTCGAGACGGACACCTACGACAACATGATCGCGGAGTACCGCGAGGCCGGCGTCGATCGGGCCGTTCTGCTCGGCTGGGACGCGGAGACCAACACGGGGAATCCCCCGGTGCCGAACGATTACGTCGCCGAGGTGCGCGACGAGTACGACGACTTCTTCGTGGGCTTCGGCTCGGTCGATCCGCTCAAGGACGACTGCGTCGAGGAAGCGATCCGGTGCGTCGAGGACCTCGACCTCTCCGGATTCAAGTTCCAGCAGATCGCCCAGGGGTTCGATCCGTCCGACCCCGCACACGAGGACCTGTGGGCGACGATCGAGGACCTCGGCGTCCCGGTCGTGTTCCACGGCGGAAACTCGACGCTCGGGGCCTGCTCGCCGGGCGGCCGCGGGCTGAAGATCAAGTACGGGAATCCGATGCTGATCGACGACGTCGCCGCCGACCACCCCGACCTGCAGATCCTGATCGCGCATCCGGCCTACCCCTGGGAGAAAGAGCAACTCGCGATCTGCCAGCAGAAGGGCAACGTCTACATGGACCTCTCGGGCTGGATGCCCCGGTACATCGACGACCAGGTACTCCACTACGCGAAATCGCTCCTCTCGGACAAGGTCATGTTCGGCACCGACTACCCGATGCTCGAACCGGAGCCGTGGCTCGAGCAGTTCGCCGAACTCGACTTCGACGAGGAGACCCAGCGCAAGATCCTCTGGGAGAACGCCACGGAGTTCCTCGACCTGTAACGGGCCGGCGCCCGTCCGTTCGACGACGGGACGGCGGACCGCCGATGTCGTTCGAACTATTCGAACGAGGTCGATCGCTCGTAGGCCAATACATTACGAACATACAGTTGTAACAGAGACGGCTCGAATCCATCACTCCGCGCGGCTGTGAACGCGCCTGTCAGCCAGAACTGGACCAGTTGAGAACCCCGACGGACGGGCGAAAACGGCGGTGTGGAACGGGATTCGGGAGCGATCGGAACGAACGCGCGACACGCCGGTCGCGAATGGCCCGCGACGATCGTTCGAATTACTCGAACAGCACTCGAACCGACGGATCGGGAATCGAAGGCGAAGGGTGTCAGGAGCAGCAGACGAGGGGTCAGGAGTGGGCGAGATTGATCTCGACCTCGTTGGTCGCGCCGAGCAGGAGGTCGGGCAGTTCGTCGGTCAACAGGTCGCCGCGCAGTCGGTTGGCCGGTCCGGCGACGCTGATCGCGCCGACGGCGACCCCCGACTGGTCCCTGATCGGCGCGCCGACCGCGTGCACGCCGACGACCGACTCCTCCCGGTTGAAGGCGTATCCCCGATCGCGCACCGTCGCGAGCGTCTCGCGCAGCTCGTCCCGATCGGTGATCGTCCGATCGGTCTGGGCGGCGAGGCCGTACTGGTCGAGGACGTCGTCGATCCGGTCCTCGGGGAGGTGTGCCAGGATGGCCTTGCCCGCGGCGAACTGGTGGAGGGGCGTCCGCTGGCCGATCCGGGCGTGGGTCTTGACCGAGTGACGGCCCTCCGCCCCGTAGATGTGGACGCCCATGCCGTGTTCCTCGATCACGGCCCAGACCTTCTCGTCCGTCTCCGCCGCCAGTTCGTCCACTTTCGGCCTGACGACCGGGAACAGCGTGTGCTCGTTGCGGACGTGAACGCCGTAGTCGAGGAACCAGGTGCTGATGCGGTACGTGTCGCCCTCCTGGACGAGCAACCCGCGGGATTCGAGCGTCTTCACGTGCCGGTGGACGGTACTCTTCGCCAGCCCCAGTTCGTCGGCGATCGCGGTGATCCCGCCGGCGTCGGTCCGTTTGAGCAACTCGATGATGTCGAACGCGGTGTCGACGGTTTCGACCGGTCTGTGTGCCGAGTCCCGTGTCATGCTCCGTCCCTCGTCCCGGGATGACAAAAACCTTGTTCCCGCTATTCGAACGAGAAGCGTATTCGTTCGAACTGTTGGAACGGGTCGGAGACGCGAGTGGGCCGATGCCAGACCGCTCAGGAGGTCTGGGAGTACTTCTCGACCCACTCCTGTAACGTGATTCCCATCGTCGCCTGCGTGATCGCGTTCGAGGACGCCGAGTTGGCGCTCTTGACGAGTTCGGCCTCGAGCGTCCGCGTCGGCACTTCGCCGAGGAAGTGCGGGATCGCCCGCTGGACGGCGATCGGACAGCCGACCTCGTGGGCGAGCGCGTAGCCGGAGATGGAGTGGGGGATCTCCTCGCTGACGTACCGCGGGTCGGGGTCGTCGAGCAGGTCGTCGTCGACGTGGTCGGGGTACTCGTAGCACTTGCCGACGTCGTGCAGGAGACACGCGGCGACGATCGTGTCGGTGTCGGGGGCCGCGCCGTGGAACGATCGCTGTTCCTCGGCCGCCTCGAGCGCGATGCGGGTGACGCCGCGAACGTGGTCGACGTTCGTGACCTCCTGGATGTTCCAGGCGTAGGGCACGTCCGCGACGTCTCGCCACCCGCCACGCTCCAGACCGAGCACCCACGCCTCGACGACGCGGTCGCGGAGGTCCTCGCTCCCGATGTGCTCGAGTTCGGGGAAGGCGTCGCGAACCTGGCGATCGAAGTCGAGATCGGCGTCCGGCATGTCGATCAGCGCTCGGCCTCGGCGTTGACCAGGCGCTCCCGACCGATGAACCGGGGCCGATCGTCGATCGCGAGGAAGTTGTCGACGTCCTCGCGGGCCTCCTTCGCCTTGCCGCGGTCGGGATCGTAGTCCCGGGATCCCTCGCTCCCGAGCGCGTCGTAGAGTTTCTCGAGATCCTCGAAGTAGAGTTCGGCGACGCCGTCGAACTCCGCGTTCTCGGGATCGGTCGGAATGACCGTGTTGTACTTCACGACCCCCTCGATCTCCCGCGCGATCGGGGTGTGGTTGGTCTGCCAGTAGTCGACGAACTCCTCGTGTGTCATCCCCTCCTGGCGGACGAGAAACGCCGAGTGCTTGTACAGCCCGTCGGTATCGCCGTCGACCTCGTCCTTCTGGACGATCTCCTCCCCGATGAACCGCGGTCGGTCCTCGACCGCGAGGAAGTTGTCGACGTCCTCGCGGGCCTTCGCGGCGACCTCCTTCGTGGGATCGTAATCCCGGGATCCAGGGCTTCCGAGCGCGGCATGCAGGTCCTCGAGGTCCTCGAAGTACAGTTCCGCAAGCCCGTCGAACTCGGCGTGGTCCGGCTCCGTCGGGAGCACCTGCTGGTACCGGACGACGCCCTCGATGTCCCGCGCGATCGGCGTGTGATTGGTCTGCCAGTAGTCGACGAACTCCTCGTGGCTCATCCCGTCCTGTCGAACCAGTAGGGCTACGTGCTTGTACATCACGAGGAACGTTTTGCGCACGCTACATTGAATGTTACCCCGCGCACAGTGGCGCGGGGAATCCTGCTCTCACGGGGGCAGGCTTCCTGTTTCAATGACGTGACTTGCAGACACAGACTCAAACCGAGTCGTGTCCGCAGCGGTCACAGTCTCCACAGGCGTGTCTTCGGGCCATCCCAGCCCTAGTTCAGCAAAACCACGTTTGAGGATGTTCATCGCCGCGTTCGCGTCCCTATCCGTCTCGAACCCACACGAGGGGTAGGAGTGTTCTCTGATCCAGATAGGTTTCGGCGTCTCCGCGCCACATGCCGCGCACTCTTTGGTAGTACCTCGCGCTTCTACCTGCACGACGTGACAGCTGTACAGGTCGGCTTTGTATTCGAGAAGTTGGATGAACTGTCGCCACGCCGCATCCTGCTTGTTACGGGCGTTCCCATCGCCCTGAAGCATACTCTGGACGTTCAGGTCTTCCACGAACACTGCGTCGTACTCGCGGACGAGCCACGTCGTTATCTTATGCTGGTAGCCCAGCACTTTCCTCTGGATGCGGCGCTTGACCTTCGTCACTTCTCGACGTTGTTTCTCGTAGTTGTTTGATCCGTGTTCTTTCCGTGATAACTTCCGTTGCTCGCGGCGGAGTCGCTCGTATTCATCCTCAAGGTCGAGCCAATCCACAGTCTTGCCATCGCTGGTGTGGATGTAGTTGAGGATACCGAGGTCGATCCCAACGCTGTTGCTCGTATTGAGCGAGTCCACATCGGGTTTCTCAGGAAGGGTGGCATCATCCGTTTCCAAACCGAAGGAGACGAACCACTCGCCGGTCGTCTCCTTTTTGAACGTAATCTCTTTGATGGTGGCGTGGTCAGGGATTGGGCGTGAGTACCGAATTTTGACCCAGCCGATTTTGCTGAAGCGGACGTACGCATACTTGTCGTGGCCCCTCTTTTCATCGAGGTCGAAACCAGACTGATTGTACGTCACGCTTCGATAATCAGCGGGTGCTTGCCGCTTGAGCTGACCAACAGTGTGTCCGTTCTCTTTCTTCTTACGAAGGTTCGAGAGGTTCCGATGGAAACGCGCAACGGTGGCTTGTGCGGCCTTCGAGTGCAGTTCACCGAACACCGGCCACCGCCGTTTCCACTCGGGGAGTTTGTTGTTCTGGTCGTACTCACTTGGCTTGTCGTCTTCCAGGGCTTGTTCGTAGTCCCAGCTGACGTGGTTGTAGAGTTGGCGATGAACGTCGAGATGGTGTTCCAGTCGCTCCGCTACCTCTTGTGTCGGGTATGCTTGGTAGCGGTGACTGTATTCCATCGCTGTCCCTTGATTACCGATGTGTTCACTTAATGGTTTGTACCACGAGTTGTCGGCTTCATCCCCGACCACGGTGGGTCGGGGGTATTCGCCTCACAATCAAGTATAAATCATGAGGTCGCTGTCGATTCCCGGAGACCCTCGTCGAGGGATCAGAGCGGATCGCCGTCCACGAACAGCCGTTCCCCGGCCGCGCGATGCGCCGCGTACCCCTCGCCGTACTCCATCAACTGGAGCAACGCCCCGGTCGGATTGCTCGGCGGAACGAACGCCTCGCTCCAGTGGTCGAACTCGGCGTAGTCGACGACCCGCACTTCGTGGGCCTCTAGCACGTCGATCGCCGTTGCGAGGTCGGCGACCTCGAGCGTGACGTGGTGGAGGCCAGGCCCGTTGCGGTCGAGAAACTCGGTCAGGAACGACTCCGACCCGTCGTCAGGAGCGATCAGTTCGATTCGGGAGGCGTCTCCGAGGACGTACGTCGCCCACGTGAACTCGCCGTACTCGCTCGATTCCTCGTGGATCTTCTCGCAACCGAGGACGAACAGCAGCGCCTCGGCGTCCTCGATCGATTCGACGGCGATGCCGACGTGGTCGACGCGCATCGGGGGCATCTCGGATTCTGCGGCCGGTTCGGTCATACGCCCGAAACGATCGGCGGCGAGCATAATAGTTGCCACTCGGTAGCGGTCACCGCGGACGACGCGAACACGACCCACCGATAGAACAAAGTCGCCGGCGGACAACAGTGACGTTGCATGATACAACTGGTCGAGCGTCTCGTCCGGCGAGACGAGTACAGCCACGAGGAGTTCGTCGACCGATGGCGGGGAGCACACGCCGACGTCGGACGGGAGGTCCGGACCGACGCGGCCGAGTTCGTCGACCTCGGTGCCGGTCCGCTGATGGTCGTCGAAGAAACCGTCCACGTCGCGCCCGAGGAATGACGACCACGGCTAGCGTACTCGTCGAGACCCTCGAGGACCTCGGCGTCGAGTACGTCTTCGGCTACCCGGGCGGCCGGGTGATCGAACTGTTCGAACACCTCCCGGACTCGGACGTGGACCTCGTCCGGCCCCGCGACGAACGCGAGGCGAGCGTGATGGCCGAGACGTACGGTCGGTTGACCGGCGATCCGGGCGTCCTCGCCGGACAGGGACCGTGGATCGGGAGTCTGGGACTGATCGGCCAGATGGAGGCGCGGCTGTCGTCGTCGCCGATGGTCGTGCTCACGGAAGCCTCCGAACGCGGCGAGTACTCGACGCTCGCACCGTACCAGCAAGCCCGGGGCGACTACGGCGGGTTCAGCCTGCCGAACATCCTCGACGGCGTGAGCAAGGAGTGGTGGTTCCCGCGCACGCCCGTCGAGACGGTGCGATCGACGCAGTTGGCGTTCAAACACGCCGTCGCCGGCCGGCCGGGCCCCACGGCGGTGATCCTCGACGGCGACGCGATCACGGGCGACGTCCCGACCGATCGGACGCCACCCGCCTGGGACGCACGCGCCCAGACCCGGACCTGGGACGCCGCGCCGACCGCCCGGGACACCGTCGCGGCCGCCGAGGCGCTCGAGACGGCCGATCGGCCGGTGATCGTCGCGGGCAACGGCGTTCACGCCGCACAGGCCTACGACGAACTCGCGGCGGTCGCCGACGCCTACGACTGCGCCGTCGCGACATCGTATCTCGGCAAGTCGACCTACCCGGAGACGGACGAGCGGGCCGTGGGCGTCATGGGCTCGTTCGGCCACGAGGGTGCGAACCAGGTCGTCAGCGAGGCGGACGCGTTGCTCGTCGTCGGCTGCCGGCTGAACCCGATGGACACCAACTGGCAAGCGCCCGAATTTATCCGACCCGACGAGCAGACGATCGTTCACGCGGACGTCGACACGCGAAACGCCGGCTGGGTCTACCCCGCGGACGTGGGCCTCATCGGCGACGCGAAAGAGAGCCTGGCCGCACTCGCCGAGGCCGGCGGCGGGGCCAACGAGTGGGCGATCGATCGGGCCGCCGAGGCGCGGGAGTGGTTCACCGCGCCCGAGTGCGAGGACGATTCCTCGCCGATCAAACCACAGCGCGCGGTCAAAGCGATCGAGTCGGTCGTCGACGAGGAGACGATCGTCACGGCCGATTCCGGAAACAACCGGTTCTGGCTGCTGTACTACCTCCAGACGCCGGCGGTCCGCACTTACTTCGGGAGCGGCGGCGTCGGCGGGATGGGGTGGGCGAACCCGGCCGCAGTGTCGGCGGCGCTGACGACCGGCAAGGACGTGATCGCCGTCGCCGGCGACGGCGGCTTCTCGATGACGATGAACAGCGTCGAGACGGCCGTCGAGTACGGCGTCGCCCCGACGTTCGTCGTCCTGAACGATACCAGCCTCGGCATGGTTCGCCAGATGCAGGGCGAGGACGGCGACATCGCGGGCGTCGAGTTCCACGACACGGACTTCGTGAACGTCGCCGAGGCGTTCGGAGCAGTCGGTCGGCGCGTGACCGCTCCCGGCGACCTCGTCGGGGCGCTCGAGGACGGGAAAGCGGCCGACGTCCCCCACGTCCTCGACGTCCGGATCGATCGCGAGGCGGACATGGCCGACACGCTGGCGTCCTCGTTCTACGAGTCGGTCGGGGGGCTCCACGAGTGATGCGGCCCCGACCATCGCCGTGCGAACGAACACCAACCTATACGTGACCCATCGAACTATCATCCAGACATGAACGACACCGATACGACCGTACTGGTGACGGGCGGAACCGGATTCATCGGTTCCTACGTGGTACAGGACCTGCTCGAACACGGCCACGACGTCGTGGCGTACGACCTCTCGACGGACACGGAGATCCTCGAGAAACTCGGCGCGGCCGACGACGTGACGGTGCGACGCGGCGACGTCTCGGAGCCGACCGACGTGATCCGGGCAGTCAAGGAGACGGGCACGACCCACATCGTCCACCTGGCCGCGCTGTTGACGACGACCGCACGCGAGAACCCCCGCGCCGCGGCCGACGTGAACGTCATGGGGACGAACAACGTCTTCGAGGCGGCACGAACGCTCGACGACCAGGTCGAGCGCGTCGCCTGGGCCTCGTCGGCGGCGGCGTACGCCCCACCGGGGAACTACGACGCCGAGTGGATCGACGAGACGGAACTCCTCTACCCCGACACGCTCTACGGCGCGACCAAGGAGTACAACGAGCACCAGGCGCGGGTCTACCACGAGGACTACGGGCTCGACCACGTCGCGCTCCGGCCGACCGTCGCCTACGGCCCCTACCGCGAGACCGGCGGCTCGGCCTTCCTGGCGAACATCATCGAAAAGCCCGCGCTCGGCCACCCGTACAGCGTCGAGTACGGCGATCAGGCGATCGACTGGCAACACGTCGAGGACATCGCCCAGGCGTTCCGGAAGGCGGCGTTTACGCCAGAAGGCGAACTGAGCCAGCGCGTCTACAACGTCCGCGGGGTGCTCGCGACGGTTCGCGAGGCCGCCGAAACCGTCGAATCGATCGTGCCCGACGCCGACATCGACGTCTCGGACGACGGCGAACTCCCCTGGACGCAGAACCTCGACATGACGGCGGCCCAGGAAGATCTCGGCTACGACCCCGAGCACGATCTCGAGTCCGGCTTCCGGAAGTACATTAACGTGCTGCGGGAGGAGCAGGGGCTCGACCCGGTCTGATCGGCTCCGTGCGGGCCGGGACGACCCAGGGAACGCGCTCGAACGCCGCGAGGGTCACCGTTCGATCGCGAGAAGCGCCACGATTTATGTGGTTCGGCTCAGTTGATACGATCGTACATGACCGGCTACGAGCGGCGTTTCATGGAGGGAACCCGCGGCACGCAGGCCGTCGACTGGGAGGAACGAATCGACACCCGACGGCTCCGGGAGGAACGCAAGGACCGGGCGCTCGAACGGCTTCAGGAGACGGATCTCGGGGCGATGCTACTGCTAGCGGACCCGAACATCCGCTACGTGACGGGGTTGGCGATGACCGGCGGCAGCGGCGCGGACCACTACACCCTGCTGACGGAGAACGGCGACGTCGTCCACTGGGACACCGCCGATCACGCGAGCAACCAGCGGTTCAACTGCCCCTGGCTGCACGACGTCCGGTACGCCTGTCCCGGTCTCGGGAACGTTCCGCGCGCGTCCGGCCGCGACTCCGCCCGTCAGTTCCTCCGAACGACGATGGCCGAGGGCGTCGCCGAGGCGATGGCGGAGTACGGCGTCGCCGACGAGACGCTCGGCGTCGACGTCGGCAATCGGGGCCTGCTTGCGGCGCTCGAGGAGCAGGGACTCGAGACCGACGTCGACACCTGCACGACGATCATGGAGGACGCCCGGAAGGTAAAGACCCGGGACGAGATCGAGTGTCTGCGGATGGTCGCTGCGATCTGCGAGGCCGGCTTCCAACGGATCACCGAGGAGGCGAAGCCGGGCATGCGCGAGACCGAGGTGTGGGGCGAGGCCGTGAACGAACTCTGGCGCCACGGCGCGTTCGTCGGCGGCGGCTACCTCACCTCCGGCCCGAACACGTGGCCGAAACACCAGGCAAATACCACCGATCGGATGATCCGGCCGGGCGATCTCGTCTACGCCGATTTTTACAATATCGGCTACCTCGGCTACCGATCGTGCTACTACCGAACCTTCTCGATGGGCGAACCGACCGAAGCCCAGAAAGAAGCCTACGAAGCCGCCCGGGACAATCTCTACGACGTGCTCGAGCGTATCGAACCCGGCGCGACCACCGACGAAATCGCCCGGGGCTTCCCCGACATGGAGGGCGAGCACGCCGACTACTACGACGCCGACGAGCACTGGCAGCTGACGACCAACCACTGGGCCCACGGCCTCGGACTCCAGCTCTACGAGGTGCCGCTGATCTGGCGCGGCCTCTCGCCCGACCACCCGATCGAGATCGAGGAGGGGATGACGATGGCCGTCGAGACGCAAGAGCCCGCCGATCGGCAGGGCGTTCGCGTCGAGGAGATGGTCGTCGTCCGCGAGAACGGCGTCGAGATCCTGAGTCAGTGGCCCGTCGAGGAGATAACCGTCATCGATCACTGACGGCACCCGCGGAGACGCCGTCGCCGATCGTGAGACCAGCAGAACCAGCGCGTCCGCGACGGCGCCGTGCCGATCGAGAGCCGTGGGCCGGAACCGGGCGTTACCGGAGTTTGGGAGCCACCTCGTCGCCGAGGCGGTGGATGCAGTCGATCATCGCCTCGGTTCCGACGCCGGGATGGTAGGTCCGGAGGATGACGTGCACGTCGTCGCCGAGCGCGTCCCGGTAGGTCTCGAGTTCGTCGACGACCTGCGACGGGGTCCCGTAGATAGCCTGCTCCTTCAGGTCCCGTTTTCGCTCGTCGTCGAGTTCGTCGACGGGATCGCCGGAGAAGAGTTCCTCGTAGCGCCGCTGAATGTAGAAGTAGCCCTCGCGCATCGTCGTCCAGGCGTCCTCGCGGGAGTCGCCGACCCACCCGTGCTGGAGGACGTAGATGGTGAAGTCGTCGTCGAGACCCTCCGCGTCGCGGACTCGTCGAATGTCCTCGACGCGCATTCGCACCCCCTCGACCGAGAGCGAGGAGGGCGCACACCACGCGTCCGCGGTCCGGGCCGCCCGCCGGACGGCCGGTTTGGCCGCGCCGCCGAGCATGATCGGAACGTCTCCGTCGTCCGGTTTCGGCGTGATCGAGACGTCGTCCGGAACGTCGTGGAAGTCGGATTCGTAGCCGAGTTCGCCCTCGCTCCAGGCGGCCCGGAGGAACGGCACGAGGTCGGCGAGTCGATCGGCCCGCTGGTCCCGCGGGACGCCGAACGCGTCGAACTCGCGCGGGTTCGATCCGATCGCGAGCCCGAGCGTCAGCCGGCCGGCGGCGAGCAGATCGACGGTTGCGGCGTCTTCCGCGAGCCGGATCGGATCGTACAGCGGGCCGAGCGCGACGCAACTGCCGATCTCGAGGGCCTCGGTTTCGGCGGCCATCGCACCGAGCACCGGCATCGTTCCCGAGAGGTAGTCGTCGGCCGCAAAGTGGTGTTCGGAGACCCACGCGCTGTCGAGTCCGGCGGCCTCGATCTCGCGAGTCAGCGCCAGCAGTTCGTCGTACAGTTCGCTCGCCTCGCGATCGTCGTCCGGCCGCCGCTGGGCCGTAAACAGTCCGGTCCCGAGTTGCATACAGTACGCATTCGTGACGACCGTCTTAATCGTTGGTGAATGGGCGACTCCGGCCGTCGCCGCCGGCGACCGCGGGCCAGCGGTCGAACCGCCCGCGTCCCGCCGTCAAAAGGCGACGGTCTCGAGTATCCCGTCCTGGATACGGACGGCCTGCGGGAGATAGTAGTCCTCGAGCGCGTGCAACGGCATCGGCGCGTCGAACCCGGTGATGCGCTCGATCGGGGCCTCCTGATAGCAGAGCGCGTGCTCCTGGATGGTCGTCGCCACTTCCGCGCCGACGCCGCCGGTTTTCGGCGCTTCGTGGACGATCGCGGCCCGACCGGTCTTCGTGAACGAGTCGACGATCGTCTCGACGTCCAGCGGGGACAGCGTGCGGAGATCGACGACTTCGACGTCGACCCCGTGTTCCTCGGCGACGTTGTCCGCGGCGATGAGCGTCGGACGGGTCATCGCCCCCCACGTGTACACCGTGACGTCGCTTCCCGTCCGCCTGATCGCGGCGTCGCTCAGCGGCACCTCGTACCTGCCCGTCGGAACGTCCTCGCGGAACGCACGGTAGAGCAGTTTGGGCTCGAGGAAGACGACCGGGTCCGGGTCCCGGACGGACGCGATGAGCAGTCCCTTCGCGTCGGACGGCGTACTCGGGGAGACGACCTTCAGCCCTGGCTCGTGAACGAAGAAGGCCTCCTTGGACTCCGAGTGGTGTTCGGGGGCCCGGATGCCACCGCCGTACGGTGCCCGGACAACCATCGGGACCGAGTACTGGCCGTGGCTCCGAATCCGCATCCGGGCGGCGTGACTGACGAGTTGATCGAACGCGGGGTAGGAAAAGCCCATGAACTGCATCTCCGCAACCGGCCGCATCCCGGACAGCGCCAGCCCGATCGCCGTGCCGACGACGCCGGACTCCGCGAGCGGCGTGTCGACGACGCGATCACCGCCGAACTCCTCGTACAACGCCTCGGTCGCGCGGAAGACGCCGCCGTTCTTCCCGACGTCTTCGCCCAGTACCACGACGGATTCGTCCGCCGACAGTTCCGTGTAGAGCGCGTCTCGAACCGCTTCGACGAGCGTCAGACTGTCCGTCCTGGACTCGGCGGTCGCCGTCTTCCCCGAACTCATTCTAGCACCTCCGAGAACGCGTCGTCGCCGTACTTGTCGCGGAGCGCGAGCAGTTCGTCCCGCTGCTCGCGAAGCCGCTCGGGCATCTCCTCGTAGACGTGTTCGAAGATCCGCTCGGGATCGGTCTCGGTGGCCTCGACGGTCGCCAGCGCATCGCTGATCTGGGCGTCGATCCGATCGTCGATCGCGGCCTCGGTTTCCGCGTCGAGGATCCCCTCCGCGGACAGGTAGTTCCGGAGGCGATCGAGGGGGTCCTTCCGTCGCCACGCGTCCGCCTCGTCTTCCTCGCGGTAGACGGACGGATCGTCCGCCGTCGTGTGGGCGCCGTAGCGGTACTGGACCGCCTCGACGAGCGTCGGCCGCCGTTCGTCATCGGTCGGGTTTTTCGCCTTCGCGAGCGCATCACGCGTAACCGCGTACATGGCGAGCGGATCGAGTCCGTCGACGCGAACACCCTCGAGGCCGTAGGCGGCGGCTTTCTGCGCGATCGTTTCGCTCGCAGTTTGCCGGTCTCGCGGCACGGAAATCGCCCACTGGTTGTTGTTGCAGACGAACACGACGGGCACGTCGAACACGCCGGCGAAGTTCAGCCCTTCGTGGAAGTCACCCTCGGAGGTCGCCCCGTCCCCGAAGTGACACAGGACGGCGCTGTCGGTCTGGCCCTGGAGTTTCTGCCCCCAGGCCATCCCCGTCGCCTGGGGCAACTGCGTCGCGATCGGAATGTACTCCGGCATGACGTTGACCTCGTCGGGGATCGCGTACCCCTCCCGGATGCCACGAAGCGGCTTCAGGAGTGAGGCCAGGCTCATGCCGTGGACGTACTTGGCTGCGTGCTCGCGGTAGGTCGGGAACAGCCAGTCCTGGTCGTCGAGGGCGTAGCTCGTCGCAACCTGGGCCCCTTCCTGGCCCGTCATCGGCGCGTAAGTCGCGATGCGGCCCTGCCGCTGGAGGCTGATCGCACGCTGGTCGAACCGGCGTGCGAGCGCGATATCTTCGTACATCGCCAGCAACTCTTCGTTCGAAAGATCCGGAACCGCCGCGTTCGGGAGGACGTTCCCGTCCTCGTCCAGGATCCGGATCGGTTCGTCGTCGTCGAGTTGCGTGGACTCGCTATTCACGTGCTGGTCTGCGTCGTCGTATGCGCTCATTGGTGGTGTGTGGACCGGTGACTACTCAGGGGTCTGTACCACGGCCAGTCTGGGTCCCATCGGGATCGGTGGGTACGAATCCCGCGAGTTATTCCCAGAGAACGTGTCCGACGCGAGTGCGTTTCCCGCCTCGCATCGGAGCGACGTCCGCCAGTGTAATCGTACGGAGGGGAATCGAGAGACCGGCTCCGAAACGTCGAAGCGACTCGATCGCGGCACGAACCTCCGGCATACTGGCGGTTGCCATATGGGATACAATTACCGAGACGGTACTTAATAGTTCTGTGAGACGTGCTCCCAATATCACCCGGTAATGGACGACGCGAGTCGAAGACCACCGGGCCGACCGGGACCGGCCTGGATCGCCGCGTCGGCTGTGTCGGTGAAAAACGGGGCGTCCGAGAACGTCGACCGAGCGCTCGGGCGGACTGCTATAGTAGCAACTGAAACGATTTACACATCGATCGCGAAGCTGTCCTGCGATCGAGTGCGCATTGACTTTCAGTTGCTACTATAGAGGCCAGTTCCGACGCAACTACGACCCGTCTGCGGGTGCGCCGGCAAATCAAGACAGCAATCCGTCTCAGTCCGCGGTTTCGACGCTCTCGGCGAGGACGCCCCGTTCCGACCAGACCACGAGCAGGACGAACAGAACCGTCGTCGCGAGAGCACCGATCGCAACCGCGGCCGTACTCGGTGCGTACCCTGCCAGGCTCAGCGCGTCGGAGTAGAACGTAAAGAGGAGGAACGTCGGGAACACCGTTCCGATCGCGTACCGCCACGAAGTGGCGAACGGACGGGAGAGCGATCCCGCGCCGGTGAGATACTCATCGACGGCGTCCGCTCCGAGCACCCACGCCGCGTAGAACATGAATCCGATCAGACCGAGCGTCAGCAGGAGGTCCACGAGCTGGTCGGCAAAGAGCGCGAACACGTCGGCGTTGAAGGCGTTCAGGGAACCCGTGACCACGACCAGCACGAACAGCCCTCGGGTCGCCATCGATCGCTCGACGTCGAATTCGTCGACGACGAAGGCGACGGGGATCTCCAGGATGCTTATCGAACTGGTGACGGCGGCGAGCAGGACGACGAGGAAGAACGCCGCCCCGAAGAGTCGTCCCGCGGGGAGATTGGCGAAGGCACCGGCGATGCTCACGAAGAGTGCGCCGGGCCCGCCACCCGTCGGTCCCCCGGCGAACGAAAAGAGAAGCGGAAACACGACGAGTCCCGCCAGAACCCCGATGCCGAGGTTGAGACCAGCGATCGTCGTCGCGTCGAACGGAAGCGATCGCTCGTCGTCGACGTACGAGGCGTACGTGAGCATCGTCCCGCCACCGATCGAGAGCGTAAAGAGCGCCTGTCCGGCGGCCGAACCGAGAACCGCGAGGAAGTTGTCGGCGAGATACGCCCCGTCGAACGCCAGGTAGAACTGGTAGCCGTCGATCGCGTTCGGCTGTCGAGAGGCCCAGATCGCCAGGCCGACGAGCAGGACCGCGATGCCCGGCATCATGAACTTCGTCGCCGACTCGATGCCTCTTCTCACACCGGCCATCACGATGACGGCGGTCATTCCGAGAAACGCGACCTGGTACAGGAAGGCGTTCGTGCCGTAGTTGATCGTCTCGAAGTGAGCGCCGGGATCGGCGAAGTACGCGCCCGTGAAGCTCTCGACGAAATAGCGGAGGATCCAGCCGCCGACGACGCTGTAGAACGAAATCAATACGATCGACGTCACGACACACAGCACGCCGAGGACCGTCCACGCGCGTGATCCTTTGAGTGATTTGAACGCCCCGACCGGGTTCCGCCTCGAACGACGGCCGATGACGAACGCTGTCAGCAGTCCCGGAACGCCGATACCGAGCACGATGAGGAAGTACATCAGCAGAAACGCACTTCCGCCGTTCTCCGCTGTCATCCAGGGGAACCGCCAGATGTTCCCCAGTCCGACGGCGCTTCCGACCGCCGCCAGTATGAACCCGATCCGACTCGCCCAGGTTTCGCGTGCCATATACTATCGTCCAACAGAAACGAGCATAATAAAGACTTTTCAGCAATTCCGATACTAGCTATTCTGCGAAACGATCGGTCTCGAGAACGATCACCGCACAGAAACGAAAGCGACCCTGAAAAGTGTTCCGAGTCACCGACGTCACCGCATCGAGCGCCGTCTTCAACGCTTCTATGCCGGTCGCGTACGAAAGGCGTACGCCGTGCCGGTCGCATACGAAAGGCGCGCGTACCCAGCGCCGTTCGTCTCGAACGCCGTCCCCGGAACGGCGACGCCGAGAGGGGCGCTCGACGCCGTCTGTCCAAGTATCCGGGACGGCAACCAGCGAACGGCGAGCACCGCTGATCGAGAGCGGAACGAAACCGATCGGCGAACGTCTACGTGAAGCGGACGGGACGGTTCGAGCGAAGCGTGGTGGATTGACCGGGCCGGTACGAATAGCTTGGATTTCGTCCGGAAGTACTCCCGTCCCGGGTTCGAGAGGTCGCGTATTACCGGGTTACGACCCGGAATAGCACCTGGAACCGCACGCGAGTGATGGGCTGAAATGGGTCCCCCGCGTTTCGGAAATATCAGCATACCCCACAGATTATTACAAACGTACCTATGTAATACCGTGCAGTGCTCGAGCCGAGAGGCATCCAAGATATTCGGACAGTCGATCGACGGGCAATCTCGCGAAGGCGGACGCCACCGGCTGAATGTCAGGGCGGGCACAGTTCGACGCAGTGAGCGGTTCGATCGGTGCGAGCGGGCCACGATGGAGTCGAAACGGACGAGTCGATGTGAGACGGCTCTCGTCCGGTTGCACGTGGTGGTCACGCCGGAATCCAGCGAGCGACCGTGACGGGGAACGAAACGCGTCCGTGCCTTTACCGCGTCGAACTGTATCTGAGATTGATGTGTATCTCGTCGATCGCCGCGAGCAGTTTGTCCGGCAGTTCGGTTTTCAGGTAGTCGCCCTTCACGCGATTTGCCGGCCCGGAGATGCTGATACCCCCGATCGGCGTTCCGTCTTCGTCCCGGATCGGCGCACCGACCGCGTTCAGCCCCTCGATCGACTCGCCGGTGTTGAACGCGTAGCCCCGGTCCCGGATCGCGTCCAGTTCCTCGCGGAGTTCGTCGACGTCGGTGATGGTGTGTTCGGTCATCTGCACCAGTCCCCGTCGATCGACGATGCCCTGGAACTCGTCGTCGTCGAGAGACGCCAGTATGGCCTTGCCGGCGGCGAGCTGGTGGAGATACCGACGCTGTCCGACGCGGGCAGACGTCCGTAAGGGGCTCTCGCCCGACGCCTTGTAGAGGTGCACGCTGAAGTCCCCCTCCTTCGCGACGAGCCAGACCTTCTCGCCGGTCGCTTCGGCCAGGCGATCGACCTGCCGCCGACCGACGTCGAAGAACGGGACGCGGTTGCGAGCGCTGATCCCGAAGTCGAGAAACCGAAGGCCCAGGTAGAACCGCCCGTCCTCCCTGACGAGCAGGTCGTTGTCCTCGAGCGTGAGAAGGTGTCGATGAATCGTACTGCGGGCGAGATCCAACTCGTCGGTCAACTCGTCGAGCGTCCGCCCGGGATTCCGCTGGAGACGTTCGAGGATTCGGATGGACGACTCGGTCGTCGTTACCGGGCGATTCGATCGAGGGCTGTCTTCCATGTCCCTGTATCGAGGGAGGGACGGTTTAGTTTTTGTTCTGGAAGAAAGCAACTCCTCGATCCGCCAAGAGTGGCGGGACTGCTCGAGGCCACTGGCGTCGTCGACCAGACACGACCGGCGTTCGAGTTATCCGAATATTCCACTGCGTTCGGTAACGAAACCACGACTGGTGGATCGACCGGACCGACGGCAAACCGGCCGTAGACGACCCATTTGCACCGATATGGTTGTACGGACGCGGCCAGTGGAACGGGTATACGCTACCGCTCGAATCCAGATCGTTCGAACAACTCGAACGTCTGCGTCACGAGACGATCGCGCTCCGTGACCGGCTGGCCCAAGCCGGAAACCGGGGTTTGATCGCATCGAGTGGGCGTTCAGTGCGCGTGAAGTCACTCCGGGGACGGGTGCCGACGTACACAGAAGACTGCCACAGCCGAACCGACGGTCGTTTTGTTTGCTCGAACGGGTGCGGTCGGCCCGAGGTGCGGTGCATACCCCCGAAACAGCCCCCAGAGAGGCGGCCGGAGTCCCGAAACGCGCGTCCGGATCGACGCGACGACGGGAGCGATCGGGCGAGCGGGTGGACGACTGCATCCCCGGTCCGGCGTCGGCACCGACCGCGCCGGGGACCGATCTACCCGGTCTTGTAAACGCCGCGTGCGTCGGCGATGTGGGTACCGACGGCTTCGCCGTCTTCCCGAGACTCCGGCGGAGTCTCGCCGCCCTCGGCGGCGTAGACGTCGACGTCGACGACGCCGACGTCATTCCCGCAGCGGACGACGTCGGCCTCGGCGTAGAGGTCACCCGTTCCGGCGCTGAGATAGTCGATTCGCATGTCGATCGTCGGAACGGGCTGTTCGACCAGCGAGACCAGCGCCGCCCCGCCGACGGTGTCCGCGAGGGTAAAGGTGACGCCACCGTGGGCCATCAACTCCTCCTCGTTCCACGAGAGGTCCGCCGTCATCTCGAGGCGACCCTCGGCGTGGCCGTCGGCACACGCCGTCACGTCGATTCCGAGCAAGGATGCGAACGGCATGCCTTCGAAGAAGGCTTCGATGTCCATGCAACACGGTTGTCCGCCGAGCGATAATAAATGTGCCAGTTAGTGGAGCCGTTTGCCCCGACGTCGTTACCGGTGGTCGTAGACGCGCTTTACTTTCCCGACCTCGGTGCGCTCGATCGACCCGTGTTCGACGAGTTCGAGCGTATCGGGCGTGATCGACAGCGCGTTCTGTAGCCGTTCGAGGACGTCCGTACGAAGTCGGTCCCTGTCACCGGCAAAGCCCGCCACCAGTTCGATCGTCAACTCGAACCGATCGAGGGCGTCCTCCCGGTAGAGGTCGATCCGGTAGTGGGGGGCAACCGCGTCGAACTCGAGGACGACGTCCTCGATCTGGCTGGGATAGAGGTTGACCCCGCGGACGATGAGGAGGTCGTCGGCCCGGCCGGTGACGCTGTCCATCCGGACCATCGTTCGGCCACAGTCACACTCCTCCGCGGTGAGAGCGGTGAGGTCGCCGGTGCGATACCGGAGGACCGGAAGCGCTTCTTTCGTCAGCGACGTCAACACGAGTTCGCCCTCCTCGCCCGCGGGGAGCACCTCGCCGGTCTGCGGGTCGATCACCTCGGGATAGAAGTGGTCCTCCCAGATGTGCATCCCCGCCTGGGCCTCGTGGCACTCGACGGCGACGCCCGGCCCGATCAGTTCGGAGAGGCCGTAGTTCTCGATCCCCGTCGCGTCGAGCCGCGTTTCGATCTCCTCGCGCATCGGTTCGGTACAGGGTTCCGCGCCGTAGAGGACCGTCGAGATCGACAGGTTCCGCGGGTCGACGCCCATCTCTTCGGCCGTCTCGGCGAGATACAGCGCGTACGACGGCGTACAGCCGATCGCGTCGCTCTCCAGATCGCGCGCGAGTTCGACCTGTCGCCGGGTGTTCCCGCTGCTCGTGGGGATCACCGTCGTCCCGAGTTCCTCCGCGCCCCCGTGGAATCCGAGCCCGCCCGTGAACAGCCCGTAGCCGTAGGCGTTCTGGAACGTCTCCCCCCGTTCGATGCCCGCCGCCGCCATCGACCGCGCCATGACCTCGTTCCAGCGGTCGAGGTCGTCGGCGGTGTAGGCGACGATCTTCGGCTTGCCGGTGGTGCCGGACGAGGCGTGGATGCGGCGGATTTCCTCGTCGTCGACGGCGAACAGCCCGTCGGGATACTCGTCACGGAAGTCGGATTTGGTCGTAAACGGCAGGTCCTGAAGGTCGTCGACCGTTTCGATGTCGGACGGCGAAACGCCGATTTCGTCGAGGGTCTCGCGATAGAACGGGACGCGCTCGTAGGCGCGCGACACGGTTTCGCGGAGCCGTTCGTTCTGTACCTCCCGTAACTCCTCACGGGAGGTTCGTTCGACAGTCGCTGACATGTGTTCGTCTCTCATTCACGTAATCGAGTACCAAAATTCTTCGTTCGACTGGAGGTCAGGAATCGACTGAGTACCAGGTCGAGTGACTCTCGAGAGACGACCACGGCTACTCGAACTTCTCGAAGGGCTGTTCGCAGTCGTGACAGTAGTGCATGGACCGACAGAGCGAGGGTCCTTTCGGGTGTTCGCGGACCGTATTGGTCGACTCGCAGTAGGGGCACGCAGCGCCGCTGTCGTCGCCGCTCGTCGTGACGCTCGGATCGGAGGTTCGTCTCATATGCTCAGGCCGAATTCTCGCAGGTCGTCTTTGCCCCGTTCGGTCACCATCTCGACGGTCCAGCCCGGACTCCAGACGAGTCGCACCGCCGCCGCCTCGACGCCGTCGACGGCGGCCACGCGCTCCTCGACCTCGTCGGTGAGCATGTCCCGGGCCGGACAGCCCGAGTAGGTCAGCGTCATGTCGACGGTCGCGACGCCGTCCGCGACCGTGACGCCGTAGATCAGCCCGAGGTCGACGATGCTGATCGGCATCTCGGGATCCTCGATCGCGTAGAGGGCGTCCCACACGTCGGCTTCGACGCCGGTCGCGTCCTCGCCCGTCGCCGGGAGGGCGTCGATCGTCTCGCCCTCCCGGTAGTCGGTGTACGCGCAGGGCGTCGCCTCGGCGTCCGCGCCGGTATCCAAATCGGGGGTGAAGCTCGATTTCGCCCCCGGTTCCGGAATCTCGCCGCTCATTCTGGGGTGTCCATGATTTTCGTCGTGTCGCTTCGCCCGAGGTCGCGGTACGTGTGCGTGAACTCGTCGTAGAGGTCGAACCACGCGTCGGTGTGGGAACCGTCCCGGCCGCGCGCCTCGGGGAGCATCTCGCGGGTGACTTCGAACTCGAACTCGTCGGTGTCCGCGTCCGATCGACCGCTCGCGGGAACGGCGAGGTCCAGGGACTCGAGATACGGAACGACGATCGACAGCCACTCCTCGCCCAGTTCCTCGAGGGTCGCGTCGCGAAGGCCGAGTTCGACGATGTCCGCCTCGACGTCCACTGCTCGCGGTTCATCACCGCTCGCACTCGCGCCGCGTGGCGGCGCGCACTGTTCGAACAATGTCAACGCGTGCGGGAACAGCCGATCGAGCGCATCTTGCAGGCGCTCGTGGCCCTCGTCGCCGTCGGCGAGGCGGTCGAGCCAGTTCTGGGCGTGTTCGCGGTGGTACTCCTCCTCGCTCCGGATCTTGCCGACGCGATCGGCGATTTTCGGGTGCGAGGAGTCTTCCAGCGCCTCGAGACGGAGGTCCTCCGCGACGTCGTAGAGGTACGATCGGAGGACGGCGTCGGCCCAGTCGCCCTCCGCGAACGGCCGTTCGACGAGCGTGCTGTGCCGGAAGTCCTCGGGGTCGCGCTCGTACACCAGGTCGCGCTCCTCGAAGCCGAGGTCGGCGAGCACGTCGTACCACAGACGGGCGTGGCCGAGTTCGTCCTGCGCGTTGTTCGCTAGTGCGAGGTCGGACTCGAGGCTGGGCGCGCGGACCTGCCACTCCGTGTACCGTTCGGCGAGGACGAACTCGTCGTCGCCCAGCCGCTTCAACAGGGTTTCGAGCGCGGTGCGTTCGCGCTCGTCGAGGTCCGCGGGATCGTCGAGCGTCGACGACATCAGTCGTCACCCCGCTGTCGTTCGGCCGTCGCCTGTTCGTCCTCCGATTCGACGACCTCGCGAGCGTCCTGCCCGGTCGTGCTGTACGCCGTCGCCCAGCGGTAGCTCTTGTCCGTCGTCCCGCCGAATGCGACGTCCTCGGCGTCGATCTCGCCGATTTCGTCCCGCGGAACGACCCAGAGGCTGTTCGTGGGCTTGCGCCGGCCGTGCTGGACGGCGGCGAACTGCTTGGCCATCTCCCGATCGGGCGCGTGGACGTTGCCACAGTGGGTGTGGTACTCCCCGGTCTTCTCCTGGCGGAACACTTCCCAGATCATGGTCAGTCGGCCGCCTGCGGCGCGTGGCCGCCGGCGGCTGTGGCGTCGGATTCGATCGTGTCGCGGACCCACTGGACGGCCTCCTGTGCGGCCCTTCGGCCGTCGATCTGGCCGAGCCCGGGTTCGTACTCGTTCTTCGCGATCGTGAAGAACTCGTCCCAGTCGAGGTCGCTCTCGACGACCTCGTAATCGCCCTCGTCGTTCTTGCGGATGCGGGGCTCGTCGGGAATCTCGAGGCCGTACTTCTCCGCCTTGGGGATGTACTGGTTGAGGAAGGCGGTCCGGAGTTCGTCGTTGGACTGCTGTTTCAGCCCCACCGAGGCCGCGAAGTCGTGGTGCGTGCTCTTGTCGTCGGTCGGCCCGAAGAACTGGATGATGCGAGGCCACCACGTCTCGAAGGCCTCCTGGGTCATCCGCTGTTCCTTCCGCGAGCCGCTCATCAGCGTCGCGAGGATGTCCTCGCCGTGTTTGACGTGGAACCCTTCCTCGAAACACACCTTGTCCATGGCGTGGGCGTACGGCTCCCAGCTGGTCCGCCGGAGGGTGGCCTGGCGGCGCATCGCCGCGCCGTCGACGAAGAAGGCGATCATCGCCGTCTCGGGCCACGACTCCATCGGGTAGTGAAAGCAGTTGAGGAACTTTCCGTCGCCGTTGGCCAGGTCGTCGAGCATCTCCTCGCGGGTCTTGACGCCGAGCGATTCGGCCGCGCGGTAGAGCAACTGGCCGTGGCCGATCTCGTCCTGGACCTTCGCCGAGAAGGCCAGTTTTCGATCGATACTCGGCGCCTGGCGGATGAACGGCCGCTCCAGGTACGCGCCCATGATCTCGCTGTTCGCGTGGAATTCGATCATCCGCGTCGCCGCCTTCCGGTACTCCTCGGGGAGGTCGTCGGCGGGGCTAAACTCCCGCGGCCCCGCCCGGTCTTTCACTGTGTCGAGGTCCATTGGTTCATAATTATACACGACGGATAGACCCTTAGAAATTGACCGCCATATAACGAGGTTTTAAGTACTGTGGCGAGAGAGACGTGTGTAGACGATCGGGATGATCGAGGAATGTCTCGCAGTCGAATTTCGGGTCAAAAACGACGATTGCCCGCTCGCGGAGGCGTCACGGGCGGCTTCCGTCGACGTCGAGATCAGCGCCCAACCCCCGCAGCGCCGGAGCGACGGCTACGATCTCCTGCAGTTCAGTGCACCGTCGAGCGATCGGCTGACAGCGGTCTTAGACGAGGACGAGCGGATCTCGTACCTGCACGTCTCGAAGACCGACGGCCGGAATCGGTACCGGTGTCTGTCGAAACAGCCCTGCGTCGTCCACCGACTGATCGACGGCGGACTGATCGTCGAGACGCTGCAATACCGGGACGGCGCGGCGATGATCTTCGGCGCGGTCGTCGGCCGCGACGTCCTCAAGGGCGTCATGGCGGCGGCCGGCGACACCGTCGGCGTCAAACTCGAGCGGGTCTATCCCCTCCAGTCCGAAGCGACGGAGTCGCCCAGTCAGCGGTGGGATCTCACGCCGGCCCAGGAGGAGTGCATTCGCACCGCCCTCGAGATGGGGTACTTCGCGATCCCGCGCGAGACGACCTCCGAGGCGGTCGCCGCGGAACTCGGGATCAGCAAGTCGGCGTTTCTCGAACGACTCCGCCGCGCCGAAGCGGCGCTGTTTCGGCAGATCTACCGGTAGGAGTTCGGATTCCCTGGCGGCAAGCGTCGGCTTTCGGATCGACTGACGGCAAGCGATCGGATGACGAGGTTCCGGATCCAGTAGATACATTTTCGTGGACGTCAGTGTGGGATGATATGACAGACACCGAGGCCATCCGCAGCCACGTCGAGAGCGACCCCTACTGCGAGACACTCGGGATCGACCTCGTCGACCTCGAACCGGGACGCGCGCGGACGCGACTCGAGGTCACCGACGACCTGACGAACTTCCACGGAACGCCCCACGGCGGCGCGATCTACTCGCTCGCCGACGCCGCGTTCGCCGCCGCCTCGAACTCGTACGGGGAGACGGCGGTCGCCCTCGAGACGAACATCTCCTACCTCGACGCCGTCGACGTCGGAACCGTCCTCACGGCGACCGCCGAGGAGACCCACGACGGCGGCCGCACCGCCGAGTTCGAGGTCGTCGTCACCGACGACGGGGACGATCGGATCGCGACGTTCCGCGGTCGCGTCTACAAGCCGTGAGGACGGGTCGTCCGGTAGAAGTTGTCAGAAGGTGGGTCCCGAAGGTTACGCGGTGACGCCGAGGTACCTGTCGAGGACGTCCTCGCTCTCCCGAAGGTCGTCCGAGGTGCCCTCGTAGACGATTTCGCCCTGGTTGATCACGTAGTTGCGGTCGGCGAGTTCGAGGCAGACGTGGACGTTCTGTTCGACGAGCAGGACGGTGATCCCCCGCTCGTTGAGGTCGGCGACGATATCCATCACGTCCTGGACGATGTAGGGTGCGAGCCCTTCGGTCGGTTCGTCGAGCAGGACGAGGTCGGCACCGCCGACGAGGGCGCGCGCGATCGCGAGCATCTGCTGTTCGCCCCCCGACAGCGACGACCCCGGGTTCCCGGCGCGCGCCTGCAGGTTCTCGAACGTGTCGAGCGCCGCCTCGACCGACAGCGAATCGACGTCGGGCGGCCCGCCGTGGTCGGCGAGTTCCAGGTTCTCCCTGACCGAGAGTTCCGGGAAGATCCGTCGTTCCTCCGGCACGAGCGCGATCCCGCGCTGTGCCGTCGTCGTCGCGTCGAGCGTCGAAACGTCCTCGCCCCGGTACGTGACTCGCCCGCTCGAGGGGGCGAGGATTCCCATGATGGTCCGCAGCGTCGTCGTCTTCCCCGCGCCGTTCCGCCCGACCAGGGAGACGATCTCTCCCTCGTCGATCGACAGCGACAGATCCCGGAGCACCTGCGTCTCGCCGTACCCCGCGTCGACCCGATCGACCGAGAGCAACGGGTCGTCGCTCATTCGACCATCCCCCCGAGGTAGGCGTCCTGTACGTCCTGATTCTCGGCGATCTCTTCGGGCGTCCCCTCGGCGAGGACCTGCCCGCGATTCAACACGGTGATTCGATCGGAGAGTTCCATGACGAGTTCGATGTCGTGCTCGATGAGCAACAGCGTCTGGTCGACCAGCACCTCCTCGATCAGGTCGATCGTCTCCTGGGTCTCCTCGACGCTCATGCCGGCGGTCGGTTCGTCGAACAGGACGAGATCGGGGTCGGTCGCGAGCACGACCCCGATCTCGAGCCGTCGCTTGTCCCCGTAGGCGAGCGCGTCCGCCGTTTCGTCGGTGACGTCGGCGAGGCCGATCCGGTCGAGGATCCGGTCGGTCCGATCGTTCATGTCGTCGTACCGGTCGGTCGGTTTGAACAGCGATTCGACGGCGTTGTACCGGTCGCGGCCGATCGACTGCGCGGCGAGCCTGACGTTTTCCCGCACGGTGAGCCCGCCGAAAATGTTCGATATCTGGAACGAGCGGCCGATCCCGCGGCGCACTCGCTGCGAGGGCGACAGGGTGGTGATCTCCTCGCCGTCGAAGTAGATCGACCCGCCGGTGACGGGGAGCGCACCGGTGACGAGGTTGAACAGCGTGGTCTTGCCCGCGCCGTTCGGGCCGATGATGCTCCGGAACTCGCCCCGTCTCACCGTCAGGTCGACCCGATCTGTCGCCGTGAACTGGCCGAACTTCTTGACGAGGTTCTCCGTCCGGAGGATCGGTTCGTCGGTGGTCGGTCGTTCGGATGTGGTCGGTTTCATAGCCATCAGTCGTCACCCCTGACGCCCGATTCGTCCGGCGTGGGTTCAGTGGCGTCCGGGCCGGGTCCGGACCCGCCCGTCACGTGCGGGGCGACCTGGGCCGGGAGCGACACCAAACCGCGCGGGAGGAAGATGACGAACAGGACGAAGATCGTCCCGAGCACCAGCCGCCACCTGCCCGTGAAGTCCGTGAGTATCCCCTCGAGACCGAAGAACACCGCCGCGCCGACGATCGGGCCGTAGAGCGTTCCCAGGCCTCCGAGAATGACCATCACGATCACTTCGCCGGAGTGGAGCCAGTAGGCGAACGACGGCGTCGCGTACCCCGCGTTGAGGGTGAAGAGCCCGCCGGCCACGCCGGCCAGCGCGCCGCTGACGACGAACGCGCGCCGCTTGTAGACTGTCGTCTCGTAGCCGATGAACGTCGCCCGCTGTTCGTTCTCGCGGATGGACTTGAGCACCGCGCCGAACGGCGACTCCAGCATCCGCCGGGTGAGCAGGAACGCGGCGACCAGACTCACGAGCGCGATATAGTAAAATAGCGACTGGCCGGTCAGTACGACGGGGCCGAGGAAAATCGCGACGTCGTCGAGCGAGACCCCCATCCCGGCGATCCCGTAGTACGTCGAGAGCCCGAACTGGCCCTCCGAGCCGCCGGTCAATCCGAACGGGTCCCGGTAGAGCGCGTTGTAGAACAACTCGGCGAAGGCGAGCGTAATCATGGCGAAGTAGACCCCGGAGACGCGGATCGAGAGGTAGCCGACGAACCAGGCGATCGCCGCGGAGACGACGATCGCGAACGCGATCGCGACGATCGCGGAACCGCTCACGTAGAGCAAGGCGATCGCGACCGCGTAGGCCCCGAGTCCGTAGAACAGCGCGTGGCCGAGCGAGACCAGTCCCGTGTAGCCCATCACGAAGTCCAGACTGAGCGCGAACAGCGCCCAGATCATGACCTCGATCACGAACGTGACCGCGTACGACGAGTACAGCGTCCCGACCCCGAGGGGAACCACCGCGAGCACGCCGACCACCGCGAGTCCGAGGCGGGTCCGGGTCCGCGGGTCGAGTATCCCGCCGTCGGTGCCGGTCAGGAGGTCGCCGCCGCCCTCTTCTTCGAATTCGACGCCGAACAGTCCGCGGGGCCGAAAGAGGAGGACGGCGATCATCAGCAGGAAGATCACCAGTCCCTCGAAGAACGGGACGTAGGTACGCAGGAACGTCTGGATGATCCCGACCAGGAGACCGCCGACGACGGCGCCCCTGAAGCTGCCGAGGCCGCCGAGGACGACGATGACGAACGCCGGAATGATGATCGACATTCCCATCCCCGGGCTGACCGTCCGGTAGCCGCCGAGGATGATGCCCGCGACGGCGGCCAGCGCCGCACCCCCGCCGAAGACGAGCGAGTAGTACCGATCGATGTCGATCCCCAGGTTCCGAACCATCTGCCGGTCCTGGGATCCGGCCCGGATGATCAGTCCGTACTTCGTGTGTTCGAGGACCGCCCAGACGGCCAGCGCCACGACGCTCCCGAAGACGACGATGAACACGTTGTAGATGCTGGTATTGAACCCGAGTACGTCGATCGATCCCGAGAGCACCGCCGGCACGGCGAGGCTGGTGCTTCCCGTCCCCCAGACGAGGTATATCAGGTCGTTTATCACCAGCACCAGGCCGAACGTGAGCAGGATGTGATAGAGGGGATTCCGACCGTACAGCGGCCGCACCGTGTAGCGTTCGATCGCGACGCCGACGACGCCGACCAGCAACGGAGCGACGAGCAACGCGACGAAGAAGCCGGCCGCACCGAACGGTGCGACGAGTGCGAGCGCGAAGTACGCCCCGAGCGCGAACAGTTCCCCGTGGGCGAAGTTGATGACGTGCATGACGCCGAAGATGACCGACAGTCCGGCGGCGAGCAACACGTAAACGACGCCGATCGTCAACCCGTCGAACAGAACCTGGAAGGATTCTCCGACCATGATTATCTGGAAGCAACCGATCCGCACTCGTTACAGGTCACAGTCGGTGTCCTCACAGTCGGGCGCCGCGTCCTCCCCCGACAGATCCGTCAGGAGGTCGACGTCCGCGGTTTCGCCGTCGTCCGGTTCGACGCACTCGCCCATCCAGACGGGATTCAGCGCCTGCTGGTCGCACTCCCGGAACTCGTTCGGGCCGAAGATCGTGTCGTGTTCCAGTCCGGGGAGCGTCTCCGCGACCGTCGTCGGATCGCGTGACCCGGCCTCGCGGATCCCGTTCGCGACCATCCGGATCGACTCGTAGCCGACGCGCGAGAAGTTGTCCGGGACGGCGTCGTACTCGGCCTCGTAGGCCTCGACGAACGCCTGGTTGTCACCGGTCTCGATGCTGGGGACGTATCGAACCCCGCTGTAGGTGTTGTACGCACCCGCGCCGGCACCGGCCCGCACGGCGCGGAACGACCCCGTCGTCGTCACGATCGGAATCTCGTCCTGGAGTCCGCGTTCGCTGGCCTGCGAGAGGAAAATCGCGAGGTCGGCACCGGTCATCCCCACGACGAGCGCGTCGGCGTCGTCGGTCGCGTTGGTGATCTGACTGATGAACGCCTCGAAGTCGGTCGACCCCGGGTCCGATCGAGTCACGTCGACCTGTTCGTAGGAGTCGCTGATCGACTCCATCCGCATCTCGACCTCGTTCAGGACCGACTCGCCGTAGGCGTAGTCCGCGATGTGGTAGAAGATCCGATCGCCGAATTCGTCGGCGGTCCACTGGGCCATCACTTCGGCGATCTGTGCGGTGTTCGTCTCGAATCGGAACACGTACTCGTTGCAGTTGCCCCCCGTGATCGAGACGTCGGCCGCCCCCGGCGTGTACACTACCTCGTTCTCGAGCGCGAAATCGTTGATCGCGAGCGCGGCGGAACTCGAGATACAGCCGGTGATGAACCCCGCTTCGTCGGACTGGACCGCCTCCTCGGCCCGCTGCGTCGCCGTCGCCGGGTCGAGTTGCGTGTCGTACTCGCTGTACTCGATTTCGAAGTCGTACTCGTCGCTCTCGTTGATCTGCTTGATCGCGAGTTCGGTCCCCTGATGTCGCTCTTCGGCGAGGTCGCTGAACTCGCCCGTGAACGGCTCGAGGACGCCGAACTGGACCGTATCGAACTCCTCGTCGTCGTCATCCGAGACGTCTTCCGGGTCGCCGACACAACCGGCCAACCCAGTCAGTCCGGCAACACTTCCCGCGGTTAGTGCTTTGAGAACGTCTCGCCTCCTGCCGTGACCCGTGCCACCGTCGATCATACGTGCAGTATATAATTATAATAGCTCATAAAAATAGACCTCCGTTTGTCGTGGTTTTATATAGTGACAGCCGGCAAGACTCTCCGAATCCGGCCCGCAATCCGAGCGAGGCGCGCCCGAATATAGTAGCCACTGAAACGACTTACACACTGATCGCAACGCCGTCCTGCGATCAGGTGTGCATCGACTTTCAGTGGCTACTATAGTCACGAACGACGCCCGGCAGTCGGGCCTCGTCGCGGGACTCCGGACGCCGACGGATCCGACCGCGGCAGGGCCGACAGACGGCGACGCACCGCGGGACGGGAAGGGATAAAACCCGGACAAGTAGCGGCCGATCGTTATGCATCGTGCGAACGATTCCCGGAGCATGTACCGGATACTGGTCGGACTCGACACCGACGTGGAGCGGGCGACCGCACAGGCGTCGATGATCGAGTCCATGCCGGGTGCAGCCGACGAGATCACGGCGATACTCGCACACGTCTTCCAGGAGAACCCCGAGGGACGATCGGTCCAGCAACTCGACGGTGTCCGACACGTCGCAGCGTCGTTCGACGAACGCGGCGTCGACTACGAGTACTACGAGGCAAGCGGGGAGCCGGCGTCCGAACTGATCGCCGCGGCCGACGAGACGGACGCCGACATGATCTGTCTGTCGGGACGAAAACGCACGCCGACGGGGAAGGTCATCTTCGGCAGCGTCACGCAGTCGGTCATCCTCGGAACCGACATGCCCGTAGTGACCGTCAGTCCAGAGGGAGAATCGTAGCGACGGGTGACCTCTCGTCGCTCGCCGGGCGACTCAGTATAAAAAGACCATACATGAACGGGACGAGAGTGATGAACGTGTGCGCCCAACTCACACCCGTGACCGTCGATGACGATCGACACATGCCCCGCCTGGGATCCCGCGGACTGTGAGGGGACGACGGGCTGCCCCCCTCGCTGTCCCCGGTTCGTCGACAAGCACGGCGAACCGATCCTGGTCGAACCGTTCGAGGCACGGCGTCTCGACGCGCTCGCCTCGATGTACGTCGACTATCCCGACGCCCACCGATCGATGGGCATTCCGCCCGTCGGCCGCGAGCGCATCGACTCGTGGCTCGAGCGCCTGCTCGAACGCGGCTTCAACGTCGTGGCCGTTCACGACGGGACGGTCGTCGGCCACGCGGCCTACTCGCCGCGCTCGAGCGTGGAACCCCAGTTCGTCGTCTTCGTCGATCCGGCGCACCACGACCGCGGCATCGGGACCGAACTCTGTCGGCACCTGATCGCCTACGCCGCCGACGCGGGTCACGAGGCGCTCGTGCTCGACGTCGACGCCGCGAACGAGCGGGCGGTGCACGTCTACCGGCGGATGGGGTTCGAGACGGTCGATCGAAGCGGGAACGACCTCCGGATGCGGCTCCCGTTCGACGAACCGATCGTCGAGACGGTGCAGTTGCCGCCCGCGGAGCGACCGGCGGCCCACTGATCGACAGCGTCGCAATCGGTGGTAACGCACGAACGGGGACTCGAGCGCGCCGACGCTCGTCGCCGAACTCGATCACCGCCCCGTCACCGGTCGAGAGAGACCTCGTTCCGCACGGTCGGGTGTGCACACACCACATGATTTTTGTCGGGGCACGGAAGAGTGGTAGACGAGGATGAGTTACACGCAGATCGAGACGGCACCGCGGGAAGAGATTCGGGAACTGCAGAACGAACGGCTCAGAGAGACGGTCCGCAACGCCTACGAGAACGTCGAGTACTACCGGGACGCGTTCGACGAGGCTGGCGTCGCGCCGGGGGATATCCAGACGATCGACGACATCCAGCAGTTGCCGTTCACGACCAAATCCAACTTCCGTGACGAGTATCCCGACGGGCTGTTCGCCGTCGACGACGAGGAAATCCGCCGCATCCACGCCTCGTCCGGCACCACCGGCAAGCCGAAGATCGTCGCCTACACCGCCGACGACCTCGACGTATGGAGCGAGGTCGTCGCCCGGAGCCTCGTCGCGTCCGGCGTGGAACCGGGTGATACGGTCCAGAACGGCTACGGCTACGGGCTGTTCACGGGGGGACTCGGCCTTCACTACGGGATCGAAGAACTCGGGGCGACGGTCATCCCGATCGGCGGCGGCCAGACCCAGCGACAGGTCGAGTTGCTGCAGGATCTGGAGAGCGACGCGATCGCGTGTACGCCGTCGTATTCCCTGTACCTCGCCGAAACGGCCGAAGAGATGGGCGTCGACCCGACGGAACTGCCGGTCTCGACGGTCATCTTCGGTGCCGAGCCCTGTACCGATCCGATGCGCGAGGAGATCGAAGACCGACTCGGGGCGAACGGAATCGACATCTACGGCCTCTCGGAGATCATCGGCCCCGGCGTCTCCAACGAGTGCCACGAGGCCCAGGACGGGCTACATATCTGGGAGGACCACTTCTACCCCGAGGTGATCGACCCGCAGACCGGCGAGGTGCTCCCCGCGGGCGAGGAGGGCGAACTCGTGTTGACGACGCTGACGAAAGCGGCCCTGCCGGCAATCCGGTATCGCACCGGCGACCTCACCACGCTCACGTACGACGAGTGCGACTGTGGCCGGACGATGGTTCGCATGGACAACATCACCGGCCGGGCCGACGACCTCCTCATCGTCCGCGGGGTCAACCTCTATCCCAGCCAGATCGAAGAGGTCGTCCTCGAGTTCGACGCGATCGCGCCGTACTACCGGATCGACCTCTACCGGGAGGACGCCCTCGATCGCCTCGAACTCACGATCGAGCGCGAACCCGACGTCGACGTCGCCGAAGCGGAGTTGCGCGACCGCGTGCTCACCCGACTCGAGAACGTCCTCTCGTTCACGCCGGACGAGTTGATCGTCGCCGATCCCGGCGGCATCGAACGGACCGAGGTGGGGAAAGTCAAGCGTGTCTACGATCACCGGTAGCGGCCGCGGTCGACCGCTGACCCCGATCGCACCGGCGGAGTCGATACGTCTATCGGCCCACCACTCGCCACGTGGCTGAAGACGACGGACGCCGTCGACGAGGGTCTCGGGAGACGAGTCGCTACTGAATCCGCGCAGGCCGGGTAGCCGGACGATCGCCCGTCGGGAAATCCAGCATCAATCGTCCGACGATCCGCCGCATCCCTCAGTCGAAGTAACTTATTTGTACGGTGGTTTGGATGTCTACGTATGGCATACAGTTACGAACCGCATCACTTCGAGGACTTCGAAGAGGGCCAGGAGTTCCAGAGCGTCGGCCGCACCGTCACGGAGACCGACTTCGTCATGCACTCGGCGCTTGCGGGGGACTGGACCGAACTACACACCAACAAGGAGTACGCCGAGGACGGCCCGTTCGACGGCCGAATCGCCCACGGTCCGATGACGTTCGTCCACGCGACCGGCTTCGTCTACCGATCGGGGATCGTCGAGCGGACGGCCTACGCCTTCCTCGGGATGAACTACATGGACATCCCGAACCCGGTCTACATCGGGGACACGATCTCGCTGGAGATGGAGGTCACCGAGAAGAACGACGTCGACCACGAGGACGCTGGGATCGTCGTCCTCGACACCGAGATGACCAACCAGGACGACACCGTCGTCTTCCAGGGCGACATGAAGTTCCTCATTCACCGCAAGGAGTGACCTGACCGCCGATCGCCGGCGGACTGGGGTCGGCGGAGACCGCCTGGAGCGATCGCGCTCGGCCGGCCAGTCGGTCGCGTGACCACACGGACGTTGAAGTCGCCCGCCGACGCACGCTGTCGCATGCACGTCCACGATACCGACGGCGTCCGGTACCTCACGTTCGATCGACCCGACGTTCGAAACGCGTTCACCGCGGCGGTCGCGCGCGACCTCGCCGACGCGCTCGCGGATCTCGATCCGACCGAACTCGACGCCGTCGTCCTCGCGGGCGAGGGCGAGGCGTTCAGCGCGGGCGGCGACGTCGAGGCGATGGCCGAGCGCGAGGAAACCCCGAAGCAGGCGTACGATCGCGTCCGTACCACCCTCGGTCGCGTGGCGGAACGGGCGTTGACGAGTCCCGTCCCAATCGTGGCGAAGGTCGACGGCGACGCCGTCGGCGCGGGGCTCTCGCTGGTCGCAGCGGCGGACTTCGCCTACGCCGGCGAGTCGGCCCGATTCGGCGCGTCGTTCGTCAACGTCGGCCTGGTTCCCGACGCGGGCGCCACGGTGACGCTGCCGCGACTCGTCGGATTGCGAAAGGCGAAGGAACTCGCGTTCACCGGCCGACTGGTCGACGCCGCGGAGGCCGAACGGCTGGGACTCGTCAACGAGACGGTGTCCGACGACGAACTCGACGATCGGGTCGACGACCTCCTGGCGACGCTCGCGACCCGGCCGATCGAGAACGTCGGACTCGCGAAGCGGGCGATCCACGACAACCTGGGCCGATCGTGGCGCGACGGACTCGATCGGGAAGCCCACTTCCAGACGCTCGCGTACGGAACGGACGCTCACGAGGCGGGGGTCGAAGCGTTCCTCGAGGGCCGATCCCCGACGTTCGACTGAGACGGTCTGACGCACCGCGTTCCCGGCGCAACCGCGATCGTCCGGCGATCGTGCCGGAACTGACGGACAGGAGTCCGTACGAGCGGCCTGGACGCGGGCGTGGCGAATACCTGCGCCGATCGACCCGAACGACAGGTCCCGGCGAACAGGCGTCCTCACCGACGAAAAAGCAGCTCGGTGATATCTAAATTATCATATGTATATGAAGATCTGAAAGCTGAAGTTCCTTTTCGAGCGCTCAGCCGCCGAAATATCTAACTACGGATCGAGAACAAATCTGGCCGGCAATAGGGCTATTTTAGTCGTCTACAGGCAGATCCGGACGAGGGTTCAAATAGCCGCCGGATAGAATTCGAATCACGGTTTAGATGGGTTCTTCCGACGGTATCATGCAGATCGACATATGTCTCGGCTACCACCAATTTATCAAACATGTATTATATTTATGTACAATTCTATGTTGGTACTTTCGCACACATCGGCGATCGGCCATCGGTGAGCGGTCCACGAAGCGCGAGCCGAGCGGAGATCTACCCAACCAGTTAGGCAGTCAGTTCGTGTCCGGTGGTTGCCTACACTCGTTTACCGTCCGATACCCGGACGGGGCCCCGGGGGCGCGTGGGAAAACGACGGGGCCACGGTATCCTTCGATCACTCCTTTCCGTCGTCAGCCATCTGCCGATAATGCCGACCGTTTAAGCCGCTCAGCGGCAAGAGGCAGGTATGGCCACGGAGCCGAGCGCCGACCCGGCCGCCGACCGGCGTGCGAACTACGACTACCGGAGCGACGACGTCGATCGCCCGGCGCTCGTTGCGGACCTGACGGCGGTCGTCGACTGCGAGGTGCGTGCCGACTCCTACTCGCGCCAGTTGTACGCGACGGACGCGAGCGCCTACGAGGTGACCCCGATCGCGGTCGCGTTTCCCGAGTCGACGGCCGACGTCGTCGGTATCGTCGAGCACTGCGCCGATCGTGGGGTCCCGGTCCTCCCGCGGGGCGGCGGGACGAGCCTCGCCGGCCAGACGGTCAACCGGGCCGTCGTGCTCGACTTCACGCGGTACATGAACGAGATCCGCGAGATCGATCCTGAGTCCCGGACGGCGACGGTCCAGCCGGGGACGATTCTCGGGACGCTGAACGAGACCCTCGCGTCCCACGACCTGAAGTTCGCGCCCGACCCCGCCTGGGGCGACAAGAGCGCGATCGGCGGTGCGATCGGCAACAATTCGACCGGATCGCACTCGCTCGTGTACGGCAAGACCGACGCCTACGTCGAGGAGTGCGAGGCCGTCCTCGCCGACGGCACGGTGACGACGTTCGGCGAGGTCACGCTCGCGGAGATCGGCGAACGGGCCGACCCCGACGGCGACCTGGAGAGTCGAATCTACGCCGAGATCGATCGGATCCTCGCGGACGACACCGACCTGATCGTCGAGACGTATCCCGATCTCAAGCGAAACGTCTCGGGCTACAACCTCGATCGACTGGTCGCCGAGGCCCGGGGAGAGACGCTCCTCGGCGGGGAGAGCGCGCCGGCGGAGTCGTCGCGAACCGAAGGCGGTGAAACCGCCGAAGTTAGCGGCGATCCGGGCACGGTCAACCTCGCACGGCTGCTCGCCGGTAGCGAGGGGACGCTCGCGATCGTCACTGAGGCCACGGTCTCGCTCGAACCGGTACCCGAAACCAAGGCGGTCTCCCTGCTCTGTTACCGGGACCTCCACGAGGCGATGCGGGACGTCGAGCCGATCCTCGAACACGATCCCGCGGCGGTCGAAGTGCTGGACGGCGTGCTGATCGATCTCGCCCGTGATACCGCGGAGTTCGGCCCGGTCACCGAGATGCTTCCCGAGGGAACGAACGCCGTCCTCCTCGTCGAGTTCTACGCCGCGGACGCGGACCACGGTCGGGAGCAGGTTGCCGGTCTGCTGGCCGATCGCTGTCCGGCCGTCACTCCCGAGGGCGAACCGGCCGCAGACGCGCCGCGAACCGGGGCCGAGACGCTCGCGATCGACGCCCTCGAGGCCTACGAGAAGGGGGAGCGCGCGAAACTCTGGAAACTCCGCAAGTCCGGCCTGCCGATCCTGCTCTCGCGAACGACCGACGAGAAGCATATCTCGTTCATCGAGGACACCGCGATTCCGCCTGCGAATCTCCCGGAGTTCGTCGAGCGGTTCGAGGAGATCCTCGAGAACCACGACACGTACGCGAGCTTCTACGCCCACGCCGGTCCCGGCGTGCTCCACGTCCGCCCGCTCGTGAACACGAAGACCGAGGTTGGCCTCGAACAGCTTCACGGCATCGCGGACGACGTGACCGACCTCGTCGTCGAACTCGGCGGGTCGGTCTCCGGGGAACACGGCGACGGCCGCGCCCGGACCCAGTGGAACCGGAAGCTGTACGGCGATCGGCTCTGGGAGACGTTCCAGGACCTCAAGACGGCGTTCGATCCCGACTGGCTCCTCAACCCCGGACAGGTCGTCTTCCGCGAGGACGACCCCACGGACCTGCGCGAGCACCTGCGGTTCGATCCCGACTACGAGTTCGAAGCGGGGTTCGACCCCGAACTCGAGTGGGACACCGACAACGGGATGCAGGGGATGGTCGAACTCTGTCACGGCTGTGGCGGCTGCCGCGGCGAGCAGTCGACGACCGGCGGCGTGATGTGTCCGACCTACCGCGCGAGCCGCGAGGAGATCACGGCCACCCGCGGCCGGGCGAACGCGCTCCGGCAGGCGATGAGCGGCGATTTGCCCCCCGGCGAGGCGTTCACCGACGAGTTCGTCGAGGAGGTGATGGGGCTGTGCATCGGCTGCAAGGGCTGTGCGATCGACTGTCCGAGCGAGGTCGACATGGCGAAGCTCAAGGCCGAAGTGACCCACGAGTACCACCAGCGCAACGGATCGACGCTCCGCGATCGGCTCTTCGCAAACGTCGCGACCCTCTCGAAGTGGGGGTCGGAGCTCGCACCGTTCTCCAACGTCCTCCCGAAACTCCCGGGGGCTCGCACGCTGCTCGACGCGACCGTCGGCATCGCCGCCGATCGCCCGCTGCCGACGTTCCACGCGACGACGTTCCGGGACTGGTTCGCCCACCGCGGCGGCGCGCAGGTCGACCCCGACGCGGCCGATCGGCGCGCGGTGCTCTACCCCGACACCTACACCAACTACAGCCACCCCGAGGCGGGGAAGGCGGCCGTTCGCGTGCTGGAGGCGGCGAACGTCCACGTGACGGTCCCCGACGACCTCGGCGACACCGGCCGGCCGGCGTTCTCGAAGGGCTTCCTCGAGACGGCCCGCGAAGCCGCCCGGAAGAACGTCCGTGCGCTCGCGCCCCTCGTCGAGGACGGCCGGGACGTGGTCGTGATCGAACCCTCCGACGCGGTCATGTTCCAGTCGGACTACCGCGACCTGCTCACCGGGGAGTCCGTCGACCGGGTGGCGGACGCCACCTACGGCGTCTGCGAGTACCTCGATACGTTCCGCCTGGACGACTCGATCGCGTTCGACCGCGATCCCGAAACGGGTCCGACCCTGACCTACCACGGCCACTGCCACCAGAAGGCGAGCCGGACGGACCATCACGCCGTCGGCGTCCTCCGGCGGGCGGGCTACGCCGTCGACCCCCTCGACTCGGGCTGTTGCGGAATGGCCGGGAGCTTCGGCTACGAGACCGAACACGCCTCGATGAGCGACGCGATCGCCGAGATTCTGTACGACCAGGTTGACGACAGCGAGGGCGAGCAGGTCGTCGCGCCCGGTGCCTCCTGTCGGACCCAGCTCGAGAACCGCCCCGGCGCGGACGAGGAGCCGCCGACGCCGATCGAACTCGTGGCCGCGGCGATCGAGTGATCCCCGGCCGGATACGCGACCGCGCGAGCGCGAACGGCCGCGTGCCGGTCAGAGCACGAGGAAGAACCACGCCATCCCGATCGCGCCGCCGCCGACGATGAGGTATGCGGCGTGGAGCCCGCGGACGAACAGCACGCAGGTCACGGCGGCGAGCAGGACCGTGAACAAGTCCACGAACGATTCCGCGGCGAGGGTCACGGTCGCGCCGAGGATCGCGCCGACGACCGCGGCGTTGACGCCGACCAGCGCCGACTGGACGACGTCGTTCTCCCGGACCCGCGCGAAGTACGGGAAGAACCCCATGATGAACGCGAACGACGGCCCGAACGCGCCGACCGTCGCGACGAACGCGCCGAGAATCGCGATCGAGACCGCTCCGTAGGTGTCGAGCATGAGCTTGTAGCCGACGAACGCGGTCGTCATCACGACCGGGCCGGGCGAGAGCTGCCCGATCGCGATCCCGTCGACGAACTCGCGGCCGGTCATCCAGCCGAACTCGCCGACGACGTAAAGTTCGATGAACGGGATGAGGACGAGTCCGCCGCCGTAGATGAACGACCCGGTGTAGACCATGAACGCGAAGAGCTTCACCCACGGGTTCGCCCATATCGCGAGCAAGAGTCCCCACAGCGGGCTGGCCTCGATCGTCCGTCGCGCCGCCGGCCCGAGGAGGTCGAACAGCCGATCCCGGAGCGCGAACGCGACGCCGGCGACGACCCCGCCGATCGTCCACAGCGAGACGCGCCGCCGGTTCGCCCGGACCCACGAGGAGCGGTAGATCGCGACCGCGATCGCGCCGGCGACGACGAACTGGACGACGGGGTTCGTGCCGAGCGTGGCCGTCGCGACGATCGCGGCGGCGAGCAATCCGACGAGCAGGTAGTCGATCGACACCGTCTCGTCGCCGAGTTCGAACTCGAGGTCGCGCCGTCCCTCCGCGAAGGCGCTGCGCGCCATCGACCACGACGCGCCGACGATCAACCCGATCACGACCGGGTTGATGCCGTAGAACAGCGCCGTCACCGACGGCAGCGCCTGGTAGGCGAAGTAGAGCCACGAGAAGAAGACGACGACGGCGAACGTCGGGAGCATGAAGCAGAAGCCGGCGACGATCGCGCCCGGATTGCCGGCGTAGAGCCAGCCCATGAAGATCCCGAGTTGCGTCGAGGCGGGGCCGGGAAGCATGTTGCAGATCGCGAGCCCCTCCATGAACGTCGAGTCGTCGGTCCACTCGCGGCTGTCCTCGCCGACGAGGTCGGCCTCCATCATCGCGATGTGGACCAGCGGCCCGCCGAATCCGACGATACCGATGAACAGGTAGTAGGCCGCGATTTCGAGGAGTTTTCCGCGGGTCGGCTCGCCGCGATAGGCGTCTGCGGGCGACTCCGCCGCCGTCGCGTCGGTCACACGCCGGACGACCACGTCGGATTCGATAAGCCTTCGCCGATCAGCGTCCGACCAGGTCCTCGTACCGCGCGCCGGTCTGCTTCAGCGTCTCGGTCGAGTAGAGTCGCTCGTGATCGACGGGCAGGTAGTCGGCGGCCAGTTCGTCGATCTTCTCGTCGACGGCGGCAGGGTCGCGCCCGTGGATCATCGTGAACAGGTTGTACGGCCAGTCGTGCTCGGGCCGGCGCGGGCGGTGGTAACAGAGCGTGACGTACGGGAGAGAGCCGACGCGCTCACCCCAGTCGTCGAGGCGGTCGTCCGGTACGTCCCAGACCACCATGCAGTTCGCGTCGAAGCCGGTGACGACATGGTTGACGATGCAGCCGATGCGCTTGATACAGCCGTCGTCTCGAAGCCGCTCGATCCCCGCGAGCACGTCGTCCACGTCGGCCCCGATCCGATCGGCCACGTCCGCGTACGGCGTCCGCGAGAGCGGGAACCCGTCCTGGATCGCGAGCAGGAGGTCGGCCTCGAACGCCGAGAGGTCGCCCGCGGCTTCCTCGCTGATGCGAGTCGCCGAGGAGTCCGTTCCGTCCTCCAGCGATTCGCGCGCGAACCGATCGGCGTTAACGACCGGGAACTCGAGGTCGATGTAGTAGTCGGTCAACATCGGCAGGTTCAGCACGGCACAGCCGGTCCGATCCTCGATCTCCGCGAGGATCTCGTCGCGCCGCTCGCGCGACCCGGCCGTGACGACGAACCACATGTTCCACTCGTGGTCGCGGGCGTAGTTGTGGTTGACCTGCCGGTAGTCGTTGACGAGGTCGGCGATCTCGTCGAACCGATCGTCGGGCGCCTGCACTGCGGCGAGCGTCGAGGACCCGATCACCGGCGGGTTGAGGACGGCCCCGAACCGTCGGAAGATACCCCGATCCGAGAGCGTTCGGACGCGATCGAGCGCGGCCGACTCGCCGATCCCGAGTTCCGTACCGACGCGGCGGAACGGCCGTTCCTCGATCGGGAATCCGCTCTGGTAGCCGTCGACGATCGCGGCGTCGACGTCGTCGATCGCTTCGCGCCAGTCCCCCGACAGACTGCTCATTGACGACCCTAGGGAAACGGGGACCGTATCGTTTTCGGGTCCCCGCGACGGTACCGGGCGGTTCCGGAGCCCCGATCGGCCGCCGAAGCTGTTCGGCGATCTCCCGTCCGGAAAGCAAATTCATATGATATTATCGCCGTGCTACTTTTGTACCTACGTTTCTGTGGAGAGACATTCGACGGTTCGACGGGGCCGACCGAAGACGGGAAAACTACCGACAGAGGTGCTGAAAAGCTCGTTAGAAGCACATCTACCGTTCGCGTCCGGACCCGAGTTGCAGTCGCCCGAAACCCGTCAGTCGTTGCACCACGGCAGATGAGAATTCGGGATTCTGTCGAGTCGATCGCACCGTACTCGTGCGTTTTTCGGGCGATCTCGGTCGGCTTCAATTCGTGTTCCCGCCGTCGATCGCCGACCGCGGAACCGATCCCCGCGGATGCGAGGCCGTCACTCCCGGATGTAAAATTGCCAGATCGATAGTATACTCCGGAGAACGATATACGTGTCCGTCCCCCGTCCGATCGCGGTGGCGGCTGTCGGCCGCCGATCGCACGCTCCCGTCGTACATCTCGGCCGCACCGGCGGCCGGCACCCCGTCGGCTCTCCGCAGAATGCGACATGCGCTACGCGAGGCGAGAGATGCGGCACGCGAGACCACGGCGGCGATCGGTTCCGTCAGAGGACGATACTCTTCTTGCGCATCAGCTCGTGGATCGAGGCGTCGAGGCCCTCGCGGTCGATCCCCGAGTCCTCGTTCCCGCCGAAGGGGATGTCCCCGAGGCCGTGGCTCGGCGCGCCGTTGATGTGGACGGCCCCGGCGTCGACCCGCTCGGCCATCTCCATGGCGCGATCGTAGTCGCTCGTGAAGGCGGCGGCGTCAAGCGCCAGGTCGGAGCCGTTGGCGATCTCGACGGCTTCCTCGTCGACGATGCGGGCGTCCCTGGGGACGTCCGCCAGCAGCGTCGGCTCGAAGAACTGGTCGTCGAGGGCGGCGTCGTCGAAGACGATCGCGGGCGCGGTGCCGCCCAGTTCCATGTGCAGGTTGACCATGCCGCTCTCGCGGGCGACGTGTTTGCCCGCGCCCGAGGAACGGTCGACCGCTGCTCGTCCGCCGCTGCCACGACAGCGACTACGACGAGTCGTGCTCCGAGACGTTCGCGAATCGATCACGTCGAGGGCGACGATCGGGGCTGGAACGACGGGCAGGCAGCGGTCCGCGACGCGGTCGAAAACGCGGAGAGCCACGGTACGATCGAAAAACACGGAGACCCCTGGTGCAGTCGGTCGTGGCCGAGTCCGCGAAGAACTGGTCCCGGCTCAGCCGCCGGCGGAGGTGCGACTATCTCTGGGCGTTCCGCCGCGGCGTCACACCCTCGAACGCGACTGGCGCCGGGTGCCGTTCACCCGACGACGATCGCGCGTTCCACGACGTCTTCGCCGTACATTTCCTCGAGTTCCTCGTGCTGGTCCGGACGGTTCTCGTAGACGTCCTGAAAGAGACTGATGGGCGTCTGCGCCGCCTGGTACGTCGCCTCGTCCCACATCCGATCGTTGCTGATCTCGACCTCGACGCCGTCGACGACCAGGGTCGCCGATCGCTCCATGGCGATGGCGCCCTTCCCGGCTTCCTTGGCCGCCTCGAACTCTTCCATCGAGTCGACGATGTCGTTCAGGCTCGGGATGTAGGTGGCCAGATCCAGCAGCTCCTCGGTCAGTTCGTCCCCGTCGAGTTCGCGCTCGTCGGCACCGACGCGGAGCGTGTACCGGTCGTCGCCCGCGTCGTCGAGTTCGATTTCGTCACCCCGGTACACGAAGCGACCGTCTTCTTCTTCGAGTTCGACGTCGCGGCCGTCGACTTCGAGGAGCCAGCTGCCGGTCTTCGGCGGCAGCGGCGACTTGTTCGCCTCGACCACCTGGCCGGGGGTGAGCGACCAGATGCCGAGCATGCCCTTCGCCTGGTTGTCGGTCATGCGTTCGTGGTAGCCCTCGACGTCGCGGATGTCGTCGTACGGGCCGTCGATGGCGATGAGCCCGGCGGCGCTGGCGCCGCGGGAGGTGTTGTGCCGCAGTTCCGGCCACGGCGGCAGTTCGCCGGTGGGCGTGATCGCTCGCATGTCCTTGGTGTAGTCGACCTCGCCGTCGACGAGGAGGAACAGTCGCTCGAGGTTGTTCGCGGGCTTGCCCATCTCCGCGCGGAGGTCGCCGAGCGCCAGTTCGGCCTCGCCGCTCTCGACGATGACGGACATCGCCAGGCTGCCCTCCTCTAGCCCGTACTCGTTTTCGACGATCGTGATGAACTCGTCGGCCTTCTTCCAGTCGTCGATGTCGCCGACTTCCGGGATGACGAAGCCGTCGATGTGTTCGATGGCGCCGTTCTCCGGGTCCGCGAGCTCCAGGATGTGCTGGAATCCCTGGTATCGGGTGTTGGGGTCCTCCCGGTGCCAGACGACGCGGGGGTGGATCTCGCCGGGGAAGTCGGCGCCGTGTGCCGAGACCACGTCGATGATGTTCTCGATCCCTTCGTCGCGCATCGAAGGTGCCGTCGCGTCTTCGTTGTCGGGCACCCAGACGTCGGGCGCCTGCATTCCGCGCACTTGGACGGCACCGCGCAGCATCTTGGCCGAGTCGTCTTCTCCTTCCACGGCAGTCGGAGTAGTAAAGAACGTCCGCACGAACTTCCGGTCGTGAAGTCGATCGGTGTGCGTACTCATGAGTGCGGTCGAATCTAGTACCTTCTTATATTAAAATAGTTTGGTGCTCGTCTCCTATCCCGACGACGGCGCGGGGACGGCGATCGGCGGCGCGATCGCCGTCGCTACACGTTGTACTTGTTGAGTTCGATTACGTTCACCGCCCGACGGAGCTGCGAGACGAACTCGTTCGACTCCCAGTCGTCGTCGATTCGGGCGGTCGGGCCCGACACGCTGATCGCGCCGATGACGTTCGAGTCGAACCTGATCGGCGCGGCGATACAGCGCAGACCCTCGAGTCGCTCCTCGTCGTCGACCGCGAAGCCGCGTTCCCGCGTCCGTTCGAGTTCTTCGAACAGTTCGTCGCGGGACGTTATCGTCCGGGGGGTCACCCTCGGAAGCCCGTGGCGGTCGATGATCTCGTCGACCCGTTCCCGCGGGAGGTGAGAGAGGATCGCTTTCCCGAACGCCGAACTGTGCATGTGGTGTCGACAGCCGATGTACGTGTCCAGATCGACCGCTCGATCGCCCTTCGAACGGCAGAGGTAGACCCCCCTTCCGTCCTCCTCGACGACGAGGTGGACCAGTTCTCCCGATTCGTCCGCCAGTTCCTCGACCTTCGGTTCCGCGACTTTGTAGACGTCCCTCTCGCTCCGGATCTGGCCGCCGATGTCGAGAAACTTGAGACTGAGTCGGTAGGTTTTGGTGTCGGAATCCTTGACGACGTATCCGTGCTTCTCGAGCGTACTGAGGTGGTTGTGAACGGCGCTTTTCCCCATATCGAGTTCGCTCGCCAGCGTGGTCAACCGCGCCGTCCCGAGTCGATTGAGTGCCGCGATGAGCCCCAACGTTTTTTCCGTCGTTCTGACGGGGTGTTTCGCCTGTCGTCCCATGCGGACGTCCACGTATGCAGAAGGTATAAATATTATTCTATAATAGGAAACAGGAACTCGTCTCCGCTTCGAGTCGGTGGATCCGTCGGGGAAAACCGCCGGGAAGGGCCGTGATGTCGCCGTATCGTTCGACCCCGGTCTCGGTGCGGACCGCGGAATTCACGCCGGAAACGCGGTCCCGTTACACGTCTTCGTACTCCGTTAGCCCGCTCTCCCGACTTCTGGATCGATCCACGTTCGACCCACCTGTTCGGTTCCTTCTCGACGGTCCCCGGTATCGACGGCCGATCGTTCTGGAATAGAGAAAACGCGACGGTCGGCCGCGTCGTTTCGGTGCAGCCCCGCCGAGGACCCTCCGGGTTTTACACTCATACCGGCGTAATATACCTAACCCCCTCGTGCACGACGACCGCTCTTCTGAAATAGAGAACGAGAGGGCGAGATCCGATCGAGCGGCCTCGTACCACCTCCTCGAACCGTCCGTACGGCTTCACGACGGCGATCGGCGTTCGAGCGATCGAACTGACGTTCGGTTCGAACGGGGCCGGCACCCGCCGACCGCGATCCGCGCGGGACTACTCCAGCGATTCGACGAGTTCGACTTTCCGTCCGTCGGGATCGGAGACGAACGCCGTTCGAGCGCCGGCCTCGGGCTGATCGCCCGGTTCCTTCTCGACGCCGTAGTGATCGATCGCGGCGAAGACGTCGTCGACGTCGTCGACGCCGATAGCGAGGTGATCCCACGCGGTCCCCTGGTCGAAATCCTCGTCGCCGGTCGTGTCCGAGAGCTGCAGTTCGATTCCGTTGTCGTCCGCGATGTACCGATTCTCCGTTTCGCCGTCCGGCGTTTCGAACGCCCAGCTTTCCTCGAATCCGAACTGTTCGTAGAACGCGATCGTCTCGTCGGCGTCGGCGACGTTGATGTTGATATGGAGAAGCTCCATGGGCTAGGTCCGCACGAACGATCCCTTAAGTTCGTTGATTGTCGTCCGCGGAGGACCGGTTCCCGGACCGGAGCAGCCGCTTTCCGACCGGTTCGGAGCGCAGGATCGATCGCCTGGAAGCCGACGAGCGACGGGCGGTAACGGTCTGGGCCGCACGAGCGCTAGCTCCCGTCCGATCCTTACCGATTCAGCCAGAGGTCCAGTCCGGTGGGTTCGTGGGGTGTGCGGACGAGTGGTTCTTCGAAGGCCCGCAGGTGCAGTTCGCCGGCGAACACGGTGGCCCGGTCGAGGTGCCCGGCGAGCGTCTCGCCGTCTTCCCGAGAGAGGACGACGTGCGTGTGGGCGAACACGTCGTCGTCGAGCCTGGAGACGTTCCCGACGCAGGCGGCGACTTCCAGGGGTTCGTCGAACGTCACCGAGCCGTACTCCTGTTCGTCTTGATCGTAGAACCAGATCTCCGCGTCCTGAACGGCGCCCATCGCGGCGAACCAGCCAGCCTCGATCCCTTCCGTCCGGGCCAGGTCTTCGATTTCGGTTCGCCACTCGCTGCCGGTCTCGAGTCGGGCGAGATACTCCCGCGTCGAATCGACTTCGCGGTACTCCATACTGTACCGGGCGGAAAATTCAGATATAAAGATTGCGGTCACGCGTCCGGCTTCGGCGCCGGCGCGGACCGTCGGTCCCCGAAATCGGACGGCAGGAATCTGCGGTCAGTGCTCCGCTCGCTGGGCGTCGACGACGGCGACCGCGGCGAGGTTGACGATGTCCTCGACTTCGTTGCGCCGTCCCCCTTTTCCGGGCGACGGTACGCATAGAAAATAACGATAGAGTTTATAACGATTGATTTCTAAGATCGCGTACGATGGCCGTTGAAAAGCCACGGGGCGACCTAAGTAGCTACGAGGAGTTTCGAGATGCGCTCGATCACGACCACAGTGACGTCCGCGAGTACGCCGAACTCGCGGACGATCTTCGATCGGCTGTCAGGGGAGAGGTCCGCTTCGACGAGTACGCGCAGGTGTTGTACGCGACCGACGGGAGCATCTATCAGGCCCGGCCCGCGGGCGCCGTGTTCCCCCGCGATACCGAGGACGTACAGAACGCGGTTCGGATCGCCGCCGAACACGACGTTCCGATCATGGCCCGCGGGGCCGGTTCGTCGCTCGGGGGCCAGACGGTGGGTCCGGGCTGTGTCGTGCTCGATATGACGACCCACATGGACGAGATTCTGGCGGTCGACATCGATCGGCGGCGGGCCCGCGTCCAGCCGGGGGTCGTCCAGGACCACCTGGACGACCACCTTGAACAGGACGATCTCAAGTTCGCCCCGGACCCGGCCTCGTCGAACCGCGCGACGATCGGCGGCGGGATCGGCAACAACTCGACCGGCGCGCACTCGGTCCGGTACGGAATCACCGACGCGTACACCGAAGAGTTGCGAGTCGTCCTCGCCGACGGCTCCCTCGTCCACACTCGCGAGGTCGTACTCGACTCCGAGGAGTGGGACGCGATCGTGTCGAAAGACGACCGCGAAGCGGAGATCTATCGAACCGTTCGCGCGCTCGTCGAGGAGAACGCCGACGAGATCGAATCCCGCTACCCGGATCTCAAGCGCAACGTCTCCGGCTACAACCTCAACAAGGTGATCTACGAAAACGAAGCAGGGGAGTCGGTCATCAACCTCTCGAAACTGTTCGTCGGCGCAGAGTCCACGCTCGGTGTGATCGTCGAAGCGGAGATCAGTCTCGTAACGCTCCCCGAGGAGACGGCGCTCGTCCTCTACTGTTTCGACGATCTGCTCGACGCCCTCGAGGCGGTTCCCGAGGCCCTCGAGTTCGATCCCAGCGCCGTGGAGCTGATGGACAACGAGATGTTCAGGCTCGCTCGCGACTCCGAGCAGTTTTCCCGCTACGAGGAGCCGATTCCCGACGAGACGGAAGCGGCGCTGATGCTGGAGTACGATTCCGAACTCCACGACGACTTCGAGGAGGCGATCGGACGGACCAACGCCCGCTTCGTCGACGAGGGCGACGCTTTCGAGGTGATCGAAGCGTACACCGAGGCGGATCAGGACGACCTCTGGAAGCTCCGGAAGGCGGCCATTCCGCTGCTGATGGGTCTCCAGGGGGATCCGAAACCGTACCCATTCATCGAGGACGCGACGGTCCCGCCCGCCGAGCTCGCCAAGTACGTCGAGAAGTTCATGACCGTCCTCGAGAACCACGACACGTCCGCCGCGTACTTCGCCCACGCGGGGAGCGGAACGCTCCACATTCGTCCCATTCTCAACCTGAAGGAGGACGACGGCATCCAGACGATGCAGTCGATTTCCGAGGACGTGACCGACCTCGTCCTCGAGCACGAGGGCTCGTTCTCCGGGGAACACGGCGACGGGCTCGCACGGACGGCGTTCAATCCGAAGATGTACGGCGACGACCTCTGGGAGGCGTTCAAGGAGGTTAAATCGGTCTTCGACCCGGAGTGGCGGATGAACCCCGGAAAGGTCGTCTACACCGACGAGGAGCCGACCGACATGCGGGAGAATCTCCGGTACGGGACGGAATACACTTCGATCGAGCCCCAGACGAAGCTGGATTTCTCCGACGAAGGGGGATTCTCACACCTGGTGGAGCTGTGCAACGGGTGCGGAACCTGTCGACAGACGGACGACGTGATGTGCCCGACGTACCGGGGAATGAAAGACGAGATCGCCACGACCCGCGGCCGGGCGAACATGCTCCGCGCTGCGATCTCCGGCGAGATCCCGGAGGAGGAGCTCTACTCCGAGCGGTTCCAGGACGAAGTGCTCGACCTCTGTGTCGGCTGTAAGGGGTGCAAGAGCGACTGTCCGACCGGCGTCGACCTGGCGAAGCTCAAAGCCGAGACCAAGTACCAGTACCACGAGCGCGAGGGGGTCGGACTGCGCGAGCGGCTGTTCGGAAACATCGACACGCTCTCGAAGATCGGGAGCACGCTCGCCCCGCTTTCGAACGTCGGGCAGAAGCTGCCGGGAAGCCGGCTCCTGCTGGAGAAGGTCGTCGGCATCGCTCCCGAGCGGGAACTCCCCGCGTTCCGGCGTGAATCCCTGCAAGACTGGTTCGCCGAGCGCGGACCGCGCGTGAGTCCACAGGAGGCCGATCGAAAGGTGGTGCTGTTCCCCGACACCTACACGAACTACAGCTATCCCCGAGCGGGGAAGGCAGCCGTGCGCGTGCTCGAATCAGCGGGCGTCCACGTCGAAATTCCGGACGACGTCGCGCCGAGCGGGCGGGCGGCGTACTCGGTCGGGATGCTCGACGCCGCCGACGAGCGCGCTCGGACGAACATCGAGTTATTCACCGAGTACATCGAGAACGGCTACGAGATCGTCGCCGTCGAACCGTCCGACGCCGTGGTGTTCCAGGACGAGTACCTCGACCTGGTGAACACGCCGCAGGCGGAGACGATCGCGGCTCACGCCTACGGCATCAGCGAGTATCTGGACACGTACCGCCTGGTCGAACGGTTGCCCCTCGACGAGACGGACGAAACCCTCGCGTACCACGGCCACTGCCACCAGAAGGCGACCGGCAAGGACCACCACGCCGTCGGCGTCCTCCGACGGGCCGGCTACGCGGTCGACCCGATCGAATCCAGCTGCTGCGGCATGGCCGGGTCGTTCGGCTACGAAGCCGAGCACTACGACCTCTCGAAGGCGATCGGAGAACGGCTCTACGAGAAACTCGACGCGAGCGACGGGACGCCGGTCGCGCCCGGCGCGTCCTGTCGGAGTCAGATCGGCGATCGCGAGCGCCGCGATGAGAAGCCACCCCATCCGATCGAGAAAGTGAACGACCTGCTCACGGCCCCGTAGTCGCCTCCGCGATTCGGGGCGCAGTTGCGCGATCTCGGAGCCGGGTGGCTGCTGTGACTCGTCTCCGACGGAAACGGTGAACTGAGCCGTTTCCGGGTTCGTGAGCGCCCGGTGATTGCCATGCGCCAATCCGGATCGCCACGCCGGACAACTCCACCGAGAGAATCGCACCGGCGGGAGCGATCCCGCCGGACAGCGGATCGCATCGACTCCTGGGACGGTAGTAACCGTCGCTAATGGCCGATCCGCTCCCGTGGATCGAGCCGTTCCACCGGGTAACTGGCATCGCGCTCGAGCAGCGATTCGAGCTAGTCCTCACAGGAGCCCACTCACGTCGACGATCCGATCCCGAGTCCGGGGTTCGGTGAACTGCTCGCGAACGATCGCGTCGAGCGCCGACTCCCGGCCTCCCGGTTCGGTGCGGGTCACCGGCACCGCAAAATCGGCGAGTGCCGCCTCGAATCGGTTCCCGTTCGTCTCCGACGGAGCCACGAAGCCTCGTCGCGTGACCGGCGTTCGATCCTTGGTCGACCGGGACAGCCAGTATAACCGAGTTCGGCAACCGATTCAAAGGCGTGTCGATTCATAGACGTGTGCTTTATCGATTCAGACAGGTGTACCGTCCGTCGGTCCGCGTCGGTCACTGACCGACTACTCGCTGGCCGAAGATCGCCGCGAAAACAGGCCAACGGCGTCCTCTAGTAGTTATCGGCCGCTCGTGCGTCGCCGATAGCGAGAAACGACATCTACGTTCACACGGGTCCCTTCGGTGACTACGATTGTCTGTCACATGATAACAATCGACAATTATAAATACTAAATGAATAGTTTACTTTCCATGCCAGATGCGATCCAGAATGGCATCGAGGTAAAGTTCGAATCACCGTCGTTCGCACGATCTGCGGGGGGTGATGTGAATGGTTAGTCTCGTCGAACTCGTGCTCGCAGCGACGCCGCTCGTGCTCGCGGGCGTCCTGCTCGTGGGTCTGCTGTGGCCCGCGACGCGGGCGATGCCGATCGCGTACGTCGTGGCGGTGCTGGTCGGATGGGCTATCTGGGATATGCCAGGGGAGTACCTCGTCGCTGCCTCCGTGTCCGGCGTGATGACGGCGATCCAGATCCTCTGGATCGTCTTCGGCGCGTTGCTCCTTCTGTACACGCTGATGCAGGCCGGTGCGTTCGACCGGATCAACCAGGGCTTCGCGAGAATTAGCGACGATCGGCGGGTACAGATCGTGTTGATCGCGTTTTTCCTCGCGGCGTTCATCGAGGGGGCGGCCGGCTTCGGGACGCCCGCGGCGGTCGTCGCGCCGCTCCTGCTGGCGCTCGGATTTCCGGCGTTCGCCGCCGTCATCGCCGGCCTGATCGGCCACATCATCGCCGTCACGTACGGTGCGGTCGGCACGCCGATCATCATCGGGATCGAGGATCCGCTCGGCTCGACTGAGGCCACGAGCGCGGCGATCACGGAGGGCGGATTCACCGTCCAGGAGTACTCGCTCGAGGTCGCCGTCTGGGCGGCGACCTACCACACGCTGGTCGGGTTCGTCATGCCGCTGTTCGCGGTCGCGATGGTCGTCTACTTCTTCGGCGATACGGAGGAGCGCAGTCTCGAACCCGCCTGGGAGGTCGCGCCGCTGTGTCTGTTCTCCGGGATTGCGTTCGTCGTCCCGTACTGGCTGTCGGCCCAGATCAGCGCCGAGTTCCCCAGTTTGCTCGGTGCGATGGTCGGTGGTGCGATCGTCGTCGGCGCGCTGAAAGCCGGCTACTTTGTGCCGGACGAGGAGTGGGACTTCCCGGACCGCCAGGAGTGGCCCGATCACTGGGTCGGCACGATCGAACCCGGCGAGGCCAGTGCACCCGGGACGGGCAGCGGCACTGGCGACGCGACCGTCGCCGACGGCGGCGTCGGTACGTCGGACATGTCGCTGCTCCGTGCCTGGACGCCGTACATCCTGCTGGTCGTCTTGCTCGTCGTCACTCGCGTCGTCGATCCGCTCCCCGCCGTTCTGCAGCGGTTCGGCACGGAGTGGAGTAATATCCTCGGGACGGGTATCGGCGGCGGCATCGACTGGGTGTACGTGCCCGGCTTCTGGCTGGTACTCTGTGCGCTGATCGCGATCCCCCTGTACGGAATGTCCAGCACCCAGGTCAAAGCCGCCTTTGCGGAAACGGGACAGAAACTCATCGCGCCGCTGATCGCGCTCGTGTTCGTCATCGCGATGGTCCAGGTGATGCTCCAGTCCGGCGCCCACGCCGAGGGCACCGAGAGCATGATCTTCGTGCTGGCACAGGCGACTGCCGACCTCGTCGGCCCTGCCTACCCGTTCATCACCGCGCTCATCGGCGCACTCGGTGCCGCGATGGCCGGCTCGAACACGGTGTCGAACATCACCTTCGGCGGCTTCCAGTTCGAGGCCGCCTCACAGCTCGGCCTGCCCACCCAGCTCATCGTCGGCGCGCAGGCCGTCGGCGGCGCGATCGGGAACCTCGTGGCGATCCACAACGTCGTCGCCGCGCTGGCGACCGTCGGCCTCGTCGGTCACGAGGGGCGCGTGATACGGTTGAACCTGATTCCGCTCGTCTACTACGCCGTCGGCGTCGGGATCCTCGCGACGGTGTTCAGCTACGTCCTCTTCCCCGGCCTCTTCTGAGCGATCCTCGCTCGTCTTTTCTCGCGCCTCCATCGTGACCCAGCGGCGAGTGTCGCCGCTCTCGGCCGGACCGGCATTTCGGGGCGCGGCGCTTTCACCGGGTATCCGGCGCGAGACGATCGTATTCGTGTCTATCGGTGGTCCACTTGTGCGCTACTCCCGGAACCGGCGCTCCGATCCAGTCGAGCCACCGTCGGGTCTCTCGAGGAGGAAACTGGACGCGCTTTCCGATCCGATTGACATCGAACCCGCGGTTCTCTAGGATCCGTATCACCCACGCTGCGCGCCGCTCGTGGAGCGCGGAAAACGCAGCGCTCGGCTGACTGTCGTCCGATCCGTGCCACTCCAGGCAACCGGCCGACGCGTACCAGACTCTGGCCGCGCGTCTCGTTACCCGGAGGTCATCGGACGGCCGTCGAACCGTACCGGTGACCCAGTCGGCGTAGCGGGAGAACTCCGGATGCGCGTGCGTTCGAACGTAGTACTGGTCTTGACGACGGTCGTCGTAGCTCTCCCTCCGGACACTGTGGGTGAGCCAGTCGAGGGTATTCGCGATCCACTCGACGAACGTCTCGTACACTGATCCGGTCAAGAGGTGCTTGTTCGCGCTGTTTCCACCGATTTGTGCGCCCCCGAGAACGAGTCCCTCGATCGTTTCGCGCTGGCGCGGTTCGACGGCCGGAAACTCGCATTTCGGTCCGGACCAGTGGGTCGACAGCCGCTCGAATCCAACTTGACCGCAGTTCGGACAGTCAAACGTTCGAGAACTGGGTCCCATACCGCTAATACGTTCGTAATAAATGTAAAACTGATCGTGGGGTTGGGCCGAACCGTATCCGCCTCCGCGTTCGCCGTACTCGATCCGGTCTGGAACGACCGCGTTCGACGGGCCGCTATCGCGCCGATCATCCGTAACCGAACGTCGTTCCGAGGCGTACCGGTCCGAGAGATTGAACCGGGTGCGTCGGGTGCCGTCGCAGAATTAATAGAAGTATAATATGTCTGCTATCTGTTTATAACTCGATCTAACCAGAAAACTGTTATAATTCGAGTGGCGGGAGAGTGATGTCGGCGTAGTCCGATGAAAAGCTACCGATCGTGGGGCTGATACGGCCTCAAGCCCTGATTATGAATTCAAACGCGATGGAACGGCCATACCCCGGATGCGCTGCGTTGCTTCGATCCTCGTTTTCCCTAATCGCACGAATACGGGCGTAAACCGACTCAAAGGCCGATTCCAGAAACCGCTGGTCGGCCACGGAGGAGGACCGGATCTGGTCGTGACTGCTGCCAGTATACCATTACCACATAACTCTAATCGAAGATATACTTGTGCGGGTAAACGGATCGATCTCGATCGTCACGCTCCGCTGCGACCACTGTAACTTATTATCGAGGCAATCGTTACCACTAAACATGGAGCTCACCGAACCCATCTCGATCGAGGGCGACGAGCGGGAACAGATCTACGAGTACGTCGAAGCCCACGGCGCGGTCGATCGGGAGGAGGCACGCGAGAAACTGTTCCCGGCGGATCCCCCGGGGGATCCCCAGTATTCACGAGCGTTCCAGCACAACGTCGCGATCCTCAAGCGGGACGGCTACCTCGACGAGGACGACGACGGCACCCTCCGGATCGCGATCGACGTCGAGGCGGCGGGCGAGGAGTTCACGGCCGAGGACGTCGACGTCACGATCAGGCCGGCCAGACAGGAGGACCTCTCGGGCATCGTCGGCGCGATGCGACAGGTCGTCGAGGAGATGACCTACATCGAGGCCGAGAGCGTCGCGGACGAACTCGATCACGAGAACGTCCTGCTCCGGCACAACGAGTTCGAGTCCCGGATGTTCTTCGTGGCGGTCGTCGACGGCGAGGTGGTCGGCTGGGCCCACCTGCACGTCCCGAACCTCGAGAAACTCGCCCACACCGCGGAACTCACCGTCGGGGTCCTAGAGGAGTACCGCGGGATGGGCATCGGGAGCAAACTGCTCGACCGCGCCCTCGAGTGGGCCGAAGCGAGCGACCACGAGAAGGTCTACCAGAGCGTGCCCTCGACGAACGAGGAGGCGATCGAGTTCTTCGAGGATCGCGGCTGGAAGACCGAGGCGGTACGCGAGGATCACTACAAACTCGGCGACGAGTACATCGACGAGGTGATGATGGCGATCACGCTGTAGGGCTCGCCCCCCATTTGACGGGGCACGCGGACGCCGGAAGCGGGACGCTTTTGCGGGTTCCATCCGAACTGCCGCTCATGGCGCAGACATCCCAGGAGTTCGGCGAGTGGCCGCTCAAACGGCTGATGACCGCAGTCGTCGGCTCCGGCCCGAAGTCGGCCGACGACATGACTCGCGAGCAGGCCCGCGAAGCGATGCAGCGCATCTTCGCGGGCGAACCCGACGAGACGACCCTCGGTGCCTTCTGGCTGGCCAACCGCTGGAAGCGAAACACCCCCGAGGAGCTGGCGGCCTACACCGACGTCATGCGCGAGGAGTCGGTCGTCACCGCCGAACCCGACTGCGATCCGGTCGACTGCGGCGCGAACTACGACGGCAAGCACACCTCCGCCCTGCTCGGCGTCGGGGCCGGCCTCGTCGCCGCCGCGGCGGGCACGCCCGTCGTCGTCCACTCCGGCGATCGGGTCCCGACCCAGAAGGCCACGGCGTACAAGCACGTCCTCGACGAACTCGGCGTCCGGACGGACCTCACGCCCGCCGAGAGCGCCGACATGACCGACGAGACCGGCTTCGGCTTCTACTACCAGCCCGCGTTCAACCCCGCCGTACAGGACCTCTACGATCGGCGCGACCAGATGGGCGTGCGCACGTTCGTCAATACGATCGAGACGGTCGCCAACCCGGCGAACGCCGACGTCCACCTCGGCTCGTTCTACCACCTCGCGTTCGCGAAGAAGATGGTCGAACTGATCGACGAGAGCGAAGAACTGGGCTACTCGCGTGCGATCTTCTTCCAGGGGATGGAAGGCTACGACGATATCCGTCCGGGATACACGAAGGTCGCCGAGTGGAACGATAGCGAGGCGCTACGCGCCTCGGACGATGGGAGCGGCGACGAGCCGCGAGCAGGTGACGGACTGGAGGACTACGAGATCGAGACCGCGAACTACGGCATGGAGATGGAGAGCGAGGACCTGAACGTCGACGACGTCACTGCCGACTCCGCGACGATCACCGAGGAAGTGCTCGCCGGCGATCGCGACGACCAGTTCGCCGACGCGATCGCGCTCAACGCCGCGTTCCGGATGTACGCCCGTCAGGACGTCGACAGCCTCGAAGCAGGCCTCGAGCGGGGCCGTGAGGTCATTTCCGACGGCAGTGCGCAAGCGGTACTCGAGGAACTGCAGTCGTTCTGAGCGACCGAGGATTTCCGGTCAGTGGGCGAATTGATCGGAATCGGACCGCATCACCTAGCATTTCGATCGGTCGTCGTTTCGGCATTTGTACATATCTTACTATACATAGTCAAAATTGACAAGTTCGAATTTTGGTTGGTCCGCTCCGAACGGCGTCGTACGGACGCAGAAATCCGCTCTCGAGCGCAAATCGAATTTGGTCGACTCTCGATCAGAATCTCTCCTTCAGTTCTGGTAGCGGTATTACTGGCCGACAGACGTCACGATACCCGGTAGTAATCGATTCCGACGGACCTCGGAGCGTCGTTATCATTCTGTTTACTACTATTACTTTTTATCAGATACACGGTACCTCGCCAGCTTCGCCATTCGACTTTAGGGAGCCGAACGTGACGCAAGCAATGGGTCGAACAGTCTACCTTTTTGATTGTTGGCCGTAACCACTTACCATGGACGACTCACTGGACACTGTCCTGATAGCGTTCGACGGGGACCGCGGCGTCGGGACGATCAGGATGAACCGGCCGGATGCGTTGAACGCGCTAAACGGTCAGCTACGGGACGACATCGTCGCGGGGCTCGAGTTGCTCGAGGCGGAAAACGAGGGGGCAGATGGCGTCGCCCTGCGAGCCGTCGTGCTTGAGGGTGCCGGCGAGAAGGCGTTCTGTGCGGGGACGGACATCGGCGGCTTCTCCGCGGAATCCGCCAGCGACTCCTCGGCCCGCTCACACTACGATTTCATCAGGGACTTCCCCGCGCCTGTCATCGCGAAGATCGACGGCTACTGTCTGGGCGGTGGGCTCGAAACAGCACTGGCGTGTGACTTCCGATTGGCCAGCGAGGGCAGCACGTTCGGTTTCCCCGAAGTGAACCTCGGGATCCTCCCCGGTGCCGGCGGCGTCCAGTACGTCACGAAGCTGGCTGGCCCCGCAATCGCCAAGGAACTCGCGATGACCGGCGAGCACATCTCGGCCCAACGGGCCGACGAAGAAGGAATCATCAACCACGCCTTCGCCGAGGACGAGTTCGAGGACGAGATCGACGAGTTCGTCACCGACCTCGCTGGACAGGCGCCGCTAGCTATTCAGGGGATCAAGAAATCCGCAGATATGGCTGTCCACTCCGGGCTCGAGGAGGGGCTGGCGTACGACCGCCAGCTCTTCGAAAGGGTCCTCCAGACCGACGACCACGCGGAGGGGGCGGCGGCGTTCTCGGAGGACCGCGAGCCCGAGTTCGAAGGAAAGTAACGCCTCAGTAGCGGTGAACGATGGTTTTCTCCGGTCCGAAACGACCCGGATATGGTGGCGCGCGCTGTGCCGCGCTTCACCGCGGCGCAAACTCGTGCGAGCGAATCGGCTGGAGAGGGCGTGGCGACTCCATGCCGCCAGCAGGTGCAGGACACGTCGGTACCTCTCATATTCACGCGACCGAAAGATGACGACGAAAACAGCAGACTGCTATTGTGGCAATACGGGATAACTATATCCTCCCCAGCCGATTCACTCACGCCTGTCGGCGTTCGCTCATCCCTCGCGCATAATCGGTCCGCGGTTCACCAATCGCTCACCGCGGCCCAGCGCACCAGCATGTCCCGTTTCCGTACTGTTGACCCGGGGATGGAGTATCGACTTCCTAATCCCATTCCTCGCCGATGCCGCGCAGCGAGAACGGCCCGACGGGGTGGTTGTACCCCTCCTCGAGGGCTTTATCGACCTGTTCTTCGGTCGCGATCCCTTCGTCGACGATCTTCTGGGCTTCCTCGCGCATGGCCGCGTAACACCGGTTGGCGAGGAACCCGTAGGAGCCGGGGTCGTCGTGGATAGTGACACAGGTCTTCCCGAGTTCGTCGACCAGTTCCTCGGCGCGTTCGATGACGGCTGCGTCGGTCTGGGGTGCCTGCACGATCTCGACCATCGACATGATCGGAACGGGATTGAAGAAATGCGTCACCGCGACCCGCGAAGGGTCGGAGACGCCGTTGGCGATCGACGTCACCGAAAACCCGCTCGTATTCGAGTACAGGGGCTGGTCGTCCGTGACCGCGTCCAGATCGCGGAAGACCTGCCCCTTGATCGCCAGGTCCTCCGTCACTGCTTCGATGACGAAGTCGGTTCCGTCGGTCGCCTCGTCAAGATCCGTCGTGAACGATAGCCGCTCGAGGACCTCGTTTTTCTCGTCCGCGGAGAGATAGCCACCCTCGACCGCGTCCTCGAGTCCGTAGTTCCCCGAGATGATCCGTTCGCGGGCTTCGTCAGCGAGCCCCTCGTTGATCTCGCGGACGGCTACGTCGTACTCGTTCCGCGCGAGTACCTGTGCGATGCCAGCGCCCATGATGCCACCACCGACGACGGCTGCACTCTTTTGTGCCATGCCACCAAGCTTCACTAGTACGGACTTAGTTCTTAGCAAGGCAGAGACGGGGACTGAGACGAGTTCGGTTACGGAATCAACGGGACCGAACAGCCGAACCGCACTATCGTCGCAGACCGCCGCCCTCAGTCGAGTCGCTGAACGCGCTTCGATGGATACCACGGTTTGCGCTCGTTTCGCCAGTCCGTGATCGTCTCGACGAGTGCGTAGCCGCCGCCACCGAAAGCGAACGCGTACACGATCCATTCGACGCCTGCTTCGTACAACGCGTAGACGACTACCGCCGCGAAGACGAGTTTCGTACATTCTCCGAGGATAGTGCTCGCGACGACGACCCGGTTACGATCCCGCTCGTCGCATGGGCCTCGTTGCTGATCACGGCGACGGGGTTTGCCGAGTACACCCGGATTCTCTTCGACGTCCCGTCGACAGTGTTCGTCTACGTGCTGCTCGCCTTCGTCTTGGTCGTCAATCTGGTCGGGCTCAGAGCCGTCGCCCAGGTCCAGATCGTCTTCTTCGCCGTCCTCGTGATCGCACTCCTGACGTTCATCGTCCCCGGTATGAGCGCGATCGATACCGCCAATTACACGCCATTTCTTCCGGATTACGGCGCGTTCGGTATCGCCGTAGTTGCGCTGTTTTACCCGTTTCTTGGCTGTGGGTTACTGGTCGAACTCGGCGAGGAAATCGACGATCCGGGCCGGACGATTCCGCTCGTTCTCGGGCTCAGTATCGGGATTGTCGCCGTGCTCTACGTGGGCCTGATCGCCGTCCTCGTCGGCGTCGTTCCCTACACCTAACCGGGTAACGAGGCCGACCTCGCGCCGACCGCTTCCCAATTTCTCCCGTGGTGGGGCGAGTACGTCGTCGCCGCTGGTGCCGTCTTCGCGGTCGTGACGACGGTGAACACGACGCTGTTGGTCTTTTCGCGGACGCTCATGCGTGCGAGTCGTGACCGCATTCTTCCTGCGTCACTGTCCCGAATCCATTCCCGCTTCGAGACACCCCGCTACGCCGTCTCGGTGCTCGGCGTTCCCCCGTTCTTGTTCGTTCCCATCGCGCGGGAAATCGTCGGACTGTCCGTGTTCATCGGGTTGGCCAGTCTCACCGCGTACTTTTTCTGTGCAATCGGCCTCTGGAACCTGCCACGCGAATTCCCCGAGCACTACGCGGCCGCCCCGTTTCGTCTCCGCCGCTACCGCTGCCTCCTCCTCGCCGTGGTGGGCGGCGCAGTCGTCACCGCCGCGTTCTGGATCGTAACGCTGCTCCAGCAACCCCTCGTCGGCGCCGTTCTCATCGGCTGGTTCGTCCTCGCGTACGTCTATTACCGGTACCGGCTCGAGGGAACCGATCGGGCCGAAACCTATCATCAGATGACGACCTTCGACCGCCACGAACAGGTTGACGAGGACGCCGGAGAGACCGACGACTGAGTCCCCAGTCCGGCACCGAGCCGAGCAGAGACGACAACGACCGTACATTTAATACTCGAGCCGATTATGTATGATATATGGAAACGGAGTACACGCCAACGGAGATGATGGACCGGGAGTCCAGATCGAACCGCTACTATCGGAATGCGGTTGAGCGCCACTGGGACCCCGGTGAAATCGACCTCGAGCAGGACGTCGAGAACCTGCTACAATACATCGACGGGGAAGCGGACTACGACAAGGAATCGTGGTACGGAACGCTCAACGGCATCGCGAAGTTCGGTGCGGGCGAAGACGCGGTCACCGAAGACCTTGCGCCCCTCGGGGCGGTACTCGACAACATCGACGACCAGCTGTTCCTTACGACCCAGATGTACGAGGAAGCGAAGCACGCGGATTTCTTCGATCGGTACTGGCGAGAAGTCATCTGGACGGTCGAGGACGAACTCGGCTGGGAGCGGTCGGATCCGCGCCACGAGCGGTGGTTCAACGACCCCTACATCGAACTGTTCGACCGCAACCGGAAGGCGCAGTTCCGACTGCTTGAGGACGATACCCCCGAGAACCGAGCGAAGGCCTACTGTCACTACCACCTCACTGTCGAGGGGATCCTCGCCCAGACCGGTTACTACGGGATGCAAACCTCCTACGGCGGCCAGTTCGAAGAGCTTCCGCATCTGCCGGGGCTCGTCGAAGGGTTCACGAAGATTCGCAGTGACGAAGGCCGCCACGTCGGCTTCGGGATGAATCAGCTCAAGAAGCTCATCGCCGAGGGCATCGATCCGGAGGTCGTCACGAGCACCGTCGACGACCTCCTCCCACTCGTGCAGGGGATCACCGAAGACGACCGGTTCCAGCCCGACGACCCCGAGGAGCGCGTCGGCATCGAGGACGGGGAGCTAGCCGCCTACGCGGTCGACAAACACACGGATCGGATGCAACAGATCACGGACGCCGCGGCGGACATTCCGGACGTCGACGAGCTCGTGCGACTCGAGGGCGACGACTGAGCCGTCAGCAACCGGCAGTAGAGTGACGACTGGCGACAGTAGGCTTTTGGAACCCGGTCGGGACGTAGTACCATGCAGCTCGATTCGGTTCGGATACTCGACCTGTCGCGCCTGCTTCCGGGACCGTACGCGACGCAACTCCTCGCGGACGCCGGGGCAGACGTCGTCAAGGTCGAGGATACGGACGCCGGTGACTACGCACGGTATACGCCGCCGATGACTGATCGCGACGTCGGCGCGCTGTTCGACGGCATCAACCGCGGCAAGCGGAGTATCGCCATCGACCTCAAATCCGACGAGGGGCGGACCGCGTTCTACCGACTGGTCGAAGAAGCAGATGTCGTCTTCGAGCAGTTTCGACCGGGCGTCGCCAAGCGACTCGAGATCGGGTATCAGACTCTCACTGAGTACAACGAGGAGGTAATCTACTGCTCGCTCTCCGGCTACGGACAGACGGGACCGGACGCCGAACGGGCGGGCCACGACCTCAATTACGTCGGCGTCGCAGGGCTGCTCGACATGACCCGCGAGGACGAATCGATGGCCCCACAGATACCGGGCTACCAGATCGGTGACCTCGGTGGCGGCCTGTTCGCGGCGTTCAGCATCGTCGGCGGGCTGCTCTCGCGTGAACTGGGCAACGGCGGCGAGTATATTGACGTGGCGATGACCGACGTGGTCGCGTCATTCTCACAGGCCGTCGCTCACGAGGCACTCACCGGCGGCGACCCGCGGCCCGGCGAGACGGCGCTCACCGGAGCGGTCCCCTGGTACGACGTGTACGAGACCGCTGACGGGCGATACCTCACGTTCGCGGCGCTCGAGCCGAAGTTCTGGGCCGAGTTCTGCGAGGAGGTCGGCCGGGAAGATCTCGCCGATCGACACGGGACCGACGATCCCGCCGAACTGGAAGCCATCCGTGAGGAACTGACGGGGCTGTTCGCGAGCCGATCACGGGACGCGTGGCTCGAGGCGCTTTCCGACGAGACCATGGTCGGGCCGGTGTGTACGCCGGCCGAGGCCCTGGACCACCCCCAGCTAGAGGCACGCGGGCTGATCGAACGCCCCGACGACGCACCCCCGCGGATCGGCTTCCCGGCTCGGGGGTCGACCGTGCCCGACAGTCACGACGAATCGGTACCGAACCACGGGGAACACACCGACGAACTGCTCGCGTCTGTCGGCTACGACGAGGCAGATCGGGCCGCCCTTCGAGACGCGGGAGCCATCCGCTAACCGGCCCGTCAGTTCTGTACAACGGGAACCCGTCCCAAATCATAAGGTACTGGACAGAAAAGTTGTATCCGTCCATGATGGGTGTCCAGTTAACACTTGACAAGATGCTTGAGCGGGCAGTCGACCTGTTCCCCGACCGGGAGCTGGTGACGAAACTGCCCGACGGGAGCACGCACCGCTACACGTACGCCGATGCATACGAACGGATCAATCAGCTCGCGCACGCGCTCGACGACCTCGGACTCGAAATGGGGGACCGCGTCGGCGTCGTCGCGACGAATCACTACCGGCACTACGAACTGTACTTCGGCCCGGCGTGTTCAGGGCGGTCGATCCACATGTGCAATATGCGGCTGCCCGACCATCACTTCGTCCACACGATCGAGGACGCCGAAGATCGGGTGATATTCGTCGACCCGGGACTCGTTGAGAAGGTCGAAGCCAACGCCGACGAGTTGGACAGCGTCGAGCAGTACGTCGTCCTCGACGACGAGGTGCCCGAAACGAGCCTCGAACCGGTGACCGACTACGAATCCCTGCTCGAGGGGCACTCTACGGAGTACGAGTGGCCCGACATCGACGAGGACGCGGAGTACGGGATGTGCCACACCTCGGGGACCACCGGGCTGCCGAAGGGTGTGCCCTACACCCACCGGGCGATGTACCTCCACAGCATCATGGGCGGCCACGTCGATGCTAACGCGATCGGCGAGCGCGACACGATTCTGCCGGTCGTCCCAATGTTCCACGCCAACGGCTGGGGAATCCCCTACGGCGCGACGTTCGTCGGCGCGAAGCAGGTCTTCCCCTCCGTCCACACCGATCCCGAAACGATCGCCCGGCTGATCGACGAAGAGGACGTAACGTTCTCGGCGGCGGTGCCGACCATCTGGCTCGAGATGGCCGAGTTCCTGGACGAGAACCCCGAGGTCGACATCTCGAACATCGACCGACTGACGGTCGGGGGGAGCGCGCCGCCCGAATCCCTCATCCGGCGGTACGAGGAGGAGTACGACGCGCCGATCCTCCAGGGCTGGGGAATGACCGAGACCTCGCCGCTGGGAACGCTCAGCACGCTCCGCAAGGAGACCGCTCAACTGCCGAGCGACGAGCAGTACGAGTACCGCGCGAAAGCGGGCCTCCCGGTGCCGGGGATGCAGACCCGCGTGGTCGACGACGACGGCGATGAGGTCCCGGCCGACGGGGAGACGATGGGCGAGCTACAGGTCCGCAGTCCGTGGGTGACCGATCACTATCACAACCGGCCCGAGGAGAACGAGCAGTCGTTCACCGACGACGGCTACCTGCGAACCGGCGACATCGCCACGCGAGACGAACTGGGCTACATCGACGTCGTCGACCGCGACAAAGACGTCATCAAATCCGGCGGCGAGTGGATCTCGTCGGTCCAACTCGAGAACGAACTCATGGCCCACGAGGGAGTTAGCGAGGCGACCGTCATCGCGGTCGAGCACGAGCGCTGGCAGGAGCGGCCGCTGGCCATCGTCGTTCCCCGAGGTGAGTCAGAGCTTACCGCCGACGACCTCGAGGTCCACCTCGCGGAGACGTTCCCCTCGTGGTGGCTGCCGGACGAGTACGAGTTCCTCGACGAGATTCCGAAGACCTCGACCGGGAAGTTCGACAAGAAAACGCTTCGCGAGCAGTTCAATGTCGTTCTCGAGGCCGAGGACGACGAGGCGGCGGCCCAGCAGTAGACCGTTTCAACGACAGATTTCACCATGGTAGCAAACACGACAGGCGGCGTGAGTTTCGACACCGACGAAGAGACCGAACTGATACTCGACAGTTTGGACCAGTTCGTCGAACGCGAGGTCGAGCCGATCGTCGAGGAACTCGGCGACGTCTACGCCAATCCCAGAAAGGGACACCACGAGAACGGACGCTGGACCGACGAGCTGCTCAAGGCTCGAGAGAAGATCCGGCGTCGATCGGCCGAAGCCGGCTTCTACGCGATGAACCTCCCCGAATCAGCGGGTGGCGAGGGACTCTCGCCGGTTACCTGGTATCGGGCGAAAAAACACCTCGCTAACCACGGCGGCGGGCTCGAGCGGTACGCCCTCGCCGGGCCGGAAGGGCCGAAGCCGCTCCTGTTACAGGCTGAGGGCGAGCAGGTCGAGCGCTACCTCGAGCCGACCGTTCGGGCGGAGAAGTCGACGGCGTTCGCGCAGACGGAGCCCGGCTACGGGTCTGACTCGCCGAACATGGAAACAGTCGCGGAGAAAGACGGCGACGAGTGGGTCGTGAACGGGCGCAAGCAGTGGATCACTAACGCGCCCTACGCCGATTTCGTCCAGTTGTTCGCCCGGACGACGCCGCAGGAGGAGGCCGGCCGCTACGGCGGTATCACCTGCTTCATCGTCGAGCGCGACGAGTACGAACTGGGGTCGTACAACAACGCCGTCGGTGCCGAAGGGTCCCAGGCCGAGATTATACTGGACGACGTTCGACTCCCCGAAGATCGCGTTCTCGGCGACGTCGACGAGGCGTTCTACGCCGCGATGGAGTTCCTCTCGCTGGGGCGACTCGAGTTGGGTGCCGAGGCCGTCGGCTATTCGGAGTACCTGCTGGAGGATGCCACCGACTACGTCACCGAGCGCGAGGCCTTCGGGCGGCCGATCGGAAATTTCCAGCAGGTCTCCACGAAGCTCGCCAAAGGGCGAGCGAAGACCTACGCCGCCGACGCAGCGGGGCTAAAACTCGCCTGGAAGATGGCACAGGTCGAGCGGACGGTGATGGACTCGTCCGTGTTGAAATGGTTCGCCACGAACGTCCTGTGGGAGGTTGCGGACGCGGCCGTGCAGGTCCACGGAGCCAATGGGTTGGCCGAGGAGAACCCCTACATGGACATCGTTCATCAGGCGCGAATTCTCCGGATCGTCGAGGGAACCGACGAAATCCAGCTCAACACGATCGCGAACTCGATGGGAGTTACGGACTGATATGCCATGGTCGCCCCACCCACGAACCAGACCGCTGCCGGTCTCGCACGAGCGATCCGCGACCGCGAGTACTCGCCGACCGATGTGGTCGACTCCGTCCTCGAGCGCATCCACGAACGGAACGACCGGACGAACGCCTTCGTCACTGTCACGGACGATCTGGCCCGCGAGATGGCCGCGGAGGCCGAACGTGCAATCGCTGACGGCGAGCCGCTCGGGCCGCTTCACGGCGTCCCCGTCGCCATCAAGGATCTCGACGACGTCGACGGCGTCCGAACGACCTCGGGATCGTTGCTCTTCGACGACCGCATCGCCGACTCGGATTCGCCGTTCGCCGCCCGGCTGAAGGCCGCCGGCGCGGTCGTGGTCGGGAAGACGAACACGCCGGAGTTCGGCCTCGGGACGACGACTGACAACCGCGTCGCCGGACCGACTGGAACGCCCTTCGACCCCGACCGTGTGTCGGGGGGCTCCTCCGGGGGAGCCGGTGCAGCACTCGGCGATCGGCTCGTGCCGCTCGCACCGGGATCGGACGCTGGCGGCTCCGTCCGCGTCCCGGCGAGTTTCTGTGGCGTGTACGGACTGAAACCCACGCAGGGTGTGATCCCGAACGTCAGCCGACCGAACGGCTTCGCGAGCCACACGCCGTTCGCTACCACGGGACCGATGGCCCGGACTGTCGAAGACGCGGCCCTGTCTCTCGACGTGATGGCTGGGTCCCACCCGCGAGACCCCTTCTCGGTCCCGAACGAAACCGATTACCGCGCTGCCGTCGACCGACCCGTCGACGACCTGTCGATCGCCTACAGTCCGGATATGGGCACCTATCCCGTCGATCCAGACGTGTGGGCGGTGCTCGACGATGCCGTTTCGGCACTCGAGCGCGCCGGCGCAACCGTCGACCCGGTCGATCCCGACCTGGGCCACGACAATGAGGAGATACTGGACGCCTACTACACGATGGCGACCGTCCGATGGCAGTCGCTGCTGGACTCGCTCGAGACGGACGGCTTCGATCCGCGAGGCGAAGATCGCGACCGCCTGCGGCCGTACCTTGTGGACCTCATCATGGACGCCGACGAGCCGACGACGCGGGAGTACAAGCGCGCGGACGTGGTTCGGACGGGCATCTTCGACGGGCTGCAGGATCTCTTCGCGGAGTACGACCTCCTCGTCACGGCGACCGTCGGGACGACGCCGTTCCCCCACGACGAGGAACCCGCGGAGATAGCCGGCGTCGAGATCGAACCGTTGCGCGGCTGGGTGCTCACGCAGCCATACAACCTCACCGGCCATCCGGCGGCCTCGGTCCCGGCCGGCTTCGTCGACGGACTCCCAGTCGGACTGCAGATCGCGGGCCACCGACACGCCGACGACGACGTTATCGCCGCCAGCGCCGCGTTCGAACGCCAGCGGCCATGGCACGACGAGTATCCGGAGTGATCGGCCGCCGGCAGTGTCTCCGTATTCCGACTGAGTCGCAAACGATTCTCCGTATCCATACGGAATCGCAAACGGTTCTCCGACCGGGATTAGAAGCTGAACAGGTCGATACCGCCGGTAACGCCGATCACCTGTCCGGTGACGTAGGACGCCTGGTCGGAACAGAGGTAGGTGACCATATTCGCCACGTCCTCTTCGGTCCCGAGGTGACGCATCGGGGTCGCCTCGGCGATTCGCGCGTAGTACTCGTCGATGTTCTCCCGGAGTTCGTCGGGGCTCATGTCGGCCCAGTCGCCGACGACGATGTTGGGTGCGATGACGTTCGAGGTGACCCCCGACTGGGCACCCTCGAGGGCCATCGTCCGGCCGACACCGATCATAGCCGCTTTGGTCGCCGAGTAGGAGAACTGACCGAAGCCGCCGTACCAGCCGGCCATCGAGGACATGGTGACGATCCGCCCCCAGCCGCGCTCGCACATCCGCGGGAAGAGTTCCTTGCTGATGTTGTACGTTCCCGTCAGATTGATTTCGACGTCGCGGTCCCAGACGTCGTCGTCGTAATCGCCGACGCGCGAGCGGGCGTCGACCATCGCCGCGTTGTTGATGAGTATATCGACGCCGCCGAACGCGTCACGCACGTCGGCCATCGAGTCGGCGACGGCCTCACGGTCCGTGAGGTCGCACTCGAGAGGCATTGCCTCGCCGCTATCGGCGGTCTCGTTGATTTCGGCGGCGGTCTCCGCCGCACCGTCCGCATCGACGTCGAGGACGACGACGTTCGCGCCCTCGTTCGCGAGGAGTCGACAGTCGGCGCTTCCGATTCGTCCGGCACCGCTAGTGACGACGGCGGTTCTATCCTGAATTCCGAGGTCCATCTCCCGAGCGAATACTACAGTATCTGATTTAATGATTGTGGGGAGATAACAGAGATCACGGTCGATGACGGCCCGGATCGGTACGGAAAGAGCCCAGAACGGATGTTCACGAATTTATGCACAACTTCTATGACCGATCGCCGAATACTCAGGTGTACAGCATGAGTTCCGCAGTTATCGTCGATGCCGTCCGTACGCCGTTCGGGAAACGCGACGGCTCGTTCAGAGACACGCACCCGCAGGATCTGGCCGCAGAACCGCTCGAGGCGCTCCGAGAGCGCAACGGGTTCGAGCCGGAAACGATCGAGGACGTGATCTACGGCTGTGTAACGCCCGTCGACGAGCAAGGGCTCAATATCGGCCGGCTCGCACCGATGGTCGCGGGCTGGGGCGATATCGTTCCCGGCGTCCAGCTCAACCGGATGTGTGGCTCGGGCCAGCAGGCGGCCAACTTCGCCGCGGCGAACGTCATGGCCGGCCAACACGACGTGCTCATCGCGGGTGGCGTCGAGCACATGACCCGCGTCCCGATGGGATCAGACGGCGACGCGCCGACGGACACGTACTTCGAGTATTTCGACGAACTGACCACGCAGGGAGAGGGTGCCGAGCGCATCGCCGAGGAGTACGGCCTGACGCGGACGGAGCTCGACGAGATCGCCGTCGACTCCCAGCGCCGCTGGAAGCAGGCCTGGGACGAGGGCCGCTACGACGACCAGACCACGCCGGTCGAAACCGAACTCGATGGCGAGGACGTCGTCGTCGAGCAGGACGAACACCCCCGTCCGGGCACCGACATGGAGACGCTCTCCGAACTGCCGCTGTCGTTCCGCGAGGAGGGCAACGGGTTCCACCATCCGGGCAACTCGTCCGGGATCGTCGACGGCTCCGCTGCACTTCTCATTACGAGCGAGGAGGCGGCCGAAGAACACGGCTGGGAGCCCATGGCCCGAATCGTCCAGACCGAAGTGGTCGGCGTCGACCCCGTTACGATGTTGAAGGGGCCGATTCCCGCGACTGAGGGGGTCCTCGAGAAAGCCGACATGAACATCAGTGACATCGACCTGTTCGAAGTCAACGAGGCGTTCGCCTCGGTCGTCGGGGCCTGGCTCGAGGAGACGGGTGCGTCGTGGGAGGACGTCAACGTCAACGGCGGCGCGATCGCCCACGGGCACCCGCTGGGCGCGACCGGCGCGATGCTCCTGACGAAACTGGCCCACGAACTCGAGCGAACCGGACAGGAGACCGCGCTGTCGACGATGTGTATCGGCTTCGGACAGGGCGTCGCGACGATCCTCGAGCGAGTCTGAGCCGGTCGACGCCGGCGGAGACGCCCGCGAACGCGACTGAGAGGGGAGCGCGGACGCGCTGGGGTTGGCGGACGGTGGCCGGGATCGAACAGCCGATCGTACGGCTATCGGTTGCCAATTTATGCGATCTGTCACCTATAGCTTTACAATGCTGTATACAATCATGATTGATATGGAGTACCACGATTCCGAGAAAGCGAAAGAAGTTGCGAACCGAGTAGAGGCGTTCATGGACGAGGTCGTGATCCCGCGGGAGCGCGAAGCGCTCAGGACGGGTGAGGACATCACGAACGACGAGATCGAAGACCTCTGGGAGCAGGCCAAGGATCGCGACCTGTTCGCGCCGCAGGTCCCCGAGGAGTACGGCGGGCAGGGACTGGACTTCAGCGACATGCTGCCCTCCTTCGAGCAGGTCGGTCGATCCCTTATCGGCGCGCTCTCGATCCGCGCGAACGCGCCCCAGGAGGGGAACATGCACACGTTGGAGATGGTCGGCACCGAGGAGCAGAAAGAGGAGTGGCTGCGCCCGCTCGTCCAAGGTGAGATTTCCTCGGCGTTCTCGATGACCGAGCCGATGCAGGGCGGCGGCTCCGATCCGAAGATGCTCCAGACGACTGCGATGAAGGACGGCGACGAGTGGGTCATCAACGGGCACAAGTGGTGGACCTCCGACGGCCTGGACGCCGACTTCTATCTGGTGATGGCCCGGACGGATCTGGACGCCCACCCCTACGAAGGGACCTCGATCATCCTCGTTCCCAGCGACGCTGACGGGCTCAACGTCGTGCGAAACATCGATCACCTGGGTGACCACGGCCCCGTCGAACGGACGGGTGGCCACGCCGAGATCAAGTACGACAACGTCCGCGTTCCCGTCGAGAACACGATCGGCGAGGAAGGACAAGGGTTTCAGATCGCCCAGATGCGACTCGGCGGCGGCCGGCTCACCCACTGCATGCGCTACTCCGGAATGGCCCAGCGCTCGCTCGAGATCGCGAAGGCCTACCTCGGCGAGCGCGAGGGCTTTGGCACCTCGCTCGAGGACAAACAGGCGCTGCGCCACCGGATCGCCGACGCCGAGACGCGCCTGCATGCCGCCCGCACGATGGTCCGGCACGCGGCCCGCGAACTCGACGAGGGTGACGCCCGGATCGAGGTCGCGATGGCGAAGATGTACGCGGCGAACGTTACCAACGAGACCATCGACCTCGCCGTCCAGTGTTGTGGCGGTAACGGGATCGGGAAGGACCTGCCGCTGGCACACTTCTACGAAAACGTGCGCGCGTTCCGGATCGTCGACGGGGCCGACGAGGTTCACCGTCGATCGATCGCCCGCTGGGCGTTCGACGACGTCGACGAAACCGAGGTCCAGGACGTGCTTCGGTTCGACGAGGACCTTCGCATCGACGCGCTCGACGACTGATATCGAGGCGACCCCTCGGCTCCCGTTTGATTCACGCGTCGCCGTCGGTCGAGAGCGGATCCGAACCCGATTCGAGGACCGACCGGGCGAGACGCGGCCCCCCGGAGCGAGTGGCGGCGCCACACCGTGACACTGGCACCCATAGTTATTTACGCTCCGATGGGAATGTCGCGACTATATGAGTGGAGATACCACACCTCAGCGATCGGAGGGCGGCGGGCTGAAAAACATCCGCGAGGCGTCGGACGCGGTGGAACAGTCCACGCTGTCGGTAACCGTCGAGAATATTTACGAACGGTGGCGAACCGCCGGTTCCATTCTCGTGCTGGCGGTTACCAGCGTCCTCCTGTATCAGGTCGACGGGTATCTGTCGATCGACTCGCAAGTGTTCGCCGGGATCACGCTCCTTCTACTGATCTACTTCCTCGTGACGCTCCGAACGGACATCAGCATGGAGTAACGGGTGCTGAGGTCGATTACCGAGGCCGCTCGAGGGGGAGGTATTTTGTGCACCCTGCCGAATGAGTCTTCCATGAACGGCGGGACGATAGCACCGTGATCGACTGGAAGCTAGACGGATTCCTGCCGACCCAGCGGCAACCGGCACCCCGACTGGAGACTGTAGACGACCGAAGCGTGTTGCTCGCCCGCGGCGGTGCGGCGGCGATCGATCTGTTCGTCTGTTACGTTTTGATCGAACTCCCGTTGATATACGGCTTCAGCGTGGTGTTCAGCGGACCGTACGAGGCCCTCGGGGGGTTCGCGATCGTCCTGTCGATCGTCCTCCTCGCGCCGATTTACGCCAGCTACTCGTTCGTCCTCGAGTGGCGCTACGGCCGGACACCGGGGAAGGTAAATCGCGGCCTGCTTGTCGTCATGGCTGACGGTCGGCCGTGCACCTACCGCGCCAGCGCCGTGCGGAACCTCTTCCTGTACGTCGATCTCCTCGGCGTCCCGCCGCTCGTGATCGGACTGCTGTCGGCGCTGGTGACCGACGGCCGTCGCCTCGGCGACCTTGCCGCCGGGACGGTCGTCGTCCGCTCGACGGCACCGACGGATCGGGACGTGGCGGCCTCGAGCGACGTCGATACGAGTGCGGCGGCTCGAGCGGACGACACAGGGAAGAACTGACCGCACGACCGGTGAGACGGCCGCTCGTATCAGGCGATCCGGACCCCGGACTCGCTGTCGAACAACTGGATGGAATCCGACTGGAAGACGAGCCCGTACTCCTGGCCGTTGCCCTCGAAGTCCGGATCGGTGACGACGACGACCTCGCCGAACTCGGTGTCGAAGAAGCTGTGCGTCGCATCGCCCAGGGGCTCGTCCAGCAGGTGCGTCGCCGGGATCCCGGCAGTGGGATCGTTGCTGACCCGAATGTACTGCGGTCTGAGGCCGACGCGGACGTCGTCACCGGCCCACCCCTCGAGGCCGTCGCGGGCGAGGTCGTACTCGTAGTCGCCGACCACCAGCTCGGCGGTCCCGTTGACGGCCCTGATGGTCCCGTCGAAGAACTGCGTCGACGGCTGGCCGATGAACTGGCTGACGAACTGTGAGTCCGGTTCGTCGTACACCTCCTTCGGCGGGGCGACCTGCTCGAGTCGGCCGTCGTTGATGACGGCGACGCGATCGGACATCGTCATCGCCTCCTCCTGATCGTGGGTAACGTACAGCGTCGGACAGCCGATCTCGTCGGTCACCTTCTCGATGACCGGCCGCAACTCGGCCTTGAGCTTGGCGTCTAAGTCCGACATCGGCTCGTCGAACAGGAACACCTCCGGATCGCGCACGAGCGACCGGCCGAGGGCGACGCGCTGTTGCTGGCCGCCCGAGAGGTCGGCGGGCATCTTCTCGAGCTGGTCGGTGATCTGGAGCAACTCGGCGGCCTCCTGAACGCGGACGATGCGCTCTTCCCGCGAGAAGCCCGTGATCTTGAGACCGTAGGCCATGTTCTCCTGGACGCTCATGTGCGGGTACAGCGCGATGTCTTGGAAGAGCAACGCGATGTTGCGCTCCTGGACGGGCTTGTCCGTCACGTCGCGGTCGCCGAACTTGATCGTGCCGTTCGTGGGCTTGTTCAATCCCGCGACGCAGCGCAGCGTCGTGGTCTTGCCACAGCCCGAGGGACCGACGAGCGTCACGAACTCGCCGTCCTCGATGGTCAGGTCGACGTCGTCCACGGCGACGATTCTGTTGCCCGATTCCTCGTACACTTTCGTCAGATTCTGAATCTCGATGTCTGGCATATGTTAGTGTTCCTCGTGTATTAGTTATAAATGCGGTGCGCGCTCAGAGCGCTCTGACCTGGAACCCCTTCAGCAGGTAGCTCTGCATGAAGTAGGCGAACAGCAGCGGTGGCAGCGTCATAGCGAGCGAGATCGCCATCAGGTAGGCGTCCGGCAGGAACTGCGCCTGCCCCATCGCCCGGAGGATGCCGGGAGCGAACGTCGTGGTGTCGGTCTGGGGCAGGAGGATCTGCGCGAACGTGAAGTCGTTCCAGGCGAGCGCGAAAGCGAACAGGGCCGCGGCGATGATCGCCGGTCGACACTGGGGGACGACGACGTCGCGAAAGCCCCGCCACCGCGAGGCGCCGTCGACCCACGCGGCCTCCTCGTGGGCCTCCGGAATCGTCATGATGTACTTCCACATCAGCCACACCGCGAAGGGCATCGAGATCGCCGAGAGGGCGATGATGAGCCCGATTCGGGTACCGAGCAGCCCGATGCTCCGCCAGATCTGGTAGAGCGGGATGCCGATGACGATGGGGCTGAAGAGGTAGCCGATCAGGAGGACCCGCGCGAAGTTCTCCTTCTGTGGGAACTCAAGGCGCGCCAGACCGTAGCCGGCGATCAAGGAGACGAGGACGACGGTGACGATGGTCCCGATGGCTACCACGACCGTGTTGAAGATGTAGGTGTACATCCTCGGCTGCGTCAGGACGACGAAATTGCCGAGCGTGAAGATGTCGGGGGTAGGGAAGTACGTGACGGCGTCTTCGACGGTCTCGTACTCGGTGAACGCGAGCTGGGTGATCCAGTAGATCGGCCAGGCTCCGACGAGCACGATTATCGCGGTGCTGATGAGCTTCAATGTCTCGAAGATGCTGGTCTCGCAGTCGTACGAGAGGCCGAAGATGCCTCCCGGTGGTTCGCTCTGACTCATGTGGTCGTTTCTACCTCGTCGCTCGGATTGAAGAGTTTGAAGTAGGCGATCGCTCCCGCGAACAGGAAGAGGAACATGACGACGGAGATCGCGTTGGCGAGTCCGTACGCCTGATCGGTGTAGACGGTCTTGTAAGCGAGCACGGGGAGCGTGGTCGTCGCGTTACCGGGGCCGCCCTGCGTGAGCTGCCAGATGATGTCGAACTTGTTGAACATGAAGATCGACCGGAGCAAGACGACGACCAGGATGATCCCCATGATGCGCGGGAACGTGATGTCCCGGAACATCTGCCATCGGTTCGCGCCGCAGACCTTCGCCGCCTCGTAGAAGCGGTTGGGAATCGCTCGCAGCTGTGCGAGCGTGAAGATCGTGATGAAGACCGAGAACTTCCAGCTGCCGATTAGGATCAAAAGCGGCATCGCCCACGTCTGCGTTCCTAACGGGGCTTCCCGCACGTCCCACAGACTGAGCCACTCGGCGCCGATCATCTGGAACACGCCTCCCTGCGGATCGAACACGCGAAGCGCGATCAGCGAGACGATGATCGTCGGGATCAGGTAGGCCGTGAAGACCACCGCGGTCAGCAGCTTCTGGCCGCGGGTGACGCGATTCAACACGAGCGCCATCCAGAGGCCGACGGCAAGCTGGAGGAGCGTGCTACCGACCATGTAGACGATACCGCGCCACAGCGAGCCCCAGAACGTGGAAATGTTCAGAACCTCGCGGTAGTTCGCGAGGCCGGCCCACTCCCACACCGGATTGAGCGTGTGAACGTTGTGTAACGATGCCCAGAACGCGAACGCGATCGGAAGCACCGCGATGAGTAAGTACAGTACGACGACGGGAAGTACCGTCCCGATCCCGACGATAGTCTCCCGCTCCACGGGGAGATCGTCCCACGGGATGAACTCCCTGCGAGGTCGAATCGTTTCTCCGGTCTCACCAGCCATATACACGTCTCCTCTGCATCTATGCTTGTTAATCTCACGGTTATTCACACCCGGTTCGCCCTGCACGAACGCGGTCGAACGAAGAGTCGACTCCGCCGGGACCGACTACGAGAACTGGTCTTTGGCCTCCGCGAGAGCCTCCTCGAGCTGGCCGCGACCCCACTCGTAGGCCTCCTGGACGGTATCGGAGTCGGTGACCACCCGGTTGACCATCTCGCCGTAGAACCACTGGCGCTGCATGTACAGCGCCTCGGGCGAGGAAACGTCGGCCTCGTCGACGTTGCCGTAGTGGTTGCCCCAGATCTCGTCCTGGACGTACTGGAGCTTCTCGAGCAGGTGCGGATGAGCCTCCATGATACCCTGGTTCTGGAACGCATCGGAATCCAGTACGTCGGCGTAGGTCGGCAGGAACCGGCCCGGATCCGCCTCGTAGAAGCTCACCGTCCGCTCCATGCTGTCGGCGTAGAGCCACTCGAACCACTCCTTGGCCTCCGACGTGTTCTCGGCGTTCGCGAAGATATGGTAGCCGTCGGGGGCCGGGGAGGAGAGCCAGTTCTCCTCCTTGTCGATCTCGCTCCAGGTCGGGTACGCCCTGACCTGGGTCGCCTCGGCCAGTCCGCGCAGGGCGTCGTTGTCTTCGGCCTCGGCCGTCAGTGCGGTGACACCGACCGGCCAGGCGTTGAGATGGTAACACTGGGCGTACTGGCCCTGAACCCACCCGCCGAGCGACTCCGCCCAGCCGATGCTGGTCGGATCCGGCGAGTACTGGGCGAGGTCCTTCATGTACTGCAGTACCGTCGTCACCTCCTCTTCGGGGAAGTATACCTCGAGTTCGTCTCTCGCCTCGGGGTCGCTCCAGCGCACGCCGAGTCCCGAGACGCCGGCGCTCGCCAGGAGGACCTGGAACTCGTCCTGGCTCTTGCCGGTCGGCATCCCCGCCAGGCCGTAGCCACGCGCGTCATGTTCGTCCGACTCGTCGATCGCTCGAGCGTTGTCGAGGACGTCCTGGAACGTCTCCGGTTCCTCCAGCCCGAGATCGTCGTAGATGTCCGCCCGGTACTGGAAGTTCGAGATGTACTGGCCGTGAGGGACCTGATAGTAGTCGTCGCCGCCGAGGAACGCCCCGCCGGTCATCACCTCCCCGTTTACCTCCTCGATCGACGAGACCACGTCGTTGACCGGCTCAAGCTGGTCGGTCACCCAGATGTCGGCCACCTGGTCGAACGTGGAGGTGTTCGCGTCCGGCGGGTTTCCCGACTGGATCAGCTGGGCCAGACGGCCCTCCTGCGTGCCGGACATTCCGCCCTCCTCGATGTTCATCTGGATGTCGGTCTGGTCTTCGAACTCCGACTCGAGGTCGCCCCAGAGGGCCTCCCAGGAATCGTTGTAGTAGTCCGTGATGAAGTGGACCTCACCGTCGCCCTCGTCGCCACCACCACCACCCAAGCAGCCTGCCATCGCTGAAGCGATTCCTACACCAGCACCTGTAAGCACCTGACGCCTGTCAATAGTGTCCCGTGTCATCTCTACTCAAGGACTCTTGTCCATTGCTATCATCCCTACAGACCCACATAAACGTTCATGTTTTTTCCACAGTAATGTTGCCGTTTTTTTCAGGGACGGGAGATGGTCGACAGACGACCCTAACGGCTATTTTCACTGGTGTCGAAGTCACCGATGGCCGGAGACGTAGTCGAGGGAGGAGGAAGACGGAGGCGATTCCGTAATTGAACGGCTTGCCTCGGTCCGCGCAGGGTCGTCTCTCGGGGACGGCCAGGCGCTCACTGCGGCCCGACGGTTTTCGAAACCCAGCCCGTAGCGCCGTCGGGTTTCGGACCGTCCTCCTCGGGGATCTGGAGGTCCCCGTTGCCGTCGCGGGCCCGGACGATCACCTCGTGTGTCCCGGCCGCTCCGTACTCGTGGCGCCACTGCCGCCAGACGTCCTCGCCCGGAAGCGGCTCGGACAGTTCGGCTTCGACCCAGGTGTCGCCGCCGTCGGTCGAGACTTCGACGGCCTCGATGCCCCTGGTACCGGCGTACGCGTGGCCGGCGACCTCGAAGCGGCCGCCGCCGAGACGGTTGACCTGCCAGAGCTTCGCGACCGTCTCGACCGGGCCCGTGCCGTGCCAACCGCGGTACTCCCAGTAACCCATGGTGTCCTCGTCGCGAACCTCGATCTCGGTGAGCCACTTCACGTTGATCTCGCCCCAGTGGCCCGGGACGAGCGCGCGAAGCGGAGCCCCGTGGGCTCGCGGCAGCGGGCGACCGTTCATTCGATACGCCAACAGCCCCGGCCACAGCGCCTCGAGCGGGAACTCGTTGTAGTAGCCGTCGGCCCCGTGCAGGACGACGCGGTCGCCGTCGGGGTTCGCCGCCTCAAGAAGCCGTCGGACCGGCACGCCGCTCCAGAGGGCGGTGTCCATCTGCCGGCCGTTGAGCCGATCGCCAACGCACCGGAGCGTGACGAACCGGTCCTCGAGAGCCACGTCCTCGATGGCCGCAGCGTCGTACTCCGCCTCCTCCTCGACGGCGCCCGTGATCGAGAGCGTCCACTCCGCGCGGTCGACGTCGGGATTCACGTTGGCGATGTCGACCTCGTAGAAGTCCGTGCTCACCAGCGGCTCGAGCCCGTCGACGGCGAACGACCGGTCTTCCGCCAGCGTGAGTAACTCTCGAACCTCGGGTCGGGCGTCCTCGGGGATCTCGAGGTCCGACGGGAACGGTTCCTCGCCGGTGCCGCGAACGAAGAGTCCGAGCACGCTCACGCCGATCGCCGATCCGACGGCCCCGAGGACGCGCCGCCGGCCGAGCGCTGCGTCCTCACCGGCGACGAGTTCGGCCGTTCCGGCCATCGCCAGCAAGACGAGACCGGCCCCCGCGGCGGTGCCGGTACTCGACACCGGCGACCCCGTCAATCCGAACGCGACCGCACCCGGTAGCGCCGCTCCGACGAGTACGCCGGCGGTGGGCCTGCCACCCTGGAGAGACGACACGCCGGAAACTGGGCCGCCGCCCCGAAGGAGTACCACGCCGGGCAACGCAACCAGTCCGAAGAGGACGCACGTGAGTGCGATGGCCGTCAGGAACGCCAGCAGGTGACCGAACGTCCCGAGCTCGGTGATCGCGAACGTTACGAGCGCCTCGGGGCTGACCGTGACGACGACTCTGTCGATCGGCGTCGCGACGAAGGCCGGCCGTCGGCCGACGGAGAGATATGATCCCCCCACGGCGGCGAGTCCCGCGGCCAGCGCCACGACGACCGCGGGGAGCCACGGACGGACGCGGGCCGCCGTCCCCCGTATGCGAGTCATTGTATGACAATAGGCGTCGGCGGCTATCAAAGCTTCCCCAAACGCCGCCCGGTCGCGCCCCGTGATTCTTCGCCGGCGATCGGATTGACCCGTCAGTCGACTGATGGTTCCTCCGACCGCTAGTCCGCTTTCACGCCCGCCCTCGAGACCTCGGGGTTCCGCAACAGCGGGAGCGAGACGATCGTCAGGCAACTCAAGACGAGCACGGCACAGAGCACGTACGTCGTGCGGTAGCCGAACCAGAGATCGACCGCCGGAATCGCGACGAGCGGACCGAGGCTGAGCCCGACGTCGCCCATCACCTGGTAGACCCCGCCCATTCGGCCGAGTTCGTCGCCGGGCGTGAGATCTCCCATGATCGCGAGCAGCGACGGCGCGGCGGCGCCCATCCCGCCGCCGACGAGCACGATCGCCCCGAGCAGCGCCTCGATCGTCGGCACGTAGGCGATGATCAGGAAGCCCGTACCCATCGCCAAAAACGCGGGAACGGTCAGCAGCGTCCGGTCGTCGACCATGTCCGACACCCAGCCGGTGACGACCGTCATCGATCCCGAGGTGAGCACGCCGAGTCCCATCACGATACCGCTGATGCCAGCCGCACCGAGGATCGAGAGCTCAAGCCCGTACTCGCTGGCGTAGCGGGCCAGCGTCGAGAGGACGATGCCGCCCCAGAGGAGTCGGACGGTGAAATTGCCGTAGCCGATCAGGACGACGGTGGGATTGCCGGCGAGCAGCGAGGGCACTTCTCGGAGCTTCGCGGCACGGCCCTCGGCACCGCCGTGGACGTCCGGCAGGACGAGCGTGGCGACGGTGCCGGCGATCAGCGCGAGCACGCCAGCGGTGAGAAAGGCCGACTCCATGCTGGCGATGTCGGTCAGGATACCCCCCACGACGAGCCCGGTCGGAAAGCCGAGGGACTGCCCGCCGCGCATGTAGCCGACCCATCGACCGCGGTTGTCGGCCGTCGTCACGTGTGTGATCGTCGCGAACGCCCCGATGAAGACGAACGCGCTGCCGACGCCCCAGAACAGCCGTGCCAGGACGAAGACGATACCGGGGAGGGACACCGCGCCGATCAGTGGCGCGACCCCCAGGTCGATCGCGGGGGTGTAGAGGCCGACAATGTACCCGAAGGGAGCCAGCGCCTGCGTGAACAGCCCGAAGATCATCGGCTTGCGCGACCCGATCCGGTCGATGATCGTTCCCGCCGGCGTGTTCATGAACAGCCGCGCGATCCGATTGGCCGAGAGGATCAGGCTCAACATGATCGCCGAGATGGCCAGCGTCTCGTCGAGCAGGGGTAGCGTCGGGAAGGCGACGCCCGTCGCCACCCCGCCGAAGAAGACGCCGGCGATGACCGCGAGCGCGATGGTCCGTATCTCGGCCGTCGAATAGGGTGGCTGGTCAGACATTCGGGCGATAGTCACCGATTCGAGCGCTCGCGTGCAAGTGGCTCACGATTCGATGCCGCGTTCCTCGAGGAGTTCGTCCCGTAACGCCGTCTTGCGGATCTTCCCGCTCCTCGTCTTCGGGAGTTCGGAACGAATCTCGACGACCCGCGGGTGTTTGTAGGGCGCGAGTTCGTCGAGCACGTACGCCTCGACGTCGTCCTCGGTCAGGTCCGCACCCGGTTTCGGCGTGATCGCGGCGACGACGGTCTCGCCCCGTCGGTCGTCGGGGAGGCCGAAGACCGCCGCCTCGGGGATGGCCGGGTGTTCGTAAAGCAGGTCTTCGATCTCTCGCGGGTAGACGTTGTACCCCGCGGTCAGGATCATTTCCTTCTCCCGGCCCCTGATGTAGTAGTAGTCGTCCGCGTCCCGGGTCCCGATGTCGCCGGTGCGAAGGTAGCCGACCTCGGTGCCGTCCTCGTCGACGACCTTCGAGCGGGTGTGGCCGACGGGTTGCCCGACGCTGCCGGGCCTGTTTCCGAGCGAGGACCACCGGATCGTGTGGGACGTCGCGGTCGTCTCTGTCAGCCCGTACCCCTCCGAGAGCGGGACGCCGACCCGGTCGCCCGGCTCGAGGCCGAGTTCCCGAAGGCCGGTCGCGAAGCGAGCGACGCGGTCGCCGAACTCGCGGTAGGTGATCGTCTCGCCGGCGTGTTCGATGGCGGTAGCGTCGGGCTGCTCCGCGACCGCTCGCTCCAGCAGTCGAGCGACGTTCCCATCGTATGGTGGCTCCAACAGTGTCTGCGCGGAGGCGATATCGAGCTCCATGTTGTCCGTGAATTGTCGTTCCACCTGAAAAATATACGGGTGGTGGTAACAGGGAACGTACGTCGGTTCACATGTTCGGATCGGGCCTACTCGAGGCGCGGAACTCCCTTGATCGTGACCGTCTCGCCGACCATGTACGAGGCGGCGGGGCTGGCGAGGAACTGCGCGAGGTCGGCGACCTCCTCGGGTTTGCCGATCGTGCGATCCGGAGTCGTCCGGGCGATCTCGTCCGCGTCGTCTTCGACGCCCATCTGGGTGCGGACCCCCTCGGTCGCCACGAGACCGGGCGCGATGCAGTTGACCCAGATGTCGTCCTCGGCCCAGTCGGCCGCGACGGAGGTGGTGAAGTTGATGACGCCGGCTTTGGCGGCGCCGTAGTGGCTCATCGTCTTCGATCCCCGGGTGCCCGCGACGCTGGCGAAGTTGACGATCCGGCCGCCACCGTGCTCGCGCATGTACTCGCCGGCGATCTGCGAGCAGTGGAAGGTGCCGTGCAAGTTGATGTCGACGATGGTCTTCCAGCCGTTCTCGCTGATTTCGGCCGGCGGGGCCTGAAAGCTCGCGCCGGCATTGTTGATCAGAATATCGAGCCCGTCGAACTCGTCGACGGTCACGTCAACGAGGCGCTGGACGGCGTCGCGATCAGTGACGTCGCATTCGACAGCCAGCGCCTCACCCGGTCGCTCGCTCTCGTTGATGGCGTTGGCGACCGGTTCGACGTTCTCTGTCTCTCGAGACGTGACGACGACGTTGGCCCCATCGCCGGCGAACCGTTCGACGATCGTCTTCCCGATACCACTCGATGACCCGGTGACGATCGCAGTCGTCTCCTCGACGCTGAACTGTTTGGTCGTCATCGATCACCCTCCGCGAGGCGAGTCTGTTCTACTGACCGTTCTCTCAATCCACGCATGACAGTCACAAGCATGATCGTGTATGGGTTCATCGACCGCCGATATAAGCTGTTCGACGGCCCCCGTGTGTCGAACCATATCGTGGTGCGCGGCACGAAACGGTATCGAGAGGGGCACTGTCGGGGTATTTTCGCAGGCCTGCAGGGAGGCCGCGGACGTCTCTCGGTGGCAGCGTGAGCAGATCGCTCGTCGGCATCGGCCCGCCGTAACTGGGATTCGAGAGGGTACTGTTATGTCAGTCGTACGCAAACCGTAGTGGCAATGAGACGCGGACAACACGGACCCGGAACGCAGCGCGTCGCAACCGACCGATGGGCGAGGGCCAGCGGCGTCACTGCGGAGGGACACGATGCCGAATAGGCCACTCGAGGAACTCGAGGCGATGATCGGTGACGAACGGGTCACCGTCGAGGAGCTACGCATCGAGCCCGGCAAAGTCGAGGAGTTCGCCCGGGCGATCACGTCGGAGAATCCGGTCTTTCGGGACGAGGCGACGGCCGCCGAACGAGGTCACGACCGCGTCCCCGCACCGCTAACCTACACGCAGGTGGGCCGGTTCCCGCGGTACACCCCTCCGGGCGTCGACCGCAAGGGGTTCGACCTCGGGTTCCAGCCGGAGTACATCCTTCACGGCGAGCAAGCCCACGAGTACGAGCGCCCGATTTACGTCGGCGACGTCCTCGAGGGGACGACGACCCTCGCGAACGTCTTCGAGCGCGAGGGGGGGCGGGCGGGGACGATGACGTTCGCCGTCCTCGAGACCGAGTACCGGACGCGGGACGGCGAACTCGTCCTCACCGATCGATCGACCGCGATCGAAACGGAAAGAGCGGTCGACGACGGCGGCGAGAGCGAGGCTAATGGCGACGATACCGACGCCCGGAACGCGACCGAACCCAACGGCGGCACCTCTACGGAGGGTATCGGTCCGTCGCCAACCGCCGGCGAGTTCGACCGCGTCCGCGACCTCACTGACATCGCGGTCGGCGACAGCGGTCCGACGGTCCTCGTCGAGGATCTCGAGCGCAAGCACTTCGTCAAATACGCGGGTGCCAGCGGCGACTTCAACCCGATCCACTACGACGAACCCTACGCGACGGCCGCGGGCAACGAGAGCGTCTTCGGGCAGGGAATGTTCACCGCCGGGATCACCTCCCGCGTCGTTACGAACTGGTTCGATCTGGGAGACGTCTCGACGTTCAGCCTCCGGTTCCAGTCGCGGGTATTCCCCGGCGACACCGTCGCCGCGACCGGCGACGTCGTCGACATCGATCACGATTCGGGGACCGTCGAGACCGAACTCGAAGCGCGGACGACCGACGGCGAGACGCTGCTGACCGGCTCGGCGACGGCCGATCTCGAGTGAAATCGGCGAGGCGGTTACTCCGGCACGAACACCGGAATCGCGGCGTCCTCGGAGATCTGCCAGAAGGTGACCGCAACGGAGGTGCCGATTTCGAGGGTCTCCGGGTCGGCATCGACCAGCGCGAGGAGCCGCGGTCCCTCGGCGAGATCGACTGCACCGACGGCGTAGGGGGCCCGATCCGCGAACCCCGGTTCACCGGGGACGTGACAGACGGTGTAGCTGTAGATCGTCCCGAGGCCTTCGCTTACTTCGAACGGTGGATCCTCGACCCCGCAGTCGGTACAGACCGCGCGCGGGTAGAGCTGGCGGTTGCCACAGTCACACGCCTGATACAGCAAATCACCCTCGAGCGTCGCCGCCCAGAACGGGACCGTCGCGCCGGTCGGGACGGGAACCGGGCCTTCCCACTTCTCGCGGCGGTCCTCGACTGGCGCGCTCATGATTCCCTCCGGAGCACGACCGTGCTACTCGAGGACAGCAAGCCGCCAGTGCCGTGGGCGACCGCAACCTCGGCCTCGTCGACTTGGCGCTCGCCCGTGTAGTCGCCCCGAAGCTGACGAGCGGCTTCGATGAGAACGAAGACGCCGAAGTGGCCCGGATGACAGTACGAGAGCCCGCCGCCCTGCGTGTTCATCGGTAGTTCGCCGCCGGGGGCGGTCGTTCCGCCCGTGACGAACTCGCCGCCGTCGCCCTTCTCGCAGAAGCCCAGATCCTCGAGCGTGACCAGCGCGGTATAGGTAAACGAGTCGTAAATCTCCGCGACGTCGACGTCGTCGTGGGTGATGCCGGCCTGCGCGAACGCCTTCGGGCCGGTCACCGCGGCACCAGTCCTCGTCATATCGGGCATCTCGCTGATGTCCTGCCGGTGGGTGCTCGTCGATGCGACGCCGGCGACGGCGATCTCCGGGACGCCGAGTTCTCGTGCCTTCTCCGGGGCAACGAGGACTACTGCACCGCCGCCGTCCGAGACCAGACAGCAGTCGAGCAGGGTGAACGGATCCGCGACGGGCCGGGACTCGAGGACGTCGTCGACCGTGATCGGCTCCCGGTGGGCCGCCTTGGGGTTCATCGACGCCCACTCACGGGTCGCGACGGCGATCTCGGCGAGCTGTTCGTCGGTCGTCCCGTACTCGTGCATGTGCCGCCGTGCAGCCATCGCGTACGCGCCTGGCGGTCGGAACAGTCCCGTCGGCCGAACGAAGCCGTCGACGGGGTGTGTCTCCTCGAGCGAGCGATCGTCGCTGGGACCGGTCTTGCGCGTCGAGCCGTAGGCGACGACCACGACGTCCGTGTCGCCGCGGGCCATCGCATCGCCGACGTGGTCACAGAAGTTCTCGAAGGACGAACCGCCGATTTCGGTCCCTTCGAGGAACGATGGCTCATCGAGATCGAGATACTCCGACAGGACCAGCGCCGGCATGTAGTCGTCGACGCCGGCGACCGCGACGCCGTCGACGTCCGCGAGCGTGCAGCCGGCGTCCTCGAGGGCGCGGACGGTCGCGATCGCCGCGTTGTCGAGCCAGTTCCGGCCGGGCGTCTCGCCGAGTTCGCTTTCCGCGACGCCCGCGACGATCGGTTCAGCCACAGGTGTCCCTCCGGTTGGGGGATCGTTCCATGGGCTCTCGATATCCCGACGGAACGCAAATAGTTTGTGGTAAGAGGGGACATGACCCCCTCTCGTCGCCCCTCTGGCTCGAAATGGCGGCTTGCGTCGCCGAACGCGGGGACAAGATTTTATATCAACCCATAATATCACGCCACATGGACTTGGCAAACGTTAGCGAGGACGCCAGATCGGGGAACGTCGCCCGGTTACATGACGAGACGGCGCGGCACCACGGCGACGCACAGGCGATCGAGTACCACGGGCAGACGCTGACCCACGACGACCTCAAATCCGAGAGTTCGCGGTTCGCTGGTGGACTGGCCGACCTCGGGATCGAGCCCGGCGACATCCTGCTGCAGTACCTGCCGAACTGCCCGCCGTACCTGATCGGTTCGCTCGGGGCGTTCAAGGCCGGTGCAATCGTCTCACCGGTCAATCCGCAGTACCGCAAGCGGGAGCTGACCTACCAGCTCGATGATACCGAGGCGGCAGGCGTTCTCACTCACGAGGCGCTGAAACCGTTTCTCGAGGAGGCCCTCGCCGAAATCGATTGGGATCCCGTCGTAATCTCGGTCGGGACGGAGACGGACGGCGTCCACGCCTTCGACGATGTCCGGGCGGAGGAGACGTTTGTCGAGCAGGCCGACGACGACGTCGCACTGTTGCCCTACACTTCGGGGACGACGGGTAACCCGAAGGGCGTTCAGCTGACACACCGCAACTTCCGGGCCCAGACGTTTGCCGTCCTCTCGCAGGACCACGCGCTCGACGACGAGGCGGTCCGCAGCCTCGTCTGGCTCCCCCTCTACCACATCACCGGCTTCACCCACACCGCGTGGCAGCCGCTGATCCGGGGCGGGAGCGTCTACCTCCGCAGCGCGGCCAACTGGGACGGCGACGCCGCGATGGAGCTGATCGAGGAAGAGGGGATCACCCACTACGTCGGCGTCACCGCGATGTACGTCGACATGATCAACAGCGAAAACTTCGGCGAGTACGATCTCACCAGCCTCGAGTCGGCCGGCGAGGGCGGCGCGAAGATGTCCGTCGCGGTCCAGGAAGAGTTCGAGGAAGTCGCCGGCGTCGAGCTGGCCGAAGGGTACGGCCTCACCGAAACCAACGGCGCGACCCACTCCCAGACGGGCTCGACCTTCGGACTCCGCCACGGGACGATCGGCCAGCCGACCCGGATGACCGAGGCGAAGATCGTCGACTCGACCGGCGAACCGGTCGACATCGGCGAGGAGGGCGAACTCCTCGTGCGCGGGCCGCAGGTGATGAAGGGCTACCACGGGATGCCCGAGGCCACCGAGCGGGCCTTTACTGAAGACGGCTGGTTCCGCACCGGCGACATCGCCCGGCGGGACGCGGACAACTACTACGAGATCGTCGACCGGAAGAAGCACATGATCAACTCCGCCGGCTACAACATCTACCCCAGCGAACTCGAGGAACTCCTCGCCGAGCACGAAGCGGTCGCCGAGGGCGCAGTGGTCGGGATCCCCGACGAGCGGCGCAACGAAGTGCCCAAAGCCTACGTCGTCACCGCGCCGGACGTCGAACCGGGCGTCGACCTCACCGCGGACGACATTCGGGAGTACTTCCTCGACAACGTCGCCTCCTACAAACACCCCCGCGAAGTCGAGTTCATCGACGAACTCCCCCGGACGACGAGCGGGAAGATTCAGAAGTACAAGCTCGAGGAGCGAGACGAGTCGGAGGAACAGTAACCCGTGCGAGTCGTCGTCACACCACACGTCCTCGCGGGTGGCGGTCCGCTCGTCACCGACGAGATCCGCAAGCGACGTCCCGACATCGATATCGAGCACGTCGAGGACGAAGACGAACTACTCACGACTGTCGGCGATGCGGACGTCCTCCTCACCCACTTGCTGACAGAGGAGGTGCTCGAAGCCGCCCAGGACCTCGAGTGGGTTCAAGCGCTCAGCGCCGGGACAGACCGCTTCGACCACGAGGCGCTCGCCGACCGTGACGTCGCCCTGACGAGCGTCTCGGGGATCCACGCGAAACCGATCGGCCAGCAGGTGCTTGGCTACCTGCTGCACTTCGAGCGGCGGTTCGACCGTGCGATCGCCCAGCAACGCCGCCGGGAGTGGAACCGGTACACCGGTGGCGAACTCGGCGATCGAACGGTCGGCATCGTCGGTGTCGGCGCGATCGGTTCCAGTGTCGCCGACTACTGCCAGCCGTTCGACGCGCGCGTCGTCGGGACCAAGCGGAATCCGACCGACGCGCCGGATAGCGTCGACGAGATCTACGGTCCGGACGGCCTCGAGTCCGTTCTCGCCGAGAGCGACTATCTCGTCATCGCGTGTCCACTGACCGACGAGACCCGGGGGCTGATCGACGCCGACGCTCTGGCGACTTTGCCTGACGACGCAGTACTCGTCAACATTGCCCGCGGCCAGATCGTCGATCAGTCCGCGCTCGTGGGCGCGCTCGAGGCAGGCAACCTCGACGGCGCTGCGCTGGACGTCTTCAAAGAGGAACCGCTCCCCGAGGACTCACCGCTGTGGGACCGCGACGACGTACTTATCACGCCGCACATGGCCGGGAGCACGCCTCACTACTGGGAACGGTGTGCGGACGTTTTCCTCCGGAACTACGACCGGTTCGTCGACAGCAGAGACCTCGAGAATCGGGTCGTCTGAGCCGTGAACGGCGGTTCCCGTCCGTCTCGAACGGTTCAGAACGGTGCAGTGTCAACCTATACGTAGATTGAAGGGGCGGCCCGTCGACCACCAGGTATGTCAGACCTTCGCATTGACGCGACGGTAGGTGGGCTATCGACCGACCCCGGCGGAGCCGCCGCACGGGCCGAGGAACAGGGGTTCGACGGCGTCTGGACGCCGGAGACGGACAACGACGCGTTCCTCCCGCACCCGCTCATCGCGGAGCGAACCGACGAGATCCAGCAGGGGACCCGTATCGCACTCGCGTTCACCCGGAGTCCGATGGCGCTGGCCTACACCGCCTGGGAGCTCGCACGGCACTCTGATGGGCGATTCGTACTCGGTCTCGGTACGCAGGTCAAGGGCCACAACGAGCGCCGGTTCAGCGTCGACTGGACGTCGCCGGGGCCACGGCTTCGCGAGGTCGTCGAGTCGCTCCGGCATATCTTCGACGTATTCCAGGGTGAGGCCGAACTCGACTACGAGGGCGACCACTACTCGTTCTCGCTCATGACCGACACGTTCGACCCGGGACCGATCGACCATCCAGACGTCCCGATCTACATCGCCGGCGTCAACGAGTACAACATCCGCCTCGCGGGCGAACTCTGCGACGGGCTGGCGATGCACCCCTTCAACACCCCCGAGTACACCGACGACGTTATCGCGCCAACGGTCGCCGAGGGAGCCGACCAGAAGGACCGCTCGCTCGAGGACGTCTCCCTCTCCGCGAGCCCGTTCGTCGTAACCGGAGCGACCGACGAAGAGCGCGAGCGATCCAGACGCGAAGTCCGGCAGCGCATCGCCTTCTACGGCAGTACACGAACCTATCACGACGTACTCGAGCACCACGGCTGGCGGTCGGTCGGCGAGGAACTCCACGAACTCTCGAAAGAGCAGCGCTGGGCCGACATGGCCGAACGGATCACGGACGAGATGGTCTCGACGTTCGCGATCGAAGCGCCACCGGAAGCGCTACTCGCCGAAGCGAAGGATCTCTACGGCGGCGTCGCCGACCGCGTCGTTCTCCCAGTCGATCACGGCGACGCCTTCTTGAACGAGTAGTAGCGGACGCCGTCGCGCTCCTCGTACTCGATTCGACCCCGTTTCTCGAGCGTCCCCAGCGCGCCGAGCGTATCGAGTAGCTGCGCGGGATACCGGACCTCGCCGGCGCGGTGGCGGGTGATCTCCATGGGCGTCGCCGGACCGACGGCCGTAACGGCTTCGAGACACTCCCCCGTGAGCACCTCGAGAGCCGACCGCGTGTTTTCGATCGCGCCCTCGTAGTCGGTGAAGACCGGACCGTGACCGGGGAAGACGCGATCGGCAGTCCTGCCTTCGAGTCGATCCATCGCCCGGTGGAACGCTTCGACGGCGTCGTACGCTCCGTAATCGATGCCGACGTGGATCGCGCCGGGTCGGAACGGCTCGATGAGCGCGTCCCCGCTGAACAGCGCCCGTTCGCCGTTCAGGTCGGTGGCCAGACTCGCGTGGTGAATCTGGTGGCCGGGCGTGTGGACGGCTTCGAACTCGCGGCCCGCAACGGTAAACGGGTCGCCGAACTCGAACGGAACGGTCTCCTCGGGCGACAGTAAGCGCCGATTGCGACGCAAGGACGACTGAGCGCGGTCGACTTCGTGCTCGATCGCTTCCCCACGGTAGCCCGCGGATCGGCCGATCTCGCGGACCCCCGCGGCAAGGTTATCTTCATCGCGCTCGAGTCGCTCGAGCACGGGTTGGGGGGCGTGCACCGTCGCACCCGCCTCACGCAAGAGCGGGACCTGCCCGATGTGGTCACTATGGGGGTGAGTGACGACGACCGCCGCGACGTCCTCGACCTCGTATCCGGTCGCGGCCAGCCCCTCGTGGATCGTCGCTTCGGCACGTTCCTGTGGGTCCCCGGCGTCGACGAGGATCGGTTCGGGCTCCTCGATCAGGTACGCCGCGGCGTGTTTCGGCGGCCACTCGATATCGAAGTCGAGCCGCGAGACCGCCGACGAGACAGCGGTAGGATCCCGTTGGGTCGGGTCGTCCATCGTGGACCCTCAGATGAGTTCGCGGGCGATCGTCCGTTTCTGGATCTCGTCAGTCCCCTCGAAGATGCGGAAGACTCGCGCCGAGCGATAGTTGCGCTCGATGGGGAGATCCTTCATGAAGCCAGCACCGCCGTGGACTTGCATCGCGACGTCGGCGGCGTCGTTAGCAAGCCTCGCGCCCCGGAGCTTCGCCATCGACTCTTCCTTGCGGGCTCGCTCGCCCTGATCCATCTTCCAGGCGGCGTAGCGGTAGAGTTGGCGAACCTGCTCGATGTCAGTGGCCAGTTCGGCCAGTTGGAAGGAAATTCCCTGCCGGTGGCCGATGGGCTTGCCGAACGTCTCCCGGTTTCGGGCGTACTCCACCGAAATGTCCAGCAGGAACTCCGCCGTCCCTACGGCCCCGGCGGCGATGTTGATCCGGCCGCCGCCGATCCAGCTCATCGCCGCCTGGAACCCCTGGCCGACCTCGCCGAGGACCTGGTCCTCGCCGACGCGGCAGTCGTCGAAGTGCAGTTCGGCGTGCGTTCCGGGCGTCATCCCCATCGCCCGGTGGATCTTCCCGACCTCGAAGCCGGGGGTGTCGTCGTCGACGAGGAAGCAGGTGATTCCCTCGAGATCGCCGTCTTCGCCGCTCGTCCGGGCGAACACCATGGCGAAGTCCGCGTACGGTCCGTTCGTAATGTACACTTTTTGCCCGTTGATGACCCACTCGTCGCCGTCCTTCTCCGCTTTCGTGTCCATGTGATGGGCGTCGCTCCCGTGGCCCGGCTCGGTCAGCGCGAAGCAGGTCGTGATCTCGCCGTCCATCAACGGCTCAAGGTATTCCTCGCGTTGCTGTTCGTCACAGGACAGGAGGATCGGCGTCGGTCCGCCGGCGCCGCCGAAAATCGCGCTGTGAAAGCCTGGCGGTCGGTTGGTCATGTGCTCGCCGACGATGGCCCGAGTGAGGATGTCGACGTCGCCACCACCGACCTCCTCCGGCATCGTCATTCCGTAGAAGCCCGCTTCGACCGATTTCTGCCGGATCTGCTCGACGATATTCCGGTACTCGGGAACCTGACGGTGGTCGTCGTCGACGATATATTTCTCGTAATCCGCGCCAAGGAACTGATCGTACTCGTTCTCGAGCGGTGCGACTTCCTGCTCGATGAAGTCGTCGAGCGCCTTCCTGATCTGCACGGCTTCGGACGGTTCGCTGAAGTCCATAATCCGCTTTACATAACACCGCACTTAAGCGTTATCGTGTCATAGGTTTTCAACCACCACAGAAACAGCTAGCTGCCTGTTTCCGACCGAATTAGGGTCGGAAACAGTTATCTGCGATTTGGATCGATTTTTTCGAGCCAGAGTGGTGTTCAGCAGAGCGGAACAGTTTTGATCCGTTTCGTTGAACACATGGTATGGCACCGGGAGGCACGGACGGGGGAAATCGGGTCGAAGCAGTGGTGAAAACGCTCGACGTGCTCGAGGCGCTGTGGCAGGCTGAAGGGGCCGGAGTGACGGAACTCACCGAGCGGACAGGCCTCGCAAAGAGCACGGTTCACGCTCATCTGACGACACTGTGTTCGAAGGGGTACGTCGTCCAGGAGGGGACCCAATACCGCCTGAGTCTACGATTCCTCTCCTTCGGCGAACACGTCAAACACGCTGAGCCGCTGTATGCAGCCTCTGAAGCCCCCATCGACGAACTGTCCGAGGAGGTCGGCGAACGAGTGCTCTGTTCGACACATCAGAACGGGCTCGGAACGATCATCAACGTCAGCGAGGGAACCCGCTCGTTTACCAGCGATATCGACGTTGGAACGCATACCTACCTTCACAACTCCGCGGGCGGGAAGGCGATGCTTGCTCACTTTTCGGAGGAACGAATCGACGAGATCGTCGAGAAGTGGGGGCTCCCCGCGTTCACCGACAAGACGATCACCGATCGAGACGCCCTCCTCGAGGAACTCGCCGCGATTCGCGACGAAGGAGTCGCGTACAACCGCGGGGAATACCTGCCGGGAATCATCGCGATCGCGGCACCAATTCTGGACACGGAGGGAACCGTCTACGGTGCAGTTACCGTCGCCGGCCCCCATCAGCGACTCGAGAACGAGTGGACTGAAAACGACCTCCGAAACCAGTTGCTGTCGACGGCGAACACGATCGAAGTGAACGTGATGTTCTCGTAAGCGTTCAACCAGAGTGAACGCCTCCAGTGGATCTACGACGGCCTTCCGCGTTGCGCTTCGATCCAACTGATCAGTCCTCGAGTTCGACGCCGGCCAATGATTACAATCATATGCCTGTAATTCATCGGCTCGTCGTCGCCATCCGTCGGATGCTTCATGCGTTCGCAACTCGAGGACCACCTGCCCGAAACCAGTAGTCGTCAGGGTTCTCAGCCGGCAGTAGTATCAGAAGCGCATATGTATTTGTATAAATACTATATTTGGACCACATTCAGAGGATTCGACCGCCGATATGACCGATTAGGTGTGTTCTATCGTACGAAATTTCGGATTTATCTCTAAGGCCAGTTCTGTCGGGAAATCGTCCGCTGAATTGCTTGTCTTTCTGCCCTTTCTCGAGTGTATTTCGGGATTCGCTGTGTCATCTGAGGAGCGAGCAGATAATATCTACTGAATCTGATCTATACCGAGAGGTATATGTTAAATTACTACTTGATCCGAATAGGGGGATCGACGGCTCGCATATCCATCGATAGGGGCGATCGACCACGGGACGACGGAGAGACCGAGACGAAAATCAATCGGCGTCGGTCGATCGCCCCGCCATCATCGTCGTCACCGTGTCAGCCCAGCCGCCCCACAGGAACCCGGCCCCCACGACGATCGTCCACCAGAGATAGTTGAGCACGATTTCGGCATAGATACCGGGAAATCCGTAGCAGAGCGTGATCGCGGTGAGATACGAAAACCCGAGCAGAAAACCGGCGGTTCCCGCGAGTCGGGCGTAGAAGGGTGTCCGTGTATCGCTCGCACCACGGAGGCCGCCCAACAGCGGGAAGAAGAACCCGAACCAGAACATCGAGACGCCGAAGACGCGGGTGAACGTCGCCGCGTACTCGAGCGTAGCTGGATCGCTCGTGAACAGCCTCACGATGGACGGTGGGCGACGATCAGGATCGTCTCCGCCAGACCGAGTGTCGCGATACTGAGTGCCGTAATAGCCAGTCCGGATAACCGCGCGTCGTCGGGCCGAGTCTCCCCGAGCGTTTGCCCGACGACGATGCTCGCAGCAACGCTGTAGGAGCAATAAAGCGGCCCGCTGAACTGCTGGTAACTTCGGTGACCGATATGATAGGCTGTGCAGTCACCTCGGTCCCGAACACCAGCAACAGGGCGTTGAACGGAAAGTTCGCGAGCGAGGTGCTCAGTCCCTCCGCGATGTTCGGTAAACTCACTGCCAAGAGTTGGCGCGTGATCACCAGACTCCGCGGACGAGCGAACGACAGCTCCGTTCGGTCGATCCCGATCGCGGCCGTGATCGCGACGGCCTTGACGGACCGACTGATCGCCGTCGCCAGCCCGACACCGACGATACCCAGTCCAGGAAGTACGCCGAGACCGAGTCCCAGTCCTACCGTCGCACCGATGTTGATGACGTTCGCAATCCCGTTGACGACCATCGGCGTTCGGGTGTTGCCAGTCCCTTGCAGCGCCCGGGCGCCCAGGAGACCGCCGATCCGCATCGGCGCGGCCGCGAAGACCAGCGTGAGGTAGCGATCGCTAATCTAGACGACCCCCGGCTCGGCATCGAGCAGGGCGATCAGCGGCCCCAACAGCACCAGCCCCACGACCGTCAGCGGAACGCCTGCCAGAAATCCGATCAGGAGGGCCTGTGTAATCGCCCGGTCCCGGGTCGCCTCAGCACCGCGACCGGTATCCTGACTCGAGGGGGCGATCGCACCGGTACCGAGTCCGAGTCGCAACGGGAGTTACGCGTAGAGATCCGCCAGCCCGACCGCGGCGACGGCTGCCGGTGAGAAGAGATCGGTGACGATGATGTCGACCGTCCGCACCAGCGTATTGAACGTCTGCTGGACCGCAATCGGCCACGAGAGCGAGAACGTTCGCCGCCACGCGCTCCGGACACGGCCGCTACGCTCACCTATACATCGTTCGGCAACGGGGATCCGTCCGATCACCGCGTTGATCCCGGCAGGTGCCAGCGACTTATCCGCGATAACCTACCATCATTCAATATAGTTATTTAATACTACATATGATCCATACTGGTGGCTATTACGACCCAATCTCTCCACTACTCGAGAACTAAATTGCCCTCATCGAAGCGATGTCCGAACTGGGCTACTCCGCCTCGGCAGCCACTTCAACTCGGGGTCCGGGCTCCCCCAAGTCCAGTATATTAGCGCATCACTCCGTTCTGTCGCCATTCGGAGATTCGACTCGGCCGTGTCGGAGAGCGACAAGAGTGACGTGAGTGTCGACGACGACAAAGTAGAAAGCTAGGGGATCGAATCGAGAGAAAGCGGTACGGGCAAGCGGATAGTACCTATCAGTATTAGTTTGTTATCTCCATCCACTACGTTTTCTATCTTTTTACTGGACCGGATTCAGCTGCCACTCGGGCAGGTCGGCGACGACCGGACTGGATTGCTCGGCGGTTGGACCTACCCGAGAGGAGACGACCTCTTCCCGCGAGTAGATTTACCAGTGTTCGCTCCCGCTGGCAGTTTCGCAAACAGCGACGCTTCTACAGGGAAAAATTATGAACGAATTTATGTAGCAGCCGTCCGATATCGAATTCATGCGACTCGAAGACAAGACAGTGGTTATCACGGGCGCGGCGTCGGGGATCGGGCAGGCAACGGCCGAACGCTGTGCAGAAGAGGGGGCGCGCGTCATCGTCACGGACATCGATACCGACGGTGGCGAAGCGGTCGCCGAAGCCATCGTGGAGAGCGGTGGCGAGGCGGAGTTCTACGACCTCGACGTCACCGACAGCGAGCAGTTCCACGCGGTCGTCGATACGGTCACCGAAGAGTACGGCCTCGATATCATCGTCAATAACGCGGGGACCGGCCACCCCTCGGCCCGCCTGGAGGACACCGACGACTCGATGCGGGACTTCGTCATCGACGTCAACGTCAAGGGCGTCTGGAACGGCTGTCACGCCGCCCTCCCGCACATGAAAGAGCAGGGACGCGGTTCGATCGTCAACGTCGGTTCGCTGGCGAGCATTCTCGGCCTCCCGAAGCAGGCGGCCTACTCGCTGAGCAAGGGTGCGGTGTTGAACCTGACCCGTGCGATCGCCGCGGAGGCGGGACCCTACGGGGTGCGAGCGAACACGGTCTGTCCGGGCTTTACCGACACGTCGCTGTTGGAGCAGTACTTGGCGGCCCAGGACGACCCCGAGGCGGCCCGCAAAGCGATGGCCGAGAACTACCCGCTCAAGCGACTGGGCGAACCGGAGGAGGTCGCCGACGCGATCCTGTTCCTCGCGAGCGACGAGTCCTCCTTCGTCAGCGGCCACGGTCTGGTCGTCGACGGGGGCTTCTCGACCTGCTGATCGGCGAGCGGCGCGTGGTGGGCGGCCGTCGGGCCCTGGTCGACGAAACAGTTACTTCGGTCCGCTTGATTGTCCCCACAAGTGACAACGTACGATTCGATCCTGTTCGACAGCGACGGGGTCCTGGTCGAACCGCCCGCGTTCGAAACCCAGACCGAGGCGGTACGGGCCGCGTACCGGGATCTCGGCATCGACGACCCCCACCAGCGGGACGTCGACGACCTCGTCGCCGGCGTGACCGTCGATCGACTCCGGGAGATCTGTGCGACCTACGACGTCGACATGACGGCGCTCTGGGACGCCCGCGAGCGCCACGACGAGCGATCGCAGTTCGAGCAGTTCCGTGCGGGATCTCGCGACCGCTACGGGGACGTGACGGCGGCGACGGCCCTCGATCAGGATTGCGGAATCGTGAGCAACAACCACCACAGCACGATCGAGTTCGTCCTGGAGTTTTTCGACCTGGAGCCGTGGGTCGACACCTACTACGGCCGACCGAAGACGATCGAGAGTCTCGGCCTGAAGAAACCGAATCCGCACTACCTCGAACGGGCGCTCGCCGACCTCGACGCCGAGTCGGCCCTCTACGTCGGCGACAGCGAGAGCGACGTGATCGCGGCCCACCGGGCGGGACTCGATTCGGCGTTCGTCCGTCGCTCGCACTGTAGCGACGTAACGCTCTCGACGACGCCCACCTACGAGGTGTCGACGCTCCACGAGGTCGCCGACCTGGTGACCGACTGATCCGATCGACCTCGCGGATCGCGTTGCCGTCCGGGGTCGTTCCTACTCGTTCTCTTTCCGGACCAGCGCGACGCTCGCGAGTTGATCCCCGGCCGTGACCGTCGCTTCCCGGGTCAGCGAGTAGAGCAGACCGTCCCGATCGGTCGTCACCGCCTGAAGCGCCTCGTAGGTCGTCGGGTCGTAGACCGTCCCGAGGTCCGCGCCCGCCGGCACGAACTGGCCGACCTCGAGCGACGGTCGCGGCCGAAAGAGCCCCGAGTCGGCCGCCGACACCTGTCCCAGGTGGTTCCGGGCGATCGTCTGGTCCCGATCGGGGACCTCGCCGGGGAGCAGGTCGAGCGATCGGCAGACGTCGAGCAGGCCCTCGACGCCCGTCTCGACGACGTCCTCGACGATCTGTTTGTTGTGGGCGAGTTCCGGCGTAATCGAGGGGATTCCCTCGTTGGCGGCGGCGACGCGGAGTTTGCCGTCGAAGCCGCGGCGGTGCCACTCCTCGGACGCGTCCTCGTCGGCCTGCTCCGAGAGCAGGAGGTCGGTCCCGAAGGCTCGCGCGAGGTCGCGCGACCGCTCGTCACCTTCGAGGTAGACCACGTGCGGGAGCATGTCCGGACTGCCCGTGTGGAGGTCGACGACCGCATCGGCCCGTTCGACGTACGCCCAGAGGCGGGCGGCCATCCGCTGGTGGAGACTCCCCTCGGGGTTGCCCGGCCAGACCCGATTCATGTTCGAGTTGACGCTGTCGAGTGACTCCGGCGTCGTGTAGGAGACCCGATCGAACGTCAGCGGATTCACGACGGGGACCGCGACGACGGTTCCCGACAGCGATCGCAGGGGGAGCCGATCGTGGAACCGACGGAGGGTCTCGCTCCCGTTGATCTCGCGGCCGTGCTGGGCCGCCTGCACGTAGAGCGTCCGCCCGCTCTCGGCGCCGCGGTAGGTGTGGATCGTGGTCGTGAGTTCGACGCCGGAAGGGAGCCTCGCGAGCGTCACCGACTCGGCGGTGTGGGTCCCGGCAGTCATGGCCGGGCCTACCACCTCCCGCGGTATGTACCTGCGGGAGGCGACGGCCGGCGATCCGTCCGGGGAGGCGACTGCCGGCAGCGTCCCTCACAGGTGGCGACCGGGGCGAGACCACTACCGTTTTCACGCGGCCCGACGTCGCCGAAGACATGGGAGACGTTACTGCCACCCTGCACACGAACCGTGGCGACATCGAGGTCGAGCTCTACGACGAGCGCGCGCCGCGAACCGTCGACAACTTCGTCGGCCTCGCGACCGGCGGCAAGACCTGGACCGACCCCGAGACGGGCGAGGAGGTCGAGGGCGAACCGCTGTACGACGACGTCGCCTTCCACCGCGTCATCGAGGGCTTCATGATCCAGGGCGGCGATCCGACCGAGACCGGTCGCGGCGGCCCCGGCTACCAGTTCGACGACGAGTTCCACCCCGAACTGCGCCACGACGACGAGGGCATCCTGAGCATGGCCAACTCCGGCCCCGACACGAACGGGTCACAGTTCTTCATCACGCTCGACCCGCAGCCGCACCTCGACGATCGCCACTCCGTCTTCGGCAAGGTGATCGACGGGATGGACGTCGTTCGCGAGATCGGCAGCGTCGATACCGATCCGAACGACAAGCCACGCGAGGAGGTCGTCCTCGAGTCGGTGTCGGTCGACTACGAGTAGAGGACGGCGAGGAGTTCCTTCGCTTCGCCGTCGACGGGGCCGATCGGATGCGCGAGATGATCGACGGCCTCCTCGAGTACTCGCGGGTGGAAACGCGCGGCGATCCGTTCGAACCGATCGACCTGGACGCGATCGTCGACGAAGTGCTCGCGGACCTGTCGCTCCGGATCGACGAGAGCGGCGCCGAGATCACGACGGCGGACCTGCCGCGGGTCGAGGGCGACGCCAGCCAGTTGCGCCAGGTCTTCCAGAACCTCCTCTCGAACGCGATCACCTACAGCGGCGACGAGACGCCCCGGATACACGTCGACGCCGAGCGACGGGGCCGGAAGTGGGTCATCTCGGTCCGGGACGAGGGGATCGGGATCGATCCCGACGATCGGGACCGAGTGTTCACCATCTTCGATCGACTCCACAGCCGCGAGGAGGACGAAGGAACGGGCATCGGCCTGGTCCTCTGCGAGCGCATCGTCGAGCGCCACGGCGGCGACATCTGGGTCGAGTCCGACCCGGGCGAGGGGGCGACGTTCTCGTTCGCGCTCCCCGCGATGGACGACGATCGGTGAGTCGGCACCTCGCCGAGGTTCCCTCGCGAATCGCCGGTGCCCAACCGATTTTGAGTCGACGGACCGTGAGCGGCCCATGGGCTGGACAGCCGACGACGTTCCCGACCAGCAGGGCCGCGCGGTCGTCGTCACGGGTGCGAACAGCGGGATCGGCCTCGAAACCACCCGCGAACTCGCGCGCCACGGCGCGACCGTGATCATGGCCTGCCGGAGTGCCGATCGCGGCGAAACGGCGGCCCGCGACGTCCGCGACGACGTTCCCGACGCCGACCTGCGCGTCGAGGCGTGTGACCTGGCGAGTCTCGATTCGATCCGTGCGTTCGCCGACCGCCTCGACGACGACCCGATCGACGTCCTCGTGAACAACGCCGGCGTGATGGCGATCCCGCGATCGGAGACCGACGACGGGTTCGAGACCCAGTTCGGCGTCAACCACCTGGGCCACTTCGCGCTCACGGGGCTGGTGCTCGAGAACCTCCTCGCGGCGGGCGACGACGAACACGAGTCGCGAATCGTCACCGTCTCGAGCGGGATGCACGAACGGGGCGCGATCGATTTCGACGACCTGCAGGGCGAGGACGCCTACGACCCGTGGGACGCCTACGGCCAGTCGAAACTGGCGAACGTGCTGTTCGCGTACGAACTCGAACGGCGACTGCTCACGGCGGGAGCGACCGCGAAGAGCGTCGCGGTCCATCCGGGCTACGCGGACACGAATCTGCAGTTCCGCGGCCCCGAGCAGAACGGCCAGCGACTCCGGAAAGCGGCGATGTGGATCCTGAACACGGTGATGGCTCAGTCGGCCGCGAAGGGCGCGCTTCCGACGCTGTACGCCGCGACCGCGCCGGACGTCGAGGGCGGTGCGTACTACGGCCCCGGCGGCGTCCTGAACATGCGCGGCGCGCCCGAACGGCAGGCCTCGTCGGACCGATCGTACGACGAAGCGACCGCGCGCCGCCTGTGGGAGGTCTCGAGCGACCTGACCGGCGTCACCTACGACCTGCCGAGGCCGGCGGCGAGTCCGGAACCCGAATCCGGAGCGGCCCGGTGACCGCCGCCACTCGAACCGCGACCCGGGCCCGTACCGCGGATCGACCGTAACGCGAAAGGCGACGCACGCGAAGGGATACGTAATGAGCGACCTGGACGCCGAGATACAGGATCCCAGTGACGTCGGTTCGGGCGACGCCCCGCCGATCGAGGAAAAGCCCTACAAGATCATCTTCGAAGCGAACAAGTGCTTCGGCGCGGGCAAGTGCGCCGAGGTCAGCGACACCTGGGAGATGTCGATCGAATCCGGCATGGCCCGGCCCAACACCTACTTCATCGGCGAGGAGGACCTCGACCACAACGTCCGCGCCGCGGAGGTCTGCCCGGCGAAGAAAGACGACGGCTGCATCCACGTCGTCGATCGGCGCACCGACGAGGAGATCGCGCCCGATCCGCACGGCGACGGGACGCTGAGCGTCGACTGGTAGCGTCGCGCGCCGGGCCGAACATCGAAACGCACATTCCACGGGAGCGACTACCATCAAGCGCGCTTCTGTGCGAGGGTAGCCAAGCAGGCCAACGGCGGTGGGCTTAAGACCCGCTCCTGTAGAGGTCCGAGGGTTCAAATCCCTTCCCTCGCATGTCATCGCGAACATCCGTGAGCGATGACTGCGACACGAAGGATTTGAACCAGACCGAGGTTCTGCGAGCGGAGCGAGCAGGTTCTCGGGCGTAGTTCAAATCCCTTCCCTCGCATACCGACTCGATTGAACGATCAGCCCTTCGTCTTGTTCGCCCTCGGTTCGAGCCACCGTCGGAGCGGGGTGTAATCCCGCGACGGCGGCCGTTTAACATCGACGGGTTTTGCCGGGGTTTGACCGAGTGAGTAACACGACTATTGGTGTACATGACGGGGTGGAACTCTCTGTTGATCGGACCCGGTGCTCTCTGGTGGGGGAGTTATCCGGTCTGGCAAACACGTGCGTCGATGAATGGATGGATACGAATCTCCAAGGAGTGGCTGCAATAGGGTGCCGCCAATCGTATCATTCGTCCGCAGATACCGGTTCGCCGTCTTCCATCCGCCATTCGAGTTCGACTTCGAACTCGGCCTCGTCGTCGGTAACCTCGTACTCGACTTCCAGTTCGAAGCGCTCCGGAACCGCCACCGTGAAGCCGTCCTCTCCTTCGATGTCGATCGTCCCGTCCTCGACGCCATCAGCGACTTCACGGAGGATTCCCGCACCGTCTGCCCGACTCATCACTCGCTCACCTTCACGTTCCGTCTCATCAGCTGCCGATTCCGCTTCGGTCTCAGATTCTTGTTCGTCGTTTGCCATACCGGACCTACAACGACTGCCAACAAAATATCTCGGCCTTCATATCCGCCCAGTTTGATCGGCGGTAGTCACCACTTCCACCGAGGCAGTTCCGGGAGGACCCTCACTGTATTGAGTGGCAAGTCTCTCTCCTGTACTGAACACGAGGTTCACGTGCAACCCTGAACGAATACGCCGGTTACGAACCGCTGTTAATACCACACCTCTTTCATAAGGACGTCGGCCACTATTCACCGTCGATCGGCGAAGGGAACGAGTCGACGCGTACTGGTGTGACGTCACGGACCGAACGGCCGTCCCACAACGCCACCATTGATTATATTTCCAGCAGAACGGTCTGTCGATGGGAATTACGGAGGACGAACTCGCCAACTCGATCATAGACGAACATCGACAGTTGAGCGAGATCATGGAGTACGACTTCGACGCCTATCCCGAAGCCCATTACAACCACTACGGCAACCGTGGGGTGGCCGACCTGTACATCGTCGAGGAGAGTGACGATCGGCCGAACGCCAACGGATTCGTCTACGAGTTGAAGTCCGAATACGCGGTGCGGCAGGCGACCGGAGCGAACGAGATCATCCGGCAATTCAACAAAATGAGGGAGTTCTTTTTCGAGGGGAGTTCACACGACCACCCCACGAATCTCGTACGATTTACGCTCGGGTTCGCTGGAACCGAATACAATCTGCGACACATTTACGAGAATCAAGAGATGTACGCGGCGACCGTCAAGAATTCGTACAATTCGGTCGACGGCGTCGAATCCGAGTCCGTGATCCAGTTGAACGATCCGGAGACGTTGGCTCCAGTCGTGGTGCTCGGGAGGGCAAACGGCGAGATCATCGAGCCACTCGCTGCTGGTGACGAGTTCGGTCCACACGTGGCGGAACGAAACGAGGAGATCTTCGAAAGATGCGAAAACGCGATACGAGAGATAGCTGCCGAGCGATAGCAAGACTCGTCGTCACGCGGTCCGAAACCCAGTCCGCCCGCTCACGGACCGGCCATTAGCATTCGTGGAGAACCATTTTGGCCGTGCTACTGGCGTCCTCACGTGTGAACTGTCGCTTCTGTGGAGCGCCGGTACGGTTCGGCCAGCACACGATGGCCCATCAGCTCTTCGAACTCTCGGAGTCGGACCGGAAGTGGTGGCTCTGTCGCGACTGCGCCGAGATCCGCGAGTAGGGACACAAGACCGAAGGCGTAACTGGACCGCGAGGAACCTGCATCGACTGCGACGAGGACACGGAGTACGGCATCTCGATCGTGAAGAAGACCCCCGGCGGGGACGTCAAGACGGACGGGATCGTCTACCAGATCCTCTGCGAGCGTCACGTCGACGATCGATCGCGGTAAGAATCCAAACGACACGTCCGAGTCGATCGGATCAGTCCACCACGCCGATCGGCCGGAGGGTGCAGGGCGCACCGTTTCACGCGACCGGCACGACTCCGCACGCGACGGACACCATGGGCGCTCCGGACCGGGATCGATCCCGCGTCGCGGCGAACCGGATGGCAGCGACGATCGTCGTCGGCACCGTCCTCGTCGTCGTGGGCCTCGCCATCCTCTACCGGTACGGCTGGCTCGAATTTCTCGTTCCGCCGGGCGGGCCCGCGATCGACGCCGTGCCCCTGGTCAGCTTCCTGATCGCGGTCGGAGTCGCGCTGGCGATCTGGGGCTGGAGGCGGGTCCTCTCGTTTTTCGACTGAGAGCGATCGAGCGAGGCCGATCGACCCCTCAGAACGGGTACGCCCGTGGCTCGCGCTGGATCGAAATCCACTTCGTCGTCAGCGAGGATGGAGTCGGCGTTGTGCCGGCCCAGACCGGACTGTTTCGGCCCGCCGAAGGGGACGTGGGGCCCGTCGTTCACCGGCTGGTCGTTGATGTGGATCATCCCCGTCTCGATGCCATCGGCGATCCGGCGGGCCTGGTCGACATGCAGGGGCAAGCCCGTAGTTGAGGCTCTCGAGACGGTTTTACCCGTCCGACGTCTCTCTTCACCCGTGACCAGCGCCATCGAGATCCGTCGTGCGACCCGCGACGACGCGGCCGCGATCGCCCGCTGCTACCGGCGGGCGCACGCGACGGCTCCCGAACGCGGCCCGAGCCGTCTGGCCGACGTCGGCGCCGAGACGATCGCCAGGTGGCTCGATCGGGACGGTGTCAGCCTCGTAGCCGTGGACGACGGGGCGCTGATCGGGACGATCCGTCTCGTCGACGATGGCGTCCCGCGCGTCGAACGCCTCGCGGTCGTCCCGGAGCGCCAGGGCGAAGGAATCGCGACCCTGTTGCTCGATCGAGTCGAGGCGCTCGCCAGGGGGCGGGGCGACGATCGGCTCCGCCTCACGACGTTCGAGGACCACCCGTTCTTGCTCGAGTGGTACCACAATCGAGGCTACGAACCGGTCGACCGCGAGGAGCAGCCGGCCTGGGGATCGGACGTCGTCTCGATGGAGAAGTCGTTGACCGGATCGCGGGCCGGGCCGGTGTAGGGCGATCGGGTCGCGGCCGGACCGCCTACTCGCCGGTCCGGAACGACAGATCCAGCGACGGCGCGGAGTGCGTGAGACTCCCCATCGAGATCACGTCGACTCCCGTGGCCGCGTAGTCGGCCACGTTCTCCAGCGTGATCCCGCCGCTGGCCTCGGCGAGCACGTCGTCGTGCCCCTCGGTGCGGAGCCGATCGACGGCATCCCGCGTCTCCGCGGGCGTCATGTTGTCCAGCAGAACGATATCGGCACCCGCCGCGGCGGCTCGCGGGGCGTCCGCAACCGCCTCGACTTCGACGTCGATCTTCGTCGCGAACGACGTTCGCTCCCGGAAGTGCTCGATCGCACCCTCGAGCCCCATCTCGGCGACGTGGTTGTCCTTCACCATGACCATGTGCGAGAGGTCGAGCCGGTGGGTGTCGCCGCCGCCGGCGACGACGGCGCGTTTCTCGAGTCCCCGGAGGCCGGGCGTCGTCTTGCGGGTCGCGGCGATCCGGACCTCGCCGGACGTGGAACGCTGCTCGCGGCCGGCGACCGCTCGCGTATCCGAGGCGCGTTGCGCCGCTCGTACCTCGTCGACGACGGCCCTGGTTCGGGTCGCGATCCCGGACGCGTGGCCCGCGAGGTTCACGGCGACGCGTTCCCCGCGGAGCACGTCGCGTACGGGCCCCTCGACCCGGAGGAGGGTGTCGCCGTCGTCGATCGCGGTCCCGTCCGCGATCGACTCGGAGACGTCGACGTCGAGGTAGTCGAAGACGGCGCGTGCGGCGTCGAGGCCCGCGGCGACGCCGGATTCTTTCGCGACGAGGCGACCCGTCGTCTTTCCGGGGACCTGGTTCGTCACGTCGTGGTGGCCGACGTCTTCCCGGAGCCAGCGATCGATCTGGGCGTCCGTAATCATGGCGATCAGTCGTCCGCCGGCCGTTCGGCCGGCGGTTCGGCGTCTTCCGCCACGACGTAGTGACAGCCGATCGACTCGGTGTTCTCGCCGGCGGCGCGCGCGATCAGCAGCGCCACGACGCAGGCGTTCCGGAGTTCGTAGAGGTCCCGCGCGGTTCGCGTCCGCGTGTAGGCGTCGACCTCACCCTTGAGACGCCGGAAAACGGCGCTCGCCCGGGCGATCTCGTCGGGATCGCGCTCGAGGCCGAGGGCGTCGTCCATCGTCCGTTTCAGTCGGGTGAACTTCTGGGCGGCGAACCGCTCGGGGAGGTCGGGGTCGCTGTCCCGAAGTTCTGGCGCTTCGACGATCACCGGCTCGGCTCCGGAGCCGGCAGCGTCCCCGCCCGCCCGCAGGCCCCAGACCAACCCCTCGAGCAGACTCGTGCTCGCGAGGCGGTTCGCGCCGTGGACGCCGGTCCGGGCGCACTCGCCGACCGCGTAGAGCCGATCGAGGGTCGTTCGGCCGCGATCGTCGACGTCGATGCCGCCGCACAGGAAGTGCTCGCAGGGGGCGACGGGGATCTCGTCGCCCTCGATGCCCCGATCGCGGCACTTCTCTGCGATCGCGGGGTAGTCGTCCTCGAACGCGATCGGGGACACGTCGAGGACGACCTCGCCGGTCGCCTCGCGTTCGGTCTCGACGGCACGGGCGACGACGTCCCGCGGCGCGAGTTCGGCGTCGGGGTGGTAGTCGTCCATGAACCGATCGCCACCGAGAGACTCCGTCTCCCGAGCCTCCGAGTCTCTCGACCCGGAGACGTCGCCGTTGCGCAATACCGCGCCCTCCCCGCGGAGCGCTTCCGAGAGCAAGAACGGGTCGTCGCCCACGTACGCGGTCGGATGGAACTGGACGTACTCGAGGTCCGCGACGTCCGCGCCCGCGAGCGCGGCCATGGCGATCCCGTCGCCCGTCGCGTCGCCGGGGTTGGTCGATCGGCCGTAGAGCGCGCCGATCCCGCCGGTCGCGAGGATCGTCGCGCCGGCGTAGATCGGGTGGCCTTCGGGGGCCTCGTCACTTACGACGCCGTGAACGCGTCCCTCGTGGGTGATCAGTTCGAGCGCGGCGGTGTCCTGTCGCACCTCGATCCGATCGTGATCGTCGACGTGGTTCAGGAACGGCCGGAGGATGTGGGTCCCCGTCGCGGCGTCGACGTGGAGGATACGGTACTCGGAGTGGGCGGCCTCGCGCGTGTAGTCGAAGTTCCCATCAGCGGTCTCGTCGAACTCGATCCCCAACGTATCGAGCAGGACGTCCTCGACCGCGTCGTCGGCGTTCTCGACGAGGACGTCGACGGCGTCGAGGTCGGCCGTACCGTCGCTGGCATCCAGAATATCGTCCTTGAGGCTCTCGGGATCCCCGCGCGTGGTCGAGATGCCGCCCTGTGCCCAGTCGGTGCTCGCGTCGTCGGGCCGTTCGGCCTTGGTCACCAGCAGGACGTCAGCACCCTCGCGTGCGGCCTGTAGCGCGGCCGCACAGCCCGCGATGCCGCTGCCGACGACGAGGACGTCCGCGGTTTCGTGGTCCGATGTGTCAGTCATGGTCGTTAGATCTCGAGCATTCGATCGAGCGCCAGTTCCGCGAGGTCTTTCTCCTCGGGGGCGACCTCGATCACGTTGCGTTCGCGACCCTCGACGAGTTCTTCCAGGACCCAGGTGAGGTAGTTGGGGTCGATCTGGCGCATGGCGTTGCAGTCCATGCAGGCGTCGCCACACAGCGGGAGGACCTCGACGTCGGGATGCCACCGTTGCAGGTGGTTCGTGAGGTGGATCTCGGTCCCGATCGCCCACGTGTCGCCGGGGTCAGCCGTCTCGATCGTCTCGCAGATGGTGCTCGTCGAGCCGACGACGTCGGCGGCTTCGACGACCTCGCGGCGACACTCGGGGTGGACGACGACCTTCGCGTCGGGGTGATCCTCGCGGATCGCCGTGACGTGGTCCTCGCGGAACCGTTCGTGGACCTGGCAGTAGCCGTCCCAGAGGATAATGTCGCTCTCGGCGACCTCCTCGGCGTCCTTTCCGTCGGGATCCCACGGGTCCCACTCGGCGATCCGATCCTCCATGCCCAGCCGATGGGCCGTGTTCTCCCCGAGGTGCTTGTCGGGCAGGAAGAGGACCTTGTCACCCCGATCGAAGGCGTACTCGAACGCCCTGTGCGCGTTCGAGGAGGTGCAGACGAGGCCGCCCTGGCTCGCACAGAAGGCCTTCAGGTCCGCGTAGGAGTTCATGTAGGTGATCGGGACGATCTCTTCGTCGGGCGCGGCCGCGGTGATCTCGGCCCACGCGCTGTCGACCTGCAGAGCCTCGGCCATCCCGGCCATCGGGCACGAGGCCTCCATGCTCGGCAGGATGACGGTCTGGTCGTCGTCGGTGATGATGTCCGCGCTCTCGGCCATGAACGTGACGCCGCCGAAGATCACGTACTCCGCGTCCGCGTTCGCGGCTTCTTTCGAGAGCTGATAGGAGTCACCGACGAAGTCGGCGTGCTCGACGATCTCGCGTCGCTGATAGTTGTGGCCGAGGATCACGACGTCGTCGCCGAGTTCCTCGAGCGCCGCCTCGATACGTTCGGTCCGTTCCCCTTCCTCGAGGTCCCGGTACCGGGGCGGCAACTGCTCGAGGTTGTCGTATTTGAACAGACTCAGGTCGGTTTCCAGCTCCGCCGTTTCCATTTTGACCATGTCACGTCACCTGTGAGTATTCACACGTCAGTCCCGACTATTGAATAACTTTTTCCTTCGATAGGCGAATCTGGGGGAATACCACTTAGGGATCGAGCTACCGAAAATCCCATACCCGTTTTTCGGCGTTCAGGATAGGTTTTCTCCCAGAAGAGTCGAGCTGGTGGATCGAATCGATTCGAGATGCCGGCTGAAAACAGTACGGAGCCAACGGACGCCGTCGCAACGCGGCCGAGGACGCCGACCCCCCGGTCCGCGACGACGCAAAGTTTCGCTACGCGCGATCGGGCGCGAGCGCGTCGATGGTCCGTTCGGTCTGTTCGCTCGAGGCGGGTTCGGGGATCACGACGATCGGATGGTCGATCCCGGTTTCCGCGACGAGGCGCTGTAACTGGTCGCGGGCGTCCTCGGGGGTCCCCGCGACGCCGAGGTCGTCGAGCATCTCCTCGGTGACGGCCCCGGCGGCCGCCCGTTTCTCGCCGTTTCGCCACGCCTCGGCGATCCGATCGGCGGCCTCGGGGAAGCGCGTCGCGACCGCTCGTCGATACCCCTCGCCGCTGCCGACGTAGTAGGCGACGTGCCGTCGGAGCACGTCTCGGGCCTCGTCGGGGTCGTCGCTGACGACCGACGGGACGTAGGGCGCGATCGTGATCGCCGCCGGATCGCGGTCGCGCTCGCGGGCCGCGTCGGCGACGACCTCGAACGCGTCGTCGAGTTCGGAGAACGGAATGTTGTGCGGGATCCAGCCGTCACAGAGTCGCCCGACCACGCGGCGGTTCGCCGGACCCAGCCCCGCGTGATAGACCGGGACGTCGGCGTCGATCGACGGGAAGTCCGCGACCGAGAGCACTTCGCCGTCGTAGGCGGCCGGATCGCCGGTGCCGGAGGTGAGTTCGCGGACGATCTCGATCGTTTCGTGGGCGCGGCGGACGGGGCGATCGAACGACATCCCGTGGAGGTCCTCGACCGCCTTCGGGGTGCTGGTCCCGAGGCCCAGCGTGAACCGTCCGTTCGAGGCGTCCTGGAGCGACGCGGCCGTCATCGCGAGGACGGCCGGCGACCGCGAGTAGACGTTCAGGATCGCCGACCCGAGGTCGATCGACTCGGTTCGACAGGCCATCTCCGTCAGCTGGACGACGCCGCTGGCCCCCCAGAGTTCGCCGACCCAGACCGCGTCGTACTCCCGCTCCTCCGCTCGTACGGCGACGTCGGCCAGATCCACGTCGCCGAAGGCCGTCACCATGAGTCCAACGTCCATGCCCGGGTCGTAAACGGCCAGCACGAAAACAGGTCCGGTCGTTCGGAACGCGAGCGGGTCGTCGCGGTACCACCACGCGGACCCGCGGCGGGAATCGCGATTCGTCCGTCGATCGGGGTCCGCTTCACTTTCGCTCCGGTGGCGGTATTTTAAATACGATCGGGAACGAACCGGCGTATGCCTCCCAGTGAAACCAAGGAGGAGGCGTGACACCATGAGCGACGTACGACAGCACGCGGACGACATACACGACCAGTTTTCGGACCATCTCGACATCAGCGTCGACGACGTCGAGGAGCGCCTGCGAACGCTCGTCGACGAGTACACGGTCCCGATCGACGAGGCGCGCCGGAGCGTCACCAACCACTACCTGGACGAGGCGGGGCTCGATCGGGAGGACCTCTCGAGCGGGTCGAGCGAGGCGGTCCAGATCGAAGCCGTCGACGAACCGGAGCAGTGGATCGACCTCACGGCGAAGGTCATCGAACTCTGGGATCCCCGGAGCGACTCGGTCGCGCAGGTCGGCCTGCTGGGCGATCCGACGGGGACGATCAAGTTCACCAAGTGGGCCAAATCGGACCTCCCCGCGCTCGAGGAAGGCGGCGTCTACGAACTGCGAAACGTCGTCACCGACGAGTACCAGGGCCGGTACTCGGTCAAACTCAACTCGACGACGGTCATCGAAGAACTCGACGAGGACATCGAAGTCGGCGACGACACCAGCGAGATCGAGGGCGCACTCGTGGACATGCAAAGCGGCAGCGGCCTCATCAAACGCTGTCCCGAGGAGGACTGCACCCGGGTGCTCCAGAACGGGCGCTGTAACGAACACGGCGAAGTCGAGGGCGAGTTCGACCTCCGGATCAAGGCCGTCGTCGACGACGGTATCGACGCCCACGAGGTAATCTTCGACAAGGACGCCACCGAGGACCTAACCGGCATCAGTTTGGAAGAGGCCAAGGACATGGCGATGGACGCGCTCGACACGACCGTCGTCGCCGACGAGATCCGCGACCAGGTCGTCGGCACCTACTACCGCATCGAGGGGCCGACGTTCGGCCGGTACGTGCTGGCCGACGACGTCACCGAACTCGACGGGCCGACGGATCCCGAGGAACTGCTGATCAAAGCGAGGTCGATGTGACATGAGCCAGGCAGAACTCACCCGCGAAGTCGCCCGCCGCGTCTTCGCCTCCGAATTCAACGACGCGACGTACGCATTCAAAGAGAGCGACGACGAGCGCGCACCGAACTACGCGCTCCTCCCGACGGGCGATCGCGCGAACCGCGTGTTCATCGTCGGCACCCTGACCGAGACCGAAGACGTCGGCGAGGACAGCGAGTACTGGCGCGGCCGCGTCGTCGATCCGACGGGGACGTTCTTCGTCTACGCCGGCCAGTACCAGCCCGAGGCCGCCTCGGTCCTCCGTGATACGGAGCCGCCGGCGTACGTCTCCATCGTCGGCAAACCCCGCACCTACGAGACCGACGACGGTACCGTCAACGTCTCCGTACGACCCGAGTCGATCGCGGTCGTCGACGACGACACCCGCGACCGCTGGGTCGTCGAAACCGCTGAGCGCACGCTCGATCGGATCGAGGCGTTCCGCGAGTGGGAAGCCGAGCAGGAAGCGCCCGAGAGCGGGTCGACTGCGCCCACGAACGAGTACGCCCAGATGGCCCGCGAACGGTACGACTCGCCCGTCGAAAACTACCGCCGTGACGTGATTCAGGCGCTCGAGAGCCTCGAAGAGATCGAGACGGACGCCACGGCCTGACCGGCCGTCTCGTCCGACACGGACCGCTGTAAGTCAGTTCCGGCACAACCGCGGGCGGTTCGCGGTTGTGCCGGGGAACTCGTTACAGCAGACCGTCTAATACACCACCTCGGGCCGCAATTTTTCGACGTCTCGATCGGGTGCTGGGCGGTCGACCGCGAGCGTCCGACAAATTATTAAGTATGGTGAACGTCAACTAGCCGAATCAATGGGCAACAAGAACAAGACGATCTCGTTTCGCGTGAACGAGGACGCGTTCGAGGCGCTCCAGGACATCGCCGAAGAGCGCGATATCTCGTTGTCCGCGGTCTTCCGGGACTACGTCGATCAGCTCGTCGAACACGACGGACAGGTCGCGGTCGTGCCGGAGGCCCGTCTCGAGGGGACAGATGGCGGGGGCGAGGGGGACGGAGACCTCGCGTTCCCACCGACCGTCGAGGTCTCGAAGAGTTTCATCCGCGAACACGAGCGGCTCGAACTCGAGGCCGACCACCTTCGGGAGCAACTCGACGAGTACAAGGCCTACGTCACCGACCTGCGGGACCGCCTGGAGGACGAGGAAAACGAGGTCCTCCTGCTCGACGACCTCGACGAGGCCGACGGCCCCTCACAACTCCGGTAGCCGATCGACTGTGCGCGTCGAGTTGGGACGAGTCGAGTCCGGGCCCGGGAGAAACACCCTGAGCGATCGAGAGCCGGCGGACTACCGCGCGAGATCCCGTTTCGACTGCCGGATCTCGTCGGCTCTGTCGTCCGCACCGTCGACGCGCGCGAGGGATTCCGCCGCTTCGAGGGTTCGAACGCCATCGTCGAGGAAGGAGAGAACGTCCCCGGAGTAGGCGTACACCATGTAGTCGTCGGTCATCACGTCGACGATCGCATCTGGTCCCAGCCCCTGCGCGCGCAACTCCAGCAGGTACCGGACGAACTTCCGCTCCGGACAGCCACAGTATGGGTTGTCGTCGCAGTCGCAGTCCAGGAAGTCCTCGGCGAAGTCGAGCACCCGATCGCGAGTCGTGTCGTCGAGTTTCTCGAGGCCGTCGCCGCGGAAGAGCATGTCCAGCGTCGCCCCCTTGAACGCGCCCTTGGGGATGTTCGTCTCGAGCTGGGAGCTGAGCTGGCGGTGGTTCTTGACGTAGATCTTGTCGGTGATGGCCACGCGTTGGCGGTGCTACGGGGGTCGGGCCGAAAAGCGTCCCGGTCCCGGGCGATCGGGAGCGAGGGGCAGTGACGATCGCACGGACCAAAACCCGCGGTACGGAGTCGCACACTACCGTCCCCGAGTCGTAACGTATTTCAGGCCATCCGCGTTTAGAGAGAGGTGTGCGCGTGTCCGGGTTGGGGTAGTGGTTATCCTTCAGCCTTGTGGAGGCTGAGACGCGGGTTCGATTCTCGCACCCGGACCTTCTGTGGCGAACAACTCGTGAGCCACAGAAGTCGTCAGTGAATCGAACCACGCGAGACGAGCGTTACGAGTCTCACAGTCGGGTTCGATTCTCGCATCCGGGCCCGTTCTGCCGATCGATCCGGCCTACCAGCGATGGTGCACGTGTGCCGCGACGTATTCCTCGTAGACGTCTCGCGTCGCACCGTGAGCCTGGTTGGACAGCGGGTCGAGGTCGGAAACCGCGGCGTTCGCCCGGACGTGGGCCGGCGACGTGGTGCCCGGGATGACCGTCGAGACGGCCTCGTGGTCGAGGATCCAGCGGAGGGTGAATTCGGCCAGTGAGCGGTCCCCGGGGACGTGTGCCTCGAGCGCCTCGACGGCGTCGTGGCCCGTCTCGTAGGGGACGCCCGCGAACGTCTCGCCGACGTCGAAGGCCTCGCCCTCGCGGTTGAAGTTGCGGTGGTCGTCCTCCGGGAACGACTGCTCGCGATCGAGCGCGCCGGTCAGCAGTCCCGATGCGTACGGGACGCGGACGATGACGCCGACGTCTTCTTTCCTGGCCTGTTCGAAGAACAACTCTTTCGGGCGCTGGCGGAACGGATTGAAGATGATCTGGACCGTCTCCACGACGTCGTACTCGATCGCCTTGAGCGCCTCCTCGACTTTCTCGACGCTGACGCCGGCGCGGGCGATCCGCCCCTCGTCGCTGAACCGTTCGAGGGCCTCGAACGTCGACGGCTGGTAGTACGCCTCGGTCGGCGGGCAGTGCAACTGCAGGAGATCCAGCGTGTCCTCGCCGAGGTACTCGCGGCTCCGATCGACGTGCGCGGAGAGGGTGTCGTACGTGTACCGATCCGCCTCGTGGGGATCGAGCCGTCGGCCGGCCTTCGTCGCGACGACGACGTCGTCGTGTGCGTCGCGTTCGTCGAGCACGTGACCGATGTGTCGCTCGCTGCGGCCGTCGCCGTAGACGTCTGCGGTGTCGATGAAGTCGATATCCGCGTCGAGGGCGGCGCGAACGACCTCGCGGCCGGTTTCGTCCGAGACGTCGCCCCAGCCCCCGCCAACGTTCCACGTGCCGAGTCCGACCTCCGAGACGTCGTACCCAGTCGAACCGAGTCGTCGATGGTTCATGTGTGGTCGATGTTCCTACCGCCGGGTATGTCTTGGCCTGGGGGCAATCGACCGCGGAGGAGAGACGGGAGGCGAGCAGCGTCGCTACGTCGCGTCCCCGAAGAACGACGTCAGCCGATCGACCAGCCACCCGGGCCGCTCTTCGGGGATCCAGTGGCCGGCCCGATCGACGACTTCGCCGTCGACGTCGTCGGCGACGGCCTCCATGTCCCGGATGGGGAGGTCGCCGAACGACTCCGTCCCGCCCAGTGCGAGGACGGGGATCGCGAGCGGGTCCTCAGCGTGGCGCCGGTTGTGCTCGGCGTCCGTCTCGTAGGCCCGGTAGTACTCGAAACCGCCGCGGAGGCCGCCAGGCTGGGCGTAACAGCGGACGTATTCGTCCCGGGCGTCGGCGTCGATCGCCGACGGATCGTACGCACCCTCCTTGAAGAACCACGAGAGGTACAGCCGCTCACGGCCGGCGACGAGTTGCTCGGGCAGGTCGGGGACGCTGTGGAAGCGCGTGTGCCAGAGGCGTCGCTTGTGCTCCTCGTTGATCCCCGGCAGGCCGGCGTCGAGGACGGCCAGCGCGCGCACCTCGTCGCGGTACTGGGCGGCGTAGGCGTAGGCCGTCGGCATCCCCCAGTCGTGGCCGACGAGCAGGACGTCGTCGTGGCCGAGGTGGGCGACGAGTTCCCGGACGTCCGTCGCGACGGTGTCCTTGTCGTAACCCGATCGGGGCGTGCCGGAATCGCCGATGCCGCGGAGGTCGGGCGCGATGACGGTGTACTCCTGTGCGAGATCCGGGATGACCGCGCGCCACTCGTACCAGGTCTGTGGCCAGCCGTGGAGCAGGACCAGCGGCGGGCCGTCGGCGTCGCTGGCGGTAACGTAGTGGATCTTGACCCGGTTGACCCGGGCGAGCCCGTGTTCGAGTTCGACGTCGTCGACTGAGACCATGTTTCAGTATTCCCGCACGAACGTATCACCCTTCCGTCGTGTTTGGGCCGCGATCGAGCGGGGACCGATGCGAGGCGCGTGCCGGCGGTGCAGGACGGCGTTACAATGGCGCGCCGACGAGCACGAGCGTCGTCCGATCGTCGCCGCGGTTGCGGATCTGTCGGCGTTCGTCGGGGTCGAGCCGGATCGCCTCCTCTACGGTATACTGTAAGTCGTTTCCGGCGCAACTGCGATCCCGGCGGCGGTCGCGCCGGTACATCGGTACAGCAATCCGTATCGGCCTCGAGCGAGAGCGTCTCGTCGGCGAGTTCGATCTCGACGGTCCCCTTAACGACGTAGTAGACTTCCTCCTGGCCGCTCTCGGTCTCGTCGTGTGCGTTCCCCTTGCCGCCGGGTTCGAGTTCGAGCACCGTGAACCCGAGTTCGTCGGTCTCGAGTGCGTCCTTCAGGAACCACATGCCGCCCCACTCCTCGGGGACGACCGAGTCCACGTCCGTCTTCGCGGCGGTGTCGTAGCCCACACCCGATCGTCCGCGTCCCGCCCCCAAAATCGACCCGCCGCGGATAACGCTAACACCGGCGGTCCCGTACCGTCCCGAACGTCGATGTCCGAGCACGACGGGACGGGGGACGAGTTCGAGTGTGACACCTGCGGGGCCGTGATCCCCTTCGAGGACGCCCGCCGGACGAAGACGATCGGCGGGCTGGATCCGGCGAAGTGGCAGACGCTGTGCTGTCCGAACTGCGGGAGCCGCCTGAAGACGGTATTCGTGGGCGAGTGAGCGAGCACCGGGAGCGAACGGCGGATCGCACGCGCCGCGGTACGCGGGTCGCACGAGGTCGCGCCGCGGGTCGCGCAAGGTCGCGCGTTTAGGGGCTCCGCCCCGTAGCGGGCGTATGGCGGACGCCCGACTCGACGGGATGGTCGACAGTCCGCACCGAAACGCGATCCTGAGCTGGATCGTCACGGCTGTCCTCGCCGTCCTGGCCGTCAACCACGCGCTCGCGGGATCGTACCGCTGGTTCGTCTTTACTGCGCTCGCGATCGCGATCGTGCTGGCCCCGGTCGCCGCGTTCCGGGATCCGCTGGCGGTGCCGCCCTGGGAGTTGCTGGTGCTCGTCCTGCTTCCCGTCGTCGACGCGACGATCCTCGGCGAATCGTTCCTGACGACGATCGCCGTCTACGTCGCCGTCGCCGCGGTCGCCCTCGTCGTCGCCGTCGAAATTGATCGCTTCACCGCGGTCCGGATGAACCACGGATTCGCGATCGCGTTCGTCGTGCTCACGACGCTCGCCGTCGCGGGCGCGTGGAACGTCGCCCAGTGGGCCTCGGACGTCGCGTTCGGGACGGGCTACGTGCTGGACGGGCGATCGCAGGACGCGGCCAACCGGGTGCTGATGTACGACTTCGCCTACGCGGCGGTCGCCGGCCTGCTCGCGGGCGTCGTCTTCGATCGGTACGGTCGGTCCACGACGGACCGCCTCGCCGAGGACTCCGCGAGGGGCACGGCCGAACGGACGTCCGAGCCGAAACGATCGGCGCCCGAGTCGGAATCGGCTCCGGTCCCCTCGCTAGTCCGCGATCGACTGGACGTGTCCGAACGGACCGTGTGGCGACTCTCACGGGCGATGCAGGCGGCACTCGCGCTGATTCTCTGTTACGGACTCGTCGTTCGCGACCTGACGACGGTCGCCAACGGGGCGATCGCGCTGGCGATCACGTTCCTCCCGGCCGTCCTCGAGCGGGACTACCGGCTACCGCTCGAACCCGAACTCGTGTTCTGGCTGACCGCGGCCGTCTTCCTGCACGCGCTCGGGTCCGCCGGCCTGTACGCGGCCGTCGGCCCGTGGGACAGCCTCACGCACACTATCTCCGCGACGATCGTCGCCGCGGGCGGCTACGCCGTCGTCCGGGCGATCGACCTTCACACGGACGAGGTGTACTTCCCGACGTCGATGCTGTTCGCGTTCATTCTCGTGTTCGTGCTGGCGTTCGGCGTCCTCTGGGAACTCTTGGAGTTCGCCATCGACTGGAGCGCCGCCCTGCTCGGCCTCGACGCGGTTCTCGCCCAGCACGGGCTGAACGATACGATCGTCGACCTCGTCTACGACGTCGTCGGCGCCGCCGTCGCGGCGGTCTGGGGATCGATCTACCTCACCGATCTCACGCACCGCATCGCCGATCGGTTCGACGGCTGATACGGTCTGCTGGAACGATGTCCCTGTGCAACCGCAGGGCGATCGTGGTTGCACCGGGAATGACTTCCAGTAGTCCGTATGAGACGCGTGCGATCGGCGCGCGGTCCGGAGAATCGGTTCGACGGCCGCGATGCGAGAATCGGAACCGCGAGTAATCAGTCCGCCGCCTCGGTGATCGCCTGCACCTCGTCGTCGGTCAGCGACACCTGCGAGGCCGCGAGGTTCGATTCGAGGTGGGACGGATCCGACGTCCCCGGGATCGGGAGCACGACGTCCGATCGCTCGAGCAGCCACGCGAGCGCGACCTGTCGGCGGGTCGCGTCGTGGTCCTCGGCGACGGCGTCGAGGCGGTCGCCGTGTTCCGCGAGGTCGTCGCCGTCGATCGGTGCCCACGGAATGAATCCGATGTCGTGTTCGTCACAGACCGCGAGGACGTCCGCGTTCGACCGATCGGCCACGTTGTACCGGTTCTGGACGGTGGCGACGTCGACGTGCTCGCGGGCCGTCTCGAGTTGCTCGACGGAGACGTTGCTAACGCCGACGGAGCGGACGAGGCCGTCGTCCTGGAGTTCGGCGAACGTCTGTACGGAGTCCTCGAACGGCGTGTCCGGGTCGGGACGGTGAAACTGGTAGAGGTCGATCGTATCGGTCCGGAGCCGATCGAGCGACGCCAGCACCTGGTTCCGGATGTAGTCCGGATCGCCGTGGGCGATCCACTCGCCCGATCGGTTGCGCAGGAGACCCGCCTTCGTCGCGACCAGCACGTCGTCGCGATCGCCGATCGTCTCGCCGATGAGGCGTTCGCTCACGCCGGGGCCGTAGGAGTCGGCCGTGTCGACGAAATCGACGCCCAGGTCGACCGCCCGCCGGAGCACCTCGCGCGCTCGCTCCTCGTCCTCGGGTGGGCCGACGATCGCGTCGCCACAGAGTCGCATCGCTCCGAAGCCGAGGCGATGGACGGTCGTGTCACCGATGTCGAACGTATCGCTCTCGTTTGCGATGGTGTCGCTGGTCACACGGCCAGTACGAGTCCGCATCCCATAACGGTTGAGCGCTCGATCGCCGCCCGAACCCCCTTTCGACGACGGCCACTCACACGGATTGCTGTAACGATGTACCGGCGCAACCGCTAACGGGTCGCGATTGCGCGGGAAATGACGTACAGCAGTCCGTATCAGGCCGGGTAGGTTCCGGCGAGTTGCGTGGCCGCGATCACGTGGCCGTCCACGGCTTCCGCGAGGCCGTCGACGTCCGTTTCGGGCGACAGGTCGAGCGTCGTCTCCAGCGCGAAGAGTTTGAACCGGTAGCGGTGTTCCCCGTTCGGCGGGTTCGGGCCGTCGTAGCCCACCTCGTCGAAGTCGGTCGTCCCCTCGGCGGCTTCCTCGACGTCCCAGTCCTCCGGAATCGACGTCGTGTCGGGCGGGACGTTCCAGACGAGCCAGTGCGTCCAGACCACCCCGGCCGGTTCGACCGCGTCCGGATCGTCCACGATCAGGGCGAGCGAATCGGCGACGTCGGGGACCGACTCGATCGACAGCGGCGGATTGACGTTCTCGGCCTCGTAGCCGTACTGCTCGGGAATCCGTTTGCCGTCGTCGAACGCCGGACTCGTGAGCGCGAGGTCGCCGACCTGTTCGACCTCGCCGGTGGGGTCGACGCCGTTTTCGGACGCGTTCCCATCGTCACCATCGGTCGCGCTGGACCCGTCGGTGCCGTCGTCTTCGGACGTCGTCGACTCGTCCATCCCGTCGTCGAGACATCCGGCGACGAGCGCGCCCAGTCCGACGACGACCGTTCGACGCGTGGCTGGCGCGGACGGGTGCATACGGCGTCATTCGCCCGCGATCGAAATATAGGCCGCCGGAGGGAGTGCCGGCGGGAGGCCGATCGGACGAGAGACCACCGACGGGGACGACGGGAGACCGACGACCACCAAGCCATACGGTCGCACGGAACGTACCTGCAGGTATGCCAACGGTTCAGTTCCGCGACCGACGGATCGACTGCGACGAGGGTGAAATCCTCCGCGACGTGCTCCTCGAGGCCGGGGAGAGCCCGCACAACGGGATGGCCGATACCGTGAACTGTCGCGGGAAGGCCACCTGCGGCACCTGCGCCGTCGAGGTGGACGGGGCGGTCAGCGATCCCACCGAGCGGGAACAGCGGCGCCTCTCGTTTCCGCCACACGATCCCGATCGCGGCCTCCGACTGGCCTGCCAGACCCGGGTCGAGGGCGACGTGACGGTGACCAAACACCCCGGATTCTGGGGGCAGAAAATCGAGGAGACGGACTGATCGGGCCGGACTCACCGGACGTACGGACGGATCTCCTCGCGCAAGTACGTCAGGAACTGCCCGGAGTCGAACTCCGATGGCCGGTAGACCTCCACGTACCCGCTCCGGGCCGCCGTCATCTTCACGTCGGCCCCGTCGTACTCGTATGAGAGGCCGACCTGATTCAGGGTCGAGTCCGCAAGGAGGGCGTCCACGTCGTGGCTCGCCCGCAAGTCCTCGCCGTGGAAGACGCCGTTCATCCCGTCGACGGACCCGTAAAAGCCGGCTTTCCACGGCGTCGCGGACTCGCGAGCCGCGAAGAACTCGTCGAGATCCAGCGTCGCGCGCTCGATGCTCGTGTCGGTCTCGGCCCCGAGGAGGTCGAACGCGAACGTCCCGTCGCTCCCGTCGACGGCGACGAACTCGCCGGGAACGCCGACGAATTCGGTGTACTTCGTCTCGGTCCGCGCCCGTTCGGTGACGTGAATCTCGCCGTCCTCGATCGTCGTCGTGGTCCGCTCCGTCCGCGCGTCGGCAGCAGCCCGACCGGCGAACGCCATGTCCCCGGACGGGAGCGAGAACACGCGATCGATCTCGAGACAGCGATCGAGTTCCTGCTCGTCCGTCGTGACGGTATCGGTGTACGAATCGACGACGTCGAACGACCCATCGACGATACCGAGCACTCCTGCCTTCATCGTGCGACTCCCATCAGAGGGGCATAGTATAACGGTTCCGGCCGATCACCATCGAGTACGCGCGCGAGATCGTCAGGTATTCGCACACAATAGCTAACCGATCTGCGATCGTATGTCACGTGTGGTCACGCCCGGACAGATCTACGCCGCAGTGATACTGGTCCTCTTGCTGTTCGCGTTAGGGGTCAGCATCCCGGTTCTCGTCCGGATCTTCCGGGAGGGGGTCGAACGACGACGCAAGTGGAAGAACGGGGAGATCGAACGCTACACCGAAGACGAGGAGTACGACCGGGGATCCGCCGCTCCGGTCGAGGAGGACGCGGCGGGGCAGACGCGCCTGACGTGTCGTCACTGTGGTGCGAAGAACGACCCCGCGTTTCGGTACTGTGGTCGCTGTGCATCCCCCCTTTGAACCGCGGCGCTTCGAGAAACACAGTCCTCATCGACTCGTCACTCGTTCCACGGCGTGGCCGGAAAGTCGACCAGCCGAGTCGTCCGCTCGATCGCGTCGATTCGGTCGATCGCCGATTCGTCCAGTTCCAGCCGTCTCGCCTCGATATTCTCCCGAAGATGCGCCTCCGAGGTCGACTTCGGGATGGGGACGACGTTCTCCGTGGACTGGAGCCAGGCGAGTGCGACCTGAGCGGGCGTAGCCCCGTTCTCCCTCGCGATTTCGACGAGTTCGGGGACCTCGGTGACGGCACCTTTCGCGAGCGGGGAGTACGCGACGAGGTAGTGGCCGTGGTCCCGGGCGTACCGGCGCAGTTCCGCCTGCTGCAACAGCGGGTGGCACTCGACCTGATGGGCGAACAGCGGCGCGTCCAGCCGTTCGATCGCTTCCGCGAGCAACGACGGGGTGAAATTGGACACGCCGACGCGTCGAATCACGCCCCGATCGTACAGTTCGTCGAACGCTGCGAGCGTCTCGGCGGGGTCGTAGGTCCTGATCGGCCAGTGAACGTACAGCAGATCGATCGCGTCGACGCCCAGTCGTTCGCGACTCGCGCGGGCGTGGTCGATCACGTCCTCGTAGGAAAGGTTTCGTGAGTGAATTTTCGTCGCGACGACCACGTCCTCCCGGTCGACTCCGGCCCGATCGATCGCCCGCCCGACCGCGGCCTCGTTCCCGTACATCTCCGCCGTGTCGACGTGACGGTACCCGAGGTTCAGGGCCGTGGTGACCGCGGCCGTGCAGGCCGCGGGTGGTACGTCGTACGTTCCGATACCGATCCGGGGCAGTGCTGTGGGTGACATGGATGGTTCACGTGAATCGTCCATCACGGCGGGCCGGGGCGATCGAGTCGGAGCGACGACGTAGCGCCGCGTCGATCGCGTCGACGAACCGATCGAGCGCCCCGTCGGTCCGCGAGAGACCCAGATAGGGTTCGATCAGTTCGAGTTCCATCAGTTCGAACGCCCCGTCTCGCTCGACCCCGTCGACGCGGGCGTAGGTCAGTTCGGACGGGTCGATCGAGTGGACGTCAGCGGCGGCGTCCAGGACCGTTCGGGCCTGATCGACGAGATCGGCCGACGGATCGGCGGCCTCGGTGGAGACGCCGAAATCCGGATGCGCCCTGAAGTCGTCGGCGGCCGGAACGCTTCGGTTAGCGTGGCTAAACGTCGCGCGGAAGAAGATCACCGAGAGTTCGCCGTCGAGCACCTCGGGGGCGAACTGCTGGACCAGAAGATCGCGTTCGGCGCGCTGGGCCTCGAACCGGTCCGCTTCGTCCGGTCCGATCGGCGTCGAGGTCCGCCAGACGCCGTCGGAACTGGTCCCGATCGCCGGTTTGACTACGGCGTCCGTCCAGTCGTTCCGGGCCAGCACCGTCCCGAGGTCGACGTCTGCTCCTCGATCGACGTACGCAGTCGGGACGACGAAGACGCCCGCCGCCTCGAGATCCTGGAGGTAGAACTTGTGGACGTTCCACCGGATCACGTCGGGCCGATTGACAACGACGATGCCGTTTCGCTCGACCGTCCCGAGCCACGTGCGGAACGCGTCCAGGTCCTCGTAGTACTGCCAGCACGATCGGACGACGAGGCCGTCGAACCGCGACCAGTCCTCTCCCGGCACGCTCCAGATCGCCGGTTCGGCTTCGTACCCCCGGTCGCGGAGGCCCGACGCGACGGCCTGGCCGTCGTCGGTCAGTTCAGGTGCCCTCGTGCCGGTGACGATGCCGATCAGTGGTCGCTCGTCAGCCATTGTCAGCGCAATACAGGGCGGACGACAAGAACGCTCGCTGAACACAATTATTGTACTCGAACCGTCACGTCGGCGTCGCCGTCGCGAGGATTTCGGCGCGTTCCGTCCCGGCCGATCGTCGTTCAAGCCCATGAGCGGGGCGACGAGAGTGTCTCCGAAGTCGAATCGGGGCCGTTTCCGGTCACCACGGTCGCCCGCGTTCCGTCGTGGCGCTCGAGACGCCACCAATGATGCTCGTTGCGACGGAGCGATGGCTGGCGCGATCGGCGATCGACACTCGACAGGTCTACGGCGGACAGTTAGCGACCCGCTAGAGATCCTTGCCGGTCGCTTCTCCCGCCGTTTCCTCGACGCCCTCCGCGATCGCCTCCTCGGCCCCGCCGGGTACGTATCCACCGATTATAGTACGTGCTGATCTGTCGACTCAATCGCTCGTCTCGACTCCCAACGTTCCGTGCTCAACGACGACACTTCGGATCTTGTGCCGATTCTCGGTCCGGTTTGAACGCAATCCGATCGCATTTGCACGGCTCACGATGTTGTTCGCGGTGAGAAGTGCCGCCTCCCGGATTTGAACCGGGGACAGCTCGATCTTCAGTCGAGTGCTCTCCCAGTCTGAGCTAAGGCGGCGCACCTACATCTCCGTCCATGGTATAAAAAAGGATTTCGAATCTGATCGCCGGCAGAATGGCAGGCGGAACGACAGGTTTCTCGCCAGTCGAGGCCAGTAAGCCGATCGCGACTCAGTAACGGGATGGCTACCATCGCGTTTGGGAGTGCCTGACGTTCGTTGGTTGGAATGTTGGATATTCAAGACACGCTTTTCTGCGCTGGAGGGTAACATCGTGTTATGGAAGCACTTGCCTCGGACGAGGGAGAAACAGAACTCTCGGCCGACACCATTCTGGAGCTCCTGGCGAACCGACGCCGGCGATACCTCCTCTATGCCCTCCGAGGGCAAGACGGCCCGATCGAGCTGTCGTCGATCGCCGAACAGGTCGCCGGCTGGGAACACGACGTGCCGCCCGACGAGGTCGCGAAAAACGAGTACAAGAGCGTCTACGTCTCGTCCGTCCAGTGTCACGTCCCGAAACTCGCCGACTCAGGCGTCGTGGAGCACGACGAGGAGAACCACACCGTCGTGCTCTCGGACAATTTCGAACAGCTGGAACCGTACCTCCGCGTCGTGGTCAAGGACGAACCGGAGAACTCGACGCTGCACAGCGCCCTCGAAGCCGAGTCCGAGGAAGGCCTGCTCGGCCAGATTCGCGAGAACGTCGCGCGACTCAAGCACTGACTGATCGCGGCTATTATCAGACTACTCCTTGCAATCGCCGGCTACCATCGGACGCCCGCGAACGCCTCGATTCACGCACGCTCAGGGGAACGGCCCGGCCGACGCGAGACGATCGTATGTCGTCCCCACCAGGTCGAAGTACGCGTCCGTCATGATCCGGGGGTCTGACACCCGGTGGAAGGAGTCGCGGACGAACGCCGCCTCGCGACGTGAGAGACCGTAGGCGTGACAGGCCGCCGCGTCGATCTCGGCCTGCAGTTCGGTGCGACCCCTGCGGTCGGTTACCGGGTCGATACCGCCGAGGCGGTCGCGCATCTTCGCGAACGCCGGGCCGTAACAGTTGAGGCGCGCGGCGCGCTCCGAGATGTACTCGAACCAGTCGTCGCCCGCGGTCAGACGCGGCACCTGTGACTCGGTCAGTTTGTACGAGACGAGGTTCTCCTCGATTTTTCTCCGCATCAGGTAGTCGAAGGGGAGACTGTTCAGGAGTCCGAGCGCGACGAACAGTTCGCGATCGGTGAACACGCGCTCGTAGACCGAGTGCAGGGGGTATTCCGAGAGGGCGTCTCGATCGATGTCGAACGTGTAGGGACGGATGGTGTTGAGCGCATGGTGGCAGACGACTCCCTTCGGAACGACCGCACAGATCATCGTTCGCTCGTTCGTCGAATTCGTGATGTTCCGGAAGACGATGCGATACGCGCTGCAGTCGAGTTTGACGTCCTCGAGCGAGAGCGGCCGTCCGCGTTCCCGTTCGAGGAGGTCGTCCACGAACGCGGTCTGTGACCCCGTTCCGTCGAACGCCTCGTAGAGTGCTTTCTTGAGGCCCAGTTCGGGGTCGCGGGACCGGAGCGCTTTCTCCCGAATTCGGCGTTTGGCGCTTCGCTCGGGGTCGCGGTCTTCGGCGACGCTCCACAGCGTCGGCGGCGCCAGGTCCGCGACGACGTCGGGCGAATAGCTGTACTGGTAGACGTTCGATCCGCCGTAGACCGGATACGCGCCCGCCGCTTCGGATTCGACGTAGCGGTCGCGGTCCCTGTTGCGATCGAGTTCACGGTACGGGGTCACCGTCCACCCCGGGGCGTCGTCGGACAGCGGCGGATGGGCGACGAGGCTGCGAAGGATGGCGGCCTGGGTCTCCGATTCGACCAGCGGAAATAGCCCCGCGTTCGGCGAGTACTCGGTCAGGACCGCCCGGGGGACGGTAACCGCCGCCTCGTCGACGCGTCCCAGCACGTCGAGGTCGCCTTTCCGGTAGATCGACTCGAATCGATCGGTGCGGCCGCCGGTCTCGCAGACGGCGATGCCGAACTTGTACCGGCTGTCGACGTCCGGAAAGACGCCCCGGTTCTCGAAGAGGACGACCTGCTGGAGCGACGTCTCCTCGAGCAGGTGCGTTCGAAGGTCGGCCCCCGCGGCCCCGACGAAGACGGTTCCCGGAAGGAGTTGGCCGACGTACGACTCGTCGCTCGCCACCTCGAAGACGCGTTCCAGGAATAGCATCGAGAGGTCGTTGTCGGTGCCGACGGCGGTGCCGCCGACGTCGGGGTTCTGCAGGACGTACTGCGAACTGCCGTTGAAGTAGGCCGCGCGGGTCGCCAGTCGCTCCTGGTAGGCCGCCCAGCCGTCGGCGATCGCGGGGTCGTCCAGGAGTCGCTCCTGGACGGCGTCTTTCTCGGACGGCGATCGGGTTCGAAACCCCTCGTCGAACCTCGCGAAGTACTCCTCGCGGTCGGGCGCGACGACGTCCCAGGGCGGATTGCCGACGACGACGTCGAAGCCACCTGCGGCGGCCACCGCCGGGAACTCGAGCGGCCAGTGGAACGGGGAGTGATCCGCGAGGTCCGCACGAGTAACGTCCTCGAGTCCCGCGTCGTGAAAGTCCGCGAGCACCCGCTCGTCGAGTTCGTCGCTGGACGGAGACGGCCGATCGCCCGCGGCCTCGTACCCCTCGTCCCCGTCGCCGCCGTCACGGCTATCGATCGTGGCGGACGCGTCCCCTTCTCGATCGGCGAGATCGGTGACGCCGACGAGGGCGTTACCCTGCCGAATACCGTCGTCGACGTCGGGCACGGTCTCTACTGCACTTGGCTCATCCTCGATGTCGGCGACCATCGACAGCCAGAGACGGCGTTTGCAGACCTCGACGGCTCCGTCGTCGACGTCCACGCCGTGGAGGCAGTGGCGAGCGATCGCGCGCTTCGCGTGCAGCGAGGGGGTGTCGTCGTCGGCTTCGATCGCCGTCAGTTCGTCCCGGGTCCGGGCCTCGAGCGCGTCGCCGCGCCCCTCGCGCTCGAGGCGCCGGAAGAACTCGAGACACTGGACGGCGACGTCGAGCAGGACGTCCTGTGCAGCGAGGAGGAACGCGCCGCTCCCGACCGCCGGATCCAGGACTCGCGTCTCCCACAGCACGTCGTGATAGAGCGTCTCGACGTGGGCCGTCGTCACCCGCGCCATCGGAACCGGGGGCGTCGGCGCTCCACCGTCGACGGTCACAGTGGCGTCACTGACCGCCTCTCCGGTGAAGCCGAACACCTCGTCGATCGACTCGTACGCCGCGTCGACGGCCTCCGAGAGCCGATCGAGGAGGGACGGGTGGATCGTCCGGCGCGCCACGAATCCGGTGATCTCGTCGGGCGTGTAGTACGCGCCCAGTCCCTTCTGGGTGACCGTCCGCTCGTAAATCCGACCCAGGATCGCGGGGGTGAGCGTCTTCGGGCCGGCGGCGGCGACCTGCTCGTCGACCGCCCAGTTCCACTCGGAGAGGAACGCGAGCACGTCGTCGAGGAGCGCGTTCGTCTCCATCGGGGACGCGCCCAGTCGGGCGTCGGCGAACTCGCGTTCGATCGGCGCCCTGGCGAACAACCCGCCGTCGATGGATGGGACCCGCCCGAACGCGGAGTCGTGCTCGTCGCCGGCGAGGCAGTCGAAGAGCGGCCGGAAGAACGCCTCGTACCGATCCGCCCCCTCGTCGACGACGGTCGCGGGCCGATCGTGAAGATACCGTTCGGACCCGTCGAGCAACCCCTTCGCCTGGAGGACGGCGAGAAAGAGCAGCCGATCGAGGACGACCTGGACGTACCGCCGTTTCGCGTCGCCACGATCGGCCGGAACCCCCGCGACCGCCTCCACGAGGTCGGTCCGCAACGCCTCGAACTCCCGGACGAACCCCTCGACGACCGCGCACGTGTCGAACAGCGTCTCGGCGAGTCCCGTCGAGCCGTCACCGATCGCGTTGAGTCGGTCGAGGATCGCGTCCGCGCGCTCGGTCTCCCGCCTGAACCCCGATTTCGCGAACGAGAGCGTCCGGAACCCGATTCGACCGTGGCGCTGGTCGGTCCGCCGCCGATCGCGCGCGATGACCGTGAACCGCTCGAAATCGTGGGCTGCGACGAGATTCGTCCGCCGATCGCCCCGGTCGGGACCGAACGCCGTCGGCGACTCGTCCGGTCCGGCCACGACGAGACCGAGCGTCTCGTCGTCGCACCGACAGGCAAAGCGCGCCCGTTCGCCGGGCGTCGATCGCACCTCGAGACCACGCGTCGCGAACGACTCGGCGATCTCCCGGAGCGAGTTCCATCCGAGAACGTCCGCCGCGGTGAGCCGCTGCTGGGTCACGTGTCACTGGACGCGGGGATCGCATATCAACGTGGGGCACCGGTACAGGGGCAGAGAACGGCGCTCGCGATCGATGGCAGGTCGGTCGATTGCGGTGCGGCGGCTACTCGAGCGGGGTCGTGGCTCGTCCGTCGACGATCGCGACGGTAGAATCAGATCGGTGAGCGAAGGGAAGACGATCGGACCGATCGACGGCTCGGGCGGGTTCGAATTACGCCCGAGAACCTGCGCCACGGGCGCAGAACCTCGGTCTAGTTCGAACCGCCGCTCGCATCACGTTGCTATCGCTCACGGGATGTTCGCGACAGCAACAGTGGGCTCGGGCGGGTTCGAACCACCGACCTCGGCCTTGTAAAGGCCGCGTCATGACCAGCTAGACCACGAGCCCGCATGCCGACTGAATCGCCCCGTCCGAATAACCTTTACTTTCTCGCGTGGCAGGTATGCCCCATGGTTCTCGAGCGCGTCTGGAAGGGGCTGCTCGTGATCGCAGCCTGTTCGATCGTCCTCGTGCTCCTCGTCCAGGGCGGCGTCGTCTCCGCCCCGTGGAGTCCGGACGAGGGCGAGGTGCGCGTAGTCGACGACGAGAACGAGGCCGACGGGGATCCCAAGGCGGTCGTCGAGGTCGAGGTCGCCGACACGCGCAGCGAGCGCTACACCGGACTGAGCGATCACGACTCGCTCGAACCGGGGACCGGGATGCTGTTCGTGCACGAACGCGAGGGCGAACGCACGTACGTCATGCGAGAGATGGACTTCGACATCGACATCATCTTCATCGACGCCGATCGGGAGATCACGACGATCGCACACGCGCGGGCCCCCGAACCCGGCGAGGACGGCGAGGATCTCGAGTACTCCGGCGAGGCGAAGTGGGTGCTCGAGGTGCCACGCGGCTACGCGAACGAGACGGGGACCGAGGTCGGCGACGAGGTCGAGATCGATCTCGAGTCGAACGAGGTGAGCATCACGTCGATCGCTCCGTCGGCACTGCAAGCGGACGCGAGCGAGTCGGTCGTCGCCGCGCCGATCGACGAGGCGACCTATTTCGATTCGTAGCAAACGCTTATTGGCCGCGGCCCCCGAGGCGAGAGTAATGAGCGGTGTCGACTGGGAGGACGACGACCCGTTCGAGGAACAGCGCGAGGAGATCGAGAATCCGATGAAGCGGCTGTTCGTCGAGTACGGTCGTAACTACGTGTTTCACGCGGTCGTCGGCATCCTCGCGAGCGTCTCCGCCCGCGTGCTGGATCTGCTGCCGCCGATCATGCTGGCGGTGGCCCTCGACGCGGTGTTTCGCGACGAGATCGGCTACGCGGAGGCGCTTCCGTTCGGCAGCGGACTCGTCGCGCCGTACGTTCCCGAGACCCAACTCGAGCAGTTCTACCTGACGATCGGCGTCATCGCCGGCGCCTTTTTCGTCGGGGCCGCGTTTCACTGGATCCGCAACTGGGGATTCAACGCGTTCGCCCAGAACATCCAGCACGACATCCGGACCGACACCTACGACAAGATGCAGCGGCTGAACATGGACTTCTTCGCGGACAAGCAGACCGGCGAGATGATGTCGATCCTCTCGAACGACGTCAACCGCCTCGAGCGGTTCCTGAACGACGGGATGAACTCCCTGTTCCGACTGGCGGTGATGGTCGTCGGAATCGGTGCCATCCTCATCGCGTACAACTGGCAACTGGCGCTGGTGGCCCTGCTCCCGGTGCCGCTGATCGCCGGCTTCACCTACCTGTTCGTCCGGATCATCCAGCCCAAGTACGCCGCCGTCCGCTCGACCGTCGGGAAGGTCAACTCCCGCCTCGAGAACAACCTCGGCGGGATCCAGGTGATCAAGTCGAGCACGACCGAGGACTACGAGTCCGATCGCGTCGAGGACGTCTCGCAGGACTACTTCGACGCCAACTGGGACGCCATCGAGACGCGCATCAAGTTCTTCCCGGGACTGCGCGTCCTCGCCGGCATCGGCTTCGTCGTCACGTTCCTCGTCGGCGGCCTGTGGGTCTTCCAGGGACCGCCCGGTCCCTTCACCGGCACGCTGAGCGAGGGCGAGTTCGTCGTGTTCATCCTCTACACGCAGCGGTTCATCTGGCCGATGGCCCAGTTCGGACAGATCATCAACATGTACCAGCGTGCCCGCGCCTCCTCGGCGCGGATGTTCGGCCTGATGGACGAACCGAGTCGGGTCGCGGAGACCCCCGACGCGACCGCCCTCGAGGTGACCGACGGCCGCGTCGCGTACGACGACGTCACGTTCGGTTACGACGACGAAACCACCGTCGAGGACGTCGAGTTCACCGTCGACGGCGGCGAGACGCTGGCGCTCGTCGGTCCCACTGGTGCGGGCAAGTCGACCATCCTCAAACTCCTCTTGCGAATGTACGACGTCGACGAGGGGGCGATCACCGTCGACGGACAGGACGTCCGCGGCGTCACCCTCGAGAGCCTTCGCGAGTCGATCGGCTACGTCAGCCAGGACACGTTCCTGTTCTACGGCACCGTCGCGGAGAACATCCGATACGGCGCGTTCGACGCCAGCCGCGGGGCGGTGATCGAGGCCGCGAAGATGGCCGAGGCGCACGACTTCATCCAGAACCTGCCGGAGGGGTACGACACGGAGGTGGGCGAACGCGGCGTCAAACTCTCCGGCGGCCAGCGCCAGCGCATCTCGATCGCCCGCGCGATCCTCAAGGATCCCGACATCCTGATCCTGGACGAGGCCACGAGCGACGTCGACACCGAGACCGAGATGCTCATCCAGCGATCGATCGACGAACTCGCCGCCGATCGAACGACGTTCGCGATCGCACACCGGCTCTCGACGATCAAAGACGCCGACAAGATCGTCGTCCTCGAGGACGGGAAGATCGTCGAGCGAGGGACGCACGAGGGGCTGCTGGCCAACGACGGGCTCTACTCGCACCTCTGGGGCGTCCAGGCGGGCGAGATCGACGAGTTGCCACAGGAGTTCATCGAGCGCGCCCAGCGCCGCCAGGCGCGGACGGAGGTCGACGCGGACGCCGACGACGACTGAGCCGTCGCTACCGATCCAGCGCGTCACGAAGGTCCTCGAACCCGACTGCGCAGCACTCGTTCACCTGATCGGTCGGACGCTCAGAACGACTCCTGTTCGCGCTGTCCCTCCTGATCCGGTGCCCCCTCGTCCTGCCTGTCTTCGCCCGCCGCCGGCGGCGTCCGATCGCTGTAGTTCTTCCGCCCGATCGCGTCGTCGCTGACCATGTTCATGATCGCCTGCTCGACCTCGCCGTAGTCCCGGTACTCGTCCTCGTTCAGGGGCCCGATGAGTTCCGCGAGGGTCATCGTCTCCTCGCCCATGCCGATCTGCTCGTCGCCGTGTTCGTCGAGCAGGTCGTCCTGACTGACGGGATACTCCTGACTCTCGAGTTCCTCCTGAAGGTCTCCGAGTTCGACGCCGAGTTCGCGATCCTCGTTACTCATGGGAGGATACTGCGCCAGCGCGCTCAAACAGGTTGGCCCTGCGTACGCACCGTTCCCGCATCGCCAGGGTGCCGCTCGACCGGCCCCGATCGAGCCGCTGCCGTCGCCGCCGCAACCGGCGACGCACGCCACGGCCACCGAGGGTTTCATGTCCACACGGTCGGAGGACTCATCCATGGACCTCTCCGATGCGACGTGGACCGACGTGCGCGACGCCGACACCGAACTCGCGGTCGTCCCCGTCGGGAGCACGGAACAGCACGGCCCCCACGCGCCGCTCGGGACCGACGTGATCGGGGCCGAGGCCGTCGCCGACGCCGCCCTCGATCGAACCGATCGCGAGGTCGTGCGGGCACCCGCGATTCCGATCGGGATCGCCGCGGAACACCGACAGTTCACCGGCACGATGTGGGTCTCCGAAGACACGTTCCGGGACTACGTCGGCGAGGCCGTCGAGAGCCTCGCCCACCACGGCTTCGATCGGGTCGTCCTGGTCAACGGCCACGGCGGGAACGTCGACGCCCTGCGGGAGGTCGGGGGCACCCTGACCCGATCGGGAACGGCCTACACCGTCCCGTTCACGTGGTTCGAAGCCGTCGGCGACCACGCGGCCGACATGGGCCACGGCGGCCCGCTCGAGACGGCGCTGTTACGCCACGTCGACCCGGACCTCGTCCGCGAGGATCGGATCGAGGAGGCACGGGACGGACGGGCCGACGGCTGGGGCGAGTGGACGAGTCACACGAATCTGGCCTACGACTCCGCGGAGTTTACCGACAACGGCGTCGTCGGCGATCCGGCCGACGGCGACGCCCGACGCGGCGAAGAACTGCTCGACCTGGCGGCGGATGCGCTCGTTCGACTCCTCGCGACGATCGCCGAGCGCGACGTCTCTCGGCCCGAGGACCGATCGTAGCCCGGGGCTGGCAGAGAACGACGGCTCCCGGATGCCGGCGAATGGACCGAGATGAGCCGGTCGTTACTCCTCCTCTTCTTCCTCTTCTTCCGCTTCCGCGTCGGGCCCGGCGTCCTCTAGCGTACTCCGGAGTGCAGGAATCGTCGACGTGAGGTCGCCGACCTGCTCGCCCGCCGCGGAGATGTCCGTGATCGCGTCCTCGAGGTCGCCGATCTCTTCTTCGAGGTCGTCGGCGTCGTCGAAGGCGTCGGCGCGCTGGCCCATCGTGAACCACTTCTTGGCGTCCCGGAGGTGGTCCTCGGCATCGCCGGCGTCCAGCGCGGAGTTGAGCCCGTTGAGCACGCCCAGGACGTTGTCCGCGTCGGTCTCCCAGACGTCGTCGGCCGCCGGCAGTGCGTCCCAGGCCGCCGCGAGCGAGGATTCGACGTCCTCGCGCATCTCGTTGGCCGCTTCGCCGAACAGTTCGTCGTCGTCGCCGAGTGTCGCTTGGCTCATGTCACCACGTTCACCGGGACTGGGGTTAAAAGGTAGCCCGAAAGTGAAAGTGAAAATCGGCCGAAGCGATCCGATATCGCCCGATCGACGGTGAGATTTCGAAAGGCTGGAACCGTCGAGACTCGCGGCGGGAAATCGGATCGACACCCGAAGTAGGACAGTGAGCGAATAGATTCGACACGGTCCTGGTGGCAACGAACGGACAGGATTAAGTAGGAGTGTAAAGCACACTTTACTGTAAAGAGTCCTTTACAGGACGAGCGCGGTACGAACCTCGAGATCGAGACACCCATGACGGAACCTGCAATCGGATTCCTTCGAACCGGCGCACCGGAGACGTACAAGCGACTGATGCTCGCCTGCTGCGTATTCGCGGGCATCGCCCTCGGCGTGGGCTCGGCGCTCCAGCGTCCGCTCGTCGCGGTTGGACTCTACGCCCTCGGCATGATCGCCGCCGTGGCGATCCCGTCCGCAACGAGGTACACGCTGTTCGACGAACGGGACGACACCATCCACAGACGCGCCAGCGGGTTCACGCTGACGCTGTTCGGATGGCTGGCGGCGATCGTGTTCCCGTCGCTCGTCGTCCTCTCGTCGACCCGGTACTTCTCGTGGGGAACCGCGAGCGTGACGCTCGCCTGGACGACGACCGTCGTCTACGTGACCTACGGCGTCGCGATCGGCTACTACAGCCGCCGATGAAGTGCGACATCCGCGATCGGCGCGAAGAGCGCGGCGAGAGCCAGGCCGATCTCGCGGCCGCCGTCGGCGTCTCCCGCCAGACGATCAACGCCATCGAGCGCGATCGGTACGATCCGTCGCTCGAACTCGCGTTCGAACTCGCGGCTCACTTCGACACCTCGATCGAGGACCTGTTCGATCCCGAACTCGGAGACGACGATTCCGACTCCGCGTGACGGGTTCGACGGGACGAACCGATCGGGACGCTACTCGCGACCGCGGACCTCCTCCAGTCGCATCAGCGGGTAGCCGTCCTCCATCGCCATGCGCGTGACGACCTCGCAGCCCTCGTAGTCGACGACGATCTCGACCTCGAGGAAGCGCCCCGTCAGTTCGGTGTAGTCGGCCGGGCCCGCTTCGAGCGCCGCGGCCAGTTCGTCCTCCCGCACCTCGACCGTCACCGCGGTACAGTGGGGCTGGTTCTCGATCGACTCCTCGATCGCGGTCGCGAGACTGGGCGCGCTCTCGAGCGAGACCGGCGTCCCGGCGAACTGGTGGTAGAGCGTCCCGAACTTAATGCCGGCCTCGAAACAGGCGGCTTCCGCGTCGGTCGGCGTCGAATCGCTGGGCATAGCCGATCCCACGGGCACGGTCGGGAAGGGGATTCCGGTCCGCGGGTATCGGGCGGGACGTGATTCCGATCGCCGGGTCCAGTCGCACACTGGGGTCCGGGGTCGCGGACCCCGATCGGGCGTCGTATCATCCGGGAAACGTATGTCAGCGACGATCGGACCGACGCGGAATCGCACGTTACTTATCGGCCCCTGTCTTCACACCGAACGAATGGCACAGTCGGTCCTGCTCACGGGGGCTGCGGGGCGCGTCGGAGAGGCGATTCTCGGCGGCATCGGCGACGAGCACGAGTGGCGCCTGATGGATCGCGACCCGCCGACGGACGACCACCCCGGCGAGTTCGTCGTCGCGGACATCACCGACGAGGACGCCGTCCGCGAGGCGATGGAAGGCATCGACGTCGTGATCCACCTCGCGGGCGACCCGCGGCCGGAGGCGCCGTGGGACAGCGTCCTGACGAACAACATCAACGGGACGCAGACGATCTTCGAGGCTGCCGTCGACGCCGGCGTCGAGAAGGTCGCCTTCGCCTCGTCGAACCACGCCGTCGGGGCCTACGAGACCGAGGAGCGCACGCCCGACATGTACCGCGCCCACGACGACTACCTGCTCGACGGCACCGAGTTGCCCCGCCCCGGCAACCTCTACGGCGTCTCGAAGGCCGCCGGCGAAACCCTCGGGCGCTACTACCACGACGAGTACGGCATCTCCGTCGTCAACGTCCGCATCGGTAACCTCACCGAGGGCCACCCGCCGATCGACTACGAACGCGGCCAGGCGATGTGGCTCTCCTACCGCGACTGTGCCCACCTGTTCGATCGCTGTATCCGCGCCGACTACGGCTACGAAATCGTCTACGGCATCTCCGACAACGATCGCAAGTACTACTCGATCGATCGGGCCCGCGAGGTGCTGGGCTACGAGCCACGGGACAACTCGGCGCGACACGACTGACGGCGATCGGGTCTCGAAATCGCGCGACCGGGCCACGAGACGAACGCCGTGAGTAGTCGCTTCCCCTGCTATGGACGCGGTGTCTCAGCGAGAGACGCCCATCGATCGGGTTGTCTGTACTCGCACGGAGACTGACCGGATTTTTGACGTCGACCGTACCGACTGCGGACGGAACTGGGATCGGCCGCCCCATTCCACCGACACATAATTACACGAAATTATACGTCAGCGAGCCATTTCGTCTGTACCTCCGGTGTGTGTTACCTATTACCATTGTAGGGCCGACAGGGGTCGTCTCGCAATCTGCAGGAGACGACATATTGGGTAACTGCTATTATCGAGATGGAACGATCCCGTCGCTATATTCATCGGAAAGTGCACGTATTCGACGCAGGCGGCAGCAACTGGGGGAGTGATACGATGGCATCACCCGAGGCCGAGAGACCCGAGGAATCGTTCGACAAATCGATCGCCGGGTGGATCGACTTCGAGCGGCGACCGTTGCTGAAAACGCTGGGCGCGGGGGTCGCTCTCTCGCTGAGCAGTGGTCTCACAACCGCTCGCGACGATGACGACTCCGACGCAGAGGAGAGCGATACGACCGGGACCGACGCGGCGGAGATCGACCCGCAGTACGGCTTTGCGGTGCCGAACGTCGAGGAACTGCCCGCGACGCTCGACCCCGATCACGAAGTCGAACTCCACACGGTGGAGTCGGAAGATCCGGAGAACCCGGACCGGCCTCCGTTCTTCCACTTCGACCCGATCGGCATTCACGTGGGTGCCGGTGACGTCGTGCAATTTACTCCCGAATCTCCCGATCACACGGTTACGGCGTATCATCCCGCACAGGGATTCCAGCAGCGAGTGCCCGACGGAGTGCCGCCGTTCTCGTCGCCGGTGCTCAACCTCGGTAGCGCCTGGCTCTACGAGTTCACCGAAACGGGCGTGTACGACGTGTACTGTGGCCCACACCACGTGCTCGGAATGAGCATGCGAATCGTCGTCGGTGACCTCGCCGAGGACGATCTGCCGGAGTACGAGGACACGTTCGAGGGGAGCGACGAACCGCCGCTCCTTGCGCCATTTAGCAAGGCGTTCCTCGAACACGAACTCAACGCGACGACCGAGGGGAACGAGGACTGCGAGTGGGCGTGGCTGACACCGCAGGAGATCCTCGACGCCCCCGCGCTCGACCCGGCGACGGTTCGAGACCGGGGAACGATGCCGTTCGAGGACGTCCTCGCCGATATCGATCGCTTCGCGGATGAACTCCCGGATCATGACGAAGCCGACGAGGCAGCGCCGACCGTTCAGGTCCGCGATCACCCCGAACACGGCGAGATCCTGGTCGACTCGGACGAGATGACGCTGTACATGTTCGATCAGGACACCCAGGGAGCGGCGGAGAGTACCTGTGACGAGGATTGCGCCGATGCCTGGCCGCCGCTCACCGCCGACGCGGCCAGCGCTGGCGACGGCGTCACGGCCGATCTCGAGACCTTCAAGCGAGAAACCGGTGAGATGCAGGTGACGGCCAACGGCTGGCCGCTGTACGGTTTCGCCCAGGACGACGCTCCGGGAGACGCTCGTGGACGGGGCAGCAACGACGTCTGGTGGGTCCTCGGACCCGACGGGACTCCCATCCGGTCCGACGCGAGCGAGTAGACCGGCGAGCGTCGGTGTCGGCGACGAGCCACGAGCCGAGACGGCGAACGGCGATCGGGATCCGGCGCGATCGAGCCGACCGATCGGGCGGTCAGAACAGCCCTTCGACGTCTTTTTCGCGCGATCGTCGTCGGTCGACGTGGCCCGTCAACCGCTGGTAAACGATCCCCCGATGGTCGTCCTCGCGGACGAAGTCGAACAGCAACGTGATGAACGGACTGGCGTCGTCCCCGGCCGCCAGATCGCGCTCCGCGTACGTTCGTGCCCTCTCGATCGGGTCCTCGTCGAACCCCAGTTCCTCGGCGAGGACGCTCGCCGCGATCGCGGTCGGTTCGACGCCGAGATCCGCGAGCGTGGGGGCCGTTCCCTCGTGTTCGATCGGAATCGGAGGGCGGCGCTCGACGACCTCGGGATCGGCCGCGATCGTGCCGAGCGCCGATCGGATCGGATCGAGTCTCAGGTCGCGATAGTCCGCCGGCAAGCCGTCGAGGTAGTCCCGACCGCTGTTCGCGAGGCCGACGGCACCCGCCCAGTTGCGATCGCGAGCGTGGTAGACGGCGGCGGTGAACTGGATCAAGCCGTGGAGCAGGCGCTCGTCGTCGGTCCCGGTCTCGAGGTCGAGCCAGTAGTCCTCCCAGGCGTCGTGGGCGGCGTGGTAGTACCCGTCGTTGTAGACGGCGACGCCCGCCCGAAGCCGATCGCGCATAGCAGTCGTTGGATTTCGACCCGAATAAAGAAACGGTGATCGCCGGATACTACCGCCTCCGGCGAGGCGGGCAGACAACTGTGGAAGCGGGGTAGGGGGCGACGAGCAGCGATCGCCCCGGACCGGTTACTGGCCGCCACCGGTCATGGCGGTGTCGGGATCGACGACGGAACGTCCCATTACTATGCGGTCGTTTCGATCGACTAACTCGGGTGAGAAGCGGCGTAACTGGTGCTTAACCCGCCGTTCTGACGATCGACGGGCGGTGACGTGAACTCACCGATCGAAGTCGTCCTCCCACCGGAATCGACCGTTCCGCTGGACGACCTCGCCGTCGATTTCCAGTCGTGAGTCCTCGCTGACGTCGGTGATCATGTCGACGTGAACGGCGGAGTCGGTACCCGACTCGCCCTCGGGGAGACAGGCGTCGTAGGCCCGGCCGACGGCGAGGTGGACCGTCTCGCCCATCTTCTCGTCGAAGAGGATGTTGTCCGTGTACCGATCGATCCCGCGATTCATGCCGATCCCGAGTTCGCCCAGTCGGCGGGCACCCTCGTCGGTGTCCAGAATGTCGCCGATCACGGCCTCGCCCTGCTCGGCCGCGTAGTCGACGACCGCGCCGTCCTCGAAGGTGAGGTGGACGTCGCGAACCGCCTCGCCGCGAAGCGTCATCGGCACGTCGAACGCGACCGTTCCCTCGGTGGCCGCGGGCGCGGTAAAGACCTCGCCGCTCGGCAGGTTGTGCGAGTCGTACGCGACCGACGCCGCGCTGTTGACCGCCGTTCGATTTTCGATCGACATGGTGAGGTCGGTGTCGTCGGAGACGAGTCGGACCTCCGAACCCTCGTCGAGCAGGTCCTTCAGACGGGCCATCTCCTCCGCCAGCGACTCCCAGTCCCGGAGGATGGCGTCGTAGGCGAACGCCTGGTACTCCTCGTAGGCCATGTTCGCCTGCTGGGCGAGCGATCGGGTCGGGTGGACCGTCGAGACCCAGCGCGTGTCGTAGCGCGCCTCGCGGATCTCGGTCCGGGCGCTGCGGTAGGCCTGGCGCGTCTCCCCCGGCACGTCGGCGGTCGCGCTCGTGTTCCGCCCGCCGCCGATCGAGAGGTAGACGTCGCTCTCCTCGAGTAACGCGCGTTCGTGGGCCGGGTTCTCGTCGAAGTCGTCGTCGTGCGCCCGGAGGTACGCGCGCGTGACCTCGCCGGAACTGTAGGTCGCGAGTAGGTTCGCCCCCCGCTCGCCGAGTTTCTCGGCGACGGCGACGGCGAGTTCGTGGGCGTCCGGCCCCACCGAGAGAACGACGTTATCGCCTGCCTCGACCCGTGCGCTCCAGTCGACCAGTACCGCCGCGTGTTCGCGAACGCGTTCGTCCATACCGGTGGCTCGGCCGGGATACTAAAACGGTCTCCGATCGATCGCGAACGGATTCATACGGACTGCTGTAGTCAATTACCGCCGGTCGCCGACCCCGTCCTGGTGTTCGGCGGTAAATAGTTACAGCAATCCGTATCAGGCGAGGTGGGTCTCGCCCGCGTCGACGCCCTCGTGCGAGCGCACGAGCGAGACGATGGCGTAGACGATCGGCGTGTCGAGCACCGCGATCGCGAACTTCAGCAGGTACTGGCCGATCATCAGGCCGAGCGCCGCCTGGAACGGGAGCGGGGCCATGCCGACGTCGAGAATCGCCGGGGCGAGCACGAAGCCGACGGCGACGAAGACGACGGTGTCGATCGCCTGGCTGCTCGCCGTGGAGCCGATGTTGCGGAGCCAGAGCTTCTCGGAGCCGGTGTACTCCCGGATCCGGTGGAAGACGAGCACGTCCCAGTTCTGGCTGATCACGTACGCGAGGAGACTGCCGAGGACGATGTTCGTCGACGCGCCGAGCACCGTCGCGAACTGGCCGGCGCTATCGGGATCCGCCGCCGGCGCGGCGATCGTCGACCAGACGAGCGCCAGCACGACGAAGTTCAGCGCGAACCCGACGTTGACGACGATCTGGGCCGCGCGCTTGCCGTACAGTTCGGTGTAACAGTCGCTCGCGAGGAAGGTCAACGCGTACGCGAGCGCGGCCCCGGGGAGGGCGAGTTGGTCCCCCGCGATCGGGAGCGCCACGGGAATGTCGAACGCGAGCACCTTCGAGGCGGTCAACTGGGCCGTGACGAGCGCCGCCACGAACAACCCGATCAGGGCTACCTGTGCGATCGTCGGCGTCCCACGTTGCTGAGTCATATCCCCCGCGTAGTCAGCGAACCTACCTAAACGATACTATTCGGGTCCGATTCGAGTATGCGCCAGGTGATCGCGAACGATGAGCGATGGCTGTGAACGCGCCCCGTGCGACCCGGCGGCACCGACGAGGTGCGGTCGTTCTGGACGATCGGTCGGCGTCGAATGCGGCCGACGAGCGCGATCGGCGCCGTCGTGTCGCACGTCGAGACGAATGCAGCCACGCACGGACACCCGACAAGCGGTGTTGTAAGCGGTGCTCCGGCGGTACACCGATCGTCGTTTCGACCAGCGGAGAGAATAGTTGTCCGAGAAACGTGAAAACCGAACCCGGCGCATCTTCGCCTATCGTTCCGCGTATAGCAGATTCTACCTCGAATTATTTTCCTTTCGATAGAATAACTATAACACAACTGTTATACGTGTGGCGGGGATTCGTTGAATTGCAATGGCGAAAGGAAACGTTGATTTCTTCAACGACACAGGCGGCTACGGTTTCATTTCGACGGACGACGCGGACGATGACGTTTTCTTCCACATGGAAGACGTTGGCGGTCCGGACCTCGAAGAAGGCACAGACATCGAATTCGACATCGAACAGGCCCCCAAGGGCCCCCGCGCCACCAACGTCACCCGCCTGTAATACGGCCTCTCACGTTCGGTAACGGGTTCACATTCGATTAGCAATTCTTCAGCACACTACTCGACGAGCGACGGCTACGTCTCCGCCGAGACGCGACGCCGTGCTCGAGGAGCCGCGGCGGTGTGGCGGGGGCCGCGCCGATCGCCCACCGGCGAGTCTCCGCTCGCGGCGATGTGGACGGAATCCTCACTGGCAACTGTGCTACCGAGACCATTACGCGAGTCGGCAGTCACTACAACGCCCGTTCACGGCGTCTCGCGGCGGAATTCCGGTCCCGGTCGGCGACCTGGGCGGCTCGATTGCCCGCCGGAGTAGGGATCTCCTACGAGCCGACGCCATCATAATCGCAGTCGTTCCGCCGTTGAGGACCTCGAAACCGCCACCAAAACCGCCGATACGTAATCGATAACAAACAATCAGAATACTGGTGTGACTACATGGGTGAACCATGGACGATCTGACCGGGTTTCAGCGAGATCTCCTGTACGTCATCGCCGGGGCCGACCAGCCGTCCGGCCAGGACGTAAAAGACGAGATCGAGACGTACTACAGCAGCGACATCAACCACGGCCGACTCTATCCGAACCTCGACACGCTCGTCAACAAGGGACTCGTCGAGAAGGGACAACTCGATCGCCGAACGAACTACTACGCGATCAGCGACGAGGGCCGTCAGCAGATCGAACAGCGCCGGGAGTGGGAATCGCAGTACCTCGACGAGTTGTAGTTCCGATCCGGCGCCGATCGACGACCACCGAATCGCGAGTTCGGTCCCGGCAGACGCTCCTACGGGTCCGTCACGGACCCAGGACGACGCCCGACCGCAGCCGATTACGCGAACGCGACGAGGTTCCGGAAGAAGTCGCTAAAGGTGATCAGAAACAGCGCGGCCAGGACGATGAGGATGAGAAAGGTAAAGAAGATGATCGCCGCCTGACGCCCGGTGAGCGATTCCCCTTCGAGGAGTTCGTCGAGTTCCATACCTACTGATATCAGGTATCACTCTTAAAATGCACCGGTGTCCGGCGGGCAACTGGTCGTCTCCGGGTCCCGGAGTCGCCCCGTTCGAGACGATGCCGTCGTCACGCCCGCTCCAGCGCCGCCGCCAGGTCGGCCTCGATCGCGTCGACCTTGCTCCGATCGTACAGCGCCGCGGCCGGGTGAAACGACGGGACGACGATCCGCTCGGCGTGGGCTCGCGAGTCGGTCCCGCTCGAGGTCGCTCCCACCTCGCGCTCGAACGTCCGACCGTGCAGGTCGGTGATCGTCTCGGCGGTATCGAGGATCTCGGCCGTCGCGAAGCTCCCCATCGGAACGACGACGGTCGGATCGACGCGCTCGATCTCGGCCGCAAGCACCGGCCACCACGCCTCGATCTCCGCCACGCGGGGATCGCGGTTCTCCGGTGGCCGCACCTTGACGAGGTTGGTGACGTACAGCTCCCGGCGATCGTGGCCGATCGATTCGAGCGCCCGATCGAGCTGGGAGCCGGCCTGGCCGACGAACGGTTCGCCCTCGGCGACTTCCCGTTCGCCCGGCGCCTCGCCGACGAGCATCACGTCGGCCGACAGCGGGCCGACGCCGGGGACGAACCGATCGGAATCGCGCTGGTCGTCCGGAACGGCCTCGAGTGCATCCGCGAACACGGTCCGGAACGACCAGTCGGTCGAGTGCTGATCGGTCATGGTGGAGGCTACGGCCGTGACTGGAACCATCGTTTCCCTTGCTTACACAGCCCGGTCGACGGACGTCCGTCGGCGGGCCGGTCGGGGATCGACTCCCGGACGGTGCCGCCGAGTGCACGGCCGGTGACGCCGGTATCGCGCTACGAATCCGCCCGATCGTCGTAGACGACGACGTCCGGCCCGGCGTCGGCCGGGTCGATCGCCCCCGGTCCGGTCTCCGGGTTCGATCGCGCGTCGACGACGGTGCCGTCGGGGTAGACGTCGACCAGATCCCGGAGGACGACCACTCGGCCGTCGTACTCGTCGCGGACGGTCTCTATCGCCGGTTCGAGATCGGCGGGGTCGTCGCGGCCGACGTGGGACAGGGCGAGCGTGCCGACGTCGGCCGCCCGGGCGGTTCGCCCGCAGGCGCTCGCGGAGGGATGGAGCGCCGTTTTCGGCCCGTCCGCGTCGTCCGCGAGCACACGGTGGTGAACGAGGACGTCGGTTCCCCGGGCGATCGTCGGCACGTTCCCCGATTCGGCGGCGTAATCGCCGGAAAACGTGACCGATCGCCCCCCGGAGGACACCCGGTAGGCGAGCGCCGGGACCCGGCCGTGGACGACCGGAATCGCGTCGACGGCGACACCGTCGCCCTCGTAGATCCGTTCCGGTTCGTCGTCCTCGCCGACGGCGGCGTCGACCTCGGTGACCGGAAGCGCCAGTTCGCCGTCCGCGTACCGCTCGACGAAGTCGGACAGGTAGCCGTACGCCCCGCCCTCGTCGAACAGCGTCGTGAGCCACTGTTCGGCCCCAGGCTGTCGTGCGTTCCCCGCAGGCCCGTACACCGCCAGGGGCCGATCGCCACGACCCTGCTGGTAGGCCGCCTTGACGATCGCCGGGACGTCGGCCGTGTGATCGACGTGGAGGTGGCCGAGAAAGATCGCGTCCAGCGCGGTCAGGTCGATCCGGGCGTCGCTGAGTCGCGCGGCAGTCCCGCCGCCAGCGTCCACCAGCAGCGTCGGGTCGCCGTCGACGTGAACGGCGTACCCGACGGACGCCCGCTCGTTGTCCAGTGCCGACGCACCCGTTCCGAGGACCGTGACGTAGAAGCCGTCGTGGTCGCCTGCGCGGGCGGCCATGACTCATCCGTCGGTCGGATCGGCCCTAAGTCCCGAGCCTGAGCATTCCGGTCTGGCGCGCGCGGCCCTCGACGGCCGAACGTAGCCGCACGCATTATTACTCGCCAGTAGCCGTTAACTGTATCATATTCCCCTACCCAAACATTCACGTATTAGTGAATGTCACGTGGGAACGGATGTCAGAGAACCCCCATCCAGTAAACAGACGAACAGTGTTGCAAGCGGCTGGCGGAGCGCTCGCCACCGTCGGCACGACCGGTCTGGCAGCGGCCGATCCCGACGACACCGTCGAGGTCAACGTGGGTTTCGCCAACGCCAGCGGGCGGTCCGCGGCACTCGACGCGGCGTCCGAGACGGTTCGCGAATTCGCGTTCGACGCAGTGACGATCCGGATGCAAAAGCGTGCGGTCTCCAGCCTCCAGCAGAACCCGAACGTGCGCTACGTCGAGGAGAACGGCGAGATGCACGCGCTCGCCCAGACCCTCCCGTGGGGTATCGATCGCGTGGACGCGGACGTCGCCCACGACGACGGCGAAACCGGTGCCGGTGCCGACATCGCGATCCTCGACACGGGGATCGACTCCGACCACCCCGATCTGCAGGCCAACCTGGGGAAAGGCAAGGCGTTCGTGGAGTGCAAGGGGAATCCGAACATCTGTCGCGAGCCCTGGGACGACGACAACGATCACGGCACCCACTGTGCAGGGACCGCCGACGCCGTCGACAACAGCGAGGGCGTCGTCGGCGTCTCCACCGAGGCGACGCTGCACGCGGTCAAAGTGCTCGACAGCCGCGGCAGCGGGTCGTTCTCCGACATCGCGGCCGGCATCGAGTACGTCGCAGACCAGGGCTGGGACGTCGCCAGCCTCAGCCTCGGCGCGAGTTCCGGGTCACAGACCGTCAAGGACGCCGGACAGTACGCCTACGACGAGGGCGTTCTGCTCGTGGCCGCCGCGGGTAACGACGGACCCTGTTCCGACTGCGTCGGCTACCCGGCCGCCTACTCGGAGTTCATCGCCGTCAGCGCGACCAGTGAGGACGACTCGCTGGCGAATTTCTCCTCGACCGGACCCGAAATCGAGATCGCCGCCCCGGGCGAGGACGTCTACTCGACGATCCCCGGCGGCTACGACACGTTCTCGGGGACGTCGATGGCGTGTCCGCACGTTTCCGGTGCGGGCGGCCAGCTAATGGCGAACGGCTACACGAACGTCGAAGCCCGTCAGCGGCTGACGGACACGGCCGAGGACATCGGCCTCGCGGACAACGAGCAGGGGAGCGGCTTGCTCGACGTCGCCGCGGCCCTCGGTCTCTCGAGCTGAATCCGATCGGTCCCCGTTTCGTCGGATACGAACGTCCAGTACTGGCACGTATCCCGCTGTTCCGAATCGGGCTTCCACGGTTACTCGTGACGTCCAGTGTCCCGTGACGTAGTCGCGTCTGCAGTAACCGTCGTCGACCCGGCAAGGACGGAGATCACACGGAGTGGATCAGCACCGGATTGTGGCGTGAGACAGTCAGCCACACCTAGGGTAGTAGGGAGGGCGGCTATATCTCGAGATGCTGCCGGTAGATCCATGAGAAACGGAGATAGTCTGGACCGAACCGTTCTCGTCTGCCGGAACTGCACGTCCGTGTACGCAGCGAGAATCTGGCCCGACGGAACACCCATGCCGATCGGGTTGGGGCCCGACTGTCCGTGTGGTCACTCCGACTTCCGCGAGTACGGGTGAGTAGCGGCGTCCGGACCGTGACCGTCCGCCCGCATCGAAGCTTACCCACGGTTACTGCCGGGAGGACCGTCTCGGGATCGATCACGTGCGACCGCGCGAGGGTCGCGGCCTCGGGCGCCGATTCGCGTCACCGCTGGCCGTTGGACTCTCGCGTTCCGGCGTCCGCGAACTCGCAGTGGCCCCTCCCGCGTCACGAACGTCGCGCCTGGACTCCGAGCAGATCGACGAACCGCGTCGATCCGATCGCCACAGCGCTCGCACTCGTCGGATTCGACGAGGCGGCTCATCGGCCGACCCCCTCCCTTCGCGTGGAGTTTTCAGAATCTGAAGACGGGCTCTCAGTATCCGTGTGTAGTGATCGCCGGACCTGTCGCGGCTGAGTGGGCCGTTCCCGCTCACTCCGTCCACCATCCTGCTGGCACGTTCGCTGTCGAGCGAATTGAAGGGGAAATCTGTTTCGCGATCCGATCTCCCGATCGCATTCGTTCTCTCTGCACCATCACAATCCGGGAGTACTTACGTATGGAAAGCCGTTGTTCACCTAACCGAAAGAGGCGCTGTCCTCAACACAGCTGAGACGGAACGTTCGATTTGGGAGTGTCAAGGGCGTGATCGACGTACGTACTCACACCCCCGAACGTTTGCGTTCAGCTATATCGTGGCCATTCTGGCTACGTGGCTGCGTTTTGGGACTGCTATGATCGGGTCTACCAATGGACATTGAAATTGCGACGATTGGCGGATACGAGGAAGTCGGTCGGCAGATGACTGCCGTCCGCGCCGGTACCGACATCGTGATTTTCGACATGGGACTGAACCTGTCGAAGGTCCTCATTCACGACAACATCCGAACGGAAGGGATGCACAGCCTCGACCTGATCGACATGGGTGCGATCCCCGACGATCGGGTCATGAGCGACCTCGAAGGTGACGTGCAAGCGATCGTTCCGACGCACGGGCACCTCGATCACATCGGGGCGATCAGCAAACTCGCTCATCGATACGACGCACCGATCGTCGGGACACCGTTCACGATCGAACTCGTGAGCGATGAGGTCGAGGAAGAGCAGAAGTTCGACTTCGACAACGATCTCGTCAAAATGGAGGCCGGTGAAACGATGACGATCGGTGACCACGGGTGCGAACTCGAATTCGTCAACGTCACCCACTCGATCATCCAGGCGATCAACCCGGTCCTGCACACGCCCGAGGGTGCGATCGTCTACGGACTGGACAAGCGGATCGACCACACCCCGGTCATTGGCGACCCGATCGATATGGATCGCTTCCGTGAGATCGGTCGTGAGGGCGTTCTCTGTTACATCGAGGACTGCACGAACGCGAACAAGAAAGGCAGGACTCCCAGCGAGAACGTCGCGCGAGAACACCTCCGAGACGTCCTCTACAGCATGGAGGACTACGATGGGGCAATCCTCGCGTCAACGTTCTCCAGCCATATCGCCCGGGTCAAATCGCTCATCGAATTTACACGGGATATCGGACGGACGCCGATCTTGCTCGGTCGATCGATGGAAACGTACTCGGGGACCGCAAAGCGGATCGGCGTCGATTTCCCGTCGGACGTCGAGATGGTTGGCTACCGCCGTTCAATCGAACAGACCCTGGAACGGATCATGAACGACGGCAAAGAAAACTTCCTGCCGATCGTCACGGGCCATCAGGGCGAACCGCGGGCACTCCTCACGCGAATGGCGCGTGGCGAAACCGCGTTCGAACTCGAACCCGGCGACAAGGTGGTCTACTCCGCACGCGTAATTCCCGAACCGACCAACGAGGGACAACGCTATCAAGCGGAGAAACTGCTCGGCATGCAAGGAGCGCGCGTCTACTCCGACATTCACGTCTCGGGCCACCTCTGCCAGGAAGGACACTACACGATGCTCGATGCGCTTCAACCGGAGAACATCATCCCAGCACACCAGGACCTCGGCGGATTCTCGGGATACGTGGATCTCGCATCCGATCAAGGATACACACTCGGGCGGGATTTACACGCCACGACGAACGGGAACGTCATTCAAATAAACTGAGTCGAGGCGTCCCGGAATCCTCGGCCGACTCGTCGAACGATTCGTGTTCTACCAGTAGTTGGTAATACGGCTTCGTTATTCAGAGTGAGTCGTGAAACTCGTAGTAAGTATAGGAGAACTGTTGAACACCGTCTTCTGTCTCAACCCTCATCTACGAAGTGTTGCAACGGGACCCTTTGTACGGTGTCTCTCCTGAGTTTCAGCCAAGAGTTTGAGATGAGGTCTTATCTCGTCAAAACGGGGGCCTTGAGTTACAAGATCATCATCCAGATCCCACTCGATGAACCCGTACTCCGCTAATTTAGGAAGGTGGACGTGGTGCATACTAACCGAGTACTCATCGGCTTCTGCAATCGTTCGAGAACTGGATAGATGACTGTGAAGTAGGTTCTCGTCTGCTTCTGCAATTTCTCGGGAAATGCCGGAGGGTTTTGAGACGCGTTGGGGACTGGAGAGTAATTTGCCTAGTAACTGTCGTCGGTGGCTATCGGCCAATGCGTCAAAGACATTATCATGATCGACCATTTCATACCCCTCGGCCCCGATTTTGGTCCCTCACGACATTAAATACGCCTCATTTTCACGGTTCACTGTTGTTTTGATTAACTGAGTGATTAAGTGTGCCCCGTTCAGTTCGCACGCGTGGTTACCGAAACTGCCCGATTCAGTCTCACGTACGGTTCTGAATAACGAAATCGTGCGACTATCTACTGCTAAGCTGTTGAACCGAGTGGAGAGATCGGTCCGCTCCGAACGGCCTACGCAGAAGCGTTGACGCAGGTTAGCCGAGAACGAGGTCACTATATTACTCGGTCCACCTAATTTCGTATTCTAGTTCGTACCGCTCTTCCCCGGTTTCCGAATCCGTGAGCCGTTTGAGTTCGACCTCGAATAGCGGGTTTTCGGGAATCGTAACCCGTCGTTCCTCCGAGCCACTGTCCAGGTGGACAGAGCCCGTCTCGATCTGTTCGGCAGCGGAGACGAGCGCTTCCGCGATCTCGGCTCGGCTCTGTGATTCCTCTGTTTTGAAAAGTTCTTCTTCGGGCATCGATCCCCGCTACCTCGACCAGCGCAATATAATTTCCAGTAGATTCCCTCATTGGAGTCCTGAATCTGTTGAACGACGCTATCGAGACGATTCGAACGGCGCTCTATCGCGCGCAGGTAGGCGACGACCTGGTGGATGCGATCGTCGGTGCCGGCAACGAATGTGAAGACGCAAACACGATCGGTGTCGTGACAGGTGCGATCGCCCTTGAGGTGACCCGGCACGGGATCGTGAGCGGATCGCTACCGAACGAAATCACGGACGCAACCAATTATGAATCACTCTCAGCCAAATACCCGAACGAACGAGGCGCTCATCGATGTAGAAGGGATTCCCGAGACCGTTCCGGAGGGATCGGCGCTCTGTATCGCAAAACCGGCACCGCTTACCGAATACGCCCTCCCGCTGCATATCACGAACCGATACGCAGACGGGGAAGACGGTCGAGTTGTTATCACCTCGTCGGTCACTGCGGAGGAGACGATTCGACAGGAACAGCAGGTAGCAACAACAGCAGCCCACCGCCTCGGGATCATCGATACGACTGCTGACGAGCACCTCGAAGCCCTCTACCAGGAAAATCCCACTATTTCGCTTCCCCGTTCGGGAGACCTGATGCAAGTCACGCTCGCTCTCTGGGATCTCGAAGACTCGTTCTCCAAAACGTGTCCGAAAACGCACGTGGTTCTTCGATCGTTGACGCCGATTCTCGACGACTCCCCCGTCGAAGGAGTCCGTAACGTGCTCGAAAACGTAATCGAACACCAGCGGTCCCGTTCCTGTCTCACCGTCTTCAGCGTCGAGTATACGGAGCACAGCGAAACCACGATGACTGCACTAGAGAACCTCGTTGACGGAGTCGTATGGGTCGAACAGATAGCGAACGGCGAACTTCGACTCGACTATCACCGAGCGCGGAATCCGGATCGGCAGGACCGCTACTGATCGTCGGTGATCCGCTTCAGAACGGGGTTTTCGTTCGGTTCGTTCGCCCGAAACTCCAGTTCGAATTTCTCGAGTCTCTCGTCCCGGTCGATTTCGATCGCGGTCGCTTTCCTGCTATCAGAAGAGGCGTACTCTACCGAGAGTCGTTCGGGTAATCAAACGCTTGAACGATCGCGCCGATCGCTCCCTGGACAGAAGAGGCTGTGCGGACGCTCAGTTCGGTCTCCGCTTTCGGAGTCGGAACTCACCATCTTCTCGCCGAACTACGTTTCTGCGCCGCAGTTGAGGCTGCTACGCCGGACCCGTACAGTCGCCCTGTACCCCGGGTGAAACTGTCAAAGGTGTAAAGATAGTCGGAAACTCGACCTTCAACTGTGGGCGTAGAAAGTACGGAGGAAATCGGCGTCAGAGGCACGTATCCCCCGTAGCGCTTTGGAAGCGCAACCAACTATTTGAAGGTTCTATATGATATATCCATTGGCCCTTCCGTGCGTCACCACTCGGTGAGCGCGTCAGTTCCGTGGAACCACACGAGGATTGCGAGGAACGATCCGACGCCGGTTAGTGCGAACGCTCCGCCGACGTAGAAGACCGACGACATGCCGATCTCATACATGAGCCAGCCCCCCAGCAAGGGGGCGACGACGCTACCCGGTCGCCAGATGAGTTCTCGAATGCCGAAACTCGACGCGACACCGCCGTCGTCGGTACCTTCGTCGGCGAACAGCGCCATGCTCGCCGGTTCGCGGAAACTGTCCGCGACACCCAGTAATCCGGAGAGGGCGACTAGCGGAAGGAACGCCGGCGACACGTTACCGAATATCGTCAACTGATCGGGGATCGGACTGAGCGGGACCCACGCGGGAAGGGTTACACCGGCGAGGGTACCCGGCACTCCCACGATCAGTTCAGACGGCAATTCGAGTCCGATCCCGATCGCCGGCGCAAACGGGACGACCATCGCGATCAGGCCGTACGCTGCTCCGCCAGCGAACACGAACGACGCCCGGCCGTAACTGTCCGAGAGTCGTCCGGTGAACGGTTGACAGCACATGTTGGTGAACTTCTCGGCGACGACCGTCAGTGCGACCGCGAATCCGCCGTAGGCGAGTCCCCCCTGAGCCGCAGAAACACCGGCGAAGATCGGGACCCACGTTCGAACCAGCGTCACGGAAAACGCGTACTGGAATCGAAACGACGACAGCGTGAGGATTCGGCGGTTGAGCGCGAGATCGGTGAACGGAAACCCGGGAACGCGCGTCTCGTCGGCGTCGAGATAGTGAAACGTTCCGAGCCACGCGACGAACATGATACAGACGATGATCGCAAAGATCGGCCCGAAGCCGAACGCCTCGTACAGCGTTCCCGCGCTGAGGCTCCCGACGATCGATGCCGCGAAGCTCGCCGCGTTCGCCTTGCCGATGTAGTTCGCTCGCGTCCCGGTGTCGGCGATCTGTCCGACCAACGACAGCGACATCAATCCGGAACCGGTGACGGCGATCCCTTGCAACGCTCGAATGACGATGAACGAGCCGCTCGAATCGACGATCGGGAACAGCCCGTAGACGGCGACCCCGACGCCGAGAACGGCAAGTAAGACGAGTCGCTTGTCGAAACGGTCGCCCGCCCAGGCTATCGGAACGACGGCGACCGTCTGGGCGAGGGTAAATCCCGACGTATACAGCCCGACGATCAGACCAGCGCTAATCGTCAGGCCGAGAATCGTGGTGTCGGTCGGGTCGAGCGTATTGATGTAGTACGGCAGCAGCGTAATTAGCGTGATAAATCCGAATCCCTCTGCAAACCGGGTGAGATAGAGGGACCAGAACTGGACGCGATCCTCGTTCACGGCGCACATTTCGGAAGGTGAGAAAAAGCAGTTTCGAAACGTAGGCCGCGGTAAGGGAACTGCGTACGAGACAGTTACACGATGCTCAAATGGATTTTAGAGACGGGACGACGAACCGACACGTATGGAGTTCACGGTCATCCGAGGAGATATTGCGACCCAGACGGCCGACGCCCTCGTGAACGCAGCGGGAACCAGCCTCCGGATGGGAAGCGGGGTCGCCGGATCGTTGCGACGAAACGCGAACGGCCCGATCAACCGAGAGGCGATGGAGAACGGCCCCGTCGATCTCGGCGACATCGCCGTGACCGACGCGTACGACCTCGACGCCGACTACGTCATCCACGCGGCTGCGATGCCCCATTACGGCGACGGTCGGGCGACCACCGACAGTATCCGAACTGCGACGCGAAAATCGCTCGAGAAGGCGGACGAATTAGGATGTGAGTCGATCGTGATCCCCGTGCTGGGAACCGGTGCAGCCGGATTCGAGTTCCGCGAGGGAGCGGAACTCGTCTGTGAAGCGGTCCGGGACTACGAGCCATCGTCGGTGACCGACGCCCGCGTGATCGCGTACTCCCGGAGTGAATACGATACACTCGAGTCGATCGCTGACGAAGTCCGATCGGCATAGCGGCCTCAGACCGTTGCGACTCCGATCCGGGATCGCCGTGACTCAGTTGTTCCGCGCAGGCTGTTTCGAACTCTCTGATGGTGTCGTGGAATGTCTTGTAGCACGGCGAGAGCAGAAACGCGATCCGGTTACTGCTCAGGAGCGTATCAGCGGAGAGGATGACGGCGATGAGGAACTCGCCAGGAGCGAGTTCCGAATCGTAGAACGGCGTTCCCCGCGTGTACGTGGTGTTCCAATTGCAGCGGCTACACCAGAGACGGTCAGATCCGTCGAGCGACTGGAGCGTCTCCTGCTCGCAGTGTGGACAGGATCGCGCCGCCCGGATCTCCTCGAGTCGCCGCTCGACGATGGCGTCGAGCGGCTCGGGCCGAAACTCTACTGCTCCCTATTTCCGACACGTTTCCGATGGACCGTGGACTGTGGGCCGCGGACCGATCGATGCGGACGATCGGGAGACTTTTCCCCCGGTGCGTTCTCAGATAGCATGCTTCCGTACTCACTTACGGGGGCCAGCGGGCCGGTGCCCCTAACACCGGGTCCGCGTTCTCACAAGGACTTGACCGGGCAGCGGCGGATCCGTCTGGCTTCCGTTGCACTCACTCAGGAACGGGTAGTGCATCGAAAAATACACTGTAGAGAATTGAATAGCGTTCAAATACCATCGTACCGAGCATTCTAACATAGAGTTCCGTGTCTTAGAAAGCGAATGCGACGACCTCGGGTGGACTGGATGACGCGAGCAGACGATGCGATTCTCGAGTTCCTACTCAACGAGGGTAACGAGCCGATCGTCGCGAATCCGTCCACCGTCGAAGCGAATATCGATTACAAAATTTCGCACGTCCGCCGACGACTCCGGGCACTGCAGGATGGCGGACTGGTCGAGTACTACGACGAAGATCGTGGACTGTACCGAATCACTGTCGTAGGAAAATCATATCTTCAAGGAGATGTCTCTCCTGAAGATATAAAAAGACAGGGTAGATAAAACCCCTAAATCAGTGCTTATTGGTACACACTGAGCAAAAATATCCAGTTTGCCAGAGATTTTGTCTTATTTATCCCAGGTCTGAATAACTGTATCGTCTCCGTCAACCTCTCCAATTACGGTTATCCTTTCTACTTTAGTGGGACCTGGGGAAGAGATAAGATCGTCGTCAACGCCTGGATCAGTGGTGTTCATCGTGACTGAACTACCTACTCCCCAAGAGTGTTTGGTGGGATCTCGACTTGAAGAGTTTATTTCATCGCCCTCTGGGCCGACCCAGTAAGTATCAGATCCGTCGTCTACTTGAACATAAATATTATCTGCTCGATCAACCTGAATCAGTTCTGTAGTTGTTAAATTCTCTTCCTCGGAAAATTCAACACCAGCAGATGCACTTGCACTTTGACTTTGACCAAGGTCAAGCACAAATGCTGCTATCACGGCTGCGAGAATTACAGTTATTGCAACCATGAGAATCACCCCAATTACGGGGGACACTGCACGTTCATCTTCATCACCGACTAATTTCTCCATCATACATCCGACCCTTCGTAATCAGCAATCACGCTGGCACTACCCTGATACTCCGCTCCCACAGAAACAGTTTCATCTGTGTCACAGGTTGAGGTACTCTGCCCCACCGCTGACAACTCCGCGTCAGAGTCTGACGAATCTGTCAATTCACCACTACCGACTCCGTCGCAGTGAACGTAGAGCGTGCCATCGGTCCGATCGTCCTGGACCCAAGTTACAGTAATATCGCTTCCATCTTCATCAAACTCAACACCAGCAGCGGCGCTTGCACTTTGACTTTGGCCAAGATCAAGCACGAACGCCGCGATCACGGCCGCGAGAATCACGGTAATCGCGACCATGAGAATCACGCCGATAACTGGACTTACTGCACGTTCCTCGTCGTCTCCGACGAGCTTTGTTCCGATGTTTTCGAGCATTGTTTACCACACAGCACCCACGTGAACGGTGAGAAGGCTTATGCCGGGGTATCTGGTACCCCGACGTGCGCTTGGGGATTGGGGGTAAGCACACCATCCCGGCGCCCACCTTCCTGCCGTCTCCGTTTCCGGTGCTGATAGTGACCAGTCGGTCAGGGGTTCATATATTTATGGGATCGTGAGTGTCTCCCAGACTGATAACGGTTTCAGTCTTGATAATCAGCGCATCGCAGAATCCGTACAGCACCCTCTTGAAACCGATCCGTCTTGCGATTCCATTCCGCCGAAACTGGGGCAATAACCGTTATGGCCACTGACACAACCCCGCTGCGATCGGGGCTGGGGCATCGCTTATCGATGACAGCAACTCGCGCGCACGTTTGACGGGGTACTACACCGACGCCTTGCAGGCGGTGGAACAGTGCCGATTCGCGATCGCGCCCACCACGCGCAACGATTGTGGCTCAGACAAGCCCATCCCATTCGATCCCGAGCGCCCGCGCCGCATCGGCGGAGATCGTGACCGATCGGTCCCCGACCGTAACCGGCGCACCGGCGACGTCTTCGAGCAACGCCGCCAGCGACTCGCGATAGGACTGCGGCCGGTCCTCGATAATCTGTACTCGCGCACTCTCGCGATCGCCGAACCCACGGTTCGCGATGTACGAATGGGCGAACATCTCGCGGACGTCCGTGGGTGCGCCGTCCAGGTACCAGGGGAGCGTGATGTCGTCGAGTTCCGACTTCTTGCCGATCGGCGCGCCCAGGACACGCAGCACTCGCCCGAGGATCACCCCGTCGTGGGCCGGCCGGATCGTCGGCCCACCCTTCTCGTCCGCTTCCTCGTGGGTCGTGTATCCGACGTCGGCCAACTCGAGCGCGTCGATGATGTAGGAGTGATAGCCCTGTTCGTTGAGCGTCCACTTCGGAATCCAGTTCGTCCGAATGATCGACCCGCCCGAGAAGATTCCCGCGACGAGCGCGTTCAGCGGGAGAAACGCGTCATCGTCGTACTCGACGTCGATCCAGCCCCGATCGCGTGCGGTTTCGATCCCGGCGACGACGTTCGGCGTCTTGCCGTCGGTCCAGGACCGGACCCGGCCCTGGGGAAGGTCGAGCGCGTTCGCGATCGCGGTGTACCCCTCGTCCGGGTTCTCGGACTGGTACCGGGCGACGTCGCGATACTCGCGAACTGCCATCCAGGCGTCGTCGTACACGCCACCGTCGTAGGTGTGCGCCAGGTCTTGCTCGGTGACGAGCGCGTCCCGATCGGCCATGTCTGATGAACGTGTCAAGGTAGTATAATGGTTATTGTCCCGATTTCGTGGAACCGAAACCGCAAGTCACGATGGATATCGGGCCCATCGAACGGAGACAACGTCGAGATTGCGGCCGTTGTCTATCGTGCTGCGATCGCCAAGATACGATCGGTATTCGTCGTCGACTCTGTTGACACCCTCAGAGAGTGATCGGTTCAGAACTCTCTGCGGTCAGCACAGGACAACCAATCACCACCGAGTGGGAGATCAAAAGCCACATATGTAAATATAGTTGGAGTTAACTCATGGAGATCACCTTGTTTTTTCTTGGAACTTACTGTCTAATTATGGGAACTATCGGAATTATCTGGCCATACAAAATGACGAAATTGGGTGAGGCGATAGAATCAACAAGAAATCAGCGCCCGAGGCAGGAGGTTGACCCCGGTGGCAAGAGGGTTTCGTACGTACGAGATTGCGGGGTGATTGTAGCGATCTTCGGTGCCGTCATATTGCTGGTGAGGTTCATTTACCTGTAACCGATTGGGGGGAGAGCGGAGGGTGTCATAGAACGGTTCGCGTACCGATTGTGTTGACCCCAGCGAACGTTACATACAGGTCAAGCAGTTACCGCAAAGGCAGCCAATACCTCTGATAACGGCCAAGAACACCGTGCTGAATACAGAGGTTGGGCCTTGTTTAGACGCTCCTGAATGGACGAGTCAGGAGTCCCTTCGTCTAACCAGAATACGGTGGTGACCACCTCACGGTCCAGTTTCGTACGTAGAGAACAACGCGTGAGAGCCGATTGTTTCCGCATCTAAACACGACCCAGAGGTTGTATTCAGTACCGGGAGGCCGACAGTTGGTGGAGAGGCAGTCATCCAGGTTTATAAACCAGTTATCCGCGCTACCCGAGGATACCCAGAATCCACCGAGCAACTTCAGAGAAGGCGAATAATGCACCTTCCAAACGGGAGAGTACTCTTCCCGTCCAGAGGGCAGCGACCATCAATAGCGTGATGCCAGCCAGCCATGCCAGCGTCTCCAGTGCCGTGGCACTCACAACGAGGGGACTAACGACTGCTGCAACGCCCATGATTCCCGTGAGGTTGTAGATGTTACTGCCGACGACGTTACCGACAGAGACGCCGAGACTCCCCCGCTGGATCGCCACCAGCGAGACGGCGAACTCCGGTGTCGAGGTACCCGCTGCGACGATCGTCCCGCCGATGACCCACTCGGAGATGCCGACGCCCCGGGCCAGCTCCGAGGCGGCCACCACCATGTAATCGCCACTCACCAGCACCAGCGTTAACCCACCCACGAGAAACACGATATCTCGCCCACGGAACGTCATCTGCTCGGTCACTGGGCGAGTCACACCTCCTTCGAGTGGTTGATTCGTGGTTCCTTCTGTCTGGTTGGCCCGAAGCAGATAGACCGTGTAGACGGCGAACAACCCCGCTAAGAGGACACCTTCGACCCTCGTGATCCGGAGGTCGAAAATCACAAATCCACCGATGAGCGTGCTTGCCAGCAGCGCAACGCCGTTACGATACACGAATGATTCTGTGATTGGGATCACTTTTACCATAGAAATGATCCCCAGAATAAACGCCAGATTGTAGATGTTCGAACCAAGGACGTTCGCAACCGCGATATCACCCAGCCCTTTGAGCGCAGCGTCGACCGAAACTGAGAGTTCCGGTGTCGATGTCCCCATTGCGACGATCGTCAGTCCGATCGTAAGATCCGAAAGGCCGAACCGCCGAGCCAATCGAACGACAGCATCAACGAGGAGCCGCGCGCCGATCCAGAGACCCAGTATTGAGATGAGAATTATACCGATTTGAACGAGCGGGCCGCCCTGAACCATCGTACGGGGGTACCGCAGGCCAAGAAATCAATGTTGGGCACCCGATTTTGCCATCTGTATTCTGAAATACGATGAAAGAAAGTTACTGTACATGTCCTCTGTATTTAGTATGACTCCGTTAACATTTCCGATCGATGGTGGAAGTATCAACGCCAAATTCGCACACTAACTGAACGGGTAGTTCGATCCTTGCTGTCGACGTTGGTGGCCCGATTCTATAGCTGTGAGCCGCCGAGCAGTCTCACGGGCTCACTCAAGAGAATCTATGCGCGGTACGTCTGCACCTGTCGGCTTGAAAGGCACCGCGGTGCCGATTTGCACGCTATTGAACAGCGTGCGGTCGGTCCGATAAGCCAACGATTCACCTGCTGCCACGTTCTGCTTCCTGTTTGGTGTCTCGTGGGAGATATGCAGATTGTAGTAGACATCCTCGTAGTCAGTCTCAAACTGGCGGGCAAGAGCGTCGTCAACTGTTACGTCCCGCCAGTCGGAGAAGTCGTCTCGGTACTCGACATCGTCGACGTTGAGTGTTCCTTCGTGTGCTAATACGGTGTGGCTCTCGTCACCACCCCGGCCCGTAATCGACTTGGCTTCGACCGTCCCTTTGATTGTTGATGGCGCTGCGAGGGCATTCGTACCGACTGCGCCGATTCCAAGACTACCGACTGCACCGAGCAGCTTGACAACCGTGCGTCGTTCCATATGGGACAGTAGTCGGAGAATCCAATAAATGACCTGTAGACTCAAACGGCAGTTTTAGCCAATAGGCCCACAGTCGGGGGTGTATCGTCTGCTCTCTTATCGGTACTGAGCAACTGAACTGTTCTCCAAGTGAGCGCCAATCTGTACCGCATTCGCGCGTTGTATTTAGTAGAATCGCCGAAACCTATCACCGATTGAGGGTTTCAACAAGGCCAAAAAAAGTGGAAGAGACGATGAGTACCGTGCCCTTGTCCAGTTTCTCGGCCATCCTCCGGATGATCTCACCGGTCGGTTTCAATCGCTAATTCTTCGGGGTCATCGCGGTGCTCGGTGACCGTGACTTCGATGATGTTTGCCGGGCCTCCGTCGTCCAAATCAAACGAGAGGCGAGCGAGCAGGTCAACAGCCGTCATTGCATCCCCACATGGCTCATCGTCTGGCTTGGTCCGATTCACCTCCATCTCAACATTCGGCAGGCCGTTCTCCGCGACTTCCGGCTCACCATCAAGAATGAGTTCATAGCACGTCTGCGGTGCGTACGCCTCCACGTAGAGGAGGTGGTCACCAGCCTCGAAGTCTGTCTCGTCAACGAACTCCTGCACTTCCTCAGCGCCGTCCTCGTCGACACTCCCGAAGTACTCCTCGGCCACTGTTTCACTCCCGACGAACACACCCCAGGCATCCATGTCGGACAGGTGTTCAACAGCTGGCGTCACAGCATGCTCACTCACTGTGTACCCTGTCAACTCTGGGGACTGGTCCTTGTCACCATCAGTGGGACCGTCGTCATTCTCAGCATCGTCGTCGGTGTTCCCATCATCATCGCCGTTGCTGTTCTCGGGGTTGTTCTCTGGGGAGGTATCGCTGATGCAGCCAGCGATCACGATTGCTGACGATGCGCTAACCGCCTGCATGAATCGTCGTCGGAGTATACTCATCTATACAATATTGGTACTTCTGCGATATAGTCGGGTCGTTAACTAAAATCAGCGTTTTACGTAACGTGAAGAGAAACCGGCGACTCCCATGAGAGCCGGCACACATTGTGTACTGAAATTTCTGTATCAACCGGTAACAGCAATCCGAACAGACCGACCATCGGGCAAGATACGCGCTCTGTATTCAGCACGACTCGCTGAACATCATCTGAAACTAGTAGAATCTTCCACGGTATGTTCGCACGTGGAGCGAACAGGTTCTACACCGGCCGATCGCGGAAACAGTACTGCGGTCAGGTGTGAATCTCTTCGACGAGTTCGAGCGTCCACTCTCCCTCGTCGACGTGCCGAATGTGGACGTGGGGTTCGCCGTCGAGTTTCCCGTTCTCGTCGAGAAGTCCCTCGATTCGGAGGGCGTCTTTCGGGAGCGTGATCCCGGCCGAGTTCTGGTCTAACTGTCGGAGTTTGTTCAACGCCATATCCGGCGGGCAACTCGCCTTGGTATAAATGTTGGTGACTATCAGCTTCACCAAGGGATGACCTAGATTTTGCTGACATTTTTTGCGCGATCGGATGTCACCGCCGTCGTTGCACTATGGCAACGAGAACGACTTTCGGCAACTTCGCACCGAGCAGTAAGAACGAGGTGGACCTGATCGACGTCGGCTCGCTGATTCTGGTCCCGATCTTCGCGTCGATGATCTTCGGCGTGTTCACCTTCGGGATCAACGTCTTCGGGAGCTACGACGTCACGGAGCCGATCTGAACTGTCGGGGCGCGGACATCTCGGTCGCGCTCCTGGTCTCGGTCTTCGCGATCGCGTGGGTACTGGGAACCAACGTGATGAACGACGAGACGAGTCACGAGGGGTACGAATTGGGCGCGATCTTGGTGGCGATGCTCCTGCCGGTCGCGGTCGTGTTCGTCCCGGCGATCGAATCGCTCATGTTCTGGCACGATCTGACCCAGCTGATGGCACTCCTGTACGTCTCGGGCGCAACCGTCTGGATCTCGTACGTGGGGTGATCTCGATGGAACGCGAACTACACAACCCGAACGATCGCGACGAGCGCCTCGAGGACGAATCGGCCCACGGCCCATAGCCCACGGCCCATCGCCTCCAGGACGCCGGCGACGACCACGGCCGGTGCAAGTTCATGCGGCGCGTCGGGACCGGCGCGGCCACGATCGGCACGATCGCGGCGGGCGGCTCGCAGGTGCCGCGATACTCGCCGGTCGGACGAGCGGCAGCGATCGCGCCGCCGACCCCGCCCACGAGGCGAGAACTACAACCTGAATTGTACAGTCACCGTTATAAGACAATCAGAATTGCCGAAACACGGGGTCAGAACAGTGTTGCCACTACCGAGGCCGCTTCAGCGATCGGCGATCACGCCGACGAAGCCTTCCTGGGTGCCGCCGCCGGGAGTCTTCCAGGTCATCCGCGTCCCGCTGAGGACCGCCGGATCGTTATCCGACTTCGACCACTTCTCCAGCGCCTCGGTGGCGATCGTCGCGACGTTCTCGAAGCTGCTGGCTTTTAGTTCGGAAAGGATCGTGTCGACCCGGACTCGCTGCGGGTCACCGCTCTCGTCGAACTCGATTAACACAGTCGCCGAAGTCCATCGACGCGATCGCCGCACCGCTCGCATTCGTTTGATTCGACGAGACGGTTCATCGGTGAACCCCCTCGCTTCGGGTGGAACTCTCAGATTGTGAAGACGAATCTTCAGTTTCCGCGTGCCGTGACCGGACAGCATCGCAAGGTCGTTCATTATTTTGGACACCTATACAATTGGGAATTGGAGTTAACCCCGTCTCGTCGCTAGACGGGATGCCGATGAACGCTTGTTGCCCTGAATGCGACGAGGGACTGGGGGAATTACTCGAAAAATACGTTGTCGACGGGATAGCAACGGCGGGCTTCCGTTGTGCCAACTGTAGACACGAGTGGTCGCTCCCGCTGTAAGCAGAGAACGGAGTTCCGGACGGTATTTTCTTGCTCCGTTCGGCACTGTCGATAGAGCAACCGCCATCGGTTCGAATCGCTCGCTCTTGCTTCTCGATCGCCTGCCGAATTTGCTCATCGGTTGCCTGATGGGCTGAATGGGCTGTGGGCGTCCGACTCTCGACATCGTACAGCCGACTCGCCGGCACGAACAGTCCGTCACGCATCGGCCTCACCTCCGTGGCGGCCGGGACTCGTCTCCGGGTCCGGGACCGGGACGTCGACGCCAGCGGCAGAACCGCGGCTCAGTCGAGCGTCGGAGTTACACTCGCCACAGCGGTGGGCCCGATCGCGATCGTCACCGAAGACGCGACGAAACCGATCGGTGACATGCGCACCGCAGTGCTCGCACGTCGATCGATCACCGGGAGACCACTGCGCGGCCGTCACGCCGACCACCCCGTTTCGGACACGAATTTCGCAGGACGGCGACGACCCGGAACCAGTGGCTGGTTCGGTTCAGGTTTTGAGAGGGGTGTTCCTGAATGAGAAAACAGGATTCCCGAGTGTATGAGGCCCCGATTACCGGCCGAATTCGTTTCGGCCACGCTTCGGGTTTTTTGCGAATGGGCCCTGACGGATTCGAACCATCGACCACTCGGTATCCCACACGGACTCACGATCGTACGACCGTGTTATGAGCCGAGCGCTCTTACCAGACTGAGCTAAGGGCCCGTACGAAATACGAACACGCCGAACGATAATTAACGCTTACTGTCCGCCGATCGGCACCGATCTATGCCGGACCCTCGAGTGCGTCCAGTTCCGCCGTGTCCAGTTCGGCCTCGAGTTCCTCGCGCGTGTGGGAATCGAGTATCTCTTCTCGCTCCGCCGCTGACAGGTTTCGGACGTCCTCGAAGCAGTGGCACATGACGGGTGTACCTAGCCCCGCAATGTCAATAAAGGCCAGTGCGGCGCAGATGAACGGTCCGGACGAGCGAAACGACGACCGCCCGGCCGCGCTTTGGGCCCCGCGATCGGCCCCCGAATTGGTTCGGTCAGGCGGACTACTCCGACTGGAAGGCCGAGAGGGACTGGTCCGTCGCCTCCTGCTGATGTCGGGTCGCGAGCCCCACCAGGTGAGGTGCCTCGGGAACGATCAACTCCTCGCAGGCGGTTTCGCAAGCGCCCGTGCTCCCGGGGAGGCAGAAGACAGGTGTGTCGACGGCGATGCCGGCCGTCGCACGCGAGGCCATCGCACGCGTCCCGACCTCCTCCCAGGAGAGCGATCGGAACAGTTCGCCGAAGCCGGGCAGGTCGCGCTCGAACAGCGACGAAGTCGCCTCGGGCGAGACGTCGTCGGCCGTCACCCCGGTGCCGCCGGTCGTCAGGACGACGTCGATGTCCCGGCGGGCGACGAGGCTCCGGACTGCCGTGCGGATCGAGGAGTAGTCGTCCCGGACCAGCACGCGCTCACGGATCTCGTGGCCCTCGGCCTCGAAGCACTCCTGGATGGTGTCGCCGCCCGGGTCGTCCGGGTCATCGGCGGCGGCGCGGGACGTCGAGACGGTGACGATCCCGACGTAGAGCGGGTCGATGACGTCGTGGCCGTGGTCGTCTGTACTCCGGCGATCGCGTCGATCCGTTGCCATGGGCGTACGTCGTCGCCGAAGGGCGATAATAGCTCCCCCGGATCGACGCGCTCGCCTCGAGACCGGCCACCCCGTGGCCCACATCCGCGCAGACGGCGATCGCGGCCGTCGCCCGCCCGCGCTTCTGTGGCCGTTCGAGTCCGCCTCGCCTCGCGGTTACGGAAACTGGATCCGCTCGGCGCTATCGCTCCTCTCGAGATGTCGGTTCCGTAAAAGCGCCGAAGCCAGGACTCGAACCTGGGACAACCTCGTATCTGCGGCGATCAGATGACCTGAATCACCGTAACAGCGAGGTGCTCTACCATCTGAGCTACTTCGGCTCATCTTTTGGTAGTGGGGTGTATTTGATAGGGCTTTCGTTTTCTCCGCCCCGTGCCCGTGTTCGACACACTTTCCCTCGGTGCGCGAGTACCACCGCCAATGAGTGACGAGAGCGACGGAGACGCCGATCGCGACGACGGCGAGTCGGCCCCGGCCGACGTCGAGTCGGTCGTCGCGGCGGTGCGCGATCGCATCGACCCCGACCCGGAGGAACGCCGCCGGCTCCGATCGGTCGCCGATCGACTGCTCGAGCGCGCCGAATCCGCCGCGACCGAGCGCTGTCCGGACGCCGACGTCGTCCAGGTCGGTTCGACCGCCCGGAACACGTGGATCAGCGGCGATCGCGACATCGACATCTTCGTGCGGTTCCCGCCGGACCTCGATCGGGAAACTCTCGAACGGTACGGCCTCGCGGTCGGCCACGAGACCCTCCCGGAGGGCCACGAGGAGTACGCCGAACACCCGTACGTGAAAGGGACCGTCGAAGGGTTCGACGTTGACGTCGTCCCCTGTTTCCGGCTCGAGTCGGCGACCGAGATCCGATCGGCCGTCGATCGCACCCCGTTTCACACGCAGTACCTCCAGGAGCGCCTCGACGACGCTCTCGCGGACGACGTGCGACTCGCGAAGCAGTTCCTGAAGGGGATCGGCGCGTACGGCAGCGACCTCCGGACCCGGGGGTTCAGCGGCTACCTGACCGAACTGCTCGTCCTCGAGTACGGCGGCTTCCGATCGCTGCTGGAGGCCGCGGCCGACTGGCAGCCGCCGGTGGAACTCGATCCCGAAGATCACGGGCCGGAAAGCGGCGACGCCGACCGTCAGTTCGACGATCCGCTCGTCGTCATCGATCCCACCGATCCCGAGCGAAACGTCGCGGCGGTCTGTGCGGCCGAGAACGTCGCCCGACTCCAGCACTACGCCCGCGAGTTCCTCGCCGACCCGTCCGCCGATCACTTCGAACCCGCGACGCCGGACCCGATCGACGCCGCCGACCTCCGGGCGCACGTCGACCGTCGGGGAACGACGCCGATCGCGATCCGGTTCGAGGCCCCAGACCTCGTGGAAGATCAGCTCTATCCGCAACTGCGCAAGTCCCTCGACGGCGTCACCGACGGACTCGACGACCGCGGCTTCGACGTCTTCCGGGCCGCGACGTTCGCCGACGAGACGGCCGTCCTCCTCGTCGAACTCGCCGTCGCCGAACGCCCAGCCGTCGAACGCCACAGCGGGCCCCCGGTCCACGTCCGCGACCACGCGGAGGGGTTCTACGAGGCCTACGCCGACGACCCGAAGGCCTACGGGCCGTTCATCGCCGAGGATCGGTACGTTACCGAACGACCTCGCGAGTTCACCACCGCCCGCGAGTTCGTCGCGAGCGCTCGGCTCTTCGACGTTGGCCTCGGGGCCCACGTCGAGACGACGCTCGAGGACGCGTACGACGTGCTGGTCGGCGAGGAGGTGACGGCACTGCTGCCCGAGTTCGAGTCGGAACTCGCGGCCTATTTCGAACCGGTACCCTGAGGAAGATACTCGATCGCGTCGTCCGAGTCACTCGAGGTCGACGTCGAGATCGTGTTCCTCGACGACCGCCTCGATCGCCTCTTCGGCCTTCTCGCTCACGTCGGCCCCGGGTTCGATCGGCTCTCGGCCGTCGAACGTCTCGTGGACGATGGCCACGCTATCGGCGAGCACGTCCAGTCCGTACCCGCCCTCGAGGACGAACGCGAACGCGGCGTCGGTCTCGTCGGCGAGCGTGCGCAGCCGATCGGTCATGAGGGCGTAGGCCTCGGTCGTGAGGCGGATCCGCGAGATCGGGTCGTGGCGGTGGGCGTCGAACCCCGCGCTGACGAGCAGGAGGTCGGGATCGTACGCCGTGAGCGCGTCCCGGATCGGCCCCTCGAACGCGGCGAGATACTCGACGTCGTCGGTGCCGGCCGGCATCGGGAGGTTCATCGTCGTCCCCGCACCGTCGCCCTCGCCCGTCTCGTCGACGGCACCGGTGCCGGGATACAGCCCCTGCTCGTGGAGCGAGACAAAGAAGACGTCGTCCCTGTCGTAGAAGATGTCCTGGGTGCCGTTGCCGTGGTGGACGTCCCAGTCGACGATCGCGACCCGCTCGACGTCGTGGTCGTCGTGGTCGAGCGCGTACTGGGCCGCGACCGCGACGTTGTTGACGAAGCAAAAGCCCATCGCGTCGTCTTCGATCGCGTGATGGCCCGGCGGTCGGCCGATCGAGAACGGCGTCTCCCGGCCGGTCGCCCCGTCGAGCGCCTCGTCGACGGCCCAGCAGGCCAGCCCGGCGCTCTTGCGGGCCGCGTCCCAGGTCTCCTCGACGGCGCTCGTGTCGGGATCCCAGCTTCCGCCGCCCTCGGCGCAGAACTCCCTGACCGACTCGAGGTAGTCGCGGTCGTGGATGGTCGCCAGCCGATCGACGTCGGAGGGGGCGCTGTCGACGTACTCGACGCCGTGTTTCCGCTTCAGCCGTTCGCGGATCGCGCGGAGCCGGTCCGGCGACTCGGGGTGGCGCGACCCGGGATCGTGTGCGAGACAGAGCTCGCTGTAGCCAAAGCGCATCTCACTCGAACAGCGAGAAGTACGTCTCGATGTCGGCCTCGGTGATCGTTCGCCGATCGGCGTGGTGGGCGAGGATCGCCGCCGCACGGGCGACGTTGTCCGCGTAGTCCTCGAGGATGTCCGCGAGCGCGACGCGGGCGTCCATCGAGACGCGGTACCGATCGTCGATCTCGAGCCGTGCGATCCGGTCGACGGGTGCGACGGGGAGTTCGAGGTCGTCCTTGTCGACGACCTGTTCGACCTCGAAGTCCTCCGCCATCAGCGTCTTGCGCCCGTCTGCGGTCGCTCGCTCGGCGGCCTCGATGGCGAGCTCGCTCCCGTGTTCCTGGATCCGCGTTGCGAGTTCCTTCGACGCGTCGGCACTCACCCGAAGATCGCCCGCGTTCCGCCGGATGATCGTATCCACCGGGGCGAACGGGAGTTCGACGTTCATGTACAGATACGCGAAGCTGAGTCCCTTAACGCTTTTCCTAATCGGCCGATCGGCCTGCTCGCGCCCTCAGAACACGTCGCTCGCCTCGAGACGACCCTCGCGGACGACCCCTCGGGCGGTTACCTCCTCGCCGAGGCCGACGTCCGCGTCCGTCACGACGCTCATCGTTGTCTCGCCGTCGTCAAGCACGACCGGGTCGCCGGCCTGGACGACGACGCCGGTGAACTCGATCTCCTCGCCGTTCGCGGGGTCGTCGGCGTCGCTCGCGCCGTCGGCGTCGGTCGTCGATCCGGACTCGTCCGCGCCGTCGGCGGTCGCCGACTCCGAGCCATTTCCGTCGTCCGCGAACGCCGAGAGACCGCTGTTCGCGCCGTCTCCGCCGCTCTCGGCGGCCGAGTCGTCGCCGGCCGAGTCGGTATCCAGGACGGTGACCGTCGACTGCCACCCCGCGGAGGCCTCGAGGTCGTCCTGCCAGCCGTCCTGGATCTCGACGTCGGCCAGCGCGACCTCGTCGCCCGGCCCGACGTCGATGTCGGCTTTCTCGCCCCAGAGCGCGACGCGGATGTCGCTCGTCGCGTCCTGGACGCGGATATTCCGGACTTGGCCCTCGGAGCCGTCGTCCCGATCGAACGTGCGCTTGGGATCGGCCGATCGAACGACGCCCGCGATGTCGACCGTCTGGCCGATTTCGAGGTCCTCGATCGGGGTGGTCTCGGGGACGTACTCGACGTCCGCGTCGACCTCCTCGATCGCCCCGCGGTTCCCGACGTGCAGTTCGAGCGAGCCGTCGCGCTCGCGGACGTAGCCGTCGACGACCTCGACGGTGGTGCCGGCCTCGATATCCTCGGCCGTGTCGGCCTGCTCGTCCCAGAGCGTGACGCGCACGCGACCGGTCGAATCGCCGAGGGTGAGATTCGAGACCTTCCCCTCGGAACCGTCGTCCCGATCGAACGTGCGCACGGCGTCGGTATCCAGGACGAGCCCGACGAGGTTGACGTTCGAGAGGCCCAGCGAGAGGTCCTCGACGGTGTGAGTGTCCGCGACCGCGACGTCGATTTCGGTGTCCGGATCCGGTTCGACGTCGTCGACGCTGACCTCGACGCCGCTGTAGCCGTCCTTGGGGCGGCCCTTGATCCGCAGGACGTCGCCCTCCTCGAGTTCCTCCGTGGCGGCCTCGGCGTGCTCGTCCCAGAAGGCCGCGCGGACCGACCCGGTTTCGTCGGCGACCTCGACGTTGACGACGCGCCCGTCCTCGTCCTCGCCGTCGCGTTCGAACGTCCGGACCTCGCCGATGCTCGTCACCTTGGCGACGAACTTGGCTTCCTCCATGCCGGGTTCGACGTCGGCGACGCCGCCGACCTCGCTCTCGCCGAGTTCGTGAGCGACGAGCATCGCCGCCGTCTCCTCGTCCGCCAGTCCCCCCATCTGCTCGACTTTGGCCTCGACCGCCTCGCGAAACTCCTCGAGAGAGACGTCGGCCTCGAGATCCTCGTAGACACCCTCGATGTCGCTCATTCTATGCTCGTGCATGCGTAGCCCGCGCATAAGCGTTGTCCATTCGGTGTCGCGACGACCCACCGCGATCGCTCTCGACGGCCGTCGTACGGGTACAGAAGTCGAGACCGGCATCGCGGCCACGTCGCCTCCGGACCGTCCTTCGTCGGGGCTCACGCGAGGGGAGCATGCCCCGGTTTGAGCGCCCCTCCGTATTTAAACGTCCGGACGATCGCGATCGCCGGGATACCCGAGATGCGGTTCCGGATTCGCTACCGGGAGCGGGACGGCGGCAGTTTGCGGTGCGGACGGACCCCGAGTACTTCGACACTCTCGACAGTGTCTCACACGATCGAATTCGCGGGGCGCGATCGGGATGCTTTCGAAAGGGCTTTAATGTCCACGCGGCTACGAAGAGATGAGTCCTGATAGGGTAGTGGACTATCCTCTTGGCTTGCGGAGCCAGGGACCGGAGTTCAAATCTCCGTCAGGACGCTCACTTATCGCGGACGCTTCGCATTGCTCAGCGCCCGCTTTTGCGTTCGGTCCTGACGTGCCCAACGCTCACTGCGTTCGCGTTGGACTCCGTCAGGACGTTTTCACCGACGCAACAACGCCGAGCGTAGCGAGGCGTCTGCGTCGGTATAACACTCCAACGCGGAGATTTGAGCAGACGAGTCGCAGCCCGGGAAGCGAACGCAGTGAGCGACCCGGAACGTCTCGGCGTGTTCAAATCTGCCCGATCGACAACGCCGTCGCTCGGCGACGAAAAACTGGGTGAGAGGAGTAAGCCCCCTTCTGTTCGTCCCGGCATTCGGCTGAGCGTCCGCGCCGTCCGCGGCTGCGCCGCGGGGCGTTCGGGCTACCACGGCGCGGACTTGCACCGGTGAGGGTTCGCCGTTCCATCGCTCCTCGGCCGTCTCTCCGTAGCCGACCGTGACAAACACGGTCCGTGGCGTCGAACCACGAGACTCGACTACGGCCTCTCCGCGGGTCAACTCCCCTTCCTTGCGGTCGGGTTCGCACGCGTCATCGATCGGGCCGAGACGTGTCGTTTCTGTTCCAGAGCCAGCGGTCTCCCGCTCCGGACTTGCGCCCGGTCACCTGCCCGAACAGGTGGGGGGACTTTCCTCGCGGGCGTGAAGCGTCCCGAAGGGACGGTTCACGTTGTGAGCGTTGCGCGACTCGGAGAGTCGGGCAACGTTGGCGCGTGGCGCATCCCGAAGGGGTGGACCACGCTCGGTGATCGCGCCGTTGCCGGCACGATCATCGCGGCAGCCAGGCTCTCTCTCCCATCGATCGTAGGAACCAGACCCGAATAAGTCCCCCGATCGTACGGGACGTTCGTCGGCGTCGGCGTGGACTCCCCTCGCGGTCGGCCTCGGTCGTCACAGCGGCCGATGAAATCCGGTGCTCCGTTCCCATGCTGGACGGCCGCGTCGTCCCGCCGCATAGCGGAGTGATCGCGGGGGGTCTCGGGCGCGGCGCAACTGGCCGGGGCGGGGTGCCAGTGAGAAGTCGCGTTCGTCGGCGATCGGGTCCGACGACGACCCTGACGCGGATCGTCTGAGGCCGCCCCCGCATCCAGTTCTCGGGGTGATTAACGGCGAATTAATTCCCCGAGCGGCGTCGGGGTCCGATCGCGAAGCGAATGGAAGCGTTTTAGGACGACTATTCCTATGTATACCTGTATGTCCCAGCGACAGGGCGTCGACCTCTCCTTCGAGGACGGCGCGCGCGCAGTCGAACTCGCGCGCGAGTCCGTCGAATCCTACGTAGAACACGGGCAACGAGAACAACCGGGCAGCATGCGCGAAGCCTTCTACGAGCGCACCGGTGCGTTCGTGCGCCTCGAATCGACCCGCGGCCGTGGCAGCCTGCGCGGCTGTGCCGGCGGCTATCGGTCGGGCGAACAGCTCGGTCACGTGATCGTCGACGCGGCGATCGAGGCCGCGAGCGGGGACTCGTGTGGCTCGGAAGTCAGTCCCTCGGAACTCCCGAACCTCACCGTCTCCGTCTGCGCGGTCAGGAACGTCGTCCTGACGGACGATCCGCTGGCGGACCTCGAACTCGGCACCCACGGGGTCGCCATCGACGGCGGCGGCGAAAGCGGCTGGCTCTACCCGACCGTCCCGGTCGAGAACGGCTGGAGCGCCCGCGAGTATCTCGATCGGACCTGTCGGAAGGCGGGTCTCCCGCCGACGGCCTGGCAGGACGACGACGTGGTCGTCACGCTGTTCGAGGGGCAGGTGTTCCGCGAACGCGATCCCGACGGGAGCGTCGAGCAGGTCTAGCAACGCTGTTTTCGTCTCACGATTACGGTACCGATCCCGACCGGTGAGGGGCACGTCGCACCACCGTCTCGATCGTACCTGTCGCATCTCGACGACCGCGGACCCCCGGAAGACACGGGCCTGAGGCGACGAGCCCCTACTCTTGGTCCGAGAAGCCGACCGCCTCCGCGTCGGCCAGACACCGATCGCTCGCCGCGTCGAGGTCGAACTCGCGGACGACGTCGCCGTCGCGGACGAGCGGTTCGAGCAGCGGGTCGCCGTCTTCGGGGCCGTCACGATCGGCCAGCGTGACGTGGTGGCCGCCGTCGGGGGTGCGGTAGACTTCCTTGACGCCCGAGAGTTTGCCGCGCTTCGAGACCGGTTCGCCCCCGTTTCCGGACTGCGTCCGACCGCTCGAGGGAGCTTCCGATCCCTCGCTGATTTCGACGATGTCGAGGCTGAAGTCGATCGGATCGCGATCGGTGATGTGGCCGCCGACGCCGAAGCCGTCGGCCACGTCCCGCAGGTCGCGGAGCTGGTCGGGGCCGAGGCCGCCGCTACAGAAGATGTCGACGTCCTCGTACCCGCGCGAATCGAGTTCCCAGCGCACCTCGCGGATGATGTGCCGGAAGTCGCCGCGGCGCGAACTCGTGGTGTCGATGCGGACGCCGTCGAGGTCGTCGCCCAGCGTCTCGGCGGCCAGCAGGCTCTCGCTGACCTCGTCCCAGAACGTGTCGACCAGCGCGATTCGGGGAGTTTCCTCGGGGACGGCCTCGTCGAACGCCCGCCACGCGTCGGCCTGGTTTCCCTCGCCGAAGCAGAACATGAGCGCGTGGGGCATCGTCCCGCCCGGTTCGCGATCGAGGATCTCCCCCGCCGCGACGTGCGAGAAGCCGTCGAGGCCGGCGAGCAGGGCGGCGCGTTCGACGATCGAGGAGATCGACGGGTGGACGTGGCGGGCGCCGAACGAGAGCACGAGCGAGTCGGGCGCGGCCAGGCGGGCCTCGAGCGCCGCGGTCGCGAACCCGCTTGGCTGGGACAGAAAGCCGAGCAACGACGTCTCGAGTTCGGCGAACTCGAGGTAGGGGCCCTCGATCCGCATCACGGGGCCGCCGTCGAACAGTTGCCCGTCGGGCAGGGCGTCGATATCGACGTTGCGACCCTCGAAGAGGGTGGCGACGTCCTCGACCCCGGTGAAGACCTGGAACGCACCGGTCGAGAACTGGTCCGACGTCACCTCCGCGACGACGTGGGGGTTCTTCCCCGCGTGTTCGAGCGTCGCTCGGGTGCGCTCGAAGTAGGCGTCGGTCGCAGATCCCTCGAGAATAGCGTCTGACGTGACGGTTCCGAACGGATTCGACATACAGACGGTTTCCGACCGGAGACAAAAAAGCTACCCGTCTGCCGCGGCGCGCGGGGCGGATCCGGCGCTCCCGACCGAGGCGCCGATCGGCGATCCGCTGCCGGAAGCGGTGGGTGCGATCGACGCGGTCGTAGCTGCATCGCCGGCGGGATAGATCTCGTCGAGTTCCGGAACGGTGGGCGCGCCCACGATCGTGACCCGATCGCCGGTGACGGTCACGCGGTAGGCGCCGGCGAAGGAGTCGCCGTCGTCGATCCGGTAGACGCCGTCGTCGACCCGCCCGGCACCGTTGGCCGCGAGCAGGTCGCGGTAGGCGTCGGCGAACGCCTCGGCGTCCGCCTCGCTCTCCCACGAGAGGCGCCAGACGTGGCCCGTTCGATCGCTCCCGTCCGCGTAGGCGCGGAACGTGTCGCCGGTCCAGCCGTCTGTCGCGGGCGCGGAGTAGTTGTACGGCGAAAGATCGGTCGCCCCGGTGGTGAGCGACGAGCGATCGACGACCCCGTTGGCCCACAGCGTCGCGAACAGGGTCGCCTCGCCGACCGTGTCCGACTCGATCTCGCCGTCGTCGTCCGTCACGGGATCCCAGTCCTCGCTCGATCGGTCCTCGAGTTCCACGCCGACCGGTTCGACGTCCGGGTAGGTCTCGGGCGCGAGCACCTGGCTCGTGCTCGCCGGTCGCGCCTCGTGGGCGCGATCGACCCGGTCCCAGCCGCCGGTCTCGTGGAGGTGGGCCACGAACGGCGGCCCCGCGGAGTACGGCGCGTAGATCGAGAGGAACAGGCCGAAATTGAACGGACGGGGGTCGGACGCAGCGGGTTCGCGATCGGCCAGACACTGCCACTCGGCGCCACAGCGCTGGTCGTACAGGTGCGTCAGGTAGTTCGCCTCGCCCTCGATCAGGCCGAGTTCCGCCCGGCGCTCGTCGATCGTCTCGCCGGACCGGTCGATCCCGAAGCGCTGGTCCTGGAGCGCGTGGACGAGTTCGTGGACCAGCGTCCGCCGATCGATCCGGATCTCGTCGGGGTCGTCGGTGACGATCACGATCCGATCGTTCACGTAGTATCCCTGTACGGAGTCACCGTAGAGGTCGTCGAACGCCTCGTTCACGTCCGTCTCGCCGTCGACGACGAACGCGCCGCGCCAGAGTTCGTTGTCGAACTGCGACGCCGGCTCGCTCCCCGCGCGTCGCTCGCGGTACGCGTCCCTGCCGATCACCTCGAGTTCGACGTCGCGGTCGAACGTGAGCCCGCGGACGACCTCGATCCGGGCCATCGCGCGGTACTTGACCGCCTCGAGCTGGTGCTCGGTGAGGCCGTCACTTCCATCGAACGCGAAGGTCTCGTCGGAGGCGTATCCCGCGACGTGACCGGGGTCCCGATCGGGATCGAACTGGCCCGGCGTGCCGGGCAGCGTACACCCCGACAGGACGACGAGAGCGACGATCGCGAAGAGTCTGGCCCGGCGCATCGACTGTGGCCTTCGAACGACGACGGATAAGTGCCACGGTTACCGGCGTCGGCCGTGCCGGACCGCGAGGGTGCCGAGCACCAGCGACAGGACGGCGATCGAGGGGCCGAACCCGGGAATCTCGTCGCTCCAGGCGCTGGTTTCGTCGGCTCCGTCGTCGCCGTCGTCACCGTCGTCGAATTCGAGCCGATCGTCGCCCTCGGGTGCGGCACCCTGCTCTACCTCGTCGAGCGCGTCGACCGACGGCGCGTGGACGATCGTCACCGTCTCGCCGTCCTGCTCGACGTAGTAGGCGCCGGCGAACTCGTCGTCGATTTCGTAGGTATCCTGGCGATCCGAGACGGCGTCGGCACCGTTGATGTCGAGCAGCTGCAGGTAGCCGTCGACGAACGCCTGGGCCTCCGCATCGGACACCCACTCGGTCTGCCAGACGTAGCCGGCGTCCTCGGCCGCGGCGCTCGGATCGTCGCTCCCGTCGGCGTCAGCGTTGGCCGGGACGTACGTTACCAGTTCGTCGCCGGCCCAGCCGTCGGAGTAGGGCTGGTCGTACCTGAGGTCCTCGCCGCCGGACAGCCCCATTCCGAGGAACTCGTCCCTGGAGATCACCGACGGCCGGTCCCGATCGGTCGCCCCGTCGGCGAACATCGCGGCCATCCCGGCCTCGCCGACGGTTTCGGTCGCCGGCTCGCCGTCGATCTCGAGCTGCTCCCAGTCCTCGCTCGATCGGTCCGCGACGTCGATCGTGGCCGGCTCGCGATCCTCGCCGGGGTGGATCACCTCGGACGTGCTGGTCGGCGGATCGTCGTAGGCCTCGTCGACGGCGTCCCAGCCGCCCTGCTCGCGCAGGTGGGCGACGTAGTCGGGTCCGTCGGCGTAAGGCTGGTAGATCGTGAAGTAGAGGCCCCAGTTGACGTCGTCGGGGAGTTCGGTCGGCCCGTCGGCCGGGAGGGCACACTCCCACTCGGCGCCACACCGCTGGTCGTACGCCCGCTCGACCGTGACGGCATCGCCCTCGATGAGCCCGTTCTCGGCGTTGCTCCCGTCGAGCGACTCCCGATCGTAGTTCGTCAGGTCGAAGTGCTGGTCCTGCAGGGCGTGGACCAGTTCGTGGCCGAGCACCACCTCGTTCAGTTCGGGTTCGTCGGGGGTGTTCGAGACGACGACGATCCGATCCGACTGCGGTTCGTAGTAGCCCTCGACTGCACCGCCGTACAGCGTCTCCGCCTCGTCGACCGCGTTCGTCTCGCCGTCGATCATGAACAGCGCCTCGTAGTTGACGTTCTCCTGGAGACGTTCCGTCGGCCCGAGATCGGTAAAGAGGTCCTCCTGATCGGCCTGGTACGCCGATCGGGAGCGGACCTCGACGTCGACCTCCTCCTCGAACGTCCGCTCCCGGATCACCTCGACGCGAGCCATCGCCCGGTAGACGACCGCGTCGAGTTCGTCGTCGTCGACCGTGGCGTCTTCGCGGTCGTCGACGGGCAACTCGTCGTCGTACCAGTAGCCCTCGACGTACCCGATCGTGTCCTCGGTCGAGGGATCGTCGTCGCGCTCCTGGATCGCCGGCACCGGTGTGGCCCGATCGATCGTCCCGCTCGCGCCGGCACTCGCGGCGTGGTCGCCGGCGACGGCTGTGGGAGACGTCACACTCTCGATGCTGGCAGCCGTCGTTGGTGCGCCGCCACCTCCGGCGGCCGACAGCGGGACGGCACACAGTGACAGCACGACCAGCGCGACGAGCAGCGGGACACGCGTCGATCTCATGGACGGTAGCTAGCGGTCGGTACGGAAGCGACTGCAAAAAGACCGCCGATAGGCGACCCCGACCAAGCCGAGCGGGGTCGCGGACGCACCGACGCGAGGCGGAGCCTCGGTCGGACGAACTCGCGGACGCGGGCGAAGATCAACCGGCCGATAATCGGCCAGTCAAATCGTATCCCGGGCGGGAACGTTTTTGCGCTCGTGTCCGTAGCATCACACATGCACCTCGAACCAGACAGCACCGCGGTCGTCGTAGTCGACATGCAAAACGGGTTCTGTCACCCCGACGGCTCGCTGTACGCACCGGGGAGCGAGGCGGTCATCGAACCGATCCGCGACCTCGTCGACCGGGCCCGCGAGGCCGGCGTCCGGATCGTGTTCACGCGGGACGTCCACCCGCCCGACCAGTTCGAGGACGCCCACTACTACGACGAGTTCGATCGCTGGGGCGAGCACGTCGTCGAGGGCTCCTGGGAGGCGGAGATCGTCGAGGAACTCCCCGTCGAGGCGGCGGATCACGTCGTCGAGAAACACACCTACGACGCCTTCCAGAAGACGGAGTTCGAGGGGTGGCTGAACGCCCGCGGGATCAAGAACCTCGTCTTCGTCGGGACGCTCGCGAACGTATGCGTCCTGCACTCCGCCGGCAGCGCGGGGCTGCGGGACTTCCGGCCGCTGCTCGTCGAGGACTGCATCGGCGCGATCGAAGACGAACACCACGAGTACGCGCTCGACCACGCCGACTTCCTCTTCGGCGAGGTCGTCCAGAGCGACGACCTGACGTTCGGGAGCGAGGCGGAGTGAGCAGCCGACCGCGAACTGCGACTGTTTTCACCGTCGGATTCCTACGGGCCCGTATGTCAGGATTCCAGCCGCCTCGTCCGACGACGAGTCGGCGGCGGCGGACAAACTCGACGACTGATCCGGATCGCGACGCGGTCGCGGGTCACGATGCGACGGGACTGAACGGAAACGCCACGATCGGCGTGGAGGCCGACAGATGAACACCCGGCGACTCCGGCCGATATACGTCGTCGGGATCGCCCTGAACGCGATCGCACTGGTGTACGCGGCGCTCGACGGCGCGTACCTGTTCGCGGCCACGTTCGGCTTCGTCATGGTGTACCTCACGCTCCGCCTCTGGATGCTCTCGAACCGGTGAGGCGGATTGCTATACCGGTACACCCGCGACCCGTCCGCGGGTGCGCCGGAACCGACGGACAGTAGTCCGTACGAGGGCTGGCGAGCGGAATTTCCGGCCAACAGTCCCGGCAGTTCGTCACGGGCTGAATCCCTGTATAAAGAGCGTGGACCCGTTCAGGCCGATTGCTATCGGCGACGCGGCGGAACGGTCACGCGATGCTCGAATCGGTCCCCGCGTACATCGAACTCACCATCTACTGTTACTTCGGCCTCGTCGCGGCGATCGGACTCTCCGTTCACGCCCGACTCTGGCGTCGGTACCGCCGCTCCGGGTACGCGGACGACGGGGCGATCGAGCCGCCGGCTGACGACGGCACGATCTGATACGACGAGGACGGCGGTTCCCGCGCTCGATCGCCGTGGCCGACGGTCACGCCGGATTCCTGCGGCTGATGGGGGTACGGTCACCGGGTCCGATCACAGCAGATCGTCCCGACTCCGGAGTTCGCCGCCGTGGACGGCGACGAACGCCTCGGCGTCGTCCCGATCGCCGAACGGCACGGTGGCCTCGCCCGTGGCACCCTCGACGCCGCTGCCGACGACGTAGTGGAGCGTCGTCGCGTCCGCGAACGCGTCGGCCCCGACCCCATCCCCGGCGGAGGAGCGATTGCGATTACGGCGGGTCACGGTCGTCACCTCCGGACCGCGGTTGACACGGCGTTCGGCGGGCTCCGGCTGATGTCGGTCGAACGGGGTGAGCGCGTCGGTCATCGTCTGGCATGAGGATGGGGCCGCGTGCAACGGGTCGCCTACGACCGGCAGTCGCCACGAGACGCGGCGTTCGCCGGTCACTCCTGTCGGAAGATGCGGTACGCGCCTTGCCCCGTCGCGACCTCGCGCGTCTTCCCGTCCGGAGTCGTGCTCTCGACGGTCACCTGGCTGACGCCGACCGTCCCGCCGACGCGGATCACCTCCGCCGTCGCCGTGAGGTCGCCCGTCGCCGGACGGAGGTAGTTGACGTTCAGGTTGATCGTCGCGATGCTCACGCCGATCGGGTTCTCGAGTTCGGTCCGGAGGACGAACCCGCCGGCAGTGTCGATGAGCGTCGCCGCGATGCCGCCGTGGATGTCCGGTCGCGCGTCAGAATCGGCGTAGGGCCGGACGTTCGTCAGTTTCTCCTCGTAGGGGATCGAGAGCGTCATCGTGCCGGGACCGACCGCTTCGACGTCCGTCCCGATCCAGGAGAGGAACTCCTGATACTCCCGGATGTATCCCTGTAGCAACTCCTCTAGATCGTCGAAGTCGTCCGGCGACGTCGGTGGCTCCTCGCTCATGATCCGTGGTCTGCTAGCGACGGTCTTGATCCCTGCGTTTCGCAGGTTTCCCGTTGTCGAAGGTTCATTCGTCTGGCGTCCGTCGAACGCGTATGCCAGACTCGGCGGACGACGGACCGGAGTACGACGTCGACTTTCGGGAGCGGCCCGACGCCTACGTGATCGGCCGCGGGGAGGAAGGCGTCTTCAGAGTCGAACCGTACAAGAGCGAACTGCTGCCGCTGTGGGCGTACAAAGACGCGGACGCGGCCCGGGAGTCGGCCGAGGCGATCTACGAACGGTACGAGCGCTACCGCGATCGCGGCGAGTTCCCCGGAATGGATATGGCCCGGAAGTACCTCCAGATGGGGTATACGCGGGCGATGCGGTACGCGAAGTACCCGGGCGGCCGCAAGTACGACGAGGACGGAACCGAACGCGACCCCCAGCAGTGGGCAGACGAGGACAAACGGGCGGCGGCGCTGGTGTTCGAGGAGTACTGGGAGCGCGTCCGCGAGGACGACGCCTACCAGCGGGCGAAAGAACGCCATCGAGAGCGCCGTGAGTAACAGGGGAGCAGAACGAGACCTGGCGGGACTATCGATCGGCGCCCGTCTCCGGATCCCGTTCGACCCGGACCCGGACCGACTCGCCGACGTCGAACGATCGATCGGGACAGATCAGTTTCGCGCCGAAGTCGGTGTCGCGGGCGCAAAACAGCGAGAGGCCGGTGATCGGGTCGCCGTTCGCGGTGACGGTCACGTCGTCCCACGCGATCGTGCGGCCGTCGACGACGCCGAGTCGATCGCCGTTCAGCGAGACGGAGTCACCGTCCGCGACCGAGCGGCCCTGACCGAGCAGACCGCCACCATCGTAGTGCGGGAGTCCGCCGTCGAGGACGCCGCCGCGATCCGCGCGGACGCCGACGACGGTTTCGCCGGGGTCAGGGTGGGTCGGCGAGTCGAGGACGGCGTAGGTATCGCCGGTTTCGACGACGGTGCCGGTCCCGTCCCACCGGAGCGGTTCGAGGTCGATCCCGAGGTCGATCGGAAGCGATCCCGACGCTCGGTGGGGGTTCCGATCGGGCGGACGGAAGCCGACGTGGAGGTGGTTGTCGACCCAGGGCGCGAAGAAGCCGGCCCGGACCAGGGTGCCGAGCGAGTCCCCGCGGGCGACCCGATCGCCGGCCGCGACCGCGGGGTCGACGTGGAGCACGCGGGCCGTCAGCCCCGCGAGATCCCCCGGTCCCTCGCACTCGATCAGGATCAGGTGATCGTGAGCGGGCGCGTAGGGTTTCGGCGGTGCCGTCACGGTCCGGGTCTCGAGGACGGTCCCGGAGACGGGACTCGGCGCGGCGGTGGTCCTGCCGTCGCGGAGCGTCCCGGGGTACAGGTCGATCGCACGGCCCTCGTCGTGGGCGCGGTAGGGCGAGTTGTAGAGCGAGAACCGCTCGTACTGGGTCAACAGCGGGGCGGGGAGCGTGACGGCCGTCACAGTCGTCCGCACGGACGTGCCGGGAGCGTTTAGGTGCATCGAGACGAACGCACCCGGCATGCACGTGTTCCGGGGGCGGGCAGGGACGATCGAAGCGGATCGCGACGTGAGCCGGCACCTCCTCTCGGTCGCCGGCGACGGCGACCCCGCAGTCCGGGTCTGGGTCCCACACCGACAGATGGCCTTCGGCCGCCGAGACGCGCGCCGCGACGGGTACGACCGCGCCCGGAAAGCCGCCCGGGAGCACGGGTTCCCGCCCGTCGAACGGAGCGTGGGCGGCCGGGCCGTCGCCTACGACGGCGAGACGACCATCGCGTTCGCCCGCGCCGAACCGATCGACGATTTCCGGGAAGGGACCGACGAGCGATACGACCGCCTCACCGGCGCACTCGAACGCGCGCTCGACGGGTTCGACCTCGAGATCGATCGCGGCGAACCCGAGGACGCGTTCTGTCCGGGTACCCACTCGCTGTCGGCGGTCGACGCGCAGGGTCGACGGCGGAAAGTCGTCGGGATCGCCCAGCGGGTCCGGCGCGGGGCCGCCCTCGTCGCCGGCATCCTGCTCGTGGCCAACCGGGAGGAACTCGCGCGCGCCCTCGCGGACGTCTACGATGCGCTCGGGGTTCCGCTGACCCCGGCGACCGTCGGGAGCGTGCGGGCCGCGGGCGGCCCGAATGATCCGGCGCGGATCCGGAACGCAGTCGAAACCGCCCTCGTCGGGGACGATCACGGCTCGATCGTCGTCGAGGACGTCGGCGAGTACGCGGACGACGATCGGTGACCGGCGAATCCGGACCCAGGTCCGTCGGACCCGTCCGGCGGCCGTCGGTGAACACTGTTTTTCCGTCGGGTCCCGTTCGATGGCGTATGCACACCCGACCGGACGCGAGGCGGTCTCGATGAGCGACGAGAAGCGCGAGCCAACGTCTGCGCCGGAGTGGGACGAACTGGTGGCGGACGCGTCGGCGATCGCCGACGAGTACCGGGAGAACGGCTGGGACGCCGTCGTCCTCGACCCCGAGACCGTCGACCCGGTCGCGGACGACGACCGACCCGGAATGCACGTCACGGTGTCGCCGGACGAGTACGATCTCGTCGAGTCCCTCGTCGACAGCGACGACGGCCGCTTCGGGTCGGCGAACGTCTACTACCTGCCGGCCGAGGGTGCCGATCGGCGGTTCGCGATCGCGGTCGAGCGCGACGAGACGAACGAGACGGCGGTCATCGTCCCGCTGACCTATTCGATTTCGGCGGCGCGATCGGTCCTCGAGCGGGCGCTGTCCGAGGAGGAACTGCTGGTTCACGTCCGCCCGGAATCGGCCGCGGAGCGCCTCGTCTTCTCCCACGAGGATCCGTCCCTGTTCCTCGAGGAGTCGGACGTTCGCGCGTGGAGCGAGGAGTAATCGAACCGGCCTGCAGACCGCGCGACCGCCGCCGACGCGACGGCCGCCCGCCCATTCGTCGGTCCGAGACACGTGGGAAATATATACTATCCGGAATAGACACCTCTCGTGCTGGTGACGTCCCGGTCGGGTCACCGACCACGGACCTCTCGACGGGAAACAGGGGGCACGGAACCGGCGACGGCGCAGATCGCCATCGGCGCGGACGCCGCTACTCGGTCTCTTGCTCGCGAAGGTCCTCGCTCGCCTCGCGAACCTCCCGCATCACCGACGAGATCCGTTCTTCGGCCTCGAGTTCCTCTTCGACGGAGAGGTCCACGCCCTCGACCTCCAGCAGGAACTTCGCGACCTCGGTCGACTCGTACATCACGTCGTCGAGTTCCTCCGCGGTGAAGAAGTCACACATCGCCCCGTAGAGGAAGGTCGCACCCGCCTTCCTGACTTTCTCCTCGAACGAGGAGCGGGCCTGGTTGACCGCCTGCGGCGTATAGGTATCCGTCATGAACGGCACGAGTTCCGGCAGGTTCTCACCGATCTTCGTCATCTCGACGCCGGTTTCGGTGCGAAAGTCCGAACAGAGGCGCGCGATCGCCCACTCGCGGGCGGTGATGTAGGTCCGATCGCGCAGGAACTCGTTGACCCGATCGTACTGGGCCCCGTCCATCTTTTTGAACCGGGCGTACTTTCGGACGTCCTCGGGGATGTCTGACTCCTCGGGGTCGGGATCCGGCACACCAGGCATCGACCCCTCGGCGTCGACGGCTTCGTCGTCGACCGACGCGGCCGTCGTTTCGCCGCCGTTCGCGGCCGCGTCTTCGCTCTCGTCCGGGGAAGGAGACGTCCCGGCCTGATCCGTCGCTGCCCGGTCCGTCGCGTCCGGTCGTCCATCGATCGAGTCGCGTCCCGGGTCGTCGGCGTCTCCATCCCGATCGTCTCCGTCGCCGTCCTGATCCGCCGCGTCCCGATCGATCTCCGCCCGTCGGTCGTCGGCCGACCGATCGGGGTGCTCGTCTCCGTCCATGAACTGGCATTGCCAAACGGACGGCAAAAGGGTTCCCCTCGGTCGGTGCCGGGATCGCCGGGCGGCGAGCGGACGTGGCGTCGCCTCGTTACAGGTCGAATCGGGTCTCCTCCTCCCAGGTCGTCTGGTCGAGGACGACCGCTTCGTCCTCGCCGAAGACGTAGAGGTAGTCGCCGACGTACATCGCGCGCGTGCCGCGGCCGCCGACGTCGACGCGGGCGACCTCCTCGAGGTCGCCGCCCTCGTAGCCGAAGACGTAGCTGTGCTCGCTCCCCGGAACGAAGAACGCGCCGCGGGCCTCGTCCTGCAGGAAGGCGGTGTGGGTCCGGCTGACGTCGCTGTAGCGCTCGTCGTCGAGGATCACCGAGTCGCGCTCGATCGGGTCGTCGCGATCGCTCACGTCGAATAGCGAGAGCTTCGGCTTGCGATCCTCCTGACCGACGCCGAGCACGAGCTCCTCCTCGAGCGGGTGGAGGTACTCGGAGAAGCCCGGCAGTTTGAGTTCGCCCTCGACGATCGGATCGGTCGGGTCCGAGAGATCGAGCGTGTAGAACGGGTCGATCTCGCGGAAGGTGACGACGTAGCCCTCGTCGCCCTCGAAGCGCACGGAGTAGACCCGCTCGTCGACGCCGAGTCCCGTCACGGATCCGACCGTCTCGAGGTCCGAGTCGAGGACGTAGACGTCGTTCTCGGAGTCGACGCCGTGGCTCCGGGGGATCGTCGTCGCGATGCGAACGTGGTCGTCGTGTTCGTCCAGCGAGAACTGGTTCAGCGGGTAGCCGGGCACCTCGCCGTTCCCGTCGGCCGTCAGGTCGCCGTCGATGTCGATCCTGACGATCCCGGTCCGGGTGAGGTCCCGTTGATTGTCCTCGACGTACGCCGCCAGGCCCTCGTCGAACGCCCGCTGGGCCTCCCTGCGGTCCGCGTCGTCCATCCCACCGTACCGGTCGTCGAGGATCTCGCGGAGCTCGACCGTCTTCGCTCGCTCGGAGATGTCGAGGCCGTCGAGCGTCCGCACCCGATCGCGGACGGACTCGTCGACCACCTCGCTCCCGTTCTCGCTCAGGAGGTACGATCGCAGCAGGTCGTACTCCGAGGTCGATCGCGTGTACGAGAGGTAGATCGCCTCCTCGGAGACGTACGTCGCCGAGTGGGACTGCGAACCGATCACGCTCTCCTCGCTGTCGACGTCCCCCGTCTCGGGGTCGACGCGCATGGCGGTGTAGACGACGTCCGCGTCCGCCGGCGCGTCGGGTCGGACGACGTCGGTGCACTCGATCGCCCGATCGCCGTAGGGTTCGATCGGGCACGGGTCGCTCCCGGGCCGATCGACGAGGACGAGATAGAGGTCGCCGTCGTAGAGGCGGGCGGTATCGATCCTGGCCTCGAGGTCCTCTCGCCACTGCTCTTCGGGGTCGGCGGGGTCGCTCACGTCGTAGCCGGCGACCTGGTCGTTGCCGAGCACGACGAGCGTGTCGTTCGCGAGCAACAGCGTGCCGGAGAGCGGAATCGAGCCGATCCGTTCCGGGTTCGCCGGTTCGCTCACGTCGACGATGGACGTCTCGTCCCACCGCTGGGTGTAGCGAACGTCGGAATAGTAAACCGATTCGCCGTCGGTCTTCAGTACGTCCGGTTCGTCGAGCGCGGCCTCCTGGACGTTCGTCTCGGAGTGGCGCGGTTCGCCGCCGGTTCCGCCGCCAGCGTCGCCGCCGGTCTCCGCCCCGTCAGCCCCGTTTGCCCCTTCCGCGGCGTCCATCTCCGCCTCATCCGCCGCCTCCTCCTCGAACGCCGCGTCGTCACCGCCGGTTCGAGCGACGGTCGGTTCGCCCGGCCGGACGAGTCCCGATCGATCGTCGTCGAAGTAGTCGGCGAACGCCTCGTCGGACTCGAAGGTCGACAGGGTCGCCGCGGACGACTCGCCGAGCGGCGATCCCGACCGATCGTCGGGCCTGGCCGCGTTGGCGCTGGTGTCGTCGAACACGCCCGTGAGGCCGACGCCGATAGCCGACCCGACGAGCAACGCCGCGAGGGCGACCGCGATCAGTGTCGTTCGATCACGCATGGTCTGCAAAACGTATCACTGTAATAAGGAGACACCGCAAGGTAAAACGCCGATTTCAGCCTCGAGATGATCGTGAACCGCCTCGGGGTCAAGTGGTTCGAGAATCGAAGATTCTCATCATCACGAGAGAGCTTCGCTCTCTCGAACGACCCCGAGGCTTCCCGTTTCGATGACGCGACTTACAGGAACCGACGGAGGGCGGTCTTCGTCGGTTTCCACAGCGGTCGCAGTCTCCACGCGCGTAACTTCGGCCTGTCCCAGACCTAACTCCTGAAGACCGCGAGAAAGAACGTTGTACGACGCATTTGCGTCCCTGTCCACCTCGAACCCACAACTTGGGCAACTGTGTCCTCGCACCCACAACGGCTTCTCCGTCTCGACACCACACTCGGCGCACTCCTTGGTCGTCCCCGCAGGGTTCACTTGGATGATGTGAGTCCCGTACAGGTCGCCCTTGTACTCCAGCATCTCGATGAACCCGCGCCACGCGGCGTCCTGCTTGTTCCGCGCATTCCCCTCGGACTGAAGCATCCCCGCGACGTTCAAGTCCTCCACGAACACGGCGTCATACGTCCTGACGAGCCACGTCGTGAGTTTGTGCTGGAAGTCTTCGACCTTCCGCTTGATTCTGCGCTTGACTTTGGCAACCTTGCGTCGTTGTTTCTCCCAGTTGTTGCTACCGTGTTCCTTTCGGGAGAGACTGCGTTGCTCGCGGCGCAGTCGTTCGTATTCGTCGGAGAGGTCGAGTCAGTCCACGCTGTCGCCATCTGATGTGTAGATGTAGTTGGTGATGCCGAGGTCGATGCCAACGCAATCCTCAGCATCCAAGTCATCCACGTCGGTTTTCTCGGAGAGCGCGTTATCCTCGACTTCGAGACCGAACGTGACGTACCACTCACCCGTCGTCTCCTTCTTCAGTGATTACCGGTGTGTTGTACTTAATGGTTGGTGGCACGGAGTGTCGGCTTCATCCACGGGGTCAAGCCCCGTGGCATTCGCCTCGACAGCCTGTAAACCGCCAGCCCGCTCCAGGGAGTTGTACCGGATTTAAGTTAATGAAGGACATTCGGTACTGTATGTCACAGACACCTGTCGTTGTCGAGGCAGTGCGAACCCCACAGGGGAAAGAAGACGGCGTCTTCGCAGACCTCCGGAGCGAGGACCTGTCGGTGCCGCTGATCGACGAAATCCTCGCCGAGACGGGGCTCACCGGCGAGGACGTCGACGACCTGATGTGGGGCTGTGCCCAGCAGCGCGGCGAACAGGGCAACAACATGGCCCGGGTCATCGCCCTCCTCTCCGAACTCGGCGAGGACGTCCCCGCGACGACGATCAACCGCTGGTGTGCCTCGTCCATGCAGTCGGTCATCTCCGCCTCCGACGCGATCGCCGCGGGCAACCGCGACGCGATCATCGCGGGCGGCGTCGAGTCGATGAGCCGCGTCCCGATGGGCGAGAACACCCCGAACGTCCACCCCAAGATGGCCGAACTCTACAACATGGGCGAACTCCAGATGGGGATGACCGCCGAGAAGGTCGCCGAGGAGTACGGCGTCAGCCGCGAGGAACAGGACGAGTACGCCGCCCGGAGCCAGCAACGCGCCGCCGAGGCGACCGAAGAAGGCCGCTTCGACGACGAGATCGTCCCGATCGAGACCGAGGACGGCACCGTCACCGAGGACGAGGGCATCCGTCCCGGCACCACTGCCGAGAAACTCGCGGAACTGCCGACCGTCTTCAAGTCCGACGGCACGGTCACGCCCGGTAACGCCTCACAGATCTCCGACGGGGCCTCCGCCCTGCTCGTCACGAGCGAGTCCTTCGCCGAGGAGCACGACCTCGAGATCATGGCCGAGATCGGCAAGAACAACGTCGCCGGCGTCGACCCGACCGTCATGGGGATCGGGCCGGTGCCCGCCACGCGCGGCCTGCTCGAGCGCAACGGTCGCGACATCGACGACTACGATCTGGTCGAACTCAACGAGGCGTTCGCCAGCCAGTCGCTCTACTCCCGCGACGAACTCGGCATCGACCCCGAGATCTTCAACGTCAACGGCGGCGCGATCGCGATCGGCCACCCGCTCGGCGCTTCCGGCGCGCGACTGCCGGTTACGCTGATCAACGAACTCCAGAAGCGCGGCGGCGGTCTCGGCCTCGCGACGCTCTGTGTCGGCTTCGGCCAGGGAGCGGCGATCGAGTTCGACGTCAACTGAGACGATCGGTCTCGGCGGGAACGGTGACGGTCGGTTCCCGACGGGGCGGCCGCGTCGATCGCATTGCCCGCAGTTTAGTAGCCTCGAGCCGTAGGACGGGTATGAGCACGCTCCTGCTGGCGGCGATCGTCGGCGTTCCGCTGGCCTGGCACCTCGGGCTCACCGCGGTCACCTACTACGACGCCGATCGGGTCGGCCTCGAACCCCGCGAGAAGTGGACGGCGATCACGTTCTGCATCCCGATCTTCGGCTTCTTCATCTATCTCTTCGAACGGAGCGAACTGTCCTACGATCCCGAAAGCGACCCGTACCGGGGGAACAACTTCAACATCCACCCCTCGCGGGCCGACGACGCGCCCCTGCCGTCCCGGGGGGACGATCGGCTCTCGCCGGACGACGACCCGGCAGACGAGTCCGATCGGCGCGATTGATACGGTCTCCTGGCAAACAGTTCCGGCGCACCCGCACGACCGGTCGCGGGTGCGCCGGGGCACAGCGGCAGCAAACCGTATGACTGGAACGATCGGGACGCCTCCCGTTCGTCCCAGATGAGTACCGTTTTCAGCGGCGCGACGAAGGGCCAGCATGGACCGGGAACGCGCCTGGACGGCGGCAATCTTCCTGTTCATTTTCGGGGACGCGATCGCGATGCAGGCCCGGGGACCGATCCTCGCCAGCCTCGAGGACAGCTTCGGCGTCTCCGAAGCCGCGCTCGGACTGGTCGCTCCCGCGGGGACGGCTGGCTTCGTCGTGGCCGCGATCGTGACGGGGATTCTCGCAGGTCGGCTCCGGATCCGGCGGGCCCTACTTCTCGGCGTCGTCGGCGTTTGTGGCGCACTCGTATTGATGGCGGGCGCGCCGCTGTACGTCCTCTTTTTGTTGGGCCTCCTCGCGCAGGGCGGTGCCGCGGGGATCTTTCGCGGCCTCGATCGGGTCGTGTTGAGCCACCTGTACACCGCTCGCCGCGGTCGCGTCTTTACCGTCTACGCGCTGGTGTGGGCGGTCGGTGCCGTCCTCGGTCCGCAACTCGTCAGTGCCGTCCTCGCGGTCGCCGACTGGCGGGGCGTCTTCGTCGTCATCGCCCTCTGTTTCGTCCCGACCGCGATCGTCGCAGCCCGCGTCGACCTCCCCTCGATGTCGGCCGAACGATCGCTCTCGACGGCCGCCCTCCGCGACCTGCTCCGGCAACCGGCCGTCGTCGGCGCCTGCACCGGAATGCTACTCGTGGGGTCCGTCGAGGGGATTCTCTTCACGTGGCTCGCGTACTACGCGACCGGGTTCTACGGGACGACGACGGCCAACCTCTTGCTGTCGGCCTATCTCCTGGCCTACGTTCCCGCTCGCGCCAGCTACACGATCGTCGTCGGACGCGTCCCGTACCTCGCGCTGTTGTTCGTCGCGACGGTCCCCGCGATCCCGGCGCTCGCGCTCGCGTTCTCCGGGATCACCGGCCCCATCCTGTTCCTCGCCGTGTTCGTCGCCGGCGCGGGCCTCTCCAGCGGGTTCCCGACGCTGTCGGCGTACGCCGTCGAAGCCGCCCCGGAGTACACCGGACCGCTCAACGCCCTGACGACCGGCGCGACCTACGCCGGGATCGCGATCGCACCGACCGTCGTGGGCGTCCTCGCGGAACTGTACGGCATCGATCGGGCGCTGTGGCTCGCGGTCGTCGTCGCGGGAGCGCTCCCGGTGACGATCGGTGCGACGTGGCTGTGGACCGGAACGCCGAACGCGCCGACGACCGGGGTGGCCGCGGACTGAACCGCAGTAGGCCCCCGAATCGAGCAGCGCTTTCGACACGAATCAAATCCGCACGGATCACGTGAATATACAGTCATCCGAACGGTACTGGAGGCGTTCGATGACCGACGAAGCGATACGCCGACGGCTCGACGTCATCATTGCGTTGTTGCTCTGCGTCCTCGCCGTCCTGCTCTGGCCGGTCCTGTCGAGGGTACTCGTGGTCGGCGTCGAACGGGATTCCGATCGTGGGCCAGTTTCGTCCTCAGACCCCGGCCGCCGACGTACGTCTCGAGGACGTCGTCGATCGGTTCCGTCGAAGCGGTTCGGTCGCCGACGTCGATCGAACACAGCGGTCCTCGCACGTGTTCCATATGCCAGTACGTGGCAGGGCCGACCGCAAATCGGTACCGGTTCGTCGAACGGCGGTTTCCGGTAGAAGACACCCCCATTCGACACCCGCGCCCGTCACGATGCCAGATCCGTCCGCACGGGATCCTACGGATCGACTGGGTTGTTAGGGTCAAAAGCGAACATCTCTCGAGCCGAACGGGCGGGCATGAGAGAGTGGGCCGATACCGACTGCCCCGTCTGTGACGCGCCGTTGCGGGTCGGGATGCCACAGGGAGCGAGCGTTTTCGGGATCACTACCGGTCCGGATCCGGCACTCGAAGCCGAGATCGACGCCGAAGCGCGGCGGCGACGGCTGACGGCTTGCTGTCCCGACGGCCACCTCGCCCACGTCTACTACGGGTTTTGATCGAGGTCGGTGAACGGATTCGATCTACCGCGGAACCGATCGCGGATGACCGACAGGGGCGATCGGCGGCGACCGGCGGAGCGGGATCGCGATCGACGGGGATCGGCCGCCCGTTCGAGGATCAATACTTAATGGGACGGGGACGGACCTACGGACAGATGTTGGGCCACGACACCGCCCTCGACGTCTATCGGCAGGCGTTGCCGGTCATCCTCGTCAGCCTCGTGGCGGGTCTGTTCGCCGGCACGCTGCTCGGTACCGAGACGATGCGCGAGGGGATCGAGAGCGTCCCCGGAATCTTGCTCCTGTTGCCCGCCTTCCTCGCGACCCGCGGCGGCGTCTACGGGTCGCTCGGAGCCCGCCTCTCGAGCGGTCTCCACCAGGGGGTGATCGACCCGCACTTCGAGTGGAACGGCCGCCTCAGGAACGCGATCGTGGCCTCGTTCCTGAACGGGATGATCGTCTCCGTCTTCATCGCCGTCCTCGCGTGGGGCGTCCTGCTCGCGCTGGGGCGGAACGGGAACCTGCTCGAACTCGTCGTCGTCCTGGTCGTCGCGGCCCTGCTGAGTGCGTTCGCGATGCTCGGGGTGTTGCTCACCGTGATCTTCAAGGGCTACCGGCGCGGCCTCGACCCGGACAACGTTATCGGCCCGGTCGTGACGACCGTCGGCGACGTCTTCGGCGTCGCGTTCTTGCTGATCGGCATCGCCGTCGCGGGGGCGGTGCTGTGAGCGCCGGCGGCGACATCCTCCACGGCGAAGACCTGGACGACCCGGTCGGCGACTGGACCGTCGGCAACATCGTCACGACGCTCGTCCCGCTGCTGGCCGCCCTCTCGGTCCTGCAGATGATCTCGGGAACCGTCCTCGAAAGTTTCGAGGCGGCGTTGCTCTCGAACCCCGCACTGCTGGTCCTCGTGCCGGTGATGATCGGGACCGCCGGCAACCTCGGCTCGATCATGTGCGCGCGGCTCTCGACCCAACTCCACCTCGGGACCCTCGAGTTCTCGCCCGACAACCCCGCCATCCGGGCGAACGTCGGTGCGGTCATGGGGCTGGCCGCGACGGTGTTCGTCCTGCTCGGAGTCGCCTCGTGGGCGATCGGCCGCGCCCTGGGCGGGACGCTCGGTCTCGGGACGCTCCTGCTCGTCACGCTCGTCAGCGGCATGCTGCTCGCCGTCTGGGTCGTCGCCGTCAGCTCCGTCGCCGTCTACGTCTCCTATCGGCTCGGCTACGATCCCGACGACACCACGATCCCGGTCGTCACCAACGTCTGTGACATCAGCGGCGTGCTCATCCTCTTTACCGTGGTCTGGCTCGTGGTGTGACCGGTCTCGATCGCGAACGGAACCGATCGACGCGGCCGGCCGGATCAGGCCGTCTGCTTCGTCCGCGTTTCCTCCTCGCCGTAGATGTCCGCGATCCGGTCCTCGAACCGGTCCAGGATGACCCGGCGCTTCTTCTTCATCGTCGGCGTCAGCATGTCGTTGTCCTCGGTGAACTCCACGGGGACGAGGCGGAACTCCTTGATCGTCTCGTGGGCCTCGAACTGCTCGTTGACCTCGGCGACGGCCGCCTCGACGCGATCGCGCACCCAGTCGTGCTCGCAGGCGGCTTCCGGGTCGTCCGGCAGGTCGATCCCCTCTTCGTCGGCGAGTCGGCGGAGCGGCTCGAAGTTGGGGACGATGAGCGCGCCGACGAACTTCTCGCCGTTGCCCACCACCAGACACTGCTCGACGACGTCGCTGGCCGCGAAGGCGTCCTCGATCGGGGCCGGCGCGACGTTCTTCCCCGTCGAGAGGACGACGAGCTGTTTCGATCGCTCGTGGAAGACCATGTAGCCGTCGGGGCGGATGCTGACGATGTCGCCCGTGCGGAACCATCCCTCGTCCGTGAACGCCTCGTCCGTCGCCCGCGGCTTCTCCCAGTATCCCTCGAACACGTTCGGCCCCCTCACCAGGAGTTCGCCGGTCTCGCCGAGCGTGTCGATCGTCTCCCCCTCGGGGATCACGGTCTGGTCGACCGTGACCTCGCAATCGACGACCGGCGGGCCGATCGTGCCGATCTTCGCGTTCTCGGGCGGGTTCGTCGAGACGACGGGGGCGGTCTCGGTGAGCCCGTACCCCTCGAAGATGGGGAGTCCCATCCCGTGATAGAGGGTACAGAGGTCCGCAGAGAGCGTGCCGCCGCCGCTGACGAGGAACTCGACGTTCCCGCCGAGCGCCTCCTTGACCTGGCTGAAGACGAGTTTGTCGGCGATCGTCCGCTTGAGTTCGAGGATCGCCCCCGGGTTGTCGGCCCGGTGGTAGTCGTGGCCGACGCCGGTCGCCCACTCGAAGATGCGCTCCTTGAGCGGCGACTCGCTGGCCTGTTCGCGGATGGCGTCGTAGATCTTCTCGTAGACCCGCGGGACGCTGGTCGCCCCCGTCGGGCGGACGAGGCTGAAGTCCTCCTGGAGCGTGTCGACGCTCTCCGCGTAGGCGACGGTGCTCCCGGCGGCGAACATCATGAAGTGCCCGCAGGTCCGCTCGAAGACGTGGGCCAGCGGCAGGTACGAGACGAGTCGACTCTCCGAATCGATCGCCGGCACGTCGTCGGGCTTGTCGTCCCGCGGGCCGTACCGCCGGTAGATCTGGTTGACGTTCGTCCGGAAGTTCCGGTGTGTGAGTTTCACGCCCTTCGGCTGACCGGTCGTCCCGCTGGTGTAGATGATACTCGCGAGGTCGTCGACGTCGACCGCGTCGAGCCACTCGTCGTACGTCTCCGGATCGTACGCCGCGACACCCTGCTCGTACACCTCCGCCAGCGTGTAGACCCCCTCTCGATCGGCGTATTCGTCGCCGAGATCGTCTATCGAGACGATAAACTCGAGATCGAGGTCGTCCTCGACCTCGAGCACGCGCTCGAGGATCTCCTCGTTCTCGACGACGACGCCGCTCGCGCCCGGATCGTCGAGCAGGTACCGCGCCTGATCCGGTGAGGAACTCTCGTAGACGGTCGTGACGACCGCACCCGCCGAGAGCAAGGCGAAGTCCGTCTGGGCCCACTCCAGCCGGGTATCCGAAAAGATGCCGACCCGATCGCCCGTGTCGATCCCGAGCGATCGAAAGCCCGCCGCCAGCGAGCGCACGATCTCGCCCATCTCCTCGTAAGTCAGGCTCGCGTACTCCCCGGTCGGTGCCGGATAGAATGCCGTCCCCGCGAGACTCCGATCGTAGACGCCGCCCTTGTACTGCTGGGCGGTGCCCGTCGCGTTTCGCTCGACGGTCGCGTCGAACAGCCGCCCAATCGGTTCCATCCCCAGCACCTCGCTCGAAAAGTCCCGTTCCGCGTGCTGCCGTTCCATGGATCGTTCTACCATGTCCCGGCCGTGTCATTAAATTAGGGGACCGTCCCGAACCGTTCGGTGAGCCACAATCCGGGCCTCGAGGGGTGAGCGACGGGCTCGCAGGGGATCGCACCAGTGCCGTGAAGCCGCCGCGCCGGGATGCTACCGGCGGCGACCTCGCGGTAACACTCCGGATACCGGCGCCGCCGATTCGTCGAGACGAAGACGCGCACGGTCAGGACCGTTCGCGAAGTTCGACGATCTCTCCATCGGCGAGTCGAACGTCGTACGTCGGGTAGAAAGGAACCGGTTACGCGTCCGCGTAAATCCGATCGACCCGGTCCTCGAACCGGTCCATGATGACCCGTCGTTTCTTTTTCATCGTCGGCGTCAGCATGTCGTTCTCTTCGGTGAACTCCCGGGGGACGAGTTCGAACTGTTTGATCGTCTCGTGTTTCTCGAAGTCCTCGTTGACCCGATCGACCTCTTCTTCGATGTACTCGCGGACGCGGTCGTCGTCGACCATCGCCCGGGGATCGTCGGGGACGTCGATTCCCTCCTCGGCGGCCCACTCGCGGACGTGTTCCGTGTTCGGGACGATGAGCGCGCCGATGAACTTCTCGCCGTCGCCGACGACCATCGCCTGCTCGACGCGCTCGCTCGCCGCGAAGGCGTCCTCGATCGGGGCCGGTGCGACGTTCTTCCCCGTCGAGAGGACGATAATCTGCTTGGCCCGATCGCGGAACTCGACGTAGCCGTCGGGCCGCAGGTGGACGATGTCGCCGGTCCGGAACCAGCCGTCCTCCGTAAACGCCCGATCGGTCGCGCCGGGGCGTTCCCAGTAGCCCTCGAAGACGTTCGGTCCCTTGACGAGGAGTTCGCCGACGTCGCCGGGGTCGTCGAAGGCCTCCTGGTCGGCGACGGACTCGTCGATCCGCAACTCGACGTCGGGGAGCGCCGGCCCGATGGTGCCGATCTCCGGCTCCTCGGGGGGGTTGACCGTCACGACCGGCGAGGTTTCTGTGAGGCCGTACCCCTCGTAGATCGGCAGTCCCATCGCGTGGTAGAGCCGACAGAGTTCCGGCGAGAGGCTCCCGCCGCCGCTGATCAGGAGTTCGATGTTGCCCCCGAGCGCCTCGCGGACCGTCGAGAACACCAGTTTGTCGGCGAGCGACTGTTTCGCCCCCAGGATCGGGCCGGGGTCGTCGGCCTGCTGGTACGCCACCCCGACGTCGGTCGCCCACTCGAAGATGCGCTTCTTGACCGACGACTCGCTGGCCTGTTCGCGGATCGCGTCGTAGATCTTCTCGTAGACCCGCGGGACGCTGGTGGCGGTGTTCGGCTGGACCGTCCCGAAGTCCTCCTGGAGCGTCTCCGGGTCCTCCGCGTAGGCGACGCAGGCACCGCTGGCGAACAGCAGGAAGTGGCCCGAGGTCCGCTCGAAGACGTGGGCCAGCGGCAGGTACGACACCGACTGGACGTGCTCGTCGATCACCGGTACGTCGTCCGGCTTGTCGGGTCGCGGGCCGTACCGCTTCCGGATCTGGTTGACGTTCGAGCGGAAGTTCGCGTGGGTCAGTTCGACCCCCTTCGGCTTGCCCGTCGTCCCGCTGGTGTAGATCATGCTCGCCAGATCGTCCATCGCGGGTTCGTCGACCCACGTCTCGTAGGTCTCGAGGTCGAAGACCGCCTCACCCCGATCGTGGACGTCGGCCAGGGTCACGACGTCGTCGCGGTCGTCGTAGCCGTCGAGTTCGTCCATCGAGACGATAAACTCGAGATCGAGGTCGTCCTCGACCTCGAGCACGCGCTCGAGGATCTCCTCGTTCTCGACGACGACGCCGCTCGCGCCCGGATCGTCGAGCAGGTACCGCGCCTGATCCGGTGAGGAACTCGTGTAGACGGTCGTGACGACCGCGCCGGCAGCGAGCAGGGCGAAGTCGGACTGCGCCCACTCCATCCGGGTGTTCCCGAAAATGCCGACGCGATCGCCCCGTTCGACGCCGAGGTCGCGAAAGCCCGCCGCGAGGTTGCGGACGATCCCGCGCATCTCCGTGTAGGAAATCGGCCGAAAGTCCCCCGGATCGGCCGCCGGCAGTACCGACTCGGTCAGCGACCGATCGTAGACGCCTCCCTTGTACTTCTGCGCCGGACGATTCGGATTGCGCTCGGCCGCGTTCTCGAACATCCGTCCGAGCGTCGTCTCCCCGATCACCTCGTCCTCGTACTCCCGTTCGGCGTCCCGCCAGTTCATATACGCGTGACAGTACCTCCCGAGCGATAAAACGTGATGAAACCGGTTTCATCTATAATCCCGTTTATTCGTTTCGCCCCAGCACCGGTTCAGCACCCAGCGACGTCGAAAACGGTGGTTGCGTGAAACTCGAGTACAGGTGGTTGCCCCGATAGTGGTGAGTGATAACAAGCCCCTCATACGATCGCCTCGACGACCGACACGACAGGTTTCCGAACCGGGGTAGACTCGCCCCGTTTCGTTACATTCGGTCGATAGTTCCGGAATATTGCTATTTCAGTGTCACTTTCGTGCCGCACCGATCGCGGGGTACAGCAATCCGTATCACTCGCGGTGGTCGAGATAGCCGAGGACGCCGCGGGCGTTCATCGCCGCCTCCGCGCGAGCCTTGCGCTCGCCCCAGACGTCGCCCATCTCGGCGGTCTCCCTGAAGCGTTCGACCACGGCCTCGTCGTCCTCGAGTTCCGCGCGCGCCTTCTCGACCGCGGCCACCCAGTCTTCGAGCACCGTCGCGTACTCGTCGAGGACCCGATCGAGGTCGTCGCCGACCTCGCGCGGGCCGAAGTGCGTGTAGAGGAGCACCTCGGGATCGATCGAAGCGAGGGTCTCGAGGTCGTCGAGACACTCCTCGAGGTCGAAGTTCGACGGCGGCGACGTCTCCCTGATCTCGGCCGTTTCGGGGACCCAGATGCCGGCCGCGTCGCCGGTGAAGACCGCCTCGTTCGCGGGATCCTCGAAGACGACCTGGTGGAACGCGTGACCCGGCGCCTCGTGAACCCGCAGTTCGTGCGCCCCGAGATCGATCGTCTCCCCGTCCTCGATCTCGACGACCCGGTCTTCCGGGAGCGGTTTCGGCTCCACGTAGAACTCCCATTGGTCGCCGACCGCGGCTTTCGTTCCCTTGACGAGGCGCGACGGATCGACGAGCAGGTCGGCACCGGCGGCGGGCACGTAGATCTCGGCGTTCGGGCACGCTTCCGCGAGAAAGCCCGCCCCGCCGGCGTGATCGAGGTGGATGTGCGTGACCGCGATGACCTCGAGGTCGGCCCGATCGATCCCCACCGCATCGAGCGCGTCGAGGATCAGTTCGTGGTTGGTCCCCAGTCCGGTCTCGACGACGGCGGGCCGATCGTCGTCGAGGATGTAGACCGCGCCGTACCCGCTCGTGTCGTACATCCCGGTGTCGACGTAGTACAGGTCCGAACAGTTCCCCGCCGTAACCTCGCGGACGTCTCCGACTTCCATACCAGCTATCCATTCGCGCGGTGGGATAAAAGGTGACGCCATCCACCTCCGTGTCGGTGCGGATCGTTACCGCTCGTCGATCCGATCGGCCTCGTCCTTCCACTCGCCGATGCCCGAGGGATCGAGGTGGACGTGGGCGTCGCCGACGTCCTCGAGCGCGCGCAGTCGACTCACCAGTTCGGACTCGACGTCGTGGGCCTTGCGAAACGGCATGTCGCCGTCGACCTCGACGTGGACCTCCACCTCGAGGGCGGTGCCGTCGTAGAAGACCGCGAGATCGTGAACGCCCCGGACGTCGGGGTGGTCCCGGAGCGCCGCCGTGATCTCCGCGCGCTTCGCGGCGGGCGGGGCCGCACCGATCAGGTAGTCGACGTTCTCGCTCCCGATCTCGATCCCCTGGTAGACGACGAGCAGGCTGACGAGCGCGCCGGCGATCGGATCGAGCACCGGGAGGTTGAGCAGGACGCCGATGACACCGACGACCGCCGCGAGGGTGGTGTAGATGTCGTTCAGGCAGTCCTTGGCGAGCGCCCGGAGCGCAGTCGAATTCAGTTCTTCGTTGACTCGCATCGTGTACCAGTAGACGACGTACATGTCCACGAGGGCGAACGCGAGCGCCCCGAGTAGCAGGAGGCTGGGCTCGGGATACGTGCGTTCGAGCAGCCCCTGGACGGATTCGTACAGCAGGTTCAGTCCGAGCAACGCGATGATAGCCCCGACGAACAGCGCCGTCAGGGGCTCGATCCGCTCGTGGCCGTGGGGATGGGTGTCGTCGGGTTCGTCGTAGGCGCTCCGCCCCCAGACGAGGACGACGATGCTCGCCACCAGGTCCGCGATCGAGTGGGCCGCGTCCGCGAGCAGGGCGACACTCCCGAACGCGAGCCCCGCGGCACCCTCGACGACGATCTTGACGGCGTTGCCGAGGACGTTGACCCACGACGCTCTCGCGAATCCGTCCCGGCCGCCGACACCCGCCACAGCGTCAGCCATTGCCCGTTTTAGATGGAGTCTAACCTTGGGTCTTTTCCTTTCGATTCCTGCGCCGATCGGCACGGGTTCCACGTCCCGCCAGCACGGATAGTGGTATGTTATGACACCACAATCATTATGTCGCGGACGATGTATGGGCACCCATGGCAAACCGAGCCCTTCCAACCGGGGACCGGGTCGTCGACCGATGGGACGACGTGTTCGACGCGCTCCGCGCCGAGCCACGACGGCAACTCGTCAGGACACTCCGCGGCACGTCGCCGGACGAGTGGGTAGCCCTCCCCGACGCCGCGATCGGTCCCAACCGGGCCGTCGATCGCGAGACGGTATCCGTCGAATTACACCATCGCCACCTGCCGATGCTGTCCGATTCGGGCTACGTCAGGTGGGAGGCCGACCCACTGCGGGCGACTCGCGGCCCCCGGTTCGACGAGGTCGCGAGCGTCGTTGCGTCCCTTCAGGCGGCCGCCGATCGCCTCCCCGACCGGCTGGTCGACGGCTGTCACACGCTCGAGCGAGAGCGTCGGGACGGATCCGGCCTGTCGGCGCAGCGATAACGAGCGCGCCGTCGATCGGGTCGAGTCGTCGTCAGGCCGAACGCGTCGACCGGCCGCGTTCGCGCCACACCCGCACCGCCATGGCCGCTTCCCGGTAATTTTAACAGGGGACTTCGAAAGGTACTGATATGGGCGTCCGGAGCGACTTCTGGTCGATCTATCGCGAAGCGCTCCCCGTGCTCGTGATCGCGCTCGGCGGCGGCCTCTTCTCCGGCCTCGTTCTCGAGGGCATCGTCGAAAGCGTCGCGCGCTTTCCCGGCCTGCTCGTGATGGTGCCGGTCTTTCTCGCGACCCGCGGAAACGTCTACGCCGCGCTCGGCGGGCGGATCTCCAGCGGACTCCACCAGGGGCTGCTCGAGCCACGATTCGAGCGAAACGATCGACTCGTCAACGCGGTTCTCGCCTCGTTCGTCAACGCGATCGGGATCTCGATCGTGATCGGCGTCATCACGTGGCTCGCGTTGTTGCTTCTCGGCTGGGAGGTCGCGGCCCTGTACGAACTCGTCGGGATCATGGTGCTCGCCGGCGTGTTGACCTCGGTCGTGCTGATATTCGGCCTGCTCGCGTTGATCTTCGTCGGCTACACCTCCGGCTACGACCCCGACAACCTCGTCGGCCCGATCGTCACCACGCTCGGGGACATCTTCGGCATGCTGTTCATGCTGTTCTCGGTCAGGCTGGTCGAGGTGATCGTCTGATGGCCGGGTCCCACGGCCCCACGGAGTCGCTGGGGGCGTGGGACTGGAAACGAATCGTCCGCAACCAGTTCCCGTTGCTCGTCGTCCTCTCGATCATCGTCCTCTGGGCGGGCATCACGCTCGAAGGTGCCGAGGAGTTGCTCGAACGGTACGCCGTCCTCGCGATCATGGTCCCGACGATGGTGGGGACGGGCGGCAACCTCGGCGCGATCCTGAGTGCCCGCCTCTCGACCCGCCTCCACCTGGGGACGACGACGTTCGACCCGCGGGACCGGGAACTGTGGGCCAACGTAGCCGCGATCCTGGCGCTCGCCGCGACCATCTTCACCACCCTCGCGCTCGGCGCGTGGCTGCTCGGACAGGTCGTCGGATCGACGCTCGGCCTGCCGACGCTGCTCGTCATCGCGCTCGGCAGCGGGCTCTCGCTGGCCGTGATCGCGATCGTCTGTAGCTTTCTCGCGACCTACGGCTCCTACCGGCTGGGGATCGACCCCGACGACACGACGATCCCGATCGTCACGAACGTCGTCGACGTCTTCGGGATGGTCATCTTCATCGGCGTCTCGGCGCTCGTGCTCGGATTCTAGCAACGACCGTCGTCCGGTCGCGATTCAGGCGGTCGCGAGTTCCTCGAACGCGGCCGCCGCCGTCCGGGTCCCCTTCGAGATGAGCACGTCGCCGCCCTGGATTTCGGCGTCCGCGTCGCCGACCAGCAACCACCCCTCCTCGGGCCGGCGGATCGCGATCACCGACATCGTCGACTCGGTCTCGGGCAGGCCGTCGACGATCGGCGTCCCGTCGAGGTCGCTCCCCGTCTCGACCGCGACGCGCGTGATGATCTCGTCGCTCTCCTCGACGGCCATCCCGACGACCGGGTGGACCTCGATGTTCCGGAGGACCCCCTCGCTGATGTCGACCGCCGCGTCGCTGATGACCTCCGTCGAGTTGCCCAGGTGGATCAACCCGCGGAGGGAGACCGGATCGGGCGCGTCCGCGGCCGCCCGGAGCGTCCAGGCCTCGAACCGCGACTCGAGGGCGTCGACCTCGACCTCTAAGTTCCGGACCTCCTCGGCCAGCGCCTCGCTGTCGAACAGGACGGCGCTGTAGGCCAGGTCGACCGCCAGTTCGGAGAGGTTCTTCATGTGGACGATCGTGTCCACCGCCCGCTCTAAGTCCGCGACGTTCGAGTCTGCCGTGGTCGGCGGTTCGTAGCCCGTCCCGGTCAACGTCTCGAAGACGTCGCCGATCGCGACGTCCGGCCCCCGGAGGAGCGCGACGTCGTCCGGCCGGATGACGGTCGTCGGGCCGGGATTCAACAGCCAGTCGTCGCCCCGGCGGAGCGCGATCACGCGCACCCCCGTCTCCGACTCGAGGTCGATGTCCTTGAGCGTCCGATCGGCGTACGGCGAGTCGGCGTCGACGACCCCGCGGACGAGCGTCTCGACGGCCTCGGGCAGGGCCGCCCGCATCGCCTCCGGAAGGCCGATGTCCTCGAGGACGACCTTCGCGATGTCGCCCGCGGCGTCGCTGATGGCGTCCGCGGCGGCGACGATGCCGAGTACCGGTGCGAGTCGCTCGGCGTCCTCCGGACTCCGCGTGGCCATCATCAGGCCCATGCGCGCCCGCATCTCGAGGACGTCCATCTGCTCTTCGAGGCGCAGGACTTCCGCCGCGATGTCCTCGCTCGAGTGAATCACCGCGGAGTAAGAGAGGTCGATCAACAGCTCCGCCGTGTCCTTCATCTCGACGAGCAGGTCCTTGACGTTGACCGGCTCGTACTCGATCGGTACCGACGCCTCGCCCTCGAGCGGGTCCATACGACAACTGAACCGTGCTCGGCAAAAAAACGTTTCCCGGACGGTCTCGCTCGCAGCCCGCACGAGAGCTTCCGATACGGTTTTGGACGGCCGCAAAGAAGCCACGAGCGATGATCGACCGGAGCTATCTGCGCGAGCACCCAGACGAGGTACGCGACGCCCTCGAGAACCGGGGCGCCGACGTCGACCTCGACGAACTGCTCGAACTCGACGAACGCTGGCGGGACCTGAAAGCCCGCGGCGACGAACTACGCCACGAACGCAACCAGATCACCGAACGGATCGGGAAACTGGTCGCCGAGGGCAAAGACGACGAACGCGAGGAGGCGATCGCCCGATCGAAGGAGCTCAAATCGGAGATCGAGGAGGTCGAAGCGGAGGCCACCGACCTCAAGGACGACCTCGACGAGCGGATGCTCGAGGTCCCCCAGATCCCCCACGAGAGCGTCCCGCTGGGGGTCGACGAGCGCCACAACGTCGAGGATCGGCGGTGGGGATTCGACGACCTGCGAGACCTACCCGAGGAGGTGACCCCCCACTACGACCTCGGCGAAGAGATGGACATAATCGACGAGCGACGCGGGGCGAAGACGACCGGCTCGGGCTTTTACTTCCTCAAGGGCGACGGCGCCCGCCTCGAGCACGCCCTGATCCAGTTCATGATGGACGTCCACCGCGAGCAGGGCTACGTCGACCTCTTCCCGCCGGTTCCCGTCAAGAGCGAGGCCATGCGCGGCACCGGCCAGTTCCCCAAGTTCACCGACGACGCCTATCGACTGGGCGGCAGTAACGAGGAGGCGTACGAGGACGACGACCTCTGGCTCTGCCCCACCGCGGAGGTGCCGGTCACCAACATGTACGCCGACGACATCCTCCTCACGGACGACCTCCCGCTGAAACACCAGGCCTACACCCCGAATTTCCGGCGCGAGGCCGGCGAACACGGCACCGAGACGCGCGGGATCGTCCGCGTCCACCAGTTCAACAAGGTCGAACTCGTCAACTTCGTCGAACCCGAGGACAGTTACGACCGACTCGAGGGCCTGCTCGACGAGGCCGAGGAAGTCCTGCGACGCCTCGGCCTCCCCTACCGCATCCTCGAACTCTGTACCGGTGACCTGACCTTCGCGAGCGCGAAGACCTACGACATCGAGGTCTGGGCACCCGCCGACGACATGGACGACGGCCCCGAGGACGGCGGGCGCTGGCTCGAGGTCTCGAGCGCGTCGAATTTCGAGGACTTCCAGGCCCGTCGCGCCGGTCTCCGCTACCGGCCCGAGCGCCACGAATCGGCCGAGTACCTCCACACCTTGAACGCCTCGGGGCTCGCGCTCCCGCGGGTGATGGTCGCGATCCTCGAGTACTACCAGAACGAGGACGGCACCGTGACGATCCCCGAGGCCCTCCGCCCGTACATGGACGGCCAGGAGGTCATCGAGGGCCACGAGAAGGTCGGGGAGAGCGCGCTAGGCGCCGGCGATCGGGAGTAACGAACCGCGCTTTCGACTCGATCGCTGGCGATCGGGACGCCGAATTCGTCCCGGACACCGATTGGCGATGGCATCCTCGATCCGGCTATAATTCTGCGAAAGTGTTATGAATTCTTGTCTGTACAATCGAGTATGTATCTCGACGTTCGTCAGAAACTAATCGCCTCGATCGTCGGCATCCTGTTCGCTCTCGGAATACTGATCCTATTTCCCTGGTGGCTCGCACTGCTCGGATACGGGGCGATGCTCCCGTTTTTCGCGAGGGTACTCGCGGCGTGACCGGTCCGGTCGCGGCCCGTGACGACGGCCCCGGATTTACGTAGTGGTCGGGACCGCGACCGTCCCGAGCGCACAATATTTTATACCGATCGGTGAGCGTCCTCACGTATGGCCCGCTACTACGAGGATATCGAGGTCGGCGAAACGATCGACTGCGGGAGCTACGAGATTACGAAAGACGAAATTATCGAGTTCGCGGAGAAGTACGATCCCCAGCCGTTTCACCTCGACGAAGAGGCCGCGAAGGACTCCTTTCTCGGCGGGCTCGTCGCCAGCGGCTGGCAGACTGCCTGTCTCTGCATGCGCCAGAACGTAAAGCACATGGACGATCGCCGGTTCGCCGGCGCGCGCGGCGTCGACGACCTCCGGTGGATCCAGCCGCTCCGCCCGGGCGACACGCTCACGGTCGAGACCGAAGTCGTCGCGAAAGAACCAAACGAGACGTATCCGTCGATCGGGAACGTGACGATGGAGACGATCGGCCGGAACCAGCGCGACGAACCGGTCATCTCTTACCGCGCGCTGGGGATGATGGAGCGACGGGAGACCGTCGAGGGCTGACGGATCGCCGTCCGTCTCTCGACACGGGTCCCGTCACCCCGCGACAGGGGTATCGTTAACTGACACCGTGACTAACGGGGAGATATGGCGTCACACGAGGAGGAAATCGTTCGGTTGATCGCCGAACGGGACAATCGGGCGATACTGACGGTCCTCAACGACGCTGCTCGGCCCCTCCCGGTTACCGAACTCGCCGATCGACTCGTTGCTCGCGACGCGACGGTCGTGGACGCCGCCGACTACGACGACCGACTCGAACAGACGCTCCTCTCGCTCCACCACGAACACCTGCCGCGGCTGGCCGACGCCGGACTGGTCGAGTACGACCCCGACGAGAACGTCGTCAGCTATCGAACGTACGCGAGCGTCGATCCCGAGTGGCTGGAACTCGAGTTGATCGACGAGTTGCTCTCGCGGTTCAGACCCGAACGCACACCGGACGGCGAAACGATCGGTGTGATCGAAGACCGGGATGCAGTGTACGACTACAGCCGCGAACTCGCAGACCGGGCCGACGAGGAACTGTTTCTCATCTACACGTCGGACGAGTTGCTCGACGAGGGGTGTCTCCCGCACACGAAGATGGCGATCGATCGCGGCGTCGATTTCTACGTGGGGTCCCAAAATCCCGACGTCCGTGACTTCTTCTGTGAACACGTCCCGGAGGCGACGATCTGGGAACCACAACTGGACTGGATGAACGACCCCTCGCAGTATCCGCGAGTCAATCGACTCATCCTCGCGGATCGGGACACGGTGATGATCTCGCTTCGAGACGAACCGACGACCGACGGGCCGAGTACGGAGACCGCGATGATCGGTGAGGGGACGGACAACCCGCTGGTCGTGCTCGTCCGCGAACTGCTCGGTCCCCGCCTGGATCACCTCGACTACCAGAGCGATCACTTCAGGAACGACCTTCCGTTCGAACCATGACCGAGAGACCGATACCCGATGGCGGCGACCGCGAGACGCCGCCGTCGAAACGGCGATCGACGTACGAGATCGACGACGGCGAACGGCCGAGTAGGTCCGTCGTACGGGCCGTCGCCGCACTCACGAACACGCCGGTACTCGAACTCGAGCCGCTGTACGACGTGATCGATCCCGACCTGCTGGATCGAACGATCACGAGCACGGCCGACGACGTCCAGGTGGAGTTCTCCTTCGCGTTCGGCGGGTGTGAAGTCACCGTCACCCGTGCGGAGGTCCACGTTCGCGTACCGGACGCCGGGCAGTAGAAAGAATGGGACGAGGTGCGTCGACCGAGCGGTGGCGGGTCGCCGCTAGATGTAGTCGATCGACGGCGGCAGTTCGAGCTTCATGCCCTTGCGCTCGCGGATCTCCATGATCTTCTCGCGCTGGAGCGAGTCGGACATGACCTCGAAGCCGGCGTTCTCGGTGTTCCAGGAGGCACGGCCCTCGGTCGCGGAGCGGATGTCGCTCGCGAAGCCGATCATCTCGCCGACGGGTGCGATACCCTCGACGACCATGAGGTCACCCTCCTGGTACATGTCGTCGACGCGGCCACGACGACCCTGGATCTCGCCGGAGGCGGCACCCATGTGATCGTTGGGCACGTCGATTCGGACGTCCTGCATCGGCTCGAGCATCTTGATCTTCCCGTCGATCAGCGCCTTGTGGACGGCCTCGCGGGTCGCGGGGATGACCTGTGCCGGACCGCGGTGGATGGTGTCCTCGTGCAGTCGGGCGTCGTGCAGGCGGATGAGCGTCCCCTGGACCGGCTCGTTCGCGAGCGGGCCGTTGTCGAGAGCCTCCTCAAGCCCCTCGATGACCAGTTCCATCGTCTCGTTTAGGTGCTGGATACCCTTCGTGTCGTCGATCAGGATGTTCGTCCCGTGGATGTGCTCGACGTTCTGGGACGTGTCCTTGTCCATGCCGGCCTCCTGCAGGGCTTCACGGCGTTCCTGCTCGGGCATGTCCATCGACGCCTCGCCGAGCTTGATCGTGTCGACGAGTTCGTCCGACATCGGCTCGATGGAGATGTAGAAGCGGTTGTGGCGGTTGGGCGAGATACCCTCGACCTGGTCGCTCGCCTCCTGGGGCTGTTCGCGGAAGACGACGATCGGCTCACCCGTGTTCACGGGGATGCCCTGGTTCTTCTCGATACGCTGGGTGATGACCTCGAGGTGGAGTTCACCCTGCCCGGAGATCAGGTGCTCGCCGGTGTCCTCGTTGATCTCGATCTGGATCGTCGGGTCCTCCTTGGACACCTGCCGCAGGGTCTCGATGAGCTTCGGCAGGTCGTCCATGTTCTGGGCCTCGACGGCCTTCGTGATGACCGGCTCGGAGATGTGCTCGATCGACTCGAACGGCGTCATCTCGACGCTCGAGACCGTGGAGCCGGCGATGGCGTCCTTGAGGCCGGTGACGGCGGCGATGTTCCCGGCGGGAACCTCCTCGACTTCCTCGCGTTCGCCACCCATGTAGATGCCGACGGACTGGACGCGGTTCTTGCCCGCGGTCCCGGAGACGTACAGCTCCTGGCCCTTCTCGAGGGAGCCGGAGAAGACGCGACCGGACGCGATCTCGCCGGCGTGTGGGTCCATCGAGATGTCGGTGACCATGAAGACGACCTCGCCGTCCTCGTTGACGAGGCGCATCTGTTCGGCGAGTTCGGAATCGTCGTCGCCGCGCCAGATCCGCGGAATACGGCGGGGCTGCGCGTCGACGGGGTTCGGGAAGTGCTCACAGACCATGTCGAGCACGACGTCGGACAGCGGCGTGCGCTCGTGGAGTTCCTGGCGCTGGTCGTTGCGCTCCATCTCCATGATATCGCCGAAGTCCATCCCGGTGCGTTGCATCGACGGCATCGAGACGCCCCACTTGTACAGCGCGGAGCCGAAGCCGACGGTGCCGTCCTCGACGGAGACGGTCCAGTCGTCGATGTCGTCCATGTCTTGGGTCATCCCGCGGATGAGTTCGTTGACGTCGTGGATGACCGAGAGGAGTCGCTGTTGCATCTCTTCGGGCCCTTCCTGGAGCTCCGAGATGAGGCGGTCGACCTTGTTGATGAACAGGGTCGGCTTGACGCCCTCGCGGAGCGCCTGTCGAAGAACCGTCTCGGTCTGGGGCATGGCCCCTTCGACGGCGTCGACGACGACGAGCGCACCGTCGACGGCGCGCATCGCACGGGTCACGTCGCCACCGAAGTCGACGTGGCCCGGCGTGTCGATGAGGTTGATGAGGTGGTTGGTCCCCTCGTACTCGTGGGTCATCGACACGTTCGCCGCGTCGATCGTGATCCCGCGTTCCTGCTCGTCTTCCTCCGTGTCCATCGCCAGCTGTTCGCCGGCAGTCTCGTCGGAGATCATGCCCGCGCCAGCGAGCAGGTTGTCGGAGAGGGTCGTTTTCCCGTGGTCGACGTGAGCGGCGATGGCGATGTTCCGGATGTTCTCCGGTTCGTCCATCAGCCGTTCACACTCTTGGACGATCTTCTTGCGTCGGCCCATATACCCCCCAATACCGGTAGCGGGGTCAAAAGGGTAGTGTTTCGTCTCCAGTCGAATTCGGCGAATTTCCCGGTTGGGGCGTCGGAATGTCCAATTTACGTGAGTGAATGCCACGCACCGAGACGGGCCTCGACGGGGTTCGACAGGCGACGGTTCGCCGGGCCAGTTGCGGCCATCGATACCGGGCGTAAGAGACATACTTCGAGGGGACTTGGTATCGGTACGCATGGATGTCCACGTCCAGGGACCGGGCCCGACCGCGCCGTTTCTCAGCGCACGGGACCGGTTCGAAACCGAACACGATCTCTCGCTCCCGGTCGAGGTCCAGTTGCGAGACGATCCCGACGAGCGCACCTGGGCCGGCCACTACGACGACCACCACGTCCTGAACATCTCTCGGCAGGCCGCCTCCTCCGCGATGGCCCCGGAACTGGTCCTCCACGAGTTCGCCCACATGGCCAGGTACGAACAGGAACACCCCTCCCACACCCAGTCGACCGAGGAGGTCCTCTATCTCGCGCTCGCCGGCAAATCCGTCGAGCGGCGCAAACTCACCCACTGCTACCAGATCGCCAACCACATGAAAGACATCTACGCCGACGACATCACCCTCTCGGTGGGCCCCGGCGAGAAACTCCTCTCCTTTCTCGAATCGAGTCTCGCTGCGGCCGTCGCCGATCGGCCCGGACCCCCGCCGCGACCGGGCCTCGAACGCATCTCTCCGGGCGCCGATCCCGAGATCACGGCCGTCAACGCGGCGTTCGCACTAGCCCTCGCGGAACGTCACGACCTCGTCGACGACGACCACCGACTGTACGACATCGCACATGCGGCCGCGATGGACGCCCCGACGGTCCCGTTCGGTGAGTTCAAACGCCGATTCCGGGAACTCGCGCGCGATCCCGACACGAGCGGCTACCGACAGGTGCTCGTCGAGGCGACCCGATCCTACGTCAGCGGCGTGGACTCAGCGGCCGATTAGGGCCGCATCCCCTCCCGTTCGATCCCTCGAGGCGGTCCATCGCCCGATCTCTACCTGCTCGACCAGAACGTTTAATGTTTGACACGGCTAACGTGTGGAACATACAATTGATGTTCTCGGCCAAGGATCGCCAGGAAGAGCCGACCGACGATTCGTTTACCGAAGAGTTGTCACAGTTGAAACGACAGGGCGCGAGCGTCCTCGTCGTCGGCTCCGTCCGCCCCGAGCATCAGCGGAGCGCCTCCCGACGCCTGCTGGGACACGCGTCCGATCGGGATCGCCGACGCGTGCTCGTCTCGACGAGCGGCGGCGATTACCACTCGCTCGTCGAGGACTCCTCGATTTCGGACGAACTCCGGTTCGTCACCTACGAGAGCCAGACGCGTGGCGCCGTCGCTTCCGAACCGATCGAGGACCACACCACGCCGACGATCGGCGACGACGGGATCACCGCGGATACCCTCGGCGACCTCGGCATCGCCATCTCGAGCGCGATCGAGGACTTCGAAACCGACGCCGACGGCCTCGAACCGAGCGAACTCCGGGTCGGCGTCGACTCCCTGCTCCCGCTGCTCGAGGACTACAGCACCGAACAGGTGTTCAAGTTCGTCCACCTGACCACCGGGCGTGTGAAAGACGTCAGCGGAATGGTCCACTACCTGCTCCCCGTCGAACCGGACGCCGACGTCGTCCCGGTCCTGAAACCGTTGTTCGACGTTATCGTCGAACTCCGAGAACAACCCAGCGGCCACCAGGAGCGGTGGTCCCTCCCGAACAGCGGTCACTGCTCCGGGTGGCTCGCCACACCCGAGACGTAACAGCTATCTCACCAGCAGCCATGTAATTTCGATATCCCGACGTGCCGTTCACGACTGCGACTCTGCGGTCTCGCCCCCACACCAATGAACCCGAAATTCGAACCGATCGAGGACGGCCTCGAAATTATCGACCCGATCGAGCGCCACCGGTACCGACTCACGACGCACGAGCCGGTGACCCCCGAACCAGTCGACTGCGATCGAATCCGATATCCGATCGATTCGGCCGTCGAAATTACGACGGAAATGCTCACGCTGTCGACGAAGGAAACCATTTATATTCGCAGTGCAGACGGATCAATGGTCGGTGAAGTACAACCCAACGAACAGCGATCGTTTTGCGAGAGCGAATATACGCTCGACCTCTCCGCCTCGATGAAAGTGTACGTGAACATAACGGGCGGACTTCACATCTATTCCGATACCAATCGAACGTACATCGCCTTCGAGGATCGGACTCACACAATCATCGGTGCCCGATCGTATCACACCCGTCCTGCAGAGACGATCACCACGACGAAAGAGCCCACGGACGTAATGAAAGCGGTTTCTGCGTTCGGCTCGGCTCTCAAAACGACGTCCCCGGAGCGATCGTATCCGACGCTTCGAGGACATCCGCCGACACTCGAGCAGGGAGATGAACTGCACATTCCTGCTACAATAACCCGACCACAGACGGGGATTCGTATCGAAGTCCCTCCGGAACTGGGCCGCGTGTTCGTCGTTGCTCCGCTTGCATACTATCTCGGAGCGACCATCACGCCCGGTCCGGAGCCGAAGCTCGTCACCGGAACGGGGTACACGCATTCGCTCGAGGTCGATGGCGAATTCGAATCGACCGTGGAACGAACGCTGAAGCAACTGTTCTTGCTCGACTGCGTCGTTCGAACCGAGGGGATGACGCCGCTGTCTCTCCATGAACGGCGAGCTGTCGAACCGATTCTCGACTTCGACCCCGAAATTGCGTACGAAAAGACACTTTCGGAACAGGTTGCGATGTATCTCGACGTGCCCGTGTCCACCCTAGAACCACACCTTCCGAAGTGGCAACTCGAGACGCGGATCGATTCCCCGAGCGAAACGATCGAATTTCTCCCGTTCATCGCCGACGATCTCTCGATCGTGAAACTGGACGGAAGAAATGAAAGGGGGGGTAAGAGGACGCGGGTAGAGGCCCAAAACCAGGCAATCGAAGCATTTACGCGAGGTAGGCGAAGTCGGACCCATCAGTCGACCAGAGGAACGGACGCCCTTAGCAACCCTCACGAGGGATCGACGATTCAAACGGTGCAGCAGCGATGGAACGGGACGAACTCGTCTCCCATCTCGAGTACGACTCCTCTTGTGGCGTTCCAGAATGATATCGGTCGGACACCGAAAGACGATCCCATTGCGATCGACGTCATCTGTAACGACTCGGAGATGGACGAAGAACTCGAGACGGTGAACGAACTCTATGGAAATCACGAAGAGCTCCCGTTCGAGGTGACGATTCATCATAATCTCACGAAGAGCGAGTTTGAGTGTCTTCTCACCCATGAGAGCGATTTCTGTCACTACATCGGCCACATCGACGCAGACGGATTTCAGTGTTCGAACGGAAAATTCGACGCCCAGTCACTCGAGACTGTTGGCCCAAAGGCGTTCTTACTCAATGCATGCCAGTCTCATAAACAGGGGTTCCATCTGGTAAAAAAAGGGAGTCTCGGAGGTATCGTAACGCTCGCTGACGTCATCAATAGTGGCGCCATTAGTGTCGGGAAAACGATTGCACGGCTACTAAACCAGGGGTATCCACTGTATGCTTCGTTAGATATTGCTCGAAGGAATAATGTGATCGCTGAGCAATATTACGTTGTTGGAGATGGTACAACAGCCATAGCACAGTCGAAAGTCGGCGCCCCAGAGGTCTGTTCAATAACACGAGAAGGAAATAAATGGTATGTAGAAATAGATACATATATTGCTCCAGGATCTGGAAAAGGTGGGTTATTTCATCCACATTTAGAACAAATCGAGAGTCACTATCTACTCCCAGGTGGTACTGGGGAAATATTAGCGACTACTAATGAATTGTATGAGTTTTTGGAAGATAACGACATTCCGATTTTGTTTGACGGAAGACTGTTCTGGGATACCGAATTTTTGCGAGAGTAGCTTGATATTATGGCCCGTTGTAAACACTGTTGGTTGCCACAGCAGTACTCGCATTTGACAGAATCAGCGTAATCGTGAACAGGACGCCGATCATTCGTGGGTGATTCTTTAGGTACGCGGTTAGGTCTGTCATGGTACATCCGACTCATGGAACGCACCTGTAATGAATTTATTTTAATATATCTTAGATAGTAATCATAGTATTATTTCGTGGTTTAATTGGGGAAAGCGCATAGAAGACTAGAACAACCGCTAAACTCGACTAATAGCTGTTTTAGAAGTTCAGAGTTGCCGATCATTTATCGAGCAGTTGCCGCAGTGCTCGATCGAATTCTTCGCTCGAAAGTTCCTCCCGGATTGATGCTGCACGGTCTCGACAATCATGGAGTTCCTGCGTGACGGACGTGTATCGATCGGATACGTCAACATCCGAGTCCAGTTCCGTCTGGAGTACGGCTCGTTCGGTTGCCAACCGGTAGAACTCGTTCATCGACGCCTCGTATTCCTTTTGTAAAGCAAGTCGTTCAATCGTCCTGTACAGTGTTTGGTCCGCCACGGGTTCGACGAGAAACTCTTCGGCGCCTCGATCGATTGGATCTTCGGCAGGAACATCGGCAGTCACCGCGAGAACTCGCGTGTCGGGCGTCCGCTGACGAACAATATCCAGCACTCCGTATGCGCTTGGAGCCTCGAGATTCCAGTCGAGGAGTAAAATATCGTACCGCTTGTCGATTTGTTCGAGGATCGATTTGTCGAAGTCAGCATAGGTAACGTCGAAATCTAGACGGCATTCGACGCCGTTTCGTTCTTCGAGCGTCAGACTAGGGTGAACGACCAATAGATGGACAGGAGATTTCAGCACAACTATCGTATCAGTACTGTTCGGCAGGTACTATTAAATGTGGTCGAGAACGATTTCCAGAGCAGTTACCAACAGTAGTAGCACCGGAAGAACAGATTCCGTATTCAAACGATTCTTCGATACCCTATATTCGATAAAATGAGTGGATAATAGATGGAGCCTGTATTCAAAACTGGTTCCGACGGTGTAGTGGTCGTCGATCCGATCGAACGATCGAGACAACGCATTCTGACACCGGATGCGGTGACGCTCGAGTCGACGAGCGGAGACGAAATTCCATACCCGGTCGATTCGGCAAGACGACTCGTCACGAGCGCGCTCACGGTATCGACCAATCAATCGATTTACGTTCGCGACCTCGATGGCTCGTTACTCGGCGAAGTAACGCCGACCGAATCCTGTTTCCTCCCTTACGGCAAGTACGTCCTGGACATATCGGCGGGGATGAAGATGTATTGTGTAGTCGAGAGTTCAGTAGACATCGGCCCGGATGATCCAGATCGGAAAATCTCGTTCGAGAATACGACAAGAGCGGTACTCGGTGCCCGATCGTATCACACGCGGCCAGCGGGAACAATCGAGACTACGGCGGATCCGATGGACGTAATGGAAGCGATATCGTGGTTCGGGTCTGCACTACAGACGACATCAGTCGAACGATCGTATGCGACGCTCAGGGGCCATCCCCCAGTCGTCGAACTCGGCGACGAACTTCGTATCCCAGAAAAATTCGAACAGCCAGATACAGGGATCACGATTGAGATTCCACCCGATCTGGCGTTCGTACTTCCCGTTGCGCCGCTGGCATACTATCTCGGAGCAAACATTATCACCGGATCAGAACCCTTGCTCAGAACGTCGTCGGGGTATACGCTCCGACTTGACGCCGAGGACGACTTCGAAACGGGCGTCGAACGAACGCTAAAACAGACGTTTTTCCTCGATTGTATCGTTCGAACCGAAGGGAACGGTCCGGGACCCGTACACGAACGTCAGGTCCTCGAACCCAAACTCGGATTTGACATCGAACAGGCGTACGAACAGTCACTGGGCCCTCGAATCGAGACGTATCTATCGGAACCATTTGACTCGCTCGCGCCACATCTTCCGAATTGGCCCGTTACCACTCGTCTCGGAAACACGGCCGAATACGTGGAATTGGCCCCGTACCTAGCCAACGAACTCTCGGCAATCCGTACCAGAGAAGACAAAGTCCAACCGAGTACGTCCGTTAGCCACACAGGGCACCAGGGAGCATCACCGACCGTTGAGCGACGTTGGAATACGATCGAGTGTCCGATGACCGTAAGTCAGTCATCGCTTCCCGCGTTCCAGCGCCGACTCGATCGAACCCCACGAACGGGTCCAACCGAAGTAGAGATCGTTTGTAACGATCCTAAAATGAACCGGGAATTCGTAAACGTGCACAGTGAGTACGGCGCTCGAGATTGGCTGCCAGTCGACGTTACGGTCCACTATGACTTAACGACAAACGAATTCGAATCAGTGCTGGCAAAAAACAGTGACTTTCTCCACTACATCGGGCATATTGATCATGACGGATTTCGGTGTTCAAACGGACGGATAGACGTAACAGATATCGATACAGTTGGCGTGACGGCATTCTTCCTCAATGCGTGTCAATCCTATCGCCAAGGTTACGGACTTATCGAATTGGGGAGCCAGGCAGGAATCGTAACTCTCGCTGACGTGGAAAATCGGGAAGCAGTCGAGATCGGGAGTACGGTTGCACGGCTGCTCAGCTACGGCTTTCCGCTCTATGCAACGATGGACGTTACCCAGACCAAGCGGACGTCTGGATCGCAATATCACCTTCTTGGCGACGGAACGGTATCGGTTTCACAACCGGAGTCAGGACCTCCGTTGCTCCTTGTTGTCGAACGAAGAGGCAGTGGCCGAACGATCGAGTGTTACCCGTATATGATAACAGAATCTACTCTCGGCGGAATCTATCGGCCGAACATCGATGCCGTCGATTCGTACCACCTCTTGCCGAGTCGAATCGAAGAGACCTCCGTGACGAAACCCCAGCTCGTGACGTTCGTCGAAAGCGGAGTGTTCCCAGTTCTGCTAGACGGTGAACTACGATGGAGCAACGAGATATCGATAACCGAACTGTGAGTCAAAACAGGTGTAAGCGACCGATCGCCCGAAAACGAAAGTAGAGCCGCGTTAGCGTGCGGCCGCCGCGACGCGCTCTTTCTCTTCTTTCTGGCTGATCGCGTACGTCTGGACGTCGTAGTTGGCCGCGCCGACGAGCTGGTTGGCGATCGCTTCAGCCGCGGGCGTAGCGGTCTTGAACGAGTCGTTGTAGACGCCTTCGGCGAGGAACTTCAGGGCCTGGTCGACGCGTCGCTGGGGAGCGACGTCGACGGCCTTGGGGACCGAGATGCCGCCGTATTTCAGGCGGACGGTCTCCTCGCGCGGGGCGGCGTTCTCGACAGCGGTCACGAGCACCTGAATGGGGTTCTCTTCGGTGCGCTCGTTGACGAGTTCGAACGCCTCGCGGACGTGGTTGAGTGCCTGCTGTTTCTTGCCCGTGTTCTCCTCGGTCTGCATCAGGCGGTTGATGAACCGCTCGACGATCGAGACCTGGGACTTCTTGAACTGCTTGCTGGCGTGACGGCCGGCGGTGTGAGCGATCGGCGTCACCGTGATGTAGCGCTCGGTGGAGGGATCGCCGTACTCGATCTCGCCGATCTCCCACGTGCCGAACAGTTTCGCGGAGACGTCGGCGCCGCCTGCCGGAGCGTCGGGATCCGGTTGGTCTTCTGCAGCCATGGTTATCGCACCGGTTTCTCTGCGTTACCGCGGACCAGTTCTTTGAGCGCGACGCCGTTGACCTTGTCAACTTTGTAGTTGACGCCGGAGAGGTCACCCATCGCACGACCCTTCGCCCCGCCGATACCGGCGATGGTGACTTCGTCGTGTTCGTCGATGAACGAGATGGCGCCGTCACCGGGACAGAACGCGGTGACCTGTTTGCCGTTCTTGATCAGCTGCACCCGGACGCACTTTCGGATCGCCGAGTTGGGCTGCTTGGCTTCGATGCCGACCTTTTCGAGTACGATACCTCGTCCCTGCGGGGCGCCCTCGAGCGGGTCGGACTTCTCGCGAAGTCCACGGGCGCGGCGCGCGTAGTCCGAGTCGGACCACCGCTGCTCCTGGCGGTCCTTCTTGAGCTTGCGCGCGGCGTACTTGCCGTTTGCCATGCACGTCGGTATCCGTCGGAACCACTTAAGCGACCCGTTTCGAGTCGGGCGTTACGCCACGAGAGGGCGTTAGATACAGCTCTCGCCGAATCTGCGGGCGTTTCGTCGATCGAACGACGGCCACAGCGGACGTTAGCGACGCTCGGACGCCCTGAGGTTGCCGAACGAAGAATCGGGTGACCGGATCGGCCGCTCAGAGCAACTGCACGTCGTCGATCCCGAAGTGACGAGCCGCCAGCGTGCGTGCAGCCTCGATCGTGCGGCCGTTCTGCCCGATCGCCACGCCGTGGTCCTCCTCGGCGACCTCGACGTAGGCGACGGTGTCGTCGTTCTCGCTGATCGTGACGTTGTAGACGGCCGCCGGCGCGAGCGTGTTCGCGACGAAGGTTTCGGGGTCGTCGGCGGCCTCGACGAGACGGACCTGTGCGCCGACGCGCTCCTCGAACTGCTGGACCGTGCGACCGCCGGGGCCGATCGCGTCGGCCATCCGGTCGCTCGCGACGACGATCAGGAGCCGGGTCGTCCCGTCGCCAGTCGCGTCGTCGACGATGCAGTCCGTTCCGTCGACGCCCGTCGCGTCCTCGAACGCCGCGAGATACTGGCGAGCGTCGTCGGTGAGCCGGACGCCCATCGATCAGTCGGCCTGTCGGCCGCTGGAACTCGTCGAGCCCATCCGGAGGTCGACGTCGCCGGTCCCGAGCTTGATCGGTTTGCCGACGATGACGTTCTCGGTAACGCCGTCCAGGTCGTCGATTTCGCCGTGAATCGCGGCGTTGAGCAGGTGGTTGACCGTGACCTCGAACGCCGCACGGGCGAGCACGGACTCCTTCGAACCCGAGATGCCGTGGCGGCCGATCGACTCGATCTCGCCGCGATTCGTCATGATGTCCGCGACGAGCATCAGGTGCCGGACGTTGACGTCGTCCAGACCCTGCTCGGCCAGCGTGTTGTTCGTCTCCTCGATGATCGCCTCGCGGGCGGCCTCGATACCGAGGTTGCGGTGGATCTCGTGGATGTTGTTACACGTCGTGCGGGAGGCGTCGACGCCTTCGATCTCGAGGACGTCGCCGAAGGCCGAACCCTCCGTGTAGAGGACGAACTCCTCGCTGCCGTCGTCCATCTCTTCCCGGCGGATGACGACCCGCGAGATGTCCTCGATCCCCTTGAACGTGATGTCGCGCAGTTCCTCGACCAGCTGGAGCAGGTCGCGATACGACGGTTCCTCGGGGCCGAACTGGATCTGGGTCCCCTGCTGGACCGTGCTCACGCCGAGGTGGTCCTCGATGATCTCGGCGACCTCCTCGGGCGTGATCATCCGCTCTTCGAGCGTGTCCTCGTTGAGCGAGATCTGGACGCGCATGTCCGCGACGTTCGTCGAGACGTCGCCCAGCGCGAGGATCTTCGTGGCCTCGATCTTCCAGACGACCTCGTGGGCCCGCTCGCGCTCGGTGGCGTACTCGTCCTCCAGGTGGACGGTCATCATCGGCGTGTCCGGCGTCTTCCGGGCGTCGACCAGTTCGATGAGTCGGGGCAGCCCCTGGGTCACGTCGATCTCCGCGACCCCCGCGTAGTGGAACGTGTTCATCGTCAGCTGGGTTCCCGGCTCCCCGATCGACTGGGCGGAGACGGTACCGACGGGATCGAGCGGATCGACGCGGGTGTCCACGTACCGGGCCTCGACGGCCTTCGCGAGTTCGTCGGCGTCCTCGACGGTGGCGTCGCCCCGGCCCTCGAGCGTCTCGTAGACCTCGTCCTTGAGTCGCCGGGGGAGATTGGTGTCCTCCACGACCGCGATCGTGTCGTCGTCGACGTCGTAGTCGACCTCAGTCATCGGAGGTCACCTCCTGGCCCTCGTAGAAGCGCCGATCGTCCGCTTTCTCCGAGAGGTTGGTCGGCTCCCGTTTGGTGCCGAGGAACTCCGCACGCTCCTCCTCGGACGCGAACTCGGAGTCGAGCACGCGATCGGCGATCCGTTCGACGTCGATGTCGTTGTCGTCGCCGGAGGAGACCTTGACCGGCGAGGTGCCGTCCTCGCCGAACTCGAACTGGACGATCGTGTCGCTGGTGTCGCGAACGGTACCGTCGTACTGGGTCTCGAGTTCGGAGAGCGCGTTGATCAGACGGCGCTGGAGGTAGCCGGACTTCGACGTCCGGACTGCGGTGTCGACCAGCCCCTCGCGACCACCCATCGCGTGGAAGAAGAACTCCCGCGGGGTGAGCCCGCCGGTGTAGGAGTTCTCGACGAAGCCGTGGGCCTCCGCCGAGAGGTCGTTCGGCTTGTAGTGAGAGAGGGTCCGGTCCTCGTAGCCGCGGTTGATCCGCTCCCCGCGGACTGCCTGCTGACCGACGGAGCCGGCCATCTGCGTCAGGTTCAGCATCGAGCCACGCGCCCCCGAGGAAGCCATGACGACCGCCGGGTTGTCCTCTTCGAAGTGCTCTTCTGCGATGTTACCGGCGTTGTCACGCGCACGCGAGAGCGTCTGCATGATCTTCATCTCGAGGGTCTCGTCGATCGTTCGGCCCGGCAGAGACTCGAGTTCGCCGCGCTCGTAGGCCTCGATCAGTTCCTCGACGCGATCGTTGGCGTCCTCGATCGTCTCGTCGATGCGAGCCTGGGCCTCCTCCGGGATCGTTTCGTCGTCGATCCCGATCGAGAACCCGAAGTGCATGATCGCCCGCATCGCCAGCGTCGAGACCTCGTTGATGAAGATGCGCGCTCGCGTGTTGCCGTACACCTTCGTGATGGTGTCGACGATCTCGCCGCCGAACTCGCCGACCTCGTCCTCGGCGATCGTCCCCTCGACGAGTTGGCCGTCCTCGATGACCACGTTGTCGCCGACGGTGCCCGTGAACTCGAGATCGAGATCGTCGGGCAGCAGTTCGGAGAAGACGTCGTAGCCGGTCCAGAACGGGACCCCTTCGTCGTCGATGCCGCTCGGCTCCGGCAGTTCGTCGATCCGGGTGGCACGCAGCAGGTCTAGCGCCTGGGTCTCGTTGAACCGCGGGTTGTCGTGGGTCAGGAGGTACATCCCGGAGATGTGGTCCTGGATGGCCCCGATGATGTTCTCCCCGAAGCGTGGGCTCAGGATCTGTTCCTGGACGCGCATGAGCACGCGCGCTTCGGCGCGAGCCTCCTCGTTCTGGAGGGCGTGCATGTTCATCTCGTCGCCGTCGAAGTCGGCGTTGTACGGCGGACAGACGACGGTGTTCAACCGGAACGTCTTGTACGGCATGACCACGACCTCGTGGGCCATGATCGACATCCGGTGCAGCGACGGCTGGCGGTTGAAGATGACGATGTCGCCGTCGATGAGGTGCCGGTTGACCTCCCAGCCGGCCTCGACCTTCTCGGCGAGCTGTTCGCAGTTCTTCTCGGTCACTTTCAGCCGGCGACCGTCCGGACGCCGGACGTAGTTCGCGCCGGGATGGCCCTCGGGGCCGTTCGCGACGAACCGACGGGCGTCCTCGAGGTTGCGCTCGGTGACGTTCATCGTCTGGGTCATCTCCTTGGCGACGCGGTCCGGAACGCCGACCTCGTTCAGCGAGAGGGTCGGGTCCGGCGAGATGACCGTTCGGGCGGAGAAGTTCACGCGCTTCCCGGACAGCGAGCCGCGGAAGCGGCCCTCCTTGCCCTTCAGCCGCTGAGAGAGGGTCTTGAGCGGGCGGCCGGACCGGTGTCGTGCCGGCGGCGTCCCCGAAATCTCGTTGTCCATGAACGTCGTGACGTGGTACTGAAGCAGCTCCCACAGGTCCTCGATGATCAGCTGCGGCGCGCCGGCTTCGCGGTTCTCCATGAACCGCTGGTTGATCCGGATGATGTCGACCAGCTTGTGCGTGAGGTCGTCCTCGCTACGCTGGCCGTTATCGAGCGTGATCGACGGCCGCGCCGTGACGGGCGGGACGGGAAGGACGGTGAGGATCATCCACTCGGGCCGGGAGCGCTCGGGATCGATCCCCAGCACCTCCATGTCCTCGTCCGGGATGTCCTCGAACCAGTCGCGGATGTCCGACGGCATCAGCTTGTTCGTGTCCTCCTCGGTGAGGTCGATGGAAAGCGCCTTCTCGATCGCCTTGCGCTGGCTCTCGCGCGGACGGAACGACCCCGAGAGGATCTCGTTGATCCGGGTGAGGTCGATCTCGGTCTGTTCGGCGAGTTCGTCCGGCGTCGTTCGCTCGACGCCTGCCTCCTCGTCGCCCTGCATCGCGCCGGCGATGCGCTGGGAGTACTCGCTCGTGAGAACCTGCTGGACCTCGTAGTACGTGGTCGGCTTCTCGTGGTCGATGTCGTACTGGATCTCGCCACAGAACGGACAGCGATCCTTCTTGCGGGCCTGGCGGATCGCGGCCTTGGTCACGTCGTTGAGGTCGCGGCTCAGCTTCCGGGATTCCGTGATCTGGTCGCGGAACTCGTCGCGTTCGTCCTCCGTCAGCAGGAGCCGCGAACACTCGCGGCAGGTCCCCCGCAGGAGGCGACGGATGAGCTTCGTGAAGCCGACGTGGATGACCGGCGCGGCGAGTTCGATGTGGCCGAAGTGGCCGTTACACGAACCCGAATGCTTCCCGCAGGTCTTGCACTCGAGGCCGGGGTCGATGACCCCCAGTCGGGGGTCCATCAGCCCCATGTCGATCGGGAAGCCGTCGTCGTCGTAGGTGTCGGCGGTGATGATCTTCGTCGCACTCATCTCCCGGTACTCCTCGGGCTCCATGAGCCCGAAGTTGATCTTGCCGATGTCTTTTGGTGTCCCGTTTTGCATGGTTCTAGACGGCGTCTTCGAGTTCGAGTCGCGGCGCGATACCGAGGGCCTTCATCTCGTCTAACAGGAGCTTGAACGCGTAGCTCATCTCGATCTCGTGGATGTCGGTCTCCTCGTCGCAGTTCGGACAGTAGACCCGCCGTTGTTCGACGTTCTCGACCGCGCTCATCCCACACTGCCCACAGATGTGAATGAACTCGCGGTCCGACTCGTCGAGGAGTCGTTCTTTCAGCGTCATCGCGGCCCCGTGGCCGATGAACACGTCGCGTTCCATCTCACCGATACGGAGCCCACCCTCGCGGGCCCGACCCTCCGTCGGCTGGCGGGTCAGCACCTGCACCGGCCCGCGCGATCGGGCGTGCAGCTTGTTCGAGACCATGTGGTAGAGCTTCTGGTAGAAGATGATCCCGACGAAGATCTCGGCCTCGATCTTCTCGCCGGTGATTCCGGAGTACATGGTCTCCTTGCCGGCGGAGTCGAAGCCGGCCTCCTCGAGTCCCTCGCGGAGCGCGGACTCGTCCTCGCCGAGGAACGGCGTCCCGTCGACGCGGCGACCCTCCATCGCGCCGAGTTTGCCGCCGATCATCTCGAGGATGTGGCCGACGGTCATGCGCGACGGCAGGGCGTGCGGGTTCAGGACGAGGTCGGGCACGACGCCCTCCTCGGTGAACGGCATGTCCTCCTGAGGTGCGAGGTGGCCGACGACCCCCTTCTGGCCGTGCCGGGACGCGAACTTGTCCCCCAGTTCGGGGATCCGCTCGTCGCGCACCGAGACCTTCGAGAGCTTCGAGCCGTCCTCGCCCTCCATCAGCGTGACGGTGTCGACGACGCCGCTCTCCCCGGAGCGCATCGTCACCGACGTCTCGCGTCGCTTCTGCGGCGAGAGACCGCCCATGTCGTCCGGTTCCTCGAGGAACCGCGGCGGCGAGGTCTTCCCAAGCAGGACGCTGTTCTCGTCGACCGCCGTCTCGGGGTTGACGAGGCCGTCCTCGTCGAGGTGGTTGTACGCCTCCTCGCCGCGAGCCCCGCGGACGTCCTGGGAGGGAATCTCGAAGCGGTCCTCCTGCCCGCCCGGATACCGCCGCTCCTCGCCCTCGTAGGTGCGGAAGAAGTGCGATCGAGCCAGGGCCCGTTCGACCGAGGCCTTGTTCATGACGAGCGCGTCCTCGATGTTGAACCCCTCGTAGCTCATCACGGCGACGACGAAGTTCTGGGCGGCCGGCCGATCGTCGAAGCCGATCTGCTCGGTGGTCTGGGTCTTGACCATCGAGAGCTGCGGGTAGTGCAGGAGGTGCTGTCGCGTGTCCGGCCGGATGCGGTAGTTCGCGCTCGGAAGACCGAGCGACTGCTTGACCATCCCCGCACCCATCGTAATTCGCGGACTGGCGTTGTGCTCGGGGTAGGGAATCATCCCCGCACCGATCCCGAAGATCAGCTGCGGGTCGATCTCGAGGTGCGTGTGATCCTCGTTCAGGTCGTCCTCGTCGACGGCGACGTAGATGTCCTCCTCCTCCTCGGCGTCGATGAACTCGATGTAGCCGTGGTCGACGAGGTCCTCGAACTCGAGGTCACCGTCACGGAGCGCTTCGATCTCCTGGTCGGAGATGCGCGGTTCGCCGTCCTCGACGACGAGCAGCGGTCGCCGTGCGCGACCGGCGTCGGCGTTGACGATCACTTCGCGCGTGCGCTCTTTCACCGAGACGTTGACCATCTCGCTGACGTCGCCGATGCGTCGTGCTTCGCGGATCTGTTCGGCCAGTTCGTGCGGATCGGGGTGTGTCCCCACCAGCGACCCGTTGACGTATACTTTGGCTTCTCGTTCTTGGCTGCTCATGGTGTATCAGTCGTCCGCCGTCGATCGTTCGATGCCTTCGAGGCCCGGAATGCCCTGGACCCCCATCGATGCCAGTTCCCGCTTGAGTTCCTGTTCGTCCTCGACGTTCTGGGAGAGTTCCATCGCCTGCGCGAAGTTCTTCACCAGCCCACAGTTGGGCCCCTCCGGCGTCTCGGAGGGACAGATGCGACCCCACTGGGTCGCGTGCAGGTCCCGCGCCTCGAAGTGAGGCTGGGACCGCGAGAGCGGCGAGCGAAGGCGCCGCAGGTGCGAGAGCACGCCCATGAAGTCGGTGCGGTCGACCAGCTGCGAGACCCCCGATCGGCCGCCGACCCAGTTCCCCGTCGCGATCGGGTGCTCGAGTCGCTCGGTCAGGACGTCCGATCGGACGACCGTGTTGACCGAGAGCTGTCGGTTGCGCATGTTGGCGCGCTCGAGCTGGTACTTGACGTCCCGGGCCAGTTTGTTGAGCGCGGTCCGGAACAGGTCTTTCATCAGGTCGCCGGAGACCTTCAGGCGCTTGTTGGCGTAGTGGTCCTTGTCGTCGGCCTCGCGTCGCCCGAGCGCGAGTTCGAAGCAGGCCTCGGCCATCCGACAGAGGTAGTGGGCCTTGTTGATCCGGACGTCCTCCTCCTCGACGCCCTCCTCGTGGAGGTGTGGCAGGAGGTAGCGATCGATCACGTAGTTCGCGCGCTTGAGCTGGTAGTTCTTCCCCTGGCCCGAGGCGACCCGCTTCCCGAGGGCCTCGATCGCCTCTTCCTCGGTCTGGACCTCGGCCTCCTCCAGGTTCTCCAGCATGTACTTGACGACCTCGGGGTCGTTCGAGACCTTGTGGACGATCTCCTCGTCCGATTCGAGGCCGAGCGCACGCACGAGCGTCACGAAGTTGATCGAGCCCGAGACGGAGGGGAACGAGACCTCGAGCAGACCGTTTCGCGTGCGCTCACAGAGCACGAGCGCCCGATATCCGCGACGCTGACTGAACGTCTTCGCGACCTGAATCTCGTCGCCGTACTTGGTGTCGTACTCCGCGAGGATCTTGTTCGGCGCGAGGTCCTCGCTGGTCATCAGCACCCGCTCGGAGCCGTTGACGATGAAGTAGCCGCCGGGGTCGGCGGGGTCCTCGCCGATCTCGATCAGTTCCTCGTCGGAGAAGCCGGCGATGTTACACTTCTCGGAGCCGACCATGATCGGCATCCGGCCGATCTTCGTCTCGGTCGAGTCGACGACCCGCTGGTCGCCCTCCTCGCCCTTGACGATCGACATCTCCATGAAGACCGGCGCGGAGTAGGTGATGTTGCGAAGCCGGGCCTCCTGCGGATAGAGCAACTCTTCGGAGCCGTCGGCCTCCCGGACGCGCGGCGTCACCACGCGGACGTCGCCGAGTTCGACGTGGACCGGTTCTTCACCTTCCTTGTCGCCGATGTCGGTGTCGATCGTCGCCTTCTCGTCGACGACCTCCTGCATGCCGCGGTTGAGGAAGGCGTTGAACGACCGGTAGTGGTGTTCGGCGAGCCGTTCCTTCGAGAAGTACTCCCGCGAGATGTCCCGTCGTTTCGCTCGATCGAGTTCCATTGCCATTTATTCCACCACGAGTCGGTATACGACTGCCTGATCGGTTGTCCGTGAGTTCCGGACGATCTTGATGACGTCGCCGACCTCCGCCTCGTCCGGCAGGGCGGGATCGTTGCGCTTGATTTTGGGCAGGTCTGTACGGTCGATGTCGTACTCGGAGAGCACCTCCTCGAGCGCGTCCTCCTCGAGAACGGTGTGCTCCGGGACGAGTTCGTGTTGGCTTACGTCTACCATGTTGTGTCGGTGTGCGTGTCGGCTATCGGGAGAGAAGCGGCTGTCACGAGATACTACAGGCAGGTATCGGTGGCAGGCAGTTAAGGGTTACTAACTCGACCGGGAAGCGCGGCTATCCGGCCGGGCAAACCTGACCGGAATCGACTGTCACGTTCTACGGTAGCCGGCTATCGGTTAAATTCCTTGTGGGTCGTGCGGACTGATGACACGGGTTCGGGTGTAGCGGGGATCGATCGTGGCCCGATTCACCGTACCACGGAGGTGTCGATTGGAAAGCCTTAATACCGTCACCGGGAAAGCAGAAGTTGCGAGCCCGGATGGTGTAGTGGCCCATCATACAACCCTGTCACGGTTGTGACGCGGGTTCAAATCCCGCTCCGGGCGCTTTTCCGATCCCATACTCGCGAGCGATCGGTATGCTGGCAACGAGTATTCCAAAACTCTCAGATCTCTGGCTTCGAGGCTTTGACCGCGATCGAATAGCACCGGGTACGAGCCGTGACTGGAGGAACACGATCGCATCACTGGAACAAAACCCTTAATACCGTCACCGGGAAAGCAGGAGTTGCGAGCCCGGATGGTGTAGTGGCCCATCATACAACCCTGTCACGGTTGTGACGCGGGTTCAAATCCCGCTCCGGGCGCTTTCTGTCGACGTCGATTCGTGAGCGAGAAGTGACCGATGAGCGAAGCGAGTCGCTGTGTCTCGAAACCCACACGAGTGGAGTTTCGTCCTGACGTTTGTTCCCCCCTGGGCCCGCAGGTAATAGCTCGTCAGCAGTCGCCCATCCGACAGTACGGGTGTGGCGCCGTATCCACGGGTTTTTGACACAGCACGGCCCCAAATCGTCGGGAGTTGCATGGCTAATCCGAAGACGATCGGTGACGAAACGGAAGCGAAGATCGTGGCTGCCCTCATTGCAGACGGATACACCGTCTCGGTACCGTTCGGTGACAACGACAAATACGATCTCGTCGTCGATAATAGTGATCGCCTCTATCGTATCCAGTGTAAAACGGCGTGGCAGAACAAAGCCGAGACGATTCGCTTCAATACGCACTCGCAAACGACGAGAGACGGCACGTATCACGAACAGACGTACGACGACGTGATCGACGCGTTCATCGTCCGATGTCCGGATCGAGAGCAGTTGTACTGGATCCCGATCGAGGATGCGACAGAACAGAAGATGGAACTCCGGTTCGAAGCCAGTATCGATCATCCATCGATCAACTGGGCACCCGATTACGAATTCGACGGCGAAATCCCGGAGCGATGATGAGAACCCAACCGCCGAACAGCGGCCGATCGAACCGCCAGTTGCCGCTCCCTATCTCGTTCGACGCCACTCTCGATTCAGCACGATCGAGGTACTAACATATTAGTACCCCGATCAGACTGGTACCGATAGCAACGGCTCACCGATCGGAACTGCCGATCGGTGACGATCGACACGAAACTCATGTCACAGCCGATCACCGTCCTCGTCGTCGACAACGAACCGGGATACGCCGATCTCGCGGGATCGATGCTCGAACGCGAACACGACGCGATCGAGGCCGTCGCCGCGACGAGTGCCGACGACGCGCTCGCGGTGCTCGACCGACGCGACGTCGACTGTATCGTCAGCGACTACGAGATGCCGTCCCTGTCGGGTCTCGAGTTGTTAGAGCGGGTCCGGGAGGACGATCCGGACCTGCCCTTCATCCTGTACACGGGCCGGGGATCCGAGGAACTCGCCAGCGAGGCGATCGCCGCGGGCGTCACGCAGTACTTCCAGAAGGAGTCCGGCGAGGAGCAGTACGCGTTGCTGGCGAACCAGATCACGAACGCGGTCTCGCAGTACCGCGCGGAGACGGAACTGCGCGAGAGCGAGCGCCGGTACGAACGGACGCTGACGACGCTCCACGAGACGACGCGGGACCTGATGCGGGCGGAGACGAAAGACGAGATCTACCAGTCGGCCGTCGACACGGCGGGCGACATCCTCGACGTGGCTGTCGCTGCGGCCTACGCGTTCGAGCCGACCGACGGGGTGCTCGCCCACGCCGCGTCGATGCGCGAGTCGCGCGAACTCGTCGATCCCGAGATGACGTTCGAGCGCGGCGAAGGGCTCGTCTGGGAGGTGTTCTCGGAAGGAGAGAGCGCGTACTACGAGGACGTCCAGCGGACGGGCGTCGAGCGCGCCCAGACGTTGAGTCGGAGCGAGTTTATCGTTCCCCTCGGCACGCACGGCGTGCTGGTCGCGGGGACCGAGGACGTCGACGGCTTCGACGAGACGATGACCGAACTGTTGCACATCCTGGCGGCCAACACGGAGGCCGCGCTCGATCGGGCCGAGCGAGAGCAGTTGCTCCGCGAGCACGATCGGACCCTGACCGCGCAGAACGAGGAGTTGACCCGGCTCAATCACACGAACGAGATCGTCCGCGAGATCAACCACGGCGTCGCGCAGGCCTCGACCCGCGACGAGATCGAGCGGCGGGTGTGCGATCGACTCGCCGAGACCGAGCGATACCTGTTCGCCTGGATCGCGACGAGCGACGACGACCCGCCGACGCCGACGGCCTGGGCGGGGGTCGACGCGGCCTACGTCGATCGGATCCGCGACGACGGGGAGTGCGCTCCCGAGGTCGGACTGGTCAGGGAGACGCTCGCCACGGAGCAGGTCCAGGTGGTCCGCAACGTCCTCGAGGCCGACGGCTGGGACCCCCGGCGGAAGGACGCGCTCACGTACGGCTACCAGACGGTGCTTTCGGTGCCGCTCGTCGACGACGAACGACGGTACGGGGCCCTGCTCGTCCACGTCCCGGGCGTCGACGCGATCACCGACAGCGAGCGCGAAGTGCTCGGCGAACTCGGGGAGACGATCGGCCACGCGATCCGATCGGTCGAGCAGACGCGGGCGATGCTCACCGACAGCCGCGTCGAACTCGAACTGACGAGTCACGACGATCGCTTGCTCGTCAACCGCCTCTCCGAGCGGATCAGCGGCCCCATCACGCTCGAGGGCGTGATCGATCGGGCCGACGACGAGGTCGTCGTCTTCGTGAGCGTTCCGTCGACGGCGGAAATCGGGCCGGTCACGGCCGAGTGGGCGTCGGTCGAGACGCTCTCGGCCGTCTCCGAGGGCGAGGCCGAGACGCTGTTCGAACTGACGCTCTCGTCGACCCCGTTTCTCGACGTGTTGCGGACGTACGACGTGCAGTTGCGCGAAGCCACGGCCGAGGACGGCACGACGACGCTCGTCCTCGAGGTTCCCCAGCACGTCGAGACCCGATCGCTGATCGAGGGGTTCCAGGACAGCTATCCGGACACCGAACTCGACGCCAGGCGCGAGACGACGGGAATGCGATCGGCCCGCCAGCTCGACACCTATCTCGAGGAGCGGCTCACCGACAAACAGTTCGAGGCGCTACAGGCGGCCCACTACAGCGGCTTCTTCGAGTGGCCCCGCGAGAGTACCGGGGAGGACCTCGCGGACGCCCTCGACGTGACCCCGCCGACGTACCACTATCACCTGCGAGCCGCCGAACGAAAGCTGGTGACGCTGGCGTTCGACGGCGGTTCTAATTAATTAGTACCTCGCACTCTACCCACCCAAACAGTTAGAAATTATATTTAACCCCCATCACTGCATACCAGTAACTGGCGATCTGCGATAGACTGTCGCCACCCCCCAATCCCCCACCCCCACTTTCCCCCTGACACAAGTTCGCCAGCGGCGCCGCCGTGTGATCTCACCGGTTCGGGACGACAGCCGTCGCGGTCGGTTACGCTGTCGACGAGAGACTGAACAACAGTACGACGATACCGCGTCGTCACCGCGGGCGCGACGCCGAATCGATCGCGTCGTCCCACTCGATCCACTCGTGTTCCCAGCCGCGACGGGTTTCGGCGCGACGCGTCGCGTGTTCGCGATCCTCGCGAGCCATCCGGTTGCGCTCGACGGCGCCCGACTGTTCGCCTTCCACGAGCAACGGGTCGAAGGAGACGGCGGCGAACGATTCTGTCTCGCCGTTCGCAGTGACGGCTTCGAGTCGCTGGGTCTGCGCTCCGCGAGGGAAGACGAGGCGACCGTCCTCGCGCAGTTGGTCGAGCAGGGCCCGCGGTGGCTCGACCGCCGCGGCCTCGAGCAGTATTCGATCGAAAGGCGCGTACTCGGGGAGACCCGCGGCCCCGTCGCGACAGTCGACGAGGACGCCGTCGTAGCCCGCCTCAGCGAGGTTATTCCGTGCCTCGATCACGAGCGGGCGGGAGATGTCGACGGCGTGAACGCCCGTTTCGCCGACGAGTTCGGCTGCCACGGCCGCCGTGTACCCGACGCCGGCGCCGACGATCAGCACCTCCTCGTCCCCGTCCAGGGAGAGCGCCTGCAGCAATCGGGCGACCGTACTCGGGGCGAGGACGCGGGTCCCGAGGATCTCGTGATCCCGATCGGCGTAGGCCGTCCGCTCGTCGTCGACGAAGGCGTGGCGTGGCACGTCCCGCATCGCGACGGCGACGGCGTCGTCCGTCAGGACGTTCTTTGGGGGTGCGGCAAGGCCGTCGATCAGGTCCTCGCGCAGTACCGCGGGGTCCATACGCCAGCTATCGCGTCGGCCGTAATCAATGGCGCGCTTGCGCAATCGTCAGCGCATCCGAACGAACCGCACGCCTCCGTGTTCGCTCCGAGCGAGCGAGCCGTCCGGCCGTTTCTCGGCCAGCACCAGCGACTGGAACGCGGTCCCGATCGGCGCGAGCAGCCGCCCGCCAGATCGAACCTGTTCGACGACGGGTGCGGGAAACTCCGGGGCCGCACACGTGAGGTACGCGGCGTCGTAGGGGGCGTGCTCGGGCCACCCGTCCGCTCCGTCGCCGACCCGGATGGAGACGTCGTCGTACCCCGTCTCCGCGAGCGTCTCACGGGCGTCAGCGACGAGGTCCTCGCTGTACTCGACGCTGTAGACGTGGTCCGCGCCGACGAGTTCGGCCGTGACCGCGGCGTGATAGCCACAGCCAGTCCCGATCTCGAGCACGTCCTCGCCGGGGTCCAGCGCCAGTTTGCCGGCCATAACCGCGACCATGTGCGGCGCGCTGATCGTCTGCCCGTCCCCGATCGGTAGCGGGCGGTCCGCGTAAGCCTCGCCGCGGCGGTCCTCGGGAACGAACTCGTGGCGCGGGACTGACTCGAGAGCGTCGAGAACGCGATCGTCCGTCACGCGCGAGGAGACGGTCCGGACCATCCGCTTCCGGGCGGCCTCGTAGTCGTCGGCGTCGGGGTCGGAGTCGCCGAAGCCGAACATAGTTTGGCAGCGGTTAGTCGCTTGAGTACAATAGGCTGTGGGGCGCGTACAGCCGCTAGTACCGACTGAAACGATTCTCAGTTACCAGGCCGACCAGGCGCTGGTCGTCTGATCGTAGGCGTAGACCCGTTTCGCGTCCTTCGCGAGGACGGTATCGCCCTCCATCTCGTACCGATCGCGATCGTAGCCAGAGGCGTCGTCGCGGACGACGAACGCGTCGATCTCGAACTCGTCGTCGCCGAACGACTCGATCTCGCCGACCTCGAACTCGTAGTCGCCGGGGACCCGAACCGTAATGGATCGGCTGTCGTCCCGCGATCCGTCCTTCGGGTGGACCGTGACGTTGACCGCGACGTTGTCCACCTCGCGGGTCCAGACGGTCTCGACGTCCTCGGCGACGGCCTCCTCGGTCCGGCGGTGCTCGTCGAGTTCGACGCTCGTCACGCGAACCGTCGAGAGCACCTCCTCGGTCTCGAGGATGAACTCGTCGCCGGTTTCGATCGTCTCGTCTTCGGGCGTGGTGACGTTCGCGGTGAAGGACTCGTCCTCCTGGGAGACGACCACGTCGAGGGTGACCTCGCGCTCTCGTTCGGGCTGGATCTTGTGGACGTGGCCACACTCGCTACAGCGGACGGTTACGGTTCCGCCGCCTTCCGTGACCGTCAGGACCTCGTGAACGGTCTCGAGGTCCGGCGAGCACGACGGACAGGGCGTCGGAACGCGATCCGGAATGTCGGTCATGGAACGCCGTACGCGCCACGTACTGAAAAGGCGATTGAACCCGTCTCGGGGATCACTCGGCACGCGGGAGGGTCACTTCGTCTCCATCCGCGTAGACCGTCGGCTCCCGCACGATCCCGTCGAGGTGGATCGGCGCCTCGACGTCGCCGCCGATCCCCGCGTCGTCGCCGATCGCGATGTGGACCGTTCCGCCGGCCTTCTCGTCGAGCAGGACCGAACCCACGAGGTCCGTGACGGCGACGTTCGTCCCGATCCCGAGTTCCGCGAGATTGGACGCGGCGTCGCCGACCTCGTCCGCAGCGGCCTCGATCGTCTCGCGAATCTCGTCGTCCGAGACGTCGGTAACGAGACCGTCTTCGACCTCGAACGAGAGCGTCTCGCCCTCGCCGAGCAGGCCGTGGGGCATCATCGTCCCGTCGACGACGAACCGGCCGTCGGCCGTTTCGGGGCTGATGAACACCTCGCCCGCGGGCAGGTTCGACATCATTCCCGACTCGTGGACGATGCCGGTGTCCGCGAGCCAGTCCCGGTCGGCGACGTCGAAGGTGATGTCCGTGCCCGCGGGCGCAGTGACGCGGACTTCGTCGGCGTCGGCGACCTGCTCCCGGACGTCCGTACAGTGGGCCGCGATCGACTCGTAGTCGGCATTCAGGCCCGTCGTGAAGACGTCCTCGGTGATCCCCGGCAGCGTGGCGACGCGTGCGCCCGCCTCGTTGGCCTCGGTGCGCGCCCGGGTGTGGCTCAGGCTCTTCGTCGTCGGCGCGAGGACGACGTCGGCGTCGGCCATCGCCGCCGCGACCGGGGCCGGCGGCTCCGCCCCGTGGGTCTCGCCCGGCGGATAGCGGACGATCACCGCGTCGTCGGTGATCTCGCTCGCGACCGCGTACAGCGTCTCGCCGATCGACTCCCGCTCGTCGTCGGTGACGATCGCGCAGGACTCGTCGGACTGGAGGTTCAGACACTGTCGGACGGCCGTCTCGGCGGCGGGTCGAAGGTCGGACATACACCTACAGTGGCGACAGCGGCCCGAAATGCTTTGCCTTCCGGCGGTCGATCCGCGATCGCAGTTCGGTCGACCGATCAGTCCGCCTCCGGCGCCGATTCCGGCGGCTCGGAACCTGCCGACGACTCCGTGTCCCCGTCGAGGTCCGCGAGTTCCTCCGGCGTTCCGAAGACGTAGATCGTGTCGCCGGCGTCCAGCGGCTCGTTTTCCGCCGGCAGCGACAGTTCCTCGCCGTCACGGTCGATCGCGAGGACGGTTCCCGACACCCAGCCGGCGAACTCGCTCTCGAGCGGGCCGTCGGCCGTGACCGTAGTCGCCGTAACCGTCTCGTCCGCGGCCCGGATAAACGAGCGCGTGAGCATCACCCGGCGTCTCGGGACGGGTCGTGAGCCGGTAGCGATCGCCTGGTTCGAAGGCCTCCGCGTCGTCCGCATCGACGATCAGCGTCGTGACCGTCTCGGCGCTCGCCCGGAACGTCCCCGTCGTAACGAGCCGACCCGAGCCGTCGCCTGTCCAGACCTCGACAGGATCACTCGTACTGGCCCTGTTGAGGACGACCGACGCGATCGGCGTGTCGAGATCGAGGGCGACCTCCCGGACCCGGAGTGCGTCCACAAGCGCGGGTTCGGTGGGCGTCGTCACGAGCACCGCGACGTGGGCACTCTCGAGTTGCACGCCGACGTCGCGTGCCAGCCCCGCCGGACAGTCGACGACGACGCGGCCACACTCCCGTTCGAGTCGATCGACGACGCGCGCCAGTGCCGTCAGGTCGGACGCGCGGGCCCCGGCGAGGGTGCGACCGCACGCGAGAAACACGGACCGGACCGATCCGCTCGACGGCCGCGAGCGGGTTCGCACGTCCCGCGAGGACGTCGTGGAGGTCGGGGCCGTTCCCCCTGGGAAGATCGGCCGTCGCGAGGTCGGCGTCGACGACCACGGCGTCGAGTTCCCGTCCGATATTCAGCGAGGCCGTCGACTTGCCGACGCCGCCCTTCCCGCCGGTGACGGCGACGATCATGGCCCCGGCGTGAGCACGTCGCTGGTCGGTGCCCACTCGTCCAGCCCGGCGAGCACCTCGTCGGCCGTCCGCTCCGTGACGTCCGAGTCGCGGGTCACGTCGGCGACCTCGACCGGCGGATCCGTCGGCGCTGCCGGACTCGCGAAGCCGACGCCGCGACGGCACCCCGGTTCGACGGTCGCTTCCCAGACGTCGTCGCTCCACTCGGGTGCCGTAACCCCGTCCAGTCGGGGCGGCCACGTCGGCCCGTCGAGACGGCTCTCGAGACGGATTCGCTGTGGCGTCGTCTGCGTGTTCGTGACGGTGGCAGTCACGAACGTCACCCCCTCGCACCTGTCCGTGTCCCAGTCGACCTCGACCATGCCCGCCTTTCTGGGCGCGATATCGTATAAAGTTCAACACCGGTACCGGCGATTCGAGACCGGCCGAATGTGTACGAGAACCCGCGTAAAACTCTCTTGCGAGTTAAAATCGATCGCGAAGCCTCGAAACGGTTATCCCCCTCGGTAGTGGACTCCCGATACATGATTCAGGTCGCCGTCAACGGCTACGGGACGATCGGGAAACGCGTCGCGGACGCCGTGGCGCACCAGCCCGACATGGAAGTGCTCGGCGTCGCGAAGACCCGCCCTAACTTCGAGGCCGAAACGGCCATCGAGAAAGGGTTCCCGCTGTACGCGGCCGTCGAGGAGCGCGCGGAACTGTTCGCCGAGGCGGGACTCGAGATCGCCGGCCCGGTCGAGGACCTCGTGGCCGAGGCCGACGTCGTCGTCGACGCCACGCCGTCGGGGATCGGTGCCGAGAACAAATCGCTCTACGAGGAGTACGACACGCCCGCGCTCTACCAGGGCGGCGAAGACGCCGACGTGGCGGACGTCAGCTTCAACGCCCGATCGAACTACGAGGACGCGACCGGGGCCGACCACGTCCGCGTCGTCTCCTGTAACACGACCGGGCTCTCGCGGGTGATCGCCCCCCTGCGAGAGGCCTACGGCGTCGAGAAGGTCCGCGCGACGCTCGTCCGCCGCGGCGGCGATCCCGGACAGACCTCGCGGGGCCCGATCAACGACATCCTGCCGAATCCCGTGACGATCCCCTCCCACCACGGCCCCGACGTCGAGACCATCTTCCCGGACCTCGACATCGACACGCTGGGGATGAAGGTGCCCGCGACGCTGATGCACATGCACAGCCTCAACGTCACCCTCGACGAGGAGGTCGACGCCGCGGACGTCCGCGAGTTGTTCGCCGAGGAATCGCGCCTGTTCTTGATCCCCGAGCGGATGGCGATCGACGGCAGCGGCAAGCTCAAGGAGTACGCACTCGACGCGGGTCGCCCGCGAGGAGACATCTGGGAGAACGCGATCTGGGAGGAGTCGATCTCGACCGTCGGCCGGGACCTGTACCTGTTCCAGGGCATCCACCAGGAGAGCGACGTCGTGCCGGAGAACGTCGACGCGATCCGGGCCGTCCTCGGCGCGGCCGACGCCGCGGAGAGTATCGAGACGACGAACGAGACCCTCGGCGTCGGACTCTGAGCGGCCGGACACCTGCCACGGACCCCGGCGGAACGGAATCGATCGCGTCGATGGAACGCTCGACCGAACGGGATGAGCGCGCCGGCGGAATCCGTGACCGAGTCGTCGGTCGGCCCCGCCGAGAACAACTAGCGACGACAGAAAGTTTTTGCACCACGGTCCACTAGTGACGAGCATGCGCCGAGACGACCGCGACGAACCCTTCGACGATCTGTTTCGCGAGATCGAGCGGATGATGAACGAGATGATGAACGGGGCCGACAACGTCGACTTCGAGTCCTCGACCAACGTGGACAACGGTTTCGGGATGGACACCCACGTCTCGATCCACGAGACCGACGACGAGGTCCGCGTGGTGGCGGACCTCCCGGGCGTCGAAAAGGACAACATCGAACTCGAGTGCGACGGCAAGACCCTGACCATCTCCGCGGAAAGTAGCCACCGCCAGTACGACGAACGCGTCTCGCTCCCGAAGCGTGTCAACGAACACACTGCCGCCGCGACCTACAACAACGGCGTCCTCGAGGTCGTCTTCGATCCGGCCGAACAGTCCTCCGGAATCAGTCTCGAGTAACGCAGTCGCGTCGCGGTCGCAGTTCCGTCGTTTCGACTCCGACACCCGTTTTGAAGCCGCGTCTCGACTACCGCTCCGAAGCCGTGCGTATCGCCCCTGCCAGCCGATCGTAGAAGTCCGGTTCGTACTTCGTGGCGGTATCGATCGTCGGCCGGGCGTTCGTCTCGTTGACCACGACGGCGTCGTCCGTCACGAGGAGGTCGACGCCGAGGAACGGAATCTCGAGTTCGGTCGCGACGTCCGCGGCGATTTCGCGCCACGCCGCGGGGAGGTCGACGCCGGTCGCCTCGGCCCCGCGGTGGACGTTGTGTTTCCACTGGCCCTCGGACACCGCGTCCTCGGGGAGGCGACGCTCGACCGCCCCGACGTACTCGCCCTCGACCAGCATCACCCGGTAGTCGGTCGCGTCGGGGAGGTACTCCTGGACGAGAAACGATCGATCGCCGGTGGCCCGGTAGTCGTGCACCAGCGAGAGGTAGTCGCAGATGCCGAGAAAGGAATCGAGGTCGTGCGCCTTCGCCACGCCCACCCCGCGGGTCGTCGAGTTCGGCTTGACGACGACCGGCGGGTCGAACCGATCGAAGACCCGCGCGAGTTCGTCCTCGCCGACGTCGTTCGAGACGTACACGGACTCCGGCACCGGAAGCCCGGCCCGATCGAGTCGCGCGATCACTTCGGCCTTGTTCCGCGACGTGAGCACGGCGTCGCGATCGTTGAGCCACGGCACGTCGAGAACGGCGTCGCCCACGCCGCCCTCCATCATGCGACCCGGGAAGACGAACCCGACGTCGTAGTCGTCCGCCGACCAGGGGGCGTCCTCGCCCAGCGGTACCGTCCGCTCGCTCACGGGGACGTGGTGGACCTGGATGCCCCGATCGGAAAGCGGTTCGCGCATCCGCCCGAACGTCTCCTGGTCGTTCGCGACCGCGAGATCGATCATACGCGTGTCTCGGGATGGGACGGGCAAAAAGGTAGTCGAGACGCGTGGAGACAGGGCAGGACAACGGCCGGGAGCGCGGCTCGAGCAGACGCGAGAGGCGCGCGACTCAACGGAAGAGCAAACTCTTCCGAGCGGCGAGGGACCGGAGGTCCCTCGAGCAGTCGGCGCGAAGCGCCGACGACCTCGCGAAACCTCCGGTTTCGCTCAACGGGGAAGGGCAGGCTACGTACACTGACGCCGACCGCGAGCGGCCATCTGGAGCGAGCGGGCCGACGACCGATGTGGAGGGCCGTGGCGCGTAGCGCCGCGAACGGGTGAACGGCGAAGCCGTGAGCCGAACGACTGAAAGGAGTGATGGAACGGAGGGAGGAGTGCTTGTAATCGAATTTTTGCCGAGGGCGCGGCGAAGCCGCGCCCGCAGAGCAAAACTTCGTTTTATGCAATCAGCTTCTCTTCGCCCTTCTCGACGACGATGCGGCACGGCGGCGTGATCTTGTTGTAGGCGCGGCGGAACGCTTCCTTGGCGTGCTCGGCGTCGTCGACGTCACACCAGACGGTGAAGATGCGATCGCCGGCGTCGATGCGGGCCGCGGTGCCCACGATCTTCCCGAAGGCCTGGCGCATCCCGTCGGAGACACGGTCCGCACCCGCGCCCGTCGCCTGCTTGTTCTCCCGGATGACGTGGTGGGGGAACTTGCGCAGGATCATCTTGTAGTTGCCCTCGCCGGCGTTCTTGAGCATGTGCCGGTTGGCCGAGAGGCGGGAGGCCTCGAGCGAACCGTGACGGATCTGGACCTCCTCTTCGGTGACGAGGCTGATCTGGACGGGGTAGTCCTCGGGGTCGGCCCCGATGTCGCCCATCTTGTGCTGTGCGATCTTCGATCCGGGGATCCCAGTGATGTATTCGCGGCGCGTGTAGGCCGGCTTACTGATCTCCCGGTACATTGAGGCGGGTTTGTCGGACATGGTTGTGGTTACTTACGAAAACGGAGGCCTACCGTTCGGATAAAGGCTTCGAAGCGCCGCGTCACCGTGTGGATCGGCCACAGGGGGCCGAACCGGACTGCGATCGGATCGGGATCACAGTCGATCGCCGATCGGTCGGCTTCCAGCCGAGGGCCGCGATCGGATTACTCGAGCGGAACGTACGTCTCGCCGTCTTTCGCGACGAGGTCCTGCTTCGAGAGCGACGCGAGAACGCTCAGGATCGCGATCTTTTGCATCGACAGCGTTTCCTTCAGGTCGGCGACGGTCGAGCCGCCGGTCGCGTCGAGATAGAGGTAGACGAGTTTCGCCTGCGGCGAGTCGAGTTCGGTGGGGAGACGGTCGAGGTGGTCAGTTGCGAGTTGTTGTTCCATCATCGTACCCGCATCGACTACGATCTACCGTATAAATCTATGTAGCATCACGTGGATACTGGCTAGATGATATAATTGTGTTAATATGTATCGAGAACGATTATCGCAGAGTCATGACAGGACCTCTCACGGGAGGAGATAGGAGTATTATAGCTGTAAAGCCTGTAGCTATCTCCCTTGCCATCGTTAAGCACCGACGACACGATCGAGGAGCGCGATCGTTCGAGGCCTGTTCGGAGTCGAGTACCGGCCATAACTTTCAGTAACGATCGTGATGATTACGGCGTTTCGAGCCCATATAAAGAATATTATTACACAGTTTGAAACGTCACGATCGTTTTCGAGAACGGCCGGTGGAAAATCGCCCGACTACGGTCGGTCGCGCTCTTCGATCCGTGATCGTGGCGATCGCAGTGTGGCGACGGCTCCGACGGTGCGTGAACGACAGGAACGGAGAGGCCGGTGTCATAGCGACTGCGATACTGACTGGCGGTACTGACGGCGTACGGAGTGGCGTCCCTGGTCGTAGCAGCGGCGTATTTAAGGTTCCACCACCGATAGCATTCGACATGATGAAGAGTTTCCGCATCGGGTCCCTGTTCGGCATCCCGATCAAACTCGATCTCACGTTCTTGCTGGTCCTCCCGCTGTTCGCGTACCTCATCGGGGCCCAGATCGAAGACGTCGCCGAGATTCTCAACGAGTTCCTCGCCGCGGGAATCGACGTCGGCTCCATCACGGCCGGGTCGATGCCGTGGCTCCTCGGATTCGCCGCGGCAGTCGGTCTGTTCGTGGGGGTCGTCCTCCACGAACTCGGCCACTCGCTGACCGCCCAGCGGTACGGGTTCCCGATCGACTCCATCACGCTCTGGCTGTTCGGCGGGATCGCCGCCCTCTCGGAGATGCCCGAGGACTGGCGACAGGAGTTCACCATCGCCATCGCGGGCCCGATCGTCTCCGTGCTGGTCGGGGTCGGGTCGTTCGCGCTCTTTTCGGTAACGCCCGAGTCACTCGGCGGCCCGCGGTTCGTGCTCGGCTACCTCGCCGTCCTGAACGTCGCGCTCGCGATCTTCAACATGATCCCCGCGTTCCCGATGGACGGCGGACGGATCCTCCGGGCGCTGCTCGCCCGCGGGCAACCCTACGCCAAGGCGACCCAGCAGGCCGCCAGCATCGGAAAACTGTTCGCGATCTTCATGGGCCTGTTCGGCCTGCTCGCGTTCAACATCATCCTCATCGGCGTCGCCTTCTTCGTCTACATCGCCGCCTCGAGCGAGGCCCAGCAGGTGACGATGAAAGCCGCCTTCCAGGATGTCACCGTCAGCGACATCATGACCCCCGCGGGCGACCTTCACACCGTCGAACCGGAGACGTCGATCGCGGACCTGATCCAGCGGATGTTCACCGAGCGTCACACGGGCTACCCGGTCGTCGACACAGGGATGGGCGAGGAACGACTCGTCGGCCTCGTGACGCTGTCCGACGCCCGCGAGATCGATCCCGTCGAGCGCGACGCCTTCACCGTCGCGGACGTGATGACGACCGACCTGAAGACGATCACGGCCGACTCGGACGCGATGACCGCGATCGAGCGCATGCAGGAGGACAACATCGGCCGGCTGCTGGTGGTCGATCGAGGGGACGATCGGTTCGGTTCGCGGGCCAACGAGGACGGCGATCTCGTCGGGTTGATCTCGCGATCGGACCTGATGACGGCCCTGAACATCGTCCAGGAGAGCGGTGCCGAGAACCTGACCGGACGACCGCGGGCCGCGGACTGATACGGTCTCGCTGTACCGAGGTACCGGCGCACTCGCAGACGAGTGGCGGGTGCGTCGGAACTGACGGACTGCAGTCCGTATGTGCGTCGTCGGCCCCCGAAATTGTACACACTCGACACGACTCCCCACCGCGAGTTCCGAGTCCGACATCGTTAACCGCGGGCGGGGCCGACTCCCGGCCGATGCCACCGGCCATCGAGACCGTCGATCTGGTGAAGGAGTACGGCGATCTCCGCGCCCTCCAGGAGCTATCGTTGACCGTCGAGGAAGGCGAGTTCTTCGGCCTCCTCGGCCCAAACGGCGCGGGAAAGACGACGTTCATCAACACGCTGGTGGGTCTCGTCCGCAAGACCGGCGGCGAGGCGCGGGTCTTCGGCTACGACGTCGAGGACGAGTACCAGCAGGCCCGCGACGCGATCGGGCTGGCGCCACAAGAGTTCAACATCGATCGCTTCTTCCCCATCAAGGAGGTGCTGATGCACAAGGCCGGCTACCACGGGATCCCGACGGCGGAGGCCGCCGAACGCGCCGACGAGGTCCTCAAACGCGTCGGTATCTACGACAAGCGCGACGAGCGGTTCGACTGGCTCTCCGGCGGGATGAAACGTCGCCTGTTACTCGCGCGGGCGCTGGTCACGGACCCCGATCTGCTCATTCTCGACGAGCCGACCGCGGGCGTCGACGTCCAGCTTCGTCACGACCTCTGGGAACTGGTGACCGAACTCAACGAGGAGGGGACGACGATTCTTCTCACGACGCACTACATCGAGGAGGCCGAACGCCTCTGCGACCGCGTCGCGATCGTGAACGAGGGCCGGAAGGTGACCGTCGCGACCCCGGACGAACTGAAAGGGCGCGGGACCGACACCATCGACGTCCGCCTCGAGTCCCCGCCGGCGGCCGCGCCCGATCTCGGCCCGTACGCACACGAAACGACCGTCTCGGGCGATCGGCTCGAGGTCCGCGTCGACGACGGCGGCTCGACCGCGCCGCGACTGCTCAACGATCTCGAGGCGGCGGGGTACGGGATCGCCGACCTCGAGATCTCTCGGACGTCGCTCGAGGAGATCTTCGTCGATCTGACCGAGCGCGACGATCGGACCGTCACTCGGTCCTCGGCGGAGAGCGAGGGCGATAGCGACGGGGACGGCGATCGTGACACCGCGGCGAGCGGCGAAGAACGGACGCGGGAACAGGAGGGGGTCGCCTGATGCTGTCGGTCGGCTTCCGCGCGCTCTTCCGGCGTGAAGTCCTGCGGTTCGTCCGCCGGCCGAAGAACACGTTCATGCCGCCGGCGATCACGAACGTGCTGTACTTCGCCGTCTTCGGGGTGATCCTCGGTAACCGGATCGACCAGATCGCGGGCTACGACTACATCCTCTTCATCGTCCCCGGGCTCATCGTGCTGGGGGCGATCTCCAACGCCTTCGAGAACGCCTCGTTCTCGATCTTCCACGGCCGGTGGAACGAGTACATCCACGAGACGCTGACCTCGCCGCTGTCGTACGCCGAGATGGTCGTCGCCTACGTCGGTGCCAGCGCGGTGCGGGGACTCGTCGTCGGCGTCATCATCGCCGCCGTCGGGCGGCTGTTCGTGCCGATCGGCATCGAGCACGGCCTCTACCTCGTCGCTACGATGGTCGTCGTCACCGCCCTGTTCGCCGGGTTCGGCATCGTCGGCGGCCTCGTCGCCAGGGACTTCGACGACCTGACCGTGATGAACCAGTTCATCCTCCGGCCGCTGGTGTTCTTCGGTGCGGTCTTTTACTCCCTCGAGACGTTCGAGCAGGCCTGGCAGGTGAACCTCTCCCTGCTGAATCCGATGGTCTACATGGTAGACAGCGTCCGGTACGGCCTGCTGGGCTACTCGGATCTGATCGCGGTCGGCATCCTGCCCGGTCCCTACACCGAGTTCGCGCCGCTGGTCTCGCTCGGTGTGCTCACGGCGTGTACCGTTATCGTGCTGGCGATCGACGTCTACCTGTTCCAGACCGGGTACGGACTGACCGACTGAGGGGACGATCGACGCTCCCGTTCCGGTCAGTCCGCGTACTCGGCGACCTCGACCAGTTGCTTCCCGATGTTCTCACCCTCGAACAGGCCCATGAACGCGTCGGGCGCGTTCTCGAAGCCCTCGACGACGTTCTCGCGGTAGTGGAGGTCGCCCTCGCGGACGAACGTCGAGAGCCGATCGAGGGCCTCGCCCCAGCGGCCCTCGTAATCGCGCACGAGGAACCCTTCCACGCGAGCGCGGGACTCGATGAGTTTGCCGAGTTTGCGGGGGCCGGTCGGCACCTCGGTCGCGTTGTAGATCGAGATCTGGCCGCAGACCGCCACGCGCGAGCGGACGTTCAGCAGGGGCCAGACGGCGTCGGTGATCGGCCCGCCGACGTTGTCGAAGTAGACGTCGATCCCGTCGGGGCAGGCCTCGGCCATCGCTCTGCCGAGGTCGTCCGTATCTTTGTAGTTGATCGCGGCGTCGAAGCCGAGGTCGTCGGTGAGCCACGCGACCTTCTCGTCGCTCCCAGCGGTCCCGACCACGCGCGCGCCGTTGAGCCGGGCGAGCTGGCCGACGACGGAGCCGACCGCGCCGGCCGCGGCGGAGACGACGACCGTGTCGCCGGGCGTCGGTTCCGCGACGTCGAGCAGGCCGAAGTAGGCCGTCACGCCGGGCATTCCGAGCACGCCGAGCGCCGTCGAGACGGGACCGTGATCGGGGTTCACCTGCCGGAGGTCGTCGCCGTGTGCGACCGCGTGTTCGGCCCACAGGAGTTCGCCCGTGACGACGTCACCGGCCTCGAGACCGTCGTACTGTGACTCGACGACCTCGCCGACGACGCCCGCCTTCATCGGGTCACCGACGTCCCACGGCTCAGCGTAGGACTCCGCGTCGCGCATCCGCCCGCGCATGTACGGATCGACCGACTGGTAGAGCGTCTTGACGAGTACCTCGCCCGGACCGGGCTCCGGCCGATCGATCGTGACGAGATCGAAGTTCTCGTGGGTGGGTTCGCCGACTGGACGGCTCGCGAGTCGCCACTGTCTGGTCTCTGCCATATCCGGTCATCGCGTCGCACACAGGTGAAGATTGGTATCCCGGAACCCGATCGCCTCGGGCGACCCGTGGGACGGCGCAGCGGTTCGATTGGGTCCCGATCGCGACGATCCGGGCCGTGGCGAAACGTGGGTGAAGAGTAACGACTTTGGCTCCGGTGCGTGGAGAATCCCCGTATGGGAACGGACCACGACGAGAGCGTCTTGCACGAGTTGCTCGCCGGGAACGAGCGCCACGTCGACGGGCTCCCGGAAGACCACTTCGCGGCGGTTCAGGACGGACAGGAACCCGACGTCGTGTCGATCTGCTGTTCGGATTCGCGGGTCCCACAGGTGGGGATGTGGGACGCCGACGAACCGGGCACGGTGTTCACGCCGAGTAACATCGGAAACCAGGTCTGGGACGAGATCGACGGCGAAACGGTCGTCAACGGCGGCCTGCTGTACCCGATCCACCACGCCGGAACGGAGACGATCGCCGTCGTCGGCCACACCGGCTGTGGCGCGGTGACCGCCGCCTACGGAGTCGCGACCGGGAGCGACCGGCCCGGCCCGCGGGGCGTCGACAAGTGGGTCGACCTGCTCGTACCGGTCGTCGAGGACGCCATAGCGAACGACGCGATCGATACCGACGCGGACGACGAGGCGGTGGTCAACCGGCTCGTCGAGTACAACGTCGACCGCCAGATCGAGTTCCTCCGGGACGCCGAGGACGTCCCCGCGGACGTCGACGTCTACGGCTTCGTCTACGACTTTCAGGGCGTCTACGACGACGAGCACGGCCGGGCGTACCTCGTCAACCTGAACGGCGAGACGGACCCCGATCGGATCGCCGATCGACTCCCCGGGGAGTACGAACGGGCCGTTCGCAGACTCACCTCCTGAGACGGGCTGCTGTGCCGACACGGCCGTAGAGCGGATCGCGGGTGTGCCGGAACTGGCGGGCAGCGGGCCGGACGAACGATCGGGCAGCGATCGAAAACAGGGTCGGAGGGGGACACGCGACACCGGACCGATCAACCGGACTCGGACCGAGTGGCCGGTTCGGACCGGTCATCCGGCGTCGATCCCATCACGCGACGTCGGCATCAGGGCTGGGTCCCGTCACCGAAACACTGGCTGCACCTGCTGGCGGACGATTCGCGCGTCGCTCGCTCGATCGAGATCAGCCGCAGGGAATCGTGAGACACGTGTGCCGCCGAGCCACAGCGCGTTCGAAAGTCCGACTCGCCGGCTTCGTGTTTGTGAACCTCGTTCGTGGCTTCGTTCAGAACGCCATCCATGCCATTCGGTACCGAGGTGCAGTGATATAATACCACGGGCCGACGAGTGGCTCGTCCCGATCGTCGGCGCGCGGTCGGTACCGTTTTGACGACGCCGCCGATAGAACGCGGTATGAGGGAGTTTCTCGAGTCGGATACGGGGTTTTACTACGCGATCGGCGTCTTCACGATCGCGGTGTTTTGCGTCGGACTCGTGGCGCTGGCGATCGTCAACCCCGACGGGGTCGGGTCGCGCGAGCTCGCCGGTCTCGTCGGCGGCTTCGTCCTCTTCATGCTGGTCTATTTCGTCTCGGTGACCGTCCATCGGCTGGAAGGGGGCGACGGCGTCTGAGCCCACACGCGAACGATCGGTTTTTCGATGAAACCGGCGTAACGAGGCTCCAGATCCCCGAATATCGAATCTGGGCCGAGTCGGTGGGTTTATCAGTGTCCGGCTGTTCCCTTTAGAAGCAATGGCGAAAGGAACCGTTGATTTCTTCAACGACACTGGCGGCTACGGATTCATCGAGACTGAGGACGCGGACGACGACGTGTTCTTCCACATGGAAGACATCGGCGGCCCGGACCTGGAAGAAGGACAGGAGCTCGAGTTCGACATCGAGCAGGCCCCCAAGGGCCCGCGCGCGACGAACGTCGAGCGCCTGTAAGGCGGAATTCGTAACGGTATCGGCACTTGACTGCAGTATTTTACTCCTCCCGAGCGACGGCGCCGGCGAGAGCCGTACAACGTTTAGTAGCCCCACCACCCACGGACAGGTATGCCCGACCCACTGATCCGAGCGAGCGACGACATCGAGTACGAGTCCGTCGACGCGGCCGAAGGCCTCGAGAAAGGCGTCCTGATCGGCGACGAACACGGCGCACCGAACTTCGCGATTCGACGGTTCGTCCTCGAGGCCGGCGCCGAAGTCCCGAAGCACACGAACGCCGTCGAACACGAGCAGTACGTGCTCGAGGGCGAGTACACCGTCGGAATCGGAGACGAAGAGCGAACGGTCGAAGCGGGCGACTCCCTGCTCATTCCGGCGGAGACGGTCCACTGGTACCGCAACGAGGGCGAGGAGAGCGGCGCGTTCCTCTGTGCCGTGCCGAACGGGGACGACGCGATCGAACTGCTCGAGTGACGGCCGTCCGAACGGCGGGTCGCACACACCGGTGCCGTCCCGACCACTCGCGACGCGCGTGACCGGCCCGTCACGGCCGATCGATCCGCGCTAATCGTTGTCGAGACGTCCCGTAACCGCAACTACTTTATGCGTTTTAGGGATACCTAAACGAAGATGGTCGAAGCGAAGTCGGTCGGCGAGCACGCGTCCGTCCAGGGGCGGAACGGATGGGTGACTGCGAGGCTCGTCCTCTTCTGTCTGGCGAGTACGATCGTCACCGTTCTCGCCGGTCTCGTGCAGATGAGTTTCGGGGAGTACCCGATGACGATCGCCGAGACCTGGGCGGCGGTGTTCGACCCCGCAGTGGTGTTCAATCTCGACGCCTGGTCGGCGTTCCTCCTCGGAACGGAAGCGCCCCAGATGGACGCCGGGAGCGTCGTCGTCTGGCACCTCCGACTGCCGCGGGTGTTCGTGGGGATCATCACCGGCACGACGCTGGCGGTCTCCGGCGCGATCTTTCAGGCGGTGACGCGCAACGAACTGGCGAGTCCGTTCGTGCTCGGCGTTAGCTCCGGGGCCGGTTTCGCCGTTCTCGCGACGCTCATCGTCTTCAGCGGCCTCTCGCCGTTTCTGCCGCTGATCGCGGCCCTCGGCGGCACGATCGCGTTCGTGATCGTGTACACGATCGCCTGGAAGGGCGGGACGAGTCCCGTGCGACTCGTGCTCGCGGGCGTCATCGTCAACATGGTCTTCCAGTCGCTCCAGCAGGGGCTGTTCTTCTTCGCGGACGACCTGGGCGTCGTCCAGACGGCGATCGCCTGGCTCACCGGGTCGCTCACGGGGACTGGCTGGGGGGAGGTCCGGATCGCGATCCTGCCGGCGATCGTGTCGGTCGCGATCGCGCTCGCGGGCGCGCGCCAGTTGAACGTCCTCATGCTCGGTGAGAGCACCGCCCGATCGCTCGGGATGCGCGTCGAACGGATCCGGTTTTCCCTCTCCGGCGTCGCAATTCTGGCCGCAAGCGTGGCGATCGCCGTCGCGGGCGTCGTCAGCTTCTTCGGACTCGTCGTTCCGCACATCGTCCGGAACACGGTGGGCGGCGACTACCGGCGACTGCTGGTCGGCTGCGTCTTCGCCGGCCCGGCGCTGATGGTCACGGCCGACGTCGGCGCGCGGCTCGCGCTGTCCGGCACCCAGATGCCGGTCGGCGTCGTCACCGGCCTGATCGGCGGGCCGTACTTCCTCTACCTGATGCGAAAACAGCAATCGATGGGTGAACTCTGATGTCCGGCAACCAGCAACAGCCGACGCGAGAACGGATCACCGACGGCGACGGCGTCGCGGTCGAGAGCGCGCTCGTCGGCGACGGACTCGAACTCAGCTACCCGACGAGCGACGAGACGGTCGTCGACTGCGCGCGCCTCGACGTCCCCGGGGAAGCGGTGACCGCGCTCGTCGGGCCGAACGGGAGCGGGAAGAGCACGCTCCTGAAGGCGCTCTCGAACCACCTCGATCCGGACGCGGGGACGGTCCGGATCCACGGCGAGGACCTCCGGAACTTCGATCGGAAGGAACTGGCGCGCGAACTCGGCGTCCTCTCCCAGGAGAACGACTCGCTCGGCTCGATCACCGTCGAGGACCTCGTCTACCACGGGCGCTATCCCCACCGGGGCTTCTTCGACGGCGTCGACGACGATGACCACCGGGCGGTCGAGCGCGCGATCGAACTGGCGGGAATCGACGAAATCCGCGACGCCGAACTCGGCCAGCTCAGTGGCGGACAGAAGCAGTTGGCCTGGATCGCGATGGTACTGGCCCAGGACACGGACGTCCTGTTGCTCGACGAGCCGACGACGTTTCTCGACGTGCGCCACCAGTTCCGCGTCCTCGAGACGATCCGCCAGTTGAACGAGCAGAAGGGCGTCACCGTGGCCGTCGTCCTCCACGACATCGCCCAGGCCGCCCGGTTCGCCGACTACCTGGTCGCGATGTGCGACGGCGAACTGTACGACTGGGGGCCGCCCGAGGACGTCGTCACCGAACAGCTACTGGCCGACGTGTTCGGCGTCGAGGCCACCGTCCAGTACGAGCCCGAACTACAGGTCCTACCCAGGAGAGCGTTACCCGATCGGTGACGCGATCGACGTGATTCGGAAGGATTTTAAACTTTTAGGTCAGCCTAAAACGTGATGGCCGACGAACGGACCTGGACGAGACGGACCGTCCTTCGAACGGGGAGCGCGATCGCTGGCGTCACTGCGCTGGCCGGTTGTATCAGCGACGACGGCACCAACGACAGCGACGGCGACGACGGCGGTGACGGGTCGTCGGACGACGGACCGTACACCGTGACGATGGAGCCGGTCGGAGAGGTCGAGTTCCCCGCCGTCCCGGAGACCTGGGTCGCGAACAACGGCAGCTGGGCCGACATGGGGATCGCACTGGGACAGGAGCCACCGGAGGCCGTGTACCTGGCCTCGCGGTACCACACCCAGTACTACGACGAGATTCCGGGCGTGAGCGTCGACAAGAGCGGGATGACGTCGCTCTGGGAGGGGGAGTTGGACCCGGAGGAGTTCATGGAGTTGAGCAAGGACGCGGACGTGTTCGTCATCGACCCCAACTTCATCCTCGGTCGCACCGATAGCTGGAGCCAGGACGACATCGACCAGATCGAAGCGACGGGGACGCCGTTCTTCGGCAACAGCATCTTCTCGACCGGCTACGACTGGCACGACTACGACTACCTCACGCTGTACGAGGCCTTCGAGAAGCTATCGGAGGTCTTCCAGGAGCAAGCGCGGTTCGAGGCCTTCGAAAGCCTCCACGAGGAGTTCCAGTCGAACGTCGCGGACGTCGTGCCGCCGGAGAGCGACCGACCGAACGTGGCCATCATGTGGGCCACCGAGAGCGATATGGGATCGTTCTCCCCGTACCTGATCGGCGATGGGACGAGTTTCAAGCAGTGGCGCGACCTCGGCGTCCGCGACGCGTTCGCCGAAACGGACGTGCGGGACTTCCACAGCACGCGCAGCGCGGTCGACTACGAGACGCTCCTCGACATCGACCCCGACGTCATCCTGTTCCGCGGACTGGAAGCGAAGACCGCAACGGAGTTCCAGGACGACATCGTCTCTCAGATGGAAGCCGACGACGTCGCCCGCGAACTGACCGCCGTCCAGAACGGCGACGTCTACCGCGGCGGTCCGCTCTACCAGGGCCCCATCACGAACCTCGTCGTCACCCAGCGCGCGGCCGAACAGGTCTACGACGTCGACGAGCAACTGTTCGACCCGCAGGCCGTCAGCGACATCGTCGACGGCGACGTGTGATCGATGGAGCGAACAGAAACGGAGGCCGACGTCAGTGAAACCCTGCAGCGGACGCACGGACTGATCGAGGAGCTATCGGTTCCGGACGGCGACTTCGAGGTCACCTGCAAGGACACCGGCGTCGTTCCGGAACCGGTCACGGACGCGAGTTTCGAATCGTACGAGGCGGCGGACCGCGCGTGCGAGGCCGCACGGCAGTACCGGGAGACGCTCAGGGAACTCGATCGGTCACTCACACGGTACGGCCTCGTCCCGTCCGAGCGGTTCACGGACCCGCTCGAGTGCTCGACCGTGCGCGAATCGACCGATCAGCGGCGGGCGAACGGGCTCCCGCGAACGCGCCAGACCGTGACCGCGGCGGGCGATCGGAGCGACGAATGGCTTCGAATCGAGAACTGCCCGATCGTTCACCTGACGGGACCGGAAACGCTGCTCGACGACGAGTTCGTCTCGCGCCAGCTCCGGTCGAACATCCGCCCTCGAGACCCCCTCCGGGAGTAACGGCGAAACCGGCGACGCCACGGCGGCGAAATCGTCGAACGGCTGCGGGGGATCGGTGTTTCGGCGAGCGTTCTCGCGATGAGTAGACACGGAGACGGTGAGCTATCGTAGCAACTGAAAGTCACTGCACACCCGATCGCAGGACGCCTTTGCGATCAATGTGTAAATCGTTTCAGTTGCTACTATACCGGGAACCCCCCCTACGATCGTCTCGCGACGGCCCACCGGTGATCGTCGGCCGATCGTCCGTGCGGCCCGATCGTCGCGGGAGTCCGAATCGCTGAAATACCGTCCCGCCATACTCGTCGCCGTGTCGAAGCAGGTCCAGGAGGTCGAGACGATTTTCTGTCACGAGACGGGTGGCGACTACCTCGTCGTCGTCGAACGTGACGGACAGCGGCTGTTCCGGGCGAAACTCGGGCTTTCGGAGACCTCGGCCGGGCCACGGCCCGCGAAGTTCCGGCTGAAACAGGGGTCGAGCGAGGAGCCCCGCCAGCCCGACGAGTTCGTCGAACTCGCCCGACGGGCGAAGCGGATCCGCATCTCCGAGCAGACCTCGCCCGAGGGACGGCGCGAACTGCTGGAGATGCTCGCCGGCTACCAGCTCGAGGACAAGGCCAAGGCGGTTCGGACCTGTCGCTACTGCGCCTCCGCGGGCCGGTACTCGCCGATCACCACCGAAACGGCGGTCAAGGACGACGAGGACTGGATCTGCCGCGACTGCGCGCGCCAGGAACTCGAGCGACAGCTGACCTACTCCGGCGGCGGTCAGGTCACCGGCGCGGCCAAGGAGCGCCTCGAAGAACTCATGCTCGAGGTCCAGGACCTCGATCGCATCGTCAACCTCCTGAAAGGACAGCTCGACCCCGACCTCACGAAGTTCGATACCATCTCGGCGACGACCGACGAGGTCGATCCCGTCCGGGTGGACTCGCTGAACCTGCATCCGGGCCTCCAGAATTTGCTGGAGGATCGGTTCGAGACCCTGCTTCCGGTCCAGAGTCTCGCCGTCGAGAACGGTCTCTTCGAGGGCGAAGATCAGATGGTGGTGTCGGCGACGGCGACCGGGAAGACGCTGGTCGGCGAGATGGCCGGGATCAACCGCGTGCTGAACGGCAAGGGAAAGATGCTCTTTCTCGTGCCGCTGGTCGCGCTCGCGAACCAGAAGTACGAGGATTTCCAGGACGAGTACGGCCACCTCGTCGACGTCTCCATTCGCGTCGGCGCGAGCCGCATCTCGGACAACGGCAACCAGTTCGATCCCGGCGCCGACGTGATCGTCGGCACCTACGAGGGGATCGACCACGCCCTGCGGACGGGCAAGGAACTGGGCGACATCGGGACCGTCGTCATCGACGAGGTACACACGCTCAAAGCAGAAGAGCGGGGCCACCGCCTCGACGGGCTCATCTCGCGGCTCAAGTACACCTGCGAGCAGCGCGCGGCACGAGCGAAGGGCGAGCCGCGAAACGAGCGAGCGGGGAGCGAAGCGACCCGTGAGCAACGGGCCAGCCGCCGGGACGACTACGGCGGCGCCCAGTGGGTCTACCTCTCGGCGACCGTCGGCAACCCCGAACAGTTGGCCGGGGCACTCGAATCGACGCTCATCGAGTTCGAGGAGCGCCCGGTCCCGATCGAGCGCCACGTCACGTTCGCCGACGGGCAGGAAAAGATGCGGATCGAGAACAAACTCGTCAAACGTGAGTTCGACACCGAGTCCTCGAAGGGGTATCGCGGACAGACGATCATCTTCACGAACTCCCGCAGGCGCTGTCACGAGATCTCCCGGAAACTCGAGTACTCCTCCGCACCGTACCACGCCGGGCTGGACTACGGCCGCCGGAAGACAGTCGAACGCCAGTTCGGGAACCAGGACCTGGCGGCCGTCGTGACCACCGCCGCGCTCGCGGCCGGGGTCGACTTCCCGGCCTCGCAGGTCGTCTTCGACTCGCTGGCGATGGGGATCGAGTGGCTCTCCGTCCAGGAGTTCGAGCAGATGCTCGGCCGCGCGGGCCGACCCGACTACCACGACAAGGGCAAAGTGTACGTCCTCGTCGAACCCGACTGCGCCTACCACAACTCGATGGAGATGACCGAGGACGAGGTCGCGTTCAAACTCCTGAAGGGGGACATGGAGTCGGTGATGACCCACTACGACGAGGACGCCGCGGTCGAGGAAACCCTCGCGAACGTCACCGTCGCCGGCAAGGCCGCCAAGACGCTCAACGATCGGATGCTCGGCGACGTCCCGACGAAACACGCGATCGGGAAACTCCTCCAGTACGAGTTCATCGACGGCTTCGAGCCGACGCCGCTCGGGCGCGTCGTCACCGAGCACTTCCTCGATCCCGGCGAAGCGTTCACCCTGCTCGACGGCATCCGGAAGGACGCCCACCCCTACGACCTGATCGCGGACCTGGAACTGCGCGACGAAGAACTGTAGCTCCGAGACAACCGACGAGAACATCGCGGACCTGCTCGCCGAACGAGTGTTCACTCGCCGTCGAGGAACGCCCGAACGATCGTCCCGGTCTCGTCACCGGGTTCCAGAAACGGGACGTGGCCGTGGTCGTCGAGGACGTGAACCGACGCGTCGGGCATCCGCTCGGCGATCGATCGACCGACATCGGGATCGAACAGCGCGTCCGCGCTCCCCCAGACGAAACACGTCGGCCGGTCGATGGTGACGATCTCGTCGCCGATGTCGAAAATCGGGTGCATGCGGGTGAACGATCCGGCCATCGTGGAGTACGACCGCTGACTCGTCGCGTTTCCCGGGATCTCGTCGTTGGCCGCCCAGAGTTCGTAGTCGGTCTCCGTGATCGCCGACGGGTCCTCGACGATGCCGTTCGCGATCCGCTCTCTCGTGGTCTCGACCGGATCGCCACGCCTCGCCAGCCAGAAGAGGAGGCGGTTGACCCCCCGGACCGTCAGTAGCCGCCAGCTCAGTGGGAACTCGCGGGTCACGCCGCCGGGACCCCCGACGAGACAGAGCCGATCGACGCGGTCGTGATCGAGGGCGAGCAGGAACGCCTGCAGCCCGCCCAGCGAGTTGCCGACGACGTGCGGTCGCTCCACGTCCAGATCGTCGAGGAGGTCGACCAGGTACGTCGCGAGGAACGATCGGAGGTCCCGGTCGCGATACCTCGGCGCCGCGGACAGCCCGCGGCCCGGCCTGTCGGGGAGAACGAGGCGATACTCGTCGGCGAGCGCGGACACCATCGGCAGCCACGTCGCGCCGGACGTGGAACTGCCGTGAAGCAACAGAACCGGTTCGCCGGCCGGATCCCCGGCCTCGAGATAGTGCACGCGACCGGCGTCGTCGGTGTCGACGACCCGCGACTCGATCTCGACGCCGTACTCGTCGGCCAGCGCGGTCTGTAACCTGGCGTAGCGTCGTTCCGCCGCCGTAGGCCAGTCGTCCGGTGTCAGCGATTCGTTCCGCGGAACCTGTCCGTCGGCGTTCATCTCACCGACACTGCGTTCGATCGTCTTAACAGTACGTCGTCACGCAGGGACACCACTGGCGATCGCGGCTCCCGGCCGATCGAGCGCGTCATACGGACTACTGTACGTCAGTTCCGGTACAACCGCACGGCGGTCGCGGTTGCACCGGTACATCGGTACAGCAGCCCGTCTCAGGGGACGAACGCGATCCCGAACAGCGACAGGAGGAGCACCAGCACCGCACCGGGGACGCCGCCGATCGCGACGATCACGAGCGCGATCGGGGTGACGGCGACCGAGAGGCCGACGACCACCTGTGCGAGAAACAGCACCAGCAGACCGACGACCGTGTTGACGATGAAGGGACGAACGGTCTCGATGATGGTCGAGGCCCCGAGGACGAACGCGAGGACCAGAACCAGCAGGAGGATTTCGATTCCGGTAACCATACCTGACTGTACGCTCCGGGCGGGTAAAGGGTTGGCCACTATCGCTCCGGCGTAACGAAACCCTTTATGGCGTCCGGGCGGAACGGTGGGTACGGGATCGTGGGTTAGCCTGGTATACTTCGGGCCTTGGGTGCCCGTGACCCCGGTTCAAATCCGGGCGATCCCATTCGTTCTGTCGCGAGCAAATTCGCGAGCGCCAGCAATTGGACGAGCGCGGATTTGAGGTAGACCGAAGTACTGCGCGAAGCGCAGGTTCTCGGGCGTAGTCCAATCCGGGCAATCCCTTTTCGGACAATCGAGTCTGTGAACGATCGAGAGTTGTGAAGGGAGGTCAGCGCGATCGAGCCGGGATCCGGCAGGGTCGTTTCGTGCTTCGCGCGAAATCCTCCGTGGCGGGTGTCGCCACGACGACGGCGCCAGTCTCGCGTTCGAGAGCCGGCGAAGCCGTCCATTCCGCCGGCACAGGTGTGACGAGTGAGACTGCGTGCAGACAGTGACAGTGCCCGAATTTCCGTCAGCACGCCGGTGGGCGGTTCCCGTAACTCCCACGGAGTAGCGTCCGAACCCAGCCTCGCGACGCACCCCGTCAGTGAACCACGTCACTGTCCGGAAACAGTTCCTGTTCCGTCCGTTTCGCCTCCGGCCCCTCTTCGACGAGCGTCGTCTCGGTGACTGATTCCGAGAACCGATCGGGATCTGGCTCCACGGACATGAGCACGTCAGAGAAGACCGACCCACGCCGGCCGCCCGCGGCGACGATGCCGCCGTACTTGCGATCCTCGAACGAGGATTCGTCGGGGTCGGGAAACTCCTCGCGGATGATGGCGGCCGTCTCGCGGATGTAGTCCGCCGCCTGCTGCTGGGAGTAGCGGCTCTCCTGGTAGTACGTCTCGGCGTGGTCGTCGTCCAGGTCCTCGGTCGAGTGCTCGGGCGACTCGTAGAGCACCGACTCGGGCGTCGCGTACGCGCTGGCAAACCGGATGTTCACCGTGAAACTGTCGGGATAGCGCAGGATGAGCGGGGAGTACAGCATGTCCGTGACGGTGGTGCGTTGCTGGATCCGCCAGAGCCCCTCGACGTAGTAGGCGGTGAGCGCGCCGATTCGATCGTCGCGCTCGCCGCGGTGGTAAGCGATCGCGGCCGACTCGTAGTCCTCGCCCGCGATGCGGCGGAGTCGCCGCTCGAACGTCGACGCGATGCGATCGAGTTCGGTCTCGTAGGCCACCAGTAGCGGGACGTCGGGGTCGGCGAGCAGGTCGGCTTTCCGCTCGCGAGCGTCCGCGACGGCCATCATATTCCGGTGGAACAGTCGCTCGGCGTCCGCGTCCGGGAGCGGGGTCCTGACCGCCTGCCGGTGCAGAACCCTCGTATCGCCGTTGAATCGGTCCTGCTGTTCACTCATGTACTGCCCTCGGCGAGGGTGTAGATAAGTATTGCACGCCGACGATACCTGAGTCTGATGGCCGACGCCCACGAGAGTCTCGCCGTGGCCACAGTGTTATTCGTCGTCACAGCCCGCTCCCGTGTACGTCAGCAGGACGTGCGTCTCGGACCGGAAGCGGCCGGCGTAGACGCTCGTCGTATCCCAGTACCGGAACTCCGGGGGATCCAGGTGCTGGTCCGTGGTCGCGTAACTCCCGTCGGCGAGGGCCCGATCGAACGCCTGCCGTGCATCGTCGCTCAGGGTCTCGTGCCGGTACGTCTCGATCGGGTCGCCGTAGTCGTCCGCCGCGTCGACCACCTCGTGCATCGGATGACACGTCGGCGTCGAGGGCTGGTCGGTCGTACAGCCGGCGACGAGGCTGGAAAGGGCGACCCCGGCGAGGAACGATCGGCAGTTCATACCACCGTTTCTGGAAGACGAGGCGAAATGCCTTCCCCAGACTCAAATTCCGATTTCACCGACGTTCCGTCTCGGTGACCGGATCGCACTGGTCGCTCGCGTCGATCGAAAGCGGGATCCGCGTGGCACCCTCGCCGAAATACTGGTGTCACGCTGTAGGCGGTGAAACCGTGGAAAACGGGAACCGATCGCGGGACCCCTGTCACGGTCGTTCGTTGCTGGTCCACCCGCGCGATCGGCGCGAGCCGTGACCAGCGGGGCCGACACCGCGTTCGGCGTCGCTATAGTAGCCACTGAAAGTCAATGCACACTCGATCGCACGACAGCTGTGCGATCGGTGTGTAAATCGTTTCAGGTGTTACTATATCGAGAGTGGTGTCTCGCGTCGTGACGGCGGTCACGCCACCTCTTTTTCCGAGCAGGTAGCGGGTTCGGGTTCGAGAATCGAGACGTCGCCGTCGCCCTCGACGCGAACCGTGTACCCCTGGTACGGGAACTCGACCGTGGGAGAAAACCCCTCGGCCGTGGACGATCGAAAGAGCGTGTCCAGTGCCTCCGTATCGATGGCGTAGTGCAGCGGCGGCTGAAGGTCCTCGGGCGAGACGCCTTCGTGTTCGGCGATTCGTTCGACGACTGTCAGACTGAGTGGTTGCCCCCGATCCATACACGCCGATGCCAGACTCGCGTATATAAAATCGGGTGGTCCTCTACTGACGCGCGTCGGCCGCGCGTCAGACAACTATCGGCAACAGACAGCCGGTTTTCGAGCGATACCGGATCGACGGACCGCGGTTCGAGGACCGGTAGTTCTGTATAGCCAGCCGACAGAAACGGGCCATGGACATCGACGAGGCCGCCGAGGCGTGCGCGGGGGTCGTCGGCGCGATCGAGGAAACCGTCGTCAGCGATCGTGAATTCCTCGAAACCGCGCTGCTGGGACTGCTCGCTCGCGGGCACGTCCTGCTGGAGGACGTGCCGGGGACGGGAAAGACCCTCACCGCCCGTAGTATGGCGACGGCCCTGGGGCTCTCGTTCTCTCGGATCCAGTTCACGCCGGACCTGCTCCCCGCGGACGTGACCGGGTCGCACGTCTTCAACGAGCAGCGCCGGGAGTTCGAGTTCCGGGAGGGGCCGATCTTCAGTAACGTGGTCCTCGCCGACGAGATCAATCGCGCGCCGCCGAAGACCCAGAGCGCACTGCTGGAGGCGATGGAGGAACGACAGGTGACCGTCGGGGGCGAGACCCGATCGCTGCCGGACCCCTTCTTCGTCATCGCGACGCAGAACCCGATCGAACACGAGGGAACCTTCGCGCTGCCGGAGGCACAGGTCGATCGGTTCGTGGCGAAGACCAGCATCGGCTACCCGAGTTTCGAGGGCGAAGCGTCGCTGCTGAAACGCCGCGCGAACCGCGAGCAACGGAGCCCGTCCGTCGAGCGGGTGCTCACGCCCGATCGGGTCGAGACGCTCCAGCGGGTCCCGGAGACGGTGCGGGTCCACGACGACCTGATCGACTACGTGCTCGAACTCACCCGCGGGACGCGATCGGACCACCGCGTCGCAGTCGGCGTCTCGCCCCGTGGCACCCAGCGACTGTTCGAGGCGACGCGTGCTCGCGCGGTCATCGAGGGCCGCGAGTACGCGACGCCCGACACCGTGAAAGCCGTCGCCCGCCCCGTGCTCGCCCACCGCCTCGTCCTGACGGCGGACGCCAGGGTCGACGACGTCGAGAAGGAGACCATCGTCGAGGACGTCCTGTCGAAGACGCCGGTGCCGACCGTCGACTGAGACGGTCTGCTGTACCGGTGCAACCGCGACCGTCCTGCGGTCGCACTGGCACTGACGTACAGGAGTCCGTATGAGACGGGTCAGTCGCGAACGAGCGCCGTGAGAAGCGCCACCGACGCGAGGATCAACAGGAGCAGGGCCGACAGCGGCTGGCCGCCGTCGGCGCCCTCGTAGAGCAGGTAGCCGATCACTATCGTGACCGCCCCGACGGCCGTGGTTCCGCCGAGGTGGACCAGTTCGAGACGGCGGGTCGACGCCGCCCGCCCGAGTTGGCGGCCGACGCCGATCGCCATAGTGCCGGCGTCCCACGCGAGCACGCCGGCGGCCACGCCCACGAGGGTCACACCGGCGGCCGCTCCCTGGATGCCAGCGACGAGCGCCCCGCCGACCAGTCCCGCACTCCCGAGCGTCACCGCCGATCGAGATCCCCTCGTGACGCCCGCGACGAGAACGATCGCCCCGATGAGGCCGATCGCGAGCCCGTACCAGGAGTAGCGCCCGCTGGCCAGCGTCGCCCCGCCGGCCGCGACGACGGAGACGACGCTGCTCAGCCGTGCCGGCTGGCGATCGATCGGTCTCATCCGCGCCACCCCCGCGCCAGCAGTTCGTCGAGCGAGTCGTCGGGCCCCCAGTCGAAGACCGGAATTCCGGCCCGCCGGAGATCGGTCGTAGCGACCGTCCGGGAGACGCGCTGGAGTCGCTGTCCGGGAGTCCGATCGGCCGTCGGATCGGGGCTGACGACCGTCGTCGCGTGGCCGATCGCGTCGAACTTTCGGACGCTCCGGACCGTCAACCGATCGCAGAGCGGCGAGAAGACGATCAACTGGGCGGTCTCCGGGAGACGTCGCCGGAGTCGGCGCCGCCAGCGCACCGAGAACTCGTCGTCGCGAGGGACCGGCGAAAGCGCGGGATCGGTCGCGAGGAGAGTCCGACCGCGGCTCCGGTGGTCACGACCGGTTCCGGGCTGGAGCCAGCAGTCCGCCGCGCCCATCGTCGCGATGCCGACGCGGTGGCCGTCGTCCAGCAGGCGGGCGAAGACGCGCCGCGCCGCCGCGACCGATCGATCGACGGCGTGGTCGGCCTCCGGCCCGGGGGAGACGTAGGCGGACGACTGAACGTCGACGACGAGCACGACGGTCGCGGCCCGTTCCTGGCGGAACTCGAGGGTCGCGAGGTCGCCCGTCCGGGCCTGGCGGTACCAGTCGATCCGGTTCATCGGGTCGCCGGGCTGGTACCGCCGCGTGGTGTGAAACTCCACGCCCGCACCGCCGGCCTCCGTCTCGACGGCACCGGTGTACTGGCTCACCTGCTCGCGAAGCGGGACCCGCTCCCCCGTCGGGCGAAGCGGCGGGACGCAGGTCAGCGTCGACGCCGCCGTGACGAGCAGTTCCCGTTCGACGGTGCCGGGGAGGTTCCGGGCGACGACGAGCGTCGGCTGGAACGCGTGGCGGCCGCGACGCGCCTCGATCGTGTACGAAAACGTGGCCGACGCCCCTCCGCGGAGCGCGGTTCCGTACCGGGGCGAGCCGTCGGTAACGACGAGCGCCTCCGGGACTCCGTCGACGATCCGCACGTCGGCGAGGAGACGGGACGATTCGTTGGTGATCGTCACGGTCACCTCGACGTCGTCGCCCGGGGCCGGCCGATCGTCGGAGACCGATCGCTCGACGGAGAGTCGGACGGGGTCGAACGGGGCCGATCGAGCGTACGCCGCGTAGCCGATGCCGACGATCCCCGCGAGGAGGGGCGCCGGCTGTTCGACGACCAGGCCGACGCCCAGGGCGACGAACGCGACGAGACCGACGCCGCGCCAGTGGTTCGTCGAACGGCGGATTCCGGGTTTGGCCTCCGGCCCGGATTCGGACCGATCGGCGTCAGTCGTCGTGTCCGCCGACGCTTCGGCCCCGTTCGGCGCGACGGGTGGAGACCGTGACTCGGTCGACGTGACCGGCGTCCGATCCGCCCCGTTCGATCCGGCCAGCCGCGTACCGGCCCGGCCGACTGCGCGCCCGAGTCGCCGACGAATCCCGTCGTCGCCGTCGTCCCGGTCCGGCGTCGGCACGTCCGCGACGGCCGCGATCGCATCCACAGTGTGGCGGATATTCCGATCGTACTGTGACCCGCCAGCGACGCGGTCCCGGAGTCGGTCGGCGATCGGTTGGGACGATCCGTCCGTATCGCCCAGGAACGCCGCCGCACGGGGATCGGACGTCCACGCGCCTTCGTCGACCCGCGTTCGGGCCTCGTCCTCGGTACAGTCCCCGTACCGGGTGAGCACCGTGATCGCCGCCGCACGGAGCCCCCGCCTAATCCGCGTGCTGGAGTAGACCGTCCTGGCGGTGAGAAACTGCTTGAGTGCCCGGTCCATGTCGTCCCCGGGCGTCGGCGTCGGGACGCGAACTTCCGGATCCGGCGTCGATGCCTGCCTGATCGCGGTCCGTCCACCCGAGCGGCGAACGTACACGGCATAGAGGAGGACCAGAACCCCAGTGACCGGCACGGCCCGATCCCCGACCGGAACCGGGAGGAGGCCGGGAACGACCATCTCCGCGACGGCCACGCCGAAGAGGACGAGACCCGCGCCCAGAAGCAGGCGGCGTCGATCGCTCATTCGTCGTCACCGTACGCGCGTTCGATTCGGCGGAAGACCCGAACCGCGCGCCGTTCCCGATCGTCCGTCGGACTGTACTCCCCGTACCGAACGTCCTCGAACAGCCGCGTGAGTTCGCGGACGTCGTCGGGGTCCATCCCCGCGTCCACTGCGGCGGTCGCGAACTCACGCGGCGTGGTCGTCTCGGGACGATCCACGTCGAGCAACGCGGTCATCTCCGTCCAGGCCCGGACGACGTCGTTGTCGACGTCGTCGCCGCGTTCGATCCGGTCCGCCGCTCGCCCCGCTGCCCGACCGATCGCCGTCCGATCTGCGTCCTCGGAGTTGGGGCCGGAGACCAGGTCACTCGTCCCAGATTCCGAGTCCGCGGACGACGACCGGGCGACCGCGAAGAGCATCCCGAGTGCCGCGACCGTGAAGGCCAACAGCACGACGAACGGGAGCGGCGTCGTGTCAGCGGACCCGATCGACCCGTCCCCGCCACCGCCCCCACCCAGTCCGTTGCCGCCCAGCGACTCGTTCGCTGGTCCACCCGACATCGCGGACGGATCCACCGGGAGGAGTAACGCCACCACCAGCAGGGCGACGACTGCGGCGACGCCGACGGCGACCGGCACGAATTCCCGCCAGTTCCGGATAACCGAGACGAGGAGGACGAGCGCCGCGAGAAGCAGGAGTAACGCGAGGAGTTCCGACAGGAGCGGGATCTCGACCGCATCGACCGGTCGATCGGCCGGCGGCGGGGTCCCGAATCCCGACCCCGTCCCTTCACCGGCACCGGTATCGCCACCGCTGCCGACGCTCTCCGGATCGACGGCCGACGGAAGCGTGGCCGCCGCCAGCGCGACTGCGAGAACGCCGACGGCTGCGACCACGAGACCGGTCACGGGACGTCGGTTCACACCCCGACTATCGTCGGTATCGCGTTTATCGATTCCGGAAACCACAGTACAAAAACAGGTTTCGGCACGCTCCGAAACGAGACGATCGGCGACGTCGCGGGGCGAGTGACCCAAAACACATTGGCTATAGATACATACACGAGAACCTGAAAGAGTTGACTGGCCACGCGAACGACGGAAGGGGATACAGCACACGGCGTGGACATCGCCGGCCGACATAGCAGATGATCGCCGGAACGGCGATCATCGTCGGTTGTTCGCCGTGGCCAAACCGGCCGACTGGATCGGCGCCACACCGCTCCCGCCCGGCCACCGGAAGTGTTCTCACGCACGCTATCGGTCCTGACGCGGAACCGATTGCCGATCCGTACACGATCGTCGATCGAGCGATCAGTGATGACCCTCGGCGAGTGCCGGCCGCGGCGACCGCCGATCGGTTCCCGTCGACCACTTTCGCTCCCCTTTGCCACCATTTATACCCGATGCGGTCCGTAGGACAGTGCAATGGCGCAAGCGGGCAATTCTGAACTCGTCGACTCCTTCGAGCAGTTCTTCCGCAACTACTACGACAGCGAGATCAAGCAGCTTGCGCAGCGCTACCCCAACGAACAGCGATCGCTCCACGTCGACTGGCAGGACCTCTACCGGTACGATCCCGACCTCGCGGACGACTTCATCAACCAGCCGGAACAGCTCCAGCGCTACGCCGAGGAGGCGCTGCGACTGTACGACCTCCCGATCGACGTCAGCCTCGGCCAGGCCCACGTCCGGGTGACGAACCTCCCCGAGACCGAATCCCCCGAGATTCGGGAGATCCGCGCCCGGGACATGAACTCCCTGGTGCAGGTACGAGGGATCGTCCGGAAAGCCACCGACGTCCGGCCGAAGATCGAGGAAGCCGCCTTCGAGTGCCAGCTCTGTGGCACCCTCTCTCGCGTGCCCCAGTCGAGCGGGGACTTCCAGGAACCCCACGAGTGCCAGGGCTGCGAACGACAGGGGCCCTTCCGGGTGAACTTCGACCAGTCGGAGTTCGTCGACTCCCAGAAACTGCGCATCCAGGAGAGCCCCGAGGGCCTGCGCGGCGGCGAGACCCCCCAGTCGCTCGACGTCCACGTCGAGGACGACATCACCGGCGAGGTCACCCCCGGTGACCACGTCTCCGCGACCGGCGTCCTCCGACTCGAACAACAGGAGAATCAGGGCGAGAAGAGCCCCGTCTTCGACTTCTACATGGAGGGGATGTCCGTCGAGATCGACGAAGAGCAGTTCGAGGACATGGACATCACCGACGAGGACAAGAAGCAAATCTACGAAATCTCCAACCAGGACGACGTCTACGAGCAGATGGTCGCCTCGATCGCGCCCTCGATCTACGGCTACGATCAGGAGAAACTCGCGATGATTTTGCAGTTATTCTCGGGCGTGACGAAACAGTTGCCGGACGGATCGCGGATCCGCGGCGATCTGCACATGCTGCTGATCGGGGATCCTGGTACAGGCAAGTCGCAGATGCTAGGCTATATCAAAAATATTGCCCCACGGGCCGTCTATACCTCCGGAAAAGGCAGCAGTTCGGCTGGCCTTACCGCTGCGGCTGTGAGGGACGATTTCGGCGATGGTCAACAGTGGACCCTCGAAGCCGGCGCACTCGTGCTCGCCGATCAGGGGATCGCGGCGGTCGACGAGCTAGATAAAATGCGCTCGGAAGACCGGAGTGCCATGCACGAGGCCCTCGAACAGCAGAAGATTTCGGTCTCCAAGGCCGGCATCAACGCGACCCTCAAGTCCCGCTGTTCGCTGCTGGGCGCCGCGAACCCCAAGTACGGCCGCTTCGATCAGTACGAACCGATCGGGGAGCAGATCGACCTCGAACCCGCCCTGATCTCGCGGTTCGACCTGATCTTCACCGTCACCGACCAGCCCGACGAGGAGAAAGACCGCAACCTCGCCGAGCACATCATCACGACGAACTACGCGGGCGAGTTGACGACCCAGCGCGAGCAGATGGCCTCGCTCGAGGTCAGCACCGAGGAGATCGACGAGATGACCGAGCAGGTCGACCCGGAGATCGACGCCGAACTCCTGCGCAAGTACATCGCGTTCGCGAAGCAGAACTGCCACCCGCGGATGACCGAGGAGGCTCAAGAGGCGATCCGGGACTTCTACGTCGACCTCCGATCGAAGGGGACCGACGAGGACGCCCCGGTGCCGGTCACGGCGCGAAAACTCGAGGCCCTGGTGCGGCTCTCGGAGGCCAGCGCGCGGGTGCGCCTCTCCGATACGGTCGAGCAACACGACGCGAACCGCGTCATCGAGATCGTCCGCTCGTGTCTGCAGGACATCGGCGTCGATCCCGAGACGGGCGAGTTCGACGCGGACATCGTCGAGGCCGGCACCTCGAAGTCCCAGCGCGATCGGATCAAGAACCTCAAGGGACTCATCAGCGACATCGAGGAGGAGTACGACGAGGGTGCGCCGGTCGACATCGTCATGGAACGCGCCGAGGAGATCGGTATGGACCAGTCCAAGGCCGAACACGAGATCGAGAAGCTCAAACAGAAAGGCGAGGTCTACGAACCGAGTACGGACAACCTCCGGACGACGTGAGGCGATCGGCGTCTACTCTCGATCGAGTTCCGTGAGCGTCGTCACCGTCGATCGGATCGTCACCGGCGCGACGTCCGCGACCTCGGCGGCGTCGGCCTGGGTCACCGACGACCACGCCTCGCGTTCGGTGGCGGCCCGGTAGAGACAGGCCGCCGCGACGCCGCTGGGATTGCGACCGCCGATCGCGCGGGCCTCGAGCAGCGTGGCGACGTGGTCGCGGGCCCGGCGTTCGACGGGCGCTTCGAGGTCGAGTTCCGAGGCGTAGCGCGGCAGGTACTGGGCGGGATCGATCGGGCCGGTCGGCAGGCCGAGGTCGCGGTTGAGCGCGTCGTAGGCGGCGGTGAGTTCGTCGGCGTCGGCGCGCGCGACCGTCGTGATCTCGTCGATCGTGCGCGCGATCGATCGCGTCCGGCAGGTCGCGTAGATCGCCGCGGCGGCGAACCCCTCGAGCGATCGACCCTGGAACAGTCCCTCCGATTGCGCCGATTCGAAGAGTGCACACGCCTGTTCGCGGATCGAATCGTCGAGCGAAAGTCGCGCGGCGATGCGTTTGATTTCTGTGAAGCCGTAGGCCTGGTTCCGGTCGGCCTTCGTCGCGATGCGGGCCCGATTGTGTTCCCGCCGGAGGCGCACGATCTGGCGACGTTTCCGGCCGGTGAGCCGCGTCCCGGATCCGAAATCGCTGCCGGTGCCGTACCCGATCTCCGTCGAGAGGCCGCGATCGTGTCGCGACCGGGTCAGCGGCGCACCGGTCCGGCGAGGGTCGGTCCCGTCGTCGTCGAACGAGCGCCACTCGGGCCCGCGATCGATCGCGTCTTCGTCACAGACGAGTCCGCAGTCCTCGCAGACGACCTCCGTCTCGGTGCGTCGAACTCTGCCGTGACACTCGGGACAGGCTTGGGAAGACTCCGAATTCTCCATCGGTAATCAGTGTTCCTCATTCTGATCGATCCTCGTAATCGTATTTAAACTACAGGTTTAGCGCAGAAATAAACCCGCTCTCGACGGCGCAGCGGGACTCACAGAGGCCGGCGAGGCCGTGTGCGGAGAGCGATACATCCGGCCGTGACCGGACGAAGCGGAGAGCGGAGCGATCGGTTCGAGACCGCGCCGTGCACGCGGCCTATCGGCGCTCGGGAACCAGACGGCGGACGACGTCGAGGACGCCGTTCCCGGATTCGTTCGAGTCCTGGCGCTCCTCGAGTTGCAGTTCGTACTGTCCGACGATCGCTTGTCGCCGGCACTCGCTGGCCGCGAGTTCGCGTTCGAGGGCGGCGACCTGGGCGCGCAGGCGGACGCGTTCGATGCGAGAGGCCATCGGGGACGGGGACTCGACGCCCGGGACGTCGATCGACGGGGTCACGGCCGCCGTGGCTACGGGATCGGTGCTGGTTCGGGTCGATTCGCGGGCGCGGGGATCGCCGGATCGTTGCTCGACGGACATGGCAGACTCGGCAACGGAGGGAGCAAAAAAACCCAGTCAGTCGGGCGTCAGACGCCGCAGACGGGCGTCGGACGCACGACGGACGGCGTCGCCGAGCGGTCGCTCCGGATCGATCGGGACCGAACTTACCCCTGCAGGTGCTCGATGACGCCCTCGGTGTCGGCCGGCACCGGTTCGGGATCGCTCCCCGCGGCGGCCGCGGCGTCTGGATCCTTGAGCAGGTGGCCCGTCGTCAGGCAGGCGACCCGTTCGTCGTCGTCGACGATCCCCTGCGCGCGGAGTTTGCGCAGGCCGGCCACGGAGGCCGCGGAGGCGGGTTCGACACCGATCCCCTCCTCGGCGAGGTCGCGTTGGGCGTCGGTGATCTCCGCGTCCGAGACCGCGATCGCGGTGCCGCCGGTCTCGCGGATGCCGGGCAGGGCCTTCGGCGCGTTGACCGGGTTTCCGATCCGGATCGCCGTCGCCCGGGTCTCCACGTCGTCCCAGCGCCGCACCTCGTCGGCCCCGTTCTCAATCGCCTCGACCATCGGGGCCGCGCCCTCGGCCTGCACGCCGGTCAGTTTCGGCACGTCGTCGGCCTCGAGTGCGCCCGCCTGCACGAGTTCGCGGAAGGCCTTGTACAGCGCCGAGGTGTTCCCGGCGTTGCCGACCGGGAGGACGATCCGATCGGGGAACGTGCCGTAGTCGTCGCGGAACGCCTCGAGGATCTCGAGGCCGATCGTCTTCTGGCCCTCCAGTCGGAAGGGGTTCAACGAGTTCAGGAGGTACGCCTCGCCGCGTGCGGCGAGTTCCTGGACGATGTCGAGACAGGCGTCGAAGTTGCCGTCGACCTCGAGAATGCGCGCGCCGTGGAGGCTGGCCTGGGCAATTTTGCCCGCCGCGACCTTGCCCGCGGGCAGGAGCACGAGCGTCTCCATCCCGCCGCGGGAGCCGTAGGCCGCGAGCGCCGCGCTGGTGTTTCCGGTGGAGGCGCAGGCGAGCCGACCGACGCCGAGTTCTTTCGCGACCTTGACGCCGACGGTCATGCCGCGGTCCTTGAACGACCCCGTCGGGTTCATTCCCTCGTGTTTGATCCGCAGCGCTTCGACGCCGACGTCGGCCTCGAGTCGTGGCACCTCGTACAGCGGAGTCGCGCCCTCCTGGGTCGTCACGCCCTCCTCGAACGGGAGCGCGGCGGCGTACCGCCAGACCCCCTCGCCCGCGAAGTCGTCGAAGGTCGGCAGGTCAGCGTACCGCACTTCGAGCAATCCATCACACTCGTCACAGGTGTAGCGAACGTCGTCGAACGGGGCGAACGTCTCGGAGCACTCGATGCACTCGAGCCAGACGCCGTCGTCGGCGTCGACCGGCGGCTTCGGCTGGGTAGCGGCAAGGCTGAGACTCATTGTCGAGCGAGAGGTGGGCGAGGGGCAAAAAGCACGTGGATTCGACGGCTACTCGCCGGTCGTCTCGGATCCGGCCCCGATCTCGCCACCGGACTCGGCCCCAGCCGATCGACCGTCGAACTCGTCGATCACGTCGTGGACCGTTCCCGTCCAGGTGTCGAGCGCCTGATGGAGCGCGGCCTTGGCCTCGGGGAGCGCGACGGCCGTGTACTGGTAGACGTAGCCGCCACCGTCGAGCAAGCGTCGATCCCGGCGAACGAGCCCTCGCTCGTGAAGCGTCGACAGGGCGCGGTTGACCGTGCTCCGATCGCGATCGAGGGCCGTCGCCAGTTCGTCGATCGTGCTCCCCGGCCGGTCGCGAAGCGCGAGGTAGGTCCGCGTTTCGTGGTCCTCGATCCCGAACACGCAACTCATCACCTTCTCGAACGGCGGATTTGAATCCTCCAGTAACTCGTCGAGTCGGTGTCGCGGGTCGCTCGTCATACGTGATCGAATGGCTTCCAAGGCAAAGAACTGTTACTCCGAGTCCGCCGCCGAGTCGCTGGCGTACCCCATGTTCCGGACGCAGGTTCGCATCTCGCGCTCGGTCTCGTGACGGTGCAGGCGCGTCGGCGTGTCGCAGTAGTAGACCGAGCCATCGTACCGCAGGGTCACCTCGTGGTCCGTCCCGAGCGTCGTCGTCGTGACTACGATCCGCCGACCGTCCTGTAACGCGTCTAGAATCGCGTCTTCGTCGAGTTCACCTGCCGTGATTCGAAGAGGATCCGCCATCGAGTCGAACTGGGGCGGCCGATTCAAAGAATCTTCGCGTCCGCACACCGTCCGACCGTTCCACCCCGGACACCTCGCCGTCCGCGAACCCGTCCGTCGCAGTGACTGTGTACACACGATGCCAGACCGGGATACCGCTACACGGACCCATGTGCTACGCACCCCCATGGCATCGGAAGTACGAACGCGAACGGACGAACGGCTCGGAACAGCACTCGAACCCTGGCAGGCGGGGACCGTCGGCGGGATCGTCGGCGCGATCGTCTTCGGCGCGATGATGGCGATCCAGACCCCCGCGGTCCTCGAGATGGCGATCCCGGCGATGTACGGGCTCGAAGGCGGCCTCCTGGGGATGATCGTTCACGTGTCCCACGGCGCCGTCCTCGGCGTCGTCTTCGCGGCCGTGCTCACGGCCATAGGACGGGACCTCGGCCCGATCGGGACCACCGCCGCCGGTGTCGGGTACGGACTGATCGTCTGGGCGATCCTCGCAGTGCTCGTCATGCCGATCTGGCTCTCGGCCGTCGGTTTCCCGATGGCACCCGCCGTGCCGAACGTCGCCGTCGAGAGTCTCGTCGGACACGCCGCGTACGGACTCGTCCTCGGGATCACCTACGCGCTGCTGGCGCGGTAGCATCGAGTCGACGACCCACCGCCCCGATGGTGGGCGAATAATCGATGAAAAAGGGCGTTTGCAACCCCCTGGTCGATAGCCGATACCTCCAGCACCCCCGTTGCTCGCCTACGCCAGGTGCATGGCGATCAGTGCTGCCGGTCCGAGCACCAAGATGAGCGTGGCGAGCAGCAGTCTGAACGACATACTGCCACGCGGTCCTTCGACGGCCCCCTATGTAACTTCGGTTGATAGTCGACTTCGTGAAACAGTCGTTATCAACATTAAATACGGAATTTCGGCACGAAATCGTCCGTTTACCGGCCGCCAACGTGGACCGAGCGGCGGCCGACACGCGATGCCGGCTCCCGCAATCGGCTGCCGGCGATCGATCATCCGGGGATACCGTGACCCAAGACTACTCCAGCAACCAGCTCAACAGCGCCTTCTGGGCGTGGAGGCGGTTCTCGGCCTGGTCGAAGACGACCGATCGATCGCTCTCGATGACGGCGTCGGTGATCTCCTCGCCGCGGTGGGCCGGCAGGCAGTGCATGACCGACGCGTCGGGGGCGTGCTCGAGGAGGTCCGAACAGACCTGGAACCCCTCGAAGTCGTTCATCCGGACGTCGCGTTCGTCCTCCTGGCCCATGCTGATCCAGACGTCGGTGTAGATGATATCGGCGTCCGTGGCGGCGGCGACGGGATCGTGCGTCACCGTCGGATCGCCGCCGAGATCGCGGGCCCGATCGAGCACGTCGTCGTCGATTCCGTACCCCTCGGGCGTGGCGACCGTCAGGTCGATGTCCGTCAGCGCGGCACCCACGGTGAACGACTGGGCGACGTTGTTTCCGTCGCCGATCCAGGCGACCGACACGCCGTCGAACTCGCCTTCCTGTTCGCGGATCGTCAGCAGGTCCGCGAGCGTCTGGCACGGGTGGGCGTCGTCGGTGAGACCGTTGACGATCGGCACCGAGGAGTACTCCGCGAGCACCTGGATGTTCTCGTGTTTGAACACCCGGGCCATCACGGCGTCGACGTACCGCGAGAGCGTCCGCGAGGTGTCTTTCAGCGGCTCGCCGCGACCGAGCTGGATGTCGTCCTCTCCGAGGAAGACGGCGTGGCCGCCGAGCTGGGTCATCCCCGTCTCGAAGGAGACGCGGGTGCGCGTGCTCGGCTTCTGGAAGATCATCCCCAACGTCTGGCCCGCGAGGTCGGCGTGGTCGTCGCCACCCCGCTGGGCGCGTTTGTACGCCGCGGCCCGATCGAGGACGGTCTCGAGTTCGGTCGTCGAGAGGTCGTCGATCTCGAGAAAGTGACGGACGTCACCGGACGACATCACTCGTCACCTCCGCGAAGCGTCGTCGCGACCCGCGTCAGGACGTCGGTGGACCGATCGAACTCCGCGAGCGAGAGCCGTTCGTCCGGCGCGTGATCGAGTTCGGAGTTGCCGGGGCCGTAGGTAGCCATCGGGCAGTCCCACGCGCCGGCGTAGAGGTTCATGTCGCTGGTCCCGGTCTTGCGCAGGAGTCGGGGATCGCCGCCCTCCGCTCGGATCGCCGCGCGGAACGCGCGGGCGACTTCGGTTCGTGGGCTCTCCATGACCGGCGGAATCGGCTCCGCCCAGGAGACGGTCCCGATCTCGAGTTCGGCTTCGGCGGTCTCGCGGACCGATTCGGCGTCGAGCGACGGGGGAATCCGCAACTGGACCTCGAGGGTCGTCTCGACCGAGAGGCCGTCGTCGCTGATCCCGCCGTCGATGTCGACCGGTTTGGCGGTCACGCGCTCGAAGACGGGCGTGTACTCGTCGTGCTCGAACGCGTCCTCGACGCTCGTCCACCAGTCGGTGGCGTGCTGGATCGCGTTCGGCTCGGGCCGGGAGGTGTGACCGGACTCGCTGGTCGCGACGTAGGTGCCCGCGAGGAAGCCGCGGTAGCCCAGCGTGATTCCCGTCGTGGCGCTCGGTTCGCCGTTGACGACCGCCTGGGGTTCGTCGCGATCGACGACCAGGTGACGGGCACCGCGGGAGTTCGTCTCCTCGCCGACGACCCCGACGAAGGAGACGCCCGTGCGAACGGCCGCCGCGGCCATCGCGGCCAGCGGCCCGGTCGCGTCGACGCTGCCCCGACCCCGGAGGACGTCCTCGCCCGTCTCGTCGGCGACGTCCGCATCGACGTCGTCCTCGTCGGCCGATTCCACCTCGACCGGAATCTCGCCGGGGACGGTGTCGATATGGGAGGTTAGCAGGACCGCGTCGTCGGCCGGCGCGCGGACGTTGCCGACGTCGTCGATCCAGGCCTCCCGGCCGTTGGCCGAGAAGAACTCGACGAGGCGCTCGGCGGCCTCCCGTTCCGCTCCCGAGGGCGAGGGGATCGAGACGAGGTCGATCAACAGGTTGCGGGCGTCTTCGGGCGAAACGTCGATCGTGTCGTCCATCGTCACGCTCATGAGTGGGTCTGGGCTTCGGGTGCGATGATCTCGGTCAGCGCGTCGACGATTTGATCCGCCTCGTCCTCGCCGATCACGAGCGGCGGCAACAGGCGGAGAACGGTCCGGCCCGCGGGAAGCGCCAGGATCTGGTGCTCGAGCGCCAGGTCGCGGGCGACGCGGTTCGCACCGCGTTTCAACTCGACGCCGACGAGCAGGCCCTCTCCACGGACCTCGCGGACGTCGTCGCCGAGAGCCGTCTCGAGTTCGTCGACGAGGTAGTCGCCGATCGCGGCAGCGTGGGCGGACCACTCCTCCTCGACCAGCGTCGTAATGGTTGCGTGGACCGCCGCGGAGACGACGGGACCGCCGCTGAACGTCGCGTTGTGCGAGGCCGCGCCGTCAGCGATCCAGTCCGCGACCGCGACCGCACCGACGGGCAGGCCGTTGCCCAGACCCTTGGCCGTCGTGAGCACGTCGGGCGTGACGCCCGCGCCCTCGCAGGCCCACATCTCGCCCGTCCGGCCCATTCCGGTCTGAACCTCGTCGAGGACGAGCGCCGCACCAGCCTGCTCGGTGAGTTCGCGGGCTGTTTCGAGGTAGCCCGCGGGCGGGACGTTGACGCCGCCTTCGCCCTGGATCGGTTCGAGGATCACGGCGGCTGTCTCGTCGTCCACGGCCTCGGCGAGTTCGTCGTCGTCTCCGTACGGGACGAACTCCACGCCGCCGGCCAGGGGCTCGTAGGGCTTCTTGTACTTGTCCTTCCAGGTCGCCGCGAGCGAGCCCATCGTCCGGCCGTGGAACGACCGGGTCGCGGCGACGATCTTCGACTCGCCGGTCGCCGACCGCGCGAACTTCAGCGCGGCCTCGTTGGCCTCGGTGCCGGAGTTGCAGAACCAGGCCCCCTCGAGTCCGTCGGGAGTCGCCGCGACGAGCGCGGCGTAGGCGTCCTCGCGCGACTGGACGGGGTACGAGGAGTCGACGAACGTCAACTCGCCGACCTGCTCCTGTACCGCCTCGACGACAGCGGGGTGGCTGTGGCCCAGCGGCGTGCACGCGTAGCTCGCGCCGGCGTCCAGGTACTCCGTGCCGTCGGCGGTGTAGAGGTACGGCCCCTCGCCGCGCTCGATGCCGATCGGCTTGCCGCCGGAGACGAAGTCGTGATCGCTCATTGGGCCACCTCCTCGCCGTCGTCGGCGATCGCGCCGGGTTCGATCGTCGTCCCGTCGCCCGCGAGTGCGCTCGTGATCGGTTCGTCGGCGTTCGCCGAGGCGACCGTCACCGAGGCCGCACCGCCCTCGAGGGCTTCCTCGGCGGCCATCACCTTCTTCGTCATGAACCCTTCCGCGGCGTCCTCGACCGCCGCGAACTCCGCGGGGGTCGACGCCGACTCGATCTTCGTCGACTCGTCGTCGGGGTCCGCGTAGATCCCCGAGACGTCCGTGAGCACGACCAGGTCGGCCGCGAGCGCGCCGGCGACCGCCGCCGCCGCACGATCGGCGTCGGCGTTGACCGCCGTGTAGCCGCCCTCTCGCGGGCCCTGCCCGCTCGAGTCATTCGCGGAACGTCGTTCCGCGCTCCCCTTCTCGTTGCCGAGCACGGGAACCGAGACGACGGGCGTGTAGCCGCCCGAGAGCATCGTCTCGAGCAGGTCCGCGTTGACCGACTCGATCGTCCCCGAGTGGTCGCCGCGCTTGATCTTCTTCTTGCCGCCTTCCTTCACGCGGACGGCGGACTTGCGTTTCCCCTCGAGCAGCTTGCCGTCGATGCCGGAGAGGCCGACCGCGTTCACGCCCTCGTTCTGGAGCGACTCGACGAGGTCGGTGTTGAGCTTGCCCGGCATCACCATCTTGAAGACGTCCATGGTGCGCTCGTCGGTAAAGCGGCCGACGACGCCGCCGGGGGTCTCGACGTAGGTCGGTTCCTCCCCGAGTTCCTCGAGGGTCTCGTCGACGGCGGTCGACCCGCCGTGGGTGAGTACGACGTCCTCACCGTCGTCGACGAGCGAGGCGACGTCCGCGAGGGCGCCTTCGGGATCGACGGCGCGGGCGCCGCCGATCTTGACCACCACGGTCATCTCAGGGCGCCCCCACGGGGTGCAGCCCCGCGAATTCGAGGCCCGCGGTTTCCTCCAGGCCGAGGGCGATGTTGGCCGCGTGAACCGCCTGGCCGGCCGATCCCTTCATCATGTTGTCGATCGCCGAGAAGACGACGACGCGCTTGTTCTGCGGATCGAGTTCGAAGCCGACCTCGGCGAGGTTGGTCCCGGCGACCGCCTTCGGTTCGGGGTAGCGGTAGACGCCGGAGCCGCCGGCGGCCATGCGGACGAACGGTTCGTCCTCGTAGCAGCCCCGATACGCTTTCCAGAGGTCGCCCTTCGAGACCGGCCCCGAGGGGAAGACGTGGCTCGTCGCGCTGGCACCGCGGACCATGTCCACGGCGTGACAGGTGAACGCGACGCTCGTCCCGAGGAATTGCTCGATCTCGGCCTCGTGGCGGTGGCCCGTCGGCGCGTAGGGACGGACGACGCCCGATCGCTCGGGGTGGCTCGACGCCTCGCCGCCGCCGGCGCCCCCTTCGGAGGAGCCGACCTTGACGTCGACGACGATCCGTTCCCCACCGTCGAGGATGTCGTGCTCGAACAGTGGGTACAAACCCAGAATGGTGGCGGTCGCGTTGCAGCCGCCGCCGGCGATCAGTTCCGCCCCTTCGAGGTTCTCGCGGTTGATCTCGGGAAGCGCGTACTCCGCCTTCTCGAGGTACTCTGGCGCGTCGTGGCCGTCGTACCACTCGTCGTACTGGGCCTCGCTGTCGAGGCGAAAGTCCGCCGAGAGGTCCACGACCGTATCCGCGATTTCGAAGAACTCGTCGACCTGTCCCATGGAGACGCCGTGGGGCGTCGCCGCGAACAGGACGTCGACGCTGTCGAGGTCGTCGGGCTCCGTAAAGCGCAGGTCCGCGCCGCGCAGCGGCGGATGAACCGAACCGACGCTCTTGCCGGCCTTCGATCGGCTGGTGACCTCGGCGATCTCGAAATTGGGGTGGCCCGCGAGCAGACGCAGAAGTTCTCCGCCGGTGAATCCGGAGCCGCCGATGACGGTCGCGGTGAGATTTTCGACACCCTCGTCCGCGCTGACGTCGGTTCCGACGGCCATCAGGCGGTCACCTCCAGCGTTTCGTCCGCCGCGTCGGCGGCCTTCTCCTCGAGCCAGTCGACGACGGTGCCGGCGATGTCGGTGTCGACGGCGCCGTCTAAGGCCTTGAACTCGACCGTGTGGTTGACCTCGTGGACGGTGTACGAATCACCGGTCTCCATGAGGTCCACGCCCAGCAGACCGCCGCCGACGGCGTCGCTCGCCTTCTGGACGAGTTCTCTCGCCTCGTCGTCGAGTTCGAAGACCTCGGTTTCGGCACCCTTGGCCGCGTTCGTGATCCAGTGGTCCGACGAGCGCACCATCGCGGCGATCGGTTCGCCGTCGGTCGCGAGCACGCGGATGTCGCGGCCGGGCTTCTCGACGAATTCCTGGACGTAGAACACCTTGTGCTCGTAGTGGCCGAGGGTGGCCTTGTGTTCGAGGATGGCCTCGGCGGCGTCCGGCGAGTCGATCTTGGCCATCAGGCGGCCCCACGACCCGACGACGGGTTTGAGCACGCAGGGGTAGCCGAACGACTCGATCGCCTCCATCGCGGTCTCTTTGGTGAACGCGACTTTCGTCGCGGGCGTGGGCACGCCCGCCTCCTCGAGCGCGAGGCTGTTCTTCACTTTATCGGCACAGATCTCGGCCGTCTCGTGGCTGTTGACCACGGGGATCCCGTAGGCCTCGAAGAACTTCGTGGCGTACAGGCTGCGGCTCGTGGCGAGACAGCGATCGACGACGATGTCGAGGTCCGCGAACTCCTCGGGCGTCTCCCCGATGTCGAACGTCTGCTTGCGGACGTCGATCTTTTCGACCTCGTGGTCGCGCTCGCGTAGCTCGTTCAGGAGGAGCTTCTCGTCCTTGCGGATCCGGGAGTAGAGGATTCCTACTTGCAAGGTCACTCACCCCAGTCCTCTTCGAGCTCCGGGGCTCGCTCGAGGACTGGCGGCTCGGTGTCGACGACTTCCAGTTCGGCTCCGCAGGTCGTACAGTCAACGATCTCTCCCACTTCCAGGTCGTCGTGCAGGGACACTTCGGCCCCGCACTCGACGCATTCGGTCATTGTACCTCCAACTGGGAGCCGATATCCCTTAAACCCTTCGAACTTAACAGCAAAATTATACGATAGACACTGGCCACTAACGGCGTGAAAGTGCTATTTTCCGGCAGATTTTGTTTGACATATCACGGTTTAGGTAGTTGGTCCCCTCGCGGGGACGGCGGCAGCGAGACCGGTGGTCGCGGCAGTCGGGGTTCCGGACGCGGCCGTTCGGCCTCACACATACCCGTTCACCTCCTCGCGAAGCGCCTCGCGAGACGCCTCGAGCGCCTCGAGCGTGTCGGCGTGGAACGCCTCGTCGGCCGCGATCGCGTCGCGGGCCGCATCGATCTGGTCCGCGACCGCGTCGGGTGCCGGACCGCCCTGCGAGTCTCGACTCGCGACGCTCTCGGCGGGATCGAGCGCGGGCTCGACGGCCGCGAGGTCGACGTACTCGGCGAGCGGTTCGCCGAGCACTTCCTCGGCGGCGGCCTCGATCGCGTCGACGTCGGCGCCGCGCTCGGCGGCGTGAGCCACCAGTTCGTGCGCCGTCCGGAACGGGAGCCCGTTCGCCGCCAGCAGGTCGGCGACGCCGGTCGCCGTCGAGAACCCAGCGCCCGCTTCCGCGGCGAGCGCGTCCCCGTTCCAGTCGGCCGTCGCGATCGCACCCGCGGCGACCTCGCTGGCTTCCGTCACGGCGTCGACGGTCTCCCAGGCGTGGGTCGTCGCCCGCTGGAGGTCGCGATTGTACGCGCGGGGGAGCCCCTTCAGCGTCGCCGTCAGGCCCTGCACCCCGCCGGCCGCGTCGCCCGCGACCGCGCGGACGAGTTCCAGCGTGTCCGGGTTCTTCTTCTGGGGCATGATCGAGGACGTCGAGGAGTAGTCGTCCGCGAGGTCGACGAAGCCGCGGTTCGCGAAGACGATGACGTCCTCCGCGAGCCCCGACAGCGTCGTCGCGTGGGTCGACAGCGCCTGGACCGTCTCGAGCAGGAAGTCCCGGCTCGAGGCGGCGTCCATCGAGTTCTCGACGACTCCCTCGAAGCCGAGCAGGTCGGCCGTGCGCTCGCGATCGATCTCGAACGTCGTCCCCGCGAACGCGGCGCCGCCGAGGGGCGACTCGTTGATCCGATCGTACGCCTCGCACAGGCGGGCCGTGTCGCGGCGGACCGCGCCCTCGTAGGAGCACGCCCAGTGAGCCACCGTGGTGGGCTGGGCGGGCTGGAGGTGCGTGTAGCCGGGCATGATCGTCCCGGTGTGCTCGGCGGCGACCTCGACGAGCGCCTCGCGCAGCGCGATCGTCGTCTCGATCGCGGCGAGCACGTCCTCGCGCAAGCGATACCGGATGCAGGCCGCGACCTCGTCGTTGCGCGAGCGCGCGGTGTGCATCTTCCCGCCGTCGGGGCCGACGCGCTCCACGACGGCCGTCTCGATCGCCTCGTGGACGTCCTCGCCGTCGGGGAGCGAGTCGTGGCCGTCGACCTCGATCGCGTCGAGCGCGGTGAGGATCCGGCCGGCCACCTCGTCGCCGACGATCCCCTGCTCGGCGAGCATGACGACGTGGGCGCGATCGATCTCGAGGTCGGCCTCGAAGATTCGTTCGTCGGCCTCGAGCGAGGAGAGGAAGCTCCGGGCGGGGCCGCCGCTGAAGCGGTCCCGGCGGACGACGCCCTCGTCGCCGCCGTCGGTCCGGACGACGTCATCGGGCCGCGTGTCGCCGTGAGCGCTCTCCTCGGTCATATTCAGGCGTCCTCGCCGTCCGTTTCGCCGCCGTCGGGCGCGAGTTCGACTTCCTCGTCGTCCGCGTCGGACTCGTTCGCGGCGATCGATTCGTTCGCGAGGCGACGCTGGAAGCCGTGGTACTTGGCGACGCCGGTGGCGTCTTCCTGCGTGATCTTCCCGACGGTCTCGGTGTCGAAGGAGGCGTGTTCGGCCGAGTAGGCGGCGTACTCGCTGTCGCGGGCGACCACGCGGGCCTGCCCGCCCTCGAAGCGGATCGTCACCGTGCCGGTGACGCGCTGCTGGGTCTCGTCGATGAAGCCTTCGAGCGCGCCCACGAGGGGCGCGTCGATCAGGCCCTCGTAGCCCTTCTTCGCCCACTTCTGGTCGATCAGCTGCTTGAACTCGCGTTCCTCCTGAGTGAGCACGAGCCCCTCGAGACCCTCGTGGGCGTTGAGCAGCGTCGTCGCGGCCGGGTGCTCGTAGTTCTCGCGAACCTTGAGCCCGAGCATGCGGTCCTCCATCGAGTCCGTGCGGCCGACGCCGTAGGCCCCGGCCACGCCGTTCAGGTGCTCGATGAGTTCGACGGGTTCATACTCGACGCCGTCGACGGCGACGGGATAGCCCTCCTCGAAGGTGATCTCGATCTCCTGGGTGTCGCCGGTCGGGGCTTGCGTCCACGCGTAGATATCTTCGGGCGGAACGTAGCTCGGGTCCTCGAGTTCGTCGCCCTCGACCGAGCGACTCCAGAGGTTGGTGTCGATCGACCAGTCGCCGCCGCTCCCGCCCTCGACGGGCAGGTCCTTCTCCGCGGCGTACTCCTGTTCCCACTCGCGCGTGAGCCCGAGTTCGCGTACGGGGGCGATCACTTCGAGGTCGGAGTCGCGCCAGACGGCCTCGAACCGTAGCTGGTCGTTGCCCTTGCCCGTACAGCCGTGGGCGATACCGGTACAGTCCTGTTCCTGTGCGACCTCGAGAATCGCCTCGGCGATCACCGGGCGTGCGAGCGCGGTCCCGAGCGGGTAGCCCTGGTAGGTCGCGTTCGCGCGAACGCTCTCGAGACAGAGGTCGGCAAATTCCGCTCGCGCGTCGACGACGTAGTGGTCGAGGCCCAGTGCCTCGGCAGTCTCTTCGGCCTCGTCGAACTCCGAGGCCGGCTGTCCGACGTCGACCGTGACGCCGATAACGTCGTCGTATCCGTATTCCTCCTCGAGCAGCGGGACACAGACGGTCGTGTCCAGTCCACCCGAGAACGCGAGTGCAACGCGTGTCATGTCGTATTCGAGTGAAACGGCAGGATAGACTTAAACTCATTGGTTTATGTTTCGAAAATAAAGGATAGAGCGACTGCTAACCGGAAATTCTGCGATCGCTGGAACGTGGGAACGAACCGGAAACGTGGGGAATAGTATAGTACGGGCTCAAAGGCCCGGTCGCGGTCGTCGCGGTCGCGGCAGGACGGTACCGTCGGTATCACGGACGGTGGCCGACGGGCCGACGGAGCGACTCATTGGTGTCACCAAAACGCCCAGCAGTATTAAAACCTACCGGGGTGGCAAATGTTACACACCCGGCGGCCGAGGATCGCGCCGGCATCCCGGCTCGCCCGACTCATACGAGCTGCTGTAACGAGTCGGCGGCGCAACCGCGCCCCCTCTTCAGTTGGGGCGGAACTGACGGACAGCAGTCCGTATCAGGAGGGGGTGTCGTCCTCGGTCGGCAACGAGAGGACGTTCTCCCGGCCGATCCGGAACACCTCGATCTCGTCGTCTTCCCGCAGGCCGCTGACGACCTGGCTCGTCTTGGCCTCGGTCCAGTCCAGTTCCGACACCACTTCCTGCTGTTTGATCCGGCCACCCCGTTCCTCGAGCAGCCGCAGGACCCGCTCCTCGTTGCTGAGCAGTTCCGGGGGTGGGCCGTTCGAATCGTCGGACGCGCCCGGTTCCTCGGCGGCCGACGGCGACGGCCCACCGGCACCAGCCGAACCCTGAATGCGAATCTGCCGATCCCTGATCCACCAGCCCGCAGCACCGACCGACGCGAGCAGGAGGAGGGCACCCGCCACCGCGAGCCACGGCATCGACGGCCCGTCGTCGGTGGCGGCCGGCTCCCCGTCGGTCGTCTCCTGGTTGCCGCCCGTCTCGTTCGGATCCTCGTCCGACTCGTTCGAGTTGTCGGTACCGTTGGCCATCAGTACGACGCGTGGTTGCTCGGACGCGAACTCGGTTTCCCCGCCGTCCCAGGAGATCGACCCATCGTTCGACCCGGTTGGAGACGGGTCCGGTTCGTCGTAGAGTTCGTACTCGTCCGGCCAGCGAAACTGCAGCGTGGTGTCGTCGGGGAGCATGAACCCGGATATCGCGTCGCCGGCCTCGATCCGGTTCAGTTCGACGCGGGCGAACTTCGACCACTCGAACGTGAACGTGACCTGGCCCGTCTCCCGGTCTCGTAACACGGTGCTCTCGTCCGTGCTGACGGAGACGTTCGAGAGGTTCATGTCCCGATCGGTCTGGTTCTCACCGTCCGCGAGGGTCTGGTTCCACCGTTCTTCCTCGGTCGCAGCGTAGGCGTCCGCGTTCTCCTCGACGTCGGTCCGGATCTCGTCCCACTCCTCGTCGGACATGTTCTCGTCATCGATCGCGTATCGGTAGTCGACGGTGAACGCCGCCGACCCGTTCTCCCGGATCTCGACGTCGATGTGTATCTCGTCCGCGTCTTCGAGTTCCCCGCTTTCGGTCGGCTCTTCCTGGATCGCCGGCGTCGTTCCTCCCGCGTCGGCCCCGGTAACGGGTGACGCGATCGGTACTAGCGCGATCGCGAACCCGAGCGCCACGAGCACGCAAAGCAGGGCCCACTGCCCCTTCCCGTCCATTACATGAGGATGACAGAGCCGCCTAAATAGGTCTTTCCGACCACGGTAACGGTGTGTTTTTGAACGTTCACGCTAATGTGAACGTATGTTCGACTCCCGCGGCGAACTCGAGGTCGAAACGCTCCTGAAGATCGTCCTCGGACTGGTTGCCGTCCTGCTCGTCCTGCAGATCCTCCAGAGCCTGATTAGCGGGCTCGCGAGTCTGCTCGGGCCGTTCTTCATGCTCGTCCAGATCGCGATCGCGGTCCTGATCGTCCTCTGGCTGGTCGATCGGATCTGAACCGACCGGGACGCGATTGCGTCGCCGGACCACCAGACTGATACGCCCACCGCTACTACGAAATCCCACGTGTACAGCGTCAACGTTCCGGTCCCCGGCCGCGTTCGCGAACTCGCCGCCGACCTCTACCCCTCGCTGATCGAGTTCGACAGCGTCCGCGAGGAGCACTCGTGTCTGCTGAAGCGACTCGGTGACGCCGACCACGTCGCCCAACTCCAGCACCGCGCCCACCGCGCGCTCGAGGGGGCACCCGCCGTCGAAGCCGAGATCACCGGCATCGATTACTTCGCCGACCCGCCGCTGGGCTCGGCGCCCGTCGTCTACCTCGCGGTCGAGAGCCCCGGTCTCGAACAGATCCACGCCGACCTGACCGACAGCTTCGAGACGATCGAGGGGCTCGAGGGGGGCGACTACGTCCCCCACGTCACGCTGGCCCGCGGCGGCGACGGTGAAACCGCCGCGCGACTCGCCGATCGGGAGATCGACCCGATCCGGTGGACCGTCACCGAACTCGAGTTCTGGGACGGAACCTACAAGTTGCCGGTGAGCCGGGTTCGGCTCCCCGCCTGATCGACCTCGACGATCGACGCATCCGTCACAGCTGACGGCTCACGGTGCCGGCGGGTCGCCCTCGTAGGCGTCGTGATCGGCGTAGAAGTTCAGCATCGCGAACTTCAGTTTCTCGGGATCGATGTCGAGCAGTTCCTCGCGCTCCTCGTGGGGGAAGGTGCCGTTGACGCTGTACTTCCCCAGGTCCGCCTTCGCCTCGCGCGAGTAGCGCCGATCGAGCAGTGCGCGAACGCCGACGTCCTCGGGCGAGCGGATGACCCGGCCGAGCGCCTGCCGCGTCTTGCGGACGGTCGGGATCTCGACGGCGTACCGCCAGCCGGTGTCGGTCCCCTCGAAGGCCGCGTCGTAGGCCTCCTGGACCGCTTCCGCGCGATCGTCGAGGTGCGGGTAGGGAACGCCGACGACCAGCACCGTCTCGGCGTCGTCGCCGTCGAAGCTCACGCCCTCCGCCAGCGTCCCCCACAGCGAGGTACACAGCACGGCGTCGTCGCTCGCGACGAACTCCCGGCGGAGGTCCTCGACGGCGACGCCGGGTTCGTCGAGGTACACCGTCCCGTCGTAGCGGCGTTCGAGTCGATCGGCGTACCGGTTCGCCTCGCTATAGTTCGGGAAAAAGGCGAGCGTGTTGCCGGGCGTCATCCGGACGGCGTCGTGGATCGTCCCGGCGACCGTCTCCTGAACGTCGGGGTCGTCCCGATCGGCGGAGAACAGCGGCGGCGTCTCGACGGCGTAGGTCCGTCGCCGATTTTCGGGAAACTGGAGCCCGTAGGCCATCGTAACGGGGTCCTCGAGGCCCAGCACGTCCTCTGTGACGTCGAACGGCTGGAGCGTGGCGCTCATCAGGACCGTCGCGTACACGTCGTCGAACAGCCGTCCCGTGACCTGCCGCGGGAGACAGGAGTAGAGTTCCGCCCGGCCGTAAACCTCGTCCGTGCCCGCGTCGCGAGTGACCGAGACGACGGGGTAGAGCCCCTCCTTCGAGCCCTCGTTCAGCCACGCACTGACGAACGCCGCCGCCTCGAGGGTCTGACACTCCGTCCGCGTGGCCGTCTCGCCCTCGCGGTAGGCCTCCTCGTACTCCTCGTCGAGGTCCTGGCCGAGGTCCATCGCGGCCTCAAGATCCGCGTCGATCCCCCGTCCAGAGTACTGCTGGAGGAAAGCGAGGGTGAGGTCGTCCCGGCGGCCCTCGTTGGCGATCGGGACGTCCGCCCAGTTCTCGCCGATCGCCTCGCGATCGCCGAAGCCGAACGAGTCCTCGTAGGTCTCGACGAGCGCGTGGTGGAACGCGGAGAGGACGTTCGCCGCGTCCTCGGATCGGGGGTCGTCCGTCTCGGCGAGTTCGTCCAGCGCGGAGTCGAGCGTCCGCTCCGAGCAGGTTCGGGTCGCGTGTTCGCGGGCGGCGTCCTCGACGTTGTGGGCCTCGTCGAAGACGGCGATCACGTCCTCGGGGTCGCGGCCGAGCCACCGGAAGAACTGCTCGCGGATGACGCCGTCTAACAGGTGGTGGTAGTTACAGACGACCAGGTCGACGCCCTCGATTCCCTCCTTTAAGAGTTCGTAGCCGCAGCACTCCTGTCGCTCGGCGTACTCGTAAATCTCGTCGGGCGTGCGAACGTCGTCGAACAGCCAGGCGAAGAAGTCGTCCGTGTCCCCGGTCAGGTTGTTCCGGTAGTAGTCACAGACGTTCTGCTCCTCGAGATCTTCGAGGCGCTCCTCGATCGACTCGAGTTCGTCCATGACGGCACTGCGGGCGTCGGCCGCGCCGCCGTCGCCTTCTTGGCTCTCCGCCAGGAGTTCGCGCTGGCGACGCTCGAGTTGCTCGCGATCGCGTTCGGCGTCGACGATCGCCCGGGTGTTGTCCCGAAGCGCCTGACACTCCTCGTAGCCGACGTCGATGTGACACATCGAGGACTTGCCCTTGAAGACGATCGCCCGAATGTCCTCCTGGCGGGTGATCGCGCGGGCTTCGGCGACGAACTGGCGCATCTGCTGGTGGACGTTGGTCGTGATGACGACCGTCTTGTCCTGCTCGCGGGCGACCTCTAGCGCGGGGACGAGCGACGAGAGGGTCTTGCCGGTCCCGCAGGCCCCCTCGAAGAGGACGTCCTGGCCGCGGACGAGGGCGTTGTGGATGCGGTCCATCGCCTCGCGCTGGTTCTCGTAGGGCTGCTCGTACGGGAAGAACCGCATGTACCCGCCTGTGTCGGACACAGTACGTGATAGGTTCCCGCTCCGATAAAAGGATTCGTCTCGGTTCGGCTATTCTCAGACGTTCCCGGACCACACGATAACAGAGTGAGGACGATCGAGAACTCGCTGCAGCGGTTGAAATCCGTGATTCGAGTACGATCACATCGCGACTACGATCCACGTTCGATCGATCGAATGTGCCAATTGAATGCATTCAACATAGCCGGCGTACGCACGGTACAGCGCCAAATAGGTCGAACGCTTCGCCCCGCATATGGCCATCCCCGGGTACGATTCCGACACAGCTGCGGAGGACACACTCGAGCAGGCGGGTGCGAGCATCGCCGTCGTCGCGGGCGTCGTCCCCGACGAGTTCGGCCTCGCGAAGAGCGCGATCGATCCGCCGATCGACGCGCTCGGAGACCCGGTCGACGTCCGCGGACTCGACGGCCTGAAAGCGATCGAGGCGATCAAGCTCACGCTGGTCTACGACCCCGCGGAACTGCCACCCGGTGCGAGCCCCACGGACGTGGCGGTCGCCGTCGAAACCGGCGGCGCAGAAAACGGGGACGGCGATCGCAACTGGGAGCCCCTCGAGTCGACGGTCGACCTCGAGGAGACGACGGTAACGGCGGTGCTGAACGATACCCCGCCGGGGTCGACGATCGTCGCCGGATACGACGACAGCGACGAGGAGTGACGACAGCCGCGAGGGTCGACAGACGACGGTAAGGGCGAAAACGCGATTCGGTCGAATAGTACACGAGACGGCTACGGCGTCAGGGTTTCGGGTTCGAGGTAGATCTTCTGAATCTGGTCGTCGTGGTCCATCAACGCGAGTTCGATCTCGGTGATGCGCTCGTCGATCGTCTCGGCGTCGAGATCGGGATCGAACCGCACGTCGGCGGTGACGAGCAACTGTTCGGCGCCGAAGTAGACCGTCCGGAAGTCGACGAGTTCGGCGACGCCGTCCCGGTCGGCGACGATCCGTCGAAGTTCGTCCTCGTCGGCCTTCGGGAGGCTCTCGCCGAGGATGAGTCGCTTGTTCTCCCAGGCGAGCGCGAGCGCAAAGCCCATGAGCATGATACCGATGACGAGCGCGGCACCGGCGTCGTACGTCGGGTTCCCGGTCGTCCGGGTGAGGTAGATCCCGAAGAGGGCGATCCCGGCACCGGCGAGCGCGATCGTGTCCTCGGTGAGCGCGGTCAGGATGGTCACGTCGCTGGTCTTGCGGAAGGCCTCCCGGAACGTCTCCCAGCCGTGCTCGTCCATCTGGCGGCTCATCCCCTGGTAGGCCTTCCAGAGCGCGTAGGACTCGAAGGCGATCGCGCCGAGCAACACGGCGTAGTTGACGTACACCGGGTCGAACGTCGCGCCGAGCAGCGTGACGTCCTCGCTGGCCCGGTGGACGCCGCCCTCTCGCAGTGCGCTGTAGCCGTGGCGGGCGCTCTCCCAGCCGGCGATACCGAACAGCATGACGCTCACGAGCAAGCTGTAGAAGAACTGCGCCTTCCCGTGGCCGAACGGGTGGCTCCGGGTGGCCTCCTGTGCACCGTACTTGATTCCAACCAGCAGGAAGATCTGGTTGCCCGTGTCCGAGATCGAGTGGTACGTCTCCGACAGCATCGCGGGGCTCCCGGTGAGCAGGAAGCCGCCGAACTTGAGAATCGCGATCGCGCCGTTGGCGAACAGCGCGGCGAGAACGACGGAGGTGCTACTTGCCATCGGCGACAGATACGCCCAAGGGGGTCAAAAGGTTGGGTGACCGTGACGTCTCGCGCAGAGATCGCGGCCGCCGGAGCGCGCGGTCCCGGAACGAGCGTCGGACAGGCGATCGCCGACCGCAGGTCGAAAGTGTCGTCCTCCTCGCGATCGAACTCACCGCCATGATCGCGATCTTCTCGGACACGCACAGCGAGGGGGGCCATCGGCTCGACGGAGAAGCCCTGACCGCCGCACGGGAGGCCGACACCGTGATCCACGCCGGCGACTTCACCAGTTCGACGGCACTGGCGGCGTTCCAGGAGGAGTGTGACACCCTCTACGCCGTCCACGGCAACGCCGACAGCGCGGCGGTCCGGGACCGGCTGCCCCCTGCGCGGGTCGTCGAAGCGGGCGGCGCTCGATTCGCGGTGACCCACCGACGCGACGGCGGCGCGACCGGACTGGCGATGTTCGGCCGATCGCGGGACGCCGACGTCGTCGTCTCGGGCCACAGCCACCGGCCGACGGTCGTCGAGACGGACGACGTGCTCCTGGTGAACCCGGGCAGTCACGCCCAGCCGCGCGGGAATCGGCCGGGCTTCGCCGTCCTCGAGGAGCGCCCGGCGGACGGGCCCACGGACGACTCGAGGCTCGCGGGCGAACTCCGCGAGCCGGACGGGACAGTTATCGAATCGTTCGAGGTCCGACCGCGGGCGTAGCGACGACAGACGGTGTCGAAAAAGGGGCCGGGAAGAGGGCGAGTATCGTCACGGCGGGATGGCGACGGTATCGAACGAGCGGAAGTGGTGGTATCTCGACACCGGAGGGGACCGTCGCGTCAGCGGGGACCGGGTGGATCAGGTGCCGACGCGACGGCGGTGGGGTGGCCGATCGCGCCGGACCGAGAGTGGGGGGAAGGCGGGTGGAAGGTGATCGGGGACCAGCAGTGGTCTCGAAGTCGTCGGGGGCGACGTTCGAGACGCACGTATGGCTACGTCCCACCGGGCATTATAGTCAGCGTAAGGTGAAAAAACGATTTTAGCGACGAACGCGGCCCCGAAAACGGCGCGTCGTTTCGATCCCGACGAGCGGGCCCAGGCCGCCGTACCGGACCGATCCGTTCACTGTAAAACCCGGCGACGATCGACGTCGAAACGGTTTTGCGCGCCGACAGTGTAGCCGCGTCGTATGCTGGGCTTCATTCCCGACGATCCCGTCATTATCGCGATCGTCCTGATCCTGCTGGCGCTGATCTTCTTCTTGTACCTGCTCATCCGCCGGACCGTGCTGGAGTTCCGGGACGGGATGCGCGGACGGTGAGGGGGTACTGTATCTAGGCAGGCACAGCCAGGCGTCAGACGACCGCCGCCTCGATCCGTTCGAGCGCGCGATCGACGTCCTCGCGCGAAACGTCCCTGTGGGTGCAAAAGCGGATCGTCGACGGCCCCATCGGGTTCGCCAGCACGTCCCGCTCGCGGAGTCGATCGACCACCGTCTCCGTCTCGAGGCCCACCTCCGAGACGTCGGCGAAGACGATGTTCGTCTCGGGTTCCTGAACCGCGACGCCCGGAACGTCCGCGAGGCCGGTCGCGAGTCGACGGGCGTTCTCGTGATCGATCGCGAGGTCGTCGACGTTCTCGAGGGCCCGTAGCCCGGGAGCGGCGACGATCCCGGCCTGTCGCATCCCGCCGCCGAACAGTTTCCGCGTCCGGCGGGCCCGCTCGACGAACTCGCTCGACCCCGCGAGCACGGACCCGATCGGGGCCCCGAGCCCCTTCGAGAGACAGAACATGACGGAGTCGACCGGTGCCGTGATCTCGGTCGCGGGCACGTCCAGCGCCGTCGCCGCGTTGAACAGTCGCGCCCCGTCGAGGTGGACCGGCACGTCCCGATCGTGGGCCGCCTCCGCCGCGGCGGCGATCGCGTCGGGTTCGATCGCGAGGCCGCCGCGGGCGTTGTGGGTGTTCTCGAGACAGAGCAGGCCGGTTCCGGGCCGGTGGAGGTCTTCCTCGACGACGCCCGCCGCCACCTGATCGGGGGTCGGGACGCCCCGATCGGCGTCGAGCATCCGGACCTGCAGGTCGGCGTGCTGGGCGAAGCCGCCGAGTTCGTACTTCACGACGTGGCTCTTGCGGTCGGCCAGCACCTCCTGGCCCCGATCGGTGTGGACCCGCGCCGCGATCTGGTTGCCCATCGTCCCACTGGGCACGTACAGCGCGGCCTCCATCCCGACAGCCTCGGCCGCGCGGGCCTCGAGTTCGGTCACCGTGGGATCCTCGCCGTAGACGTCGTCGCCGACGTCGGCATCGGCGGCCGCCTCGCGCATCGCCTCGTCGGGTTTCGTTACCGTGTCCGATCGCAGATCGATCATGGCGAGAGGTGGTTCCGGCATCGCCCTAACGGTGTCGTTCTTCGGGAATCGAACGCGCGATCGCCGGCGACCGACGCGATCGACCGAAGGGTACAACTGCAACCGATTTATTTTCTGATGTATGGTCCCAGATACTCCCGAGCCCCGCGACGGGTCGGACGGCGACTCGCCGCCACCTCCGGGCGATCCGGGAGGCGCGCCGACGACCGCAGGTGATCCGGACGACTCGTCGCCTCACTCGTTCCCCTGGCACGTCTCTCGCGTCACCGATCGGATCGACGCATTACTGCCGTTCGCGCTGGTGCCATTACTGACCTCCCTGTTCCAGGTCGGGAAGGTCCGGCGGGCGCTCGATCCGGCCAGCGGCGTCTCGATCAACGTCAAGTTCGCCTTCCCGTCGCCGCTCCTCGATCTGTGGACCCTCGTGGATTCACCCGCGCCGTCCGTCTCGCACCGACGGCCCGCCGTCGGCGACGACTCGCAGCCAGGCGGTGATCCGTTCGCCGACCCGACCGGTTCGACCGGCACGACCGGGACCGGCGTCCCCATCGAGACACCACTCGACGGCCTCGGAATCCCCCTCGATAGCGTCGGTCCCGCCGTCGGCGCGTGGATTCTGGTCGCGATTCTCGCGTACGTCGCGATCGCGTCGGTACTCGCGGCGGTCTACGTCGGCGGACTCGATCGACGACTCCGCGGCGAACCGGCGGCGGTCGCGTCGTGCGCCCGCGAGTACGCGCTCCGATTCGGCCTGTACAACCTCCTCGCCTTCGGTGCGATACTGTTGCTCGCGCCGTTCGCGCTGGTCTCGCCGGTCGTGATCGTCCTCGCGCTTCCCGTCGTCGTCGTGATCGGCTACCTCTTCTACGCCGCACCGTTCCTGTTCGTCGTCGCGGATGCACCGTTCGTCGAGGCGTTCCGCCGGTCGTACGGGTTCGCGGTGAGCGGGGGTGCGTACCTCACGTTCGGCCTCTCGCACGTCGCCGTCGCGGTCCTGTCGTCGATCGTCCTCTCCCTGCTAGTCAGTGCCGGCCCCGGCGGCTTTCTGTTCGCACTGACCCTCGCAGTACCGCTCTCGCTGGTGTTGACCGCCGCGACGGTGTCGTTCCTGCGGGACCTGGTCGAGTCGACACCGAACGCGGCGCAGTGACGGCACACCATCCCGACGCGATCGACCGTGACATTTCGATTCGAAAATGGTATGACTGCGGTGGCAGAATTTGCGACACATGGACCCGCGCATCCGCGAACACGCCGAGATCATCGCCAACCACTCGGTCGACCTCGAGGAGGGGGACAACGTCGTCGTCGACGCCCATCCCGTCGCCGAGGACCTTGTCGTCGCGCTCCACGAGGTGATCGGCGATCGAGGGGCGAACCCGATCACGACGAGCCAGCGCACCGGGAAACGCCAGCAGCGGGCGTATCTCCGCGCCGGGGACGACGAGTACGAGACGCCCGAGCACGAACTCGCGCTCATCGAGAACACGGACGTCTACATCGCCATCCGCGCGACGGACAACGTCACCCAGACCAGCGACGTCGATCCCGAGACCCAGTCGGCCTACCAGCAGGCCCAGCGGCCGATCCTGGAAGAACGGCTCTCGAAGCGCTGGTGTCTCACGCAGTTCCCCGCGCCGGCGAACGCCCAGCTCGCGGAGATGAGCACGGAGGGGTACGAGAACTTCGTCTGGGACGCCGTCAACAAGGACTGGGACGCCCAGCGCGAGCACCAGGAGCACATGGTCGACCTCATGGACCCCGCGGAGGAGATCCGCATCAAGAGCGGCGACACGACCGACGTGACGATGTCGATCGACGGCAACCCGACGATCAACGACCACGGAGAGCACAACCTCCCCGGCGGCGAGGTCTTCACCGCGCCCCAGCCCGACAGCGTCGAGGGCGAGGTGTTGTTCGACATGCCGCTGTACCACCAGGGCCGGGAGATCACCGACGTCTACCTCGAGTTCGAGGGCGGCGAGGTCGTCCAGCACTCGGCGGCGAAGAACGAGGACGTCCTGACCGAAGTCCTGAACACGGACGACGGAGCCCGCCGACTGGGCGAACTGGGGATCGGGATGAACCGCGACATCGACCAGTTCACCTACAACATGCTGTTCGACGAGAAGATGGGCGACACCGTCCACATGGCCGTCGGCCGGGCCTACGACGATACTGTCGGCGAGGGCAACGAGGCAAACGACTCCGCCGTCCACGTCGACATGATCGTCGACATGAGCGACGATTCGTTCATCGAGGTCGACGGCGAGGTCGTCCAGCGCGATGGGACCTTTAGGTTCGAGGACGGATTCGAAGAGTAGCGACGGTTTGCGAACGGACGCGAGCGGGCGGGAATCGCAGTTCGGCTCCGGACTCGATCGCCGCGCTACCGTCTGGGTTTATCAATCCGGACTGGGTAGCTCCCGTATGGTAGTACTCGTCGCGTACGACGGTTCCGCGCCAGCACAGAAGGCGGCAGAGCGAGCGTTCAGCGAGTATGCGGACGAGGAGATCGTTCTGCTCCGCGTCGTCGAAGCGGCCGACGGGTCGACGGGCGCGGGAATCGAACTCGCGAAGGAGTTCTTCGGGAAACGAAAGGAAGAGGTCTCCGAGGACTTTCAGGAGGAGGTCACGGACCTCGCCGGTGCCGACGACGTCGACTTCCGGACCGAGATCGCCGTCGGGAATCCCGCCCGCGAGGTCGTTCGGTACGCCGAGGATCACGACGTCGACCTCATCATCGTCGGCAACCACGGCCGATCGGGCGTCTCGCGGGTCTTGCTCGGAAGCGTCGCCGAGAAGATCGTTCGCCGGGCCCCCGTTCCGGTAACCGTCGTTCGCTGAACGGCTGCGAGATTACTCGGGATCGATCAGGACGACGTCCCCGCGCTGTCGGGCCTGCTGGTACTCACAGCGGTAGGTTTCCATCTCGGTCGTCGCCTCGAATTTGAGCGACTCCGTCTCCCCCTGAACGTCGGTTCCGGGGGTCGAGTAGTCGTTGACCACGTCGTGATCGCCGTCCCAGAACGCGAAGTTGTGGTGGACGCCGTCCATGTTCTCCCACGTGACCTCGTACTCGCGGCCCTCGACGAGCACCAGCGTCGGGTTCTCGACGTCCGCGATCGGTTCTGGCTCGACGCCGACCCAGCCGCCGACCCAGCCGTCGAACCGGAGCGACTCGACGTCGGCCCACGCCTCGGGATCGGTATCCCCCTCGAGCGACTCCGCGGCGTCGACGACGGGTTCGGGGCTCTCCTCGCCGTCGTCCGTCTCGCCCAGACAGCCGGTTACGAGGGCGACGCCCAGCGTCGCACTCACCCCGGAGAGAAAACGCCGTCTGCCCGTTTCGTGTGCGGCCATTGCGTGGCCGTAGGGCGTTGAGAGACATAAGTTACCGGCTTCCGTGACCGGTCGCGAACCGTCCGAAGCACCTCCCGAAACGCTACGAAAGTCCCCTGCCATTCCGTACCGATAGCCGGGAATCGAAGCGTTCCGTCAGCGGAATCTGACCGTTCCGCGGGAACACAACCGGCGCACGCAGGCTCAACCGCTTCACGTCGCACCTGCCTACCACGATTTCGGCGGGCAGCGGCGATGGACGACACCGCCCGATCGTCTCCGACGGACGAACAGTATCCGCCAGCCGAGACGGTCGTCCGGTGTCGCGCCTGGGAGTACTGGTCCGGTGACGGCTCGCCCGAGGGCCACGCGACGCCCGCAGTCCAACGGAGCCACCCCCATGAAAATTAGCCTCGAAGTAGAGTACTGGGTCGTCGACGACGGCGGTGATCTGGTACCGCCCGAAACACTGCTCGACGTCTCCGATCACGTCGATCCCGAGTTCGTCGAGCCGATGGTAGAAATCAAGACCACGCCCTGTTCGTCCATGGCCGAACTCCGCGCGGAGTTCGTCGATCGGATCAGTCGGGTCGTCGACGCGGCACGACAGCAGGACAAACGGCTCGTTCCGCTGGCGACACCGCTCAACGCCTCACCTGCGGAGATTCCGTACCGCGAGAAAGCCGGGACCGACCTGCAGCGGCGCATCGTCGGGCGGGCGTTCGACGACGCACGCGTCTGTGCCGGGACGCACGTCCACTTCGAACACTCTAACGTCGTCGACCAGCTCAACGCGCTGACCGCGATCGATCCCGCGTTCGCCCTCGTCAACAGCGCCTCGCACTACCGGGGCGAGCGACTCCTCGCGTGCGCCCGGCCCTACCTCTATCGACGCTGTTGTTACGAGACCTGTCCCGAGCAGGGCCAGCTCTGGCCCTACGTCTCCAGCGTCGACGAATGGGAGAACCGACTCGAAACGGCCTACGACGGCTTCCGCGAGCGTGCCCTCGATCGAGGCGTCGACGAGGCGACGTTCGACGCGGAATTCGACCCCTACGACGCGGTCTGGACGCCGGTCCGGCTACGGGACGCGTTCCCGACGGTCGAGTGGCGATCGCCCGATGCAGCCCTGCCGAGCGAGATCCTCCGACTCGCCGGCGACGTTCGATCGATCGTCACCGACGCAACCGATCGCGGCACGGTCGTCGCCGGGGCTGACGCGGCGCCGAGCGACGATGCCGTGTCACTCCCCTCGTTCGAGACGGTCGATCGGACCACCGACGCCGCCATTCACGACGGACTCGCCGATCCGGCCGTTCGTGACTATCTGCGAGCGTTCGACATTACGCCGGCGGACTACGACCCGCTCGCCGATCGACATCCCGACGAGCGGCTCTCGAAGCGCCGGGCCCGCCGGTTGCGGCTCCGAGCAGCCGATCGGCTCGAGGCGGACCTCACCCGGCACGTCGCCCGCGCCTGAGGACGCGAACCGTCGCTACCTGGCGCGAACCCGATCGAGCCACCGCCGTCCCGTCCGGAACGCGGGCGGGACGGCCTCGCCGAACGACACCCGCGTCCGATCGCGTTCGCACGGGTTGCCCATCACGACCTCGATCTCCGGCGATCCACCCTCGAAGACCGCCGCGCTGGCCGTGGTCAACTGACCGAACGCGTGGGGTTCGTCCGTCTCGGGTTCCGGGTGGCGACAGATCGAGTCGTCGCCGGGGCCGTTCGCGTGATCCGCCGCGACGGCCCACAGGTCGTCCCGATCGAGTCGGCCCCCGCTCTCACCTGCGAGCAGCGCCCTGGCCCGATCGCGTCGCCGTTTCGAACTCTCCGTCACGGTCGAGGCCCCGTCCACGAAGTGGTTCGTCCGGACGACCAGCCGATCGTCGTCGACGGCGATCCGTTCGGCCGCAGGATCGACCTCGAGCAACGCGGCGTCCGTCCCGTCGGCCAGGAACAGCGTCTGGGCCATCAGCCGGCGCGTCGGATGCGACTCGAGCAGGGATCGGGCCTCCTCGACGGAGGCACACTCCTCCAGAAGCCGCCGAATCGCGGCCCCGTTCCGGAGTTGCTCGCCCGGGTCGAGTTCCTCCGGGTTGGCGTCGATGTAGGTGTTGGCCGCGACCAGTCCGCGATCGTTGACCCCCTTGAACACCATGACGGTCCCGCAGGTGTCGACCGTCAGGAACCCGTAGTAGTCGTCGATCGGGGGCTGTTCGACGATCGACTTCGGGCGCGTCCCTCGACCCGCGATGTCGCGATTTTTGAGCACGAGCGAGCCGGTCGCGTCGGCGGCCGCCGGCGAGACGAGGGCGTTCGTACATCCGTTCGGGTGGCGCTCCGATCGGCCGTCACCCTCGGCCAATTCTTCGCACAGGTCAGAGTAGGCGAGCGCGTACACTGCATACAGGTCGCGATCGACGTCGAAGATGTCGGCCATCGTCTCGTACGCGCGTCGGTGCCGATCCGGGAGACTCGACTGGCTCTCCTCGGCGTACTCGAGCAGCGGCTCGAGGTCGACGTCGCGTGCGGCGATCTGGGATTCGAGTTCGTCGATCGCCCACTCGACGGCCTCGCGCTCGGTCTCGGCTCGGCGACGCGCCTGCGCGGCGAACGACTCGACCGCTGGAATCGGTTCCCCGTTCGGGTCCGGACTCGTGTCGACGTCGGGTTCGTCCATACCCGACCGAACGGCTCGATCGGGTTGTATCGTCTGCCTGTACTGACAAACGACCGGGTGTGGATCGTGGCGGATCCGATCGTCGAATCAGGTCAGTGCCGAACGGCCGCGGGAGGAAAACGGTGATGGGTGTACGCGGTCGGCAGCGGGGGTGGCGATGTCGACTGTGTCCCCCAACCAGTCCCCCTGTGATGCCGTCGATAGGCTCTGCCGACGGCCCATTGTACCGCTCAGAGCGCCATTAAACTAACGATCCAGAGTACTGTCGGTTGTCAACTGGGCGGTCGCGACCCGTCGTCACCGTCCCCTGTCACGACGCGATCGGTTCGCTCGGGTTCCGTGAAACTCCTCCTGTCACGAGATAGGCCTTTACGCCCGATCGTGAATAGAACGGATATGGACCCACGGGTCGAACGCCGGTGTCACATCCTGTTCGGGAGTTCGTTGCTGTTGCTCACGATCGGTATCGGCTACTGCGCCGTTCTGGGGACGTGTATGGCGGATTTCCTGGTCGTGATTGCCGGCCTGTTCCTCGGCTGGGTGGCGCTGTTCTACTGTCTGGGAAACGCCTCGTTCTGGGGCTAATCGACGCAAACGTCGTCTACGAAACGGCAACCGTCCCGATCGTCGCATCCGCCGGCCGCTCGACCGACCCAGTGTCACGATCGACGACCGTCTCTCGCCGGTGACGAACAGGATCGTCGCCACAACGTTTGAAGTGCCGTCCGACCATTCGTCGGGTGGGTGATCGTCATGCACGACCATCGTCGTGCTGTGGCCGTGTGTGTCCACTGCGAGTCCGTGTACGCAGCGAAAGAACTCCTGAACGGGACCATCCGACCGATCGGAACTGCGACCTGTTCCTGTGGGTCGGAGGACTTCCGACGACTCAGGTGAACCGCGTCGCTCGCGACCACTGCGATCGCCCGTTTATCCACCCTCGAAGGGCGCGGTCCGCGGACGTGGACGACACCCGTCGGCCGCCGACCTGCAAAGGGGTGCGTTCAACCGGTGAACGAAGTCGCGATTCTCAGGACGAGTCGCTACGCGGTAATCGACCGAATATCGCCAGTAGAGAGATCGATGCGGGACTCTGGATAGCAGTTCGAAACAGACAATGGTCGAACGGGCACGATGGGATTCGAACCACGCCCGAGAACCTGCGCGAAGCGCAGAACCCCGGTCTGATTCGAATCCCGCGTGCGTCGCTACTCACGGCTCACCGTCGTTCGCCGGAGCAACGGGCACGATGGGATTCGAACCCACGACCGTCGGATTAGAAGTCCGACGCTCTATCCGGACTGAGCTACGTGCCCTCGGATACGAATCAACGATCGATCAGCATAAGCAGTGTGGATTTCGGGCCGATGCGACCCGTGGCGCGACACAGCGAGGTAGCGGCCGGGGATGGCACGGCCGAAGATGGCGTCACTGCGCAACATCGACGCGTCCGGGACGACGATCGTTACGCGCCGGAATCGTCGGTGTCGTCCGTCTCGTCGTCCGTCGCGTTTTCGTCGTCGGTTTCATTCCCGTCGTCGCCGATTCCGCCGTCGTCGGTTTCGTTGTCGTCTCCGAATCCGTCGTCGGTTTCGTTGTCGTCTCCGAATCCGTCGTCGGTTTCGTTGTCGTCTCCGAACCCGTCGTCCGTCTCGTTGTCGCCCATCCCATCGTCGCCGCTCGCGTCGTCTTCGCCGCCGACGGGGTCGCCATCCTCGGAATCGCCACCCGACGGATCGTCTGCGTTCTCGTCGTCCATACAGCCGGCAATCGCAGCGACTACACCGGCGCCGGCGACCTTGGTGAACCGGCGCCTGTCGAGGAGTCTGTCTGTCATAGCGTGCACCCGAAGCGACCGGGGAGTAGCCAATAATGTGGACAGTCCGTTTCGAAAACCGGTCTCGAATTCAGACGAATTATCGATCGGCCGATCGCGACGCCCGATCGTTGCGAACGCGGCTACTGTTTCCGGTCGAACAACGAATACCCCCGCGAACGCGGTCCGGCTGCCGCCCGTCCCGCTCCGATTCCGGCGGCACGAGGGGTCGGGGATCGATCGCGTCGGCGTCGCGAACCCGTCCGATCGGGGCCCACGACCCCGGGATCGGCGTCGGTACAGGGGCCCTACCGCAGTTGCACTAGCTGAAACGGGCTTAGCGGACGGGAAACGGGGGTAGCTCTCGCTCGACCGACGAACACAGTCCTTATGCAGGCGTCGCCTGTATCCACTCCCGATGCACGTCATCGGAACGGTGGGGCTTCCCGGCAGCGGGAAAGGAGAGGCCGCGACCGTCGCACGCGAGGAGGGCATCCCGGTCGTGACGATGGGCGACGTCGTCCGCCAGGAGACCGCCGATCGAGGCCTCGAACCGGAGAAAGATCACGGGAAGGTCGCGCAGGCCCTGCGCGACGAGAACGGGCCGGCGGCGATCGCCGAGCGCTCGCTCCCGATGATCGAGGATCGACTCGGGGACCACGAGACGGTGCTGGTCGACGGCATCCGCTCCGGCGTCGAGGTCGACGTCTTCGAGGAGCGGTTCGGCGACGACTTCACGCTGGTCAGCATCGAGGCCCCCTTCGAGGTCCGCGCCGAGCGGATCGACGCCCGGGGCCGGGACGCGAGCGAGGACGACGGCGGCGAACCCCTCGCCGCCCGCGACGAGCGCGAGCGCGGATTCGGGATGGACGACGCGATGGACCGCGCCGACGTGGTCGTCGAGAACACGGACGCGCTCGAGACCTTCCACGATCGCATCCGGGCCATCGTTCGCGAGGACGTCGATCGAGAGGTGAGCCACCGATGAGCGAGATCTACCGGGTCGACGTCGAGATCACGGCCCCCGTCTACGACACCGAGGTGACGAGTCGCGTCGTGGACGCGGTCGCGAACATCTTCCCGAACGCCGAGATCGACGAGGAGTTCGGCGAGATCAGGGCCGAGGCCCACGCGCTGGATCACTTTTCCGACCTGCTCCACCGCCAGGAGATCCTCGACACCGCCCGCGGCGAGTTCTTCGCGAACCGCGACGGGGACACGTTCTCCTTCGCCCTGAAGAAACAGGCGGCCTTCGAGGACCGCGTCAACTTCTCGGTCGGCGAACCCGACGAACTCGGCGAGATCAGCGTCCGCGTCCGCGTCGAAGAACCCACCGTCGAGGAGTACGTCGACCACATCGCCCCGCCGACGGAAGACGGCCGCCCGATCGACGGCTGACGGCACCCGCGAAGCCTCCTCGCGGTCGATCTCGCGACGCGCACTCGTTCCACCAGCGCAGCCCGGGGGATAATGGCCTCCGGCAGCGTACGCTGCCCGCGATGCACGACACGATCCCCGTCTCCGAGATCATGGTCACCGACGTCGTCACGGCGCCGCCGGATGCGACAGCGACGCGGGCGGCGACGCTGATGCGCGACGAGGAAGTGAGTTCGGTCGTCGTCACGCGCGACGGCACGCCCCGCGGGATCGTCACCGAGGGCGACTTCCTCGAGTCCCTCTGTGAACGTGACCACCTCGAGGCCGTCGAACTGGCCGACGTGATGTCGACCCCGCTCGTGACGATCGACCCCGACACGTCGATCGTCGACGCCGTCGAGCGCCTGCGGGCCAGCGACATCGAACACCTCCCGGTCGTCGACGAAGCCGACTCGACCGAGGGCGGCGACCTCGTCGGCGTTCTCACGACGACCGAACTAACCTACTACGTGCCCCACCTGGCCCACCGGACCGGCGGCCTCGGGACCGAGAAGCCGCGACGGTGGGTCCGGACCGACACCCAGTACGAGCGCGACGACTGGGAGTTCGAATACCGCGGCGACGACGAGACGACCGTCGCGGTCGGCGACGTCGCTCGGTTCTCGAAGCCACTCTCCGAGGACGACGTCGAGGCCTTCGCCGAGGTTACCGGCGACACGAACCGACTCCACCTCGACAGGGCCTACGCCGCCGAAACCCGCTTCGGGAGACGGATCGTCCACGGCGTCCTCGCCAACGGCCTGATCAGCGCGGCGCTCGCGCGGCTGCCCGGCCTGACGATCTACCTCTCACAGGAGAGCAGCTTTCTAGCACCCCTCCCGATCGGCGATCGCGTGACGGCCGTCTGTGAGGTCGTCGACGCGCTCGGCGGTAGCAAGTACCGGATCGAAACGACCGTCCACGCCGGGGACGGGACGACCGTCCTCGAAGGCGACGCCGTCGTGCTCGTCGACGAACTCCCGCCGGAATCGGCCCTCGAACGCGGCGCGACGACGGCCTGACCTCACGACGAACAGTCAGCGAGGCCGAACGCGATCGGGGGTCCTCAGAACGGGCCCATACCGCCCATGCCGCCACCGCCGCCCTGCTGTTGCATCTGTTTCATCATCCGCTGCATCTCCTTGTCCGAACCCATCCCCTGGAACTGCTTGATCGTGCGTTCCATCATCTTGTACTGCTGGAGGAGTTCCCGGACCTCGTCCTCGCTGGTGCCCGACCCGCGGGCGATGCGTTCGATCTGGCTCGCGCCGATCGCCTTGGGGTACTCCTTCTCGGCCTCCGTCATCGAGTCCATGATGACGCTGAAGGTGCGCATCCGCTCCTGGGTGACGTCCATCGCGTCGTCCGGCAACTGGTCTTTGATCCCGCCGCCGAAGCCGGGGATCATGTCCATCACCTGGTCGAGCGGCCCCATGTTGTTCATCGCCTCCATCTGCTTTTGCATGTCGTTCAGGGTGAACTGGCCCTGGAGCATGTCCTCGGGGTCCCAGTCGTCCTCCTCGATCTCGGTCTCCTGCATGGCGCGCTCGACGCGCTCTGCGAGCTGGGAGAGATCGCCCATGCCGAGGAGCCGCGAGATGAAGCCGTCGGGTTCGAACCGCTCGACGTCCTGGACCTCCTCGCCGGTCCCGAGAAAGGCGATCGACGAATCCGTCTGATCCACGGCGGTCAGCGCGCCACCACCCTTCGCGGTACCGTCGAGTTTGGTGATGACGACGCCGTCAATCCCGATCGACTCGTCGAACTGCTGGGCCTGCTCTTTCGCGCCCTGACCGATCGCGGCGTCCAGCACGAGCAGGGACGTGTCGGGCTCGACGACGCCCTCGATCTGCTCGATCTCGTCGATCAGGTCGTCCTCCAGGGCGTGGCGACCGGCGGTGTCCACGATGTGGACGTCGGCCTCGCTGGTCTCCTCGAGCCCCGTCCGGGCGATCTCGACCGGGTCCTCGGCGTCGGGGTTCCCGTAGAAGTCGACCTCCGCGCGCTCTGTCATCTCCTTTGCCTGGTCGTAGGCGCCGGGTCGGAAGGTGTCGGTCTGGATGACCGCGGGTCGAAGCCCCTTCGTCGAGAACCACCACGCCATCTTCGCGGCGGAGGTCGTCTTCCCTGACCCCTGCAGACCCGCCAGCAGGATCGTCTGCTCCTCGAGCGGGAGGTCGGTCGATTCCCCGATGAGGTCGACCAGTTCCTCGTAGACGATCCGGAGGACGAAGTCCCGCGCCGGCGTCCCGGCCGGCGGCTCCTCCTCTAGGGCGCGTTCCTTGATGCTGTCCGACAGCTCCATCACGAGCGAGACGTCGACGTCGGCGGAGAGCAGCGATCGCTGGATCTCCTTGACGATCTCCTCGATGTCTTCCTCGCTGATGCGGGACTTCCCGCGGAGTTTGTCGAGCGTGCCCCGCAGAGAACTCCCGAGATCGTCGAGTACCATTTGCGGGCTCTACGAGTCGGCGGCGTTAAAGGCTTTTTCTCGGCCCGCAGTTCGATCGACGGGATCGGGACCGATCGAAAGGCGTTCGCCGTCGCCGGCCGGCGACCAGATCCGAACGTCGTCCCGCTCGCCGGTCGGCCGTCGTCGAACCGTCCGATCGGCGTCGGAGAGTATTTCACCCGCGGACCACCAAGTCGCTCGTATGACGTCCGAGGGAGACGCGGGTGCCGATCCGAGCGAGTACGAAGCGCTCGCGGACGCTGACGTGACGATGCGCGAGAACGAGCACGGCCTCCACATCGCCGACGACGAGGTGACCGGCGTCTCGAGCCAGGGCCAGACGCCCGAAGAGGCCCTCGCGAACCTCGCAGCGGCGGTCGAATCCTACCGGGAGGCGACGGACGACGACCCCGGCGACGACTGGCTCTGAAGGCGAGCGCTCGCTGCGGGTTTTTTCGCCATGTGAGCTCGAAACCGGGGCCGACGAGGTTCGAATAGCAGGCTGCAATTTTACGCGGCCGTCCGTGGACGAGGCCCGTATGGACGCGTACGACATCGTCGTGGTCGGCGGCGGTTCCGGCAGTCAGGTCGCGACCGCCGCGGCTGACCGGGGCCTCGAGGCGGCCGTGATCGAACGCGGCCCGCTCGGCGGAGCCTGTATCACCCGTGGCTGTGTCCCCTCGAAGGCGTTGCTCCACCGCGCCGACGTCGTCGACACGATCCGCCGCGCCGATCGGTTCGGCGTCGAAGCCACCCTCGACGGCGTCGACTACGGCGCGGTCACGTCGTCGATCCGCGAGACAGTTTACGCCAAGGCCGATCGGAGAGAACGGAACCTGCGCGAGGCCGAGAACGTCACGCTCTACCGCGGCGAGGCCCGGTTCGTCGACGATCGGACCCTCGCGATCGATCCGGACGGGGGCGAGGACGACGCCGGCGAGACGACGAGAGAGGCGGATTCCGGCAGGACGGCGAACGAGGACGACCCCAGCGAGATCCGCGGTGAGCACGTCGTCGTCGCGGTCGGCGGCCGTCCGACGGTCCCGCCGATCGACGACATCGACGACGTCGACTTCCTGACGAGCGACGACGCGCTCTTCCTCGACGAGCGGCCGGACGACCTCGTGATCGTCGGCGGCGGCTACATCGGCGCCGAACTCGGCTACTTCTTCGCCGCGTTGGGTACCGACGTCTCGATCGTCGGCCGGAGCGATCGGCTCGTACCGGGCGAAGACGACGACGTGAGCGAGGTCGTGACCGAGTCGCTTCGCACCGACTGCGATCTGTACACCGGCTACGAGGCGGCCGAGGTCCAGGCTGACGGCGATCGAGTCGACGTGATCGCGGCCCCGACCGGCGACGGGGACGAGCAGGTCGAACTGTCGGCCGACGATCTCCTGCTCGCGACGGGACGGCGGCCGAACACCGACGCGCTCGATCTCGACGCCGCGGGCGTCGAAACCGACGACGAGGGCCACGTCGAGGTCGACGAGACGCTCGCGACGACCGCCGCGAACGTCTGGGCGCTCGGTGACGTCCTCGCCGCCCAACCGTTCAAACACGCCGCGGATTACGAGGCCGAGATCGTCTCGGCGAATATCCTCGACGACGCCGATCGAGCGGTCGACTACGCGGCCATGCCCCACGCGATCTTTACCTCGCCGCAGGTCGGGAGCGTCGGGCGGACGGAGCGCGAACTCGCCGACGCGGAACGCCCGTACGAGTCGACGATCGTCACGTACGACGCCGCGCCAAAAGGGCTCATCCTCGAGGCCGGGGACGGGTTCGTCAAGGTCCTCGCGGGACCGGACGGCGAGATTCTGGGCTGTCACGTCGTCGGTCCGGACGCGGCCTCGCTGCTCCACGAGGTGGTCGTCGCGATGGAACGCGGGTCGGGAACGGTCGACGACGTCGCCGAGACGGTCCACGTCCACCCGGCGCTGAACGAGGTCGTACTGAAAGCGTTCGACGAGGCCGCCGATCGGCCCTACTCGACGGCCCCGGACTGGCGGGACGTGAACGACAGGTAGCGACGTGTGAGCGGCAGGTGAACGGCGGGTGAGCGGCGTGCGAGCGACGGTCGAGCGATCGGTGACGCCGGTACCGGCAGTTCGGATGGCCCAAAGAGGATCGATCGGTTCGGGAACCCGAACTGTCGTTGAACCGTGACCCAGTTCGACCGGTCGATTTATAAGCCATTCCCCACGGAGCGTTGCATCGTAATTCGTCGTTACACGGGTCGTTAGCCCGTGAGAACGGATTCTCTGAAATGGAGAATAATCGTTTATTTATATAGCCTCGTCAGCCGTCTGTAGAAGTAGGTGAAGATCACATGGCAACTGAGAAGATGACTGTCGGTGCGAACGTGTTCGAGAGCAAGATCGGCGGCGTTACGGTTCGAGGACGGGCCCACAGCCTGAGTGCGTGGTTCGTCCTCGCGCTCCGGATGATGATGGGGATCGCCTTCCTCAACGCCGGTCTGAGCAAACTCCTGGCCGCGGAGCCGTTCTCCGCCCAGGGATACCTGCTCTACGGCGTCAACGAGGCGTCGCCCCTGATCGGGATGTTCACGTGGATGGGAACGACCCCCTGGTTCGTCGAGTTCGTGAACATCGCCGTTCCGTTCGGACAGGTCGCGATCGGACTGGGCCTCATCGTCGGCGCAATGGTTCGCCTCGCGGCGTTCTTCGGCGCGATGATGATGACCATGTTCTACTTCGCGAACTGGTCCGTCGAACACGGCATGATCAACGGTGACTTCGCGTACCTGCTCGTCTTCCTCGCCGTCGCCGCCTTCGGCGCCGGCCGGATCCTCGGGCTGGACGCGCTCATCGAGCGGTACGAGATCGACGGCGTTCCGCTGATCGAAAAGTACCCCCGGCTCGACTACGTCCTCGGCTGAGCCCGGCTGACCCGGGCCCGCTGTTTTCTCCCGCTTTTCGTCTCCGATCGATCGCGTCACCAGTCGGCGTACAGCGAGTAGACGATGATCCCGAACCCGACGACCGTGAGCGAACTCTCGATGAGGACGACGAGGTCCCCTTCGATTCCGTACGCCTGGTTGGCGAGGCCAGCCAGCAGCGCGCCCAGCGTCACGAAGCCGAATCCGATCGCGAGCGCGCCGATCGGGCGGGCATCCGTCTGCCGGTACGCCCGGTACGCGAAGTAGGTGATGACGCCGCCGAGCGCGAGTGTGATCGTCTTCAGCGCGACGACGGCCGTCGTGACTTCGATGCTCGGACCCATGGCTTACGTCTCGTGGCGAACCGCCGACCACATGTCCACGAGCTGGTGCTCCGGTTCCGAGACCGGCCGCTCGATGTCGACCCGGAACTGCCGGTCCTCGTCGAGTTCGACGGCGACCCGTTCGAACCGGGTCACGTACCGGGACCGGTGGTGGCCGCCCGGCCTGAGCTGCGTTCGTTCGGCCACCAGCGACGCCTCGGTCAGCCGATCGAGTTTCTTGTAGGCCGTCGAGAGGGGGACCTCGGCTTCGTCCGAGATCCGGCTGACGGTCATCGGCTCGTCGAGTGCAGCGACGATCTCTCGGCACGCGTCGTCGTCCAGCGCACTAATGACGCGTTCGGGGTCGGGGGAGTCGTCCACCGACGGACCATCGAGTAACATCCGTACCCCCGCAGTTCACAGCACACCCTTTTGAGTCATTGGGTCGTCCTCACTCCGCGCCGGTCTCGACCGCACCGTCGCTCGCCAGCCATTCCGTCAGACTCCCCTCGTAGAAGGCCACGTTCTCGTAGCCCAGCGCTCGCAGGACCACGTAGGTGTGACTGATCCGGCGGGCGGTGTTACAGTAGAGAACGATCTCGCGATCGGGCGTGATCCCGTGGTCGGCCAGCAGGGTCTCGAGTTCCGATTCGGGTTTCAGGCGGCGGGTGTTGTCGTCGACGACCTCGCGCCAGTCGAACCGGACCGCACCGGGCAGGTGGGCCTCGGCGAACTCGTCGCGCTCGCGGGTGTCGACCAGCACGGCGCCCCGGTCGATCGCCGCCTCGACGGCCTCCCGATCGACCAGCGGGCTCTCGGCGAAATCGAACGGGTCGGCCCGGTAGTCGGTCGGTTCGATCGTCGGTGTCTCGCTCGTCGTCTCGTGTTCGCGGCTCCACGCGCTGAAGTCGCCGTCGAGGAGGCGCACGTCGTCGTGACCGTACGCCTGCGCGGTGACGACGAACCGGGCCGCGAAGACGCCGTGGGTGTCGTCGTAGGCGACGATCGTGTCGTCCCGTTCGATCCCCGCCTCCGAGAGCAGGGCGCCGAAAGCGTCCGCGCCCGGCAAGGTTCCCGGATCGTCGCTGGTCTCGTCGCGATAGCTGTCGAAGGGGACGTTCACGGCCCCGGGAACGTGCCCGATGCCGCCGAACTCCCAGGCGTCGCGTACGTCCACGACGCGTACCTGCGGATCGTCCAGTCGATCGGCGAGCCAGTCGGGAGCGACGACGACGGATTCGTCCATCGGATCGACGGTGTCGGCGCAGCGCCGAGAACGCACCGATCCCGGCACGTCTCCCCGACGTCCCGAGATAGTGGCAATCCTTTCCGCATCTCGGCGGGGCGATCGGCGTCGGCGACCCGACACACGACGGGAGTATCTAAAATCGAGCCAGAGCAGTCCGCTATGGGAGGGTAGTGCGATCGGCCGGGCGAATTACCGGCAATGGTAGCCGGAACGATCGACCGTCGACCGAATTGACCGGTTGGGGTGGCACTAAAGGCCTGGCTGTCGACGATACCAGTATGGCAACGAACGACTACGCCAACGACGTACTCGTCACGGCCGACTGGGTCGAGGAGCACCTCGACGAGTTCGAGAGCGACGACCCCGCCCACCGACTGGTCGAGGTCGACGTCGACACGGAAGCCTACGAGGAGGAACACGCCCCCGGCGCGATCGGGTTCAACTGGGAGACCCAACTGCAGGACCAGACCACCCGCGACATCCTCTCGAAGGAGGACTTTGAGGACCTGCTCGGGAGCCACGGCATCAGCGAGGACTCAACCGTCGTCCTCTACGGGGACAACTCCAACTGGTTCGCCGCCTACACCTACTGGCAGTTCAAGTACTACGGCCACGACGACGTCTACCTTCTCGACGGCGGCCGCGAGTACTGGCTCGAGAACGACTACCCGACGACCGACGAGGAACCCGACTTCTCCGAAGTCGAGTACGAGGCCGCCGGCCCGCGCGAGAGCATCCGCGCCTACCGCGAGGACGTCGAGAACGCGCTCGAGCGCGGCGTCCCGCTCGTGGACGTCCGATCGCCCGAGGAGTTCACCGGCGAGATCCTCGCCCCGCCGGGCCTGCAGGAGACCGCCCAGCGCGGCGGCCACATCCCGGGTGCGAAGAACATCTCGTGGGCCGCCGTGACGAACGACGACGGCACCTTCAAGTCCCGCGAGGAACTCGAGGAACTCTACGCCGAGGAAGGCATCGACGGCGACGAGACGACGGTCGCCTACTGCCGCATCGGCGAGCGATCGTCCGTCGCCTGGTTCGCGCTCCACGAACTGCTCGGCTACGAGGACGCCGTCAACTACGACGGCTCCTGGACCGAGTGGGGGAACCTGGTCAACGCGCCGATCGAGAAGGGCGAAGCCGACGACTGAGCGTAGCGACGGAGTCGGCTTCGTAGCGGAGCGGGGAAGCATAGCCGACCCGCGAAGCAGGGCGAGGCCGAGTGAGCGAAGCGAACGAGGCCTCGAAGTAGCGAGCGGGGAACGAACGTGACCCGCGAGCAGGGCGATGCGGACGACTGAGCGAAGCGACGGAGTCAGCCTCGAGGCGAAGCGGCGACCGGCAGGGAGCCGCAGAGCAGGGCGAGGCCGAGTGAACACGACGAACGGGGTTCGTGAACTACCGTGAGTACTCGGAACCGTTATTGCGATCGAGTCACGTCGCGAACACGATGGGCAACGACGCCGACGAATCGTGGATCGCCAGTCGAAAACTGACGAACCAACTGCTCGGGTTCGGGATCGTCGTGCTCGCGGCGGGATTCGTCAGCGTCGGAGAGATCGGTCCCGCGTCGATACGGCTCGTCTCGGAGACGTTGCTCCTAATGATACTCGTCGCCGCAATCGTCCTGTTTCTCGGATTGCTCGTGGGACGCGAGCGTTGACGGACTCGTAGCGTGTTTCGGGGGCGAGGTCGGCGACGGTCACCGCGAATCGCGTCCTCCGGAGCCGAGAGCCCCGTTTCGACTCCGTCCCTCGACGCCGGTTGCAACCGGACCGATCACTTCGAAAAGACGCTGTCGGCCGTCGCCGCGCCGACGATGCTGAACACCGAACCGACGCTGATCGCGTTGAACGTGATCCGCACTATTTCGGTCGTCGCGGTTTCGTCGATGAACGTGTCGGGGGCGTCGAACAGGAGCGCGAGGGTGAGCACCGAACCGAACGAGACGCACAGCAGCGAGATGAACCGGATCGGCACGCCGGCGACCTCCTGCTCGACGTCCGGATCGCGGGTCGTGTCGGCCGCGTACAGAGCGCCGTAGCCGATCGCGGAGACGACGACGATCGTCGCCATCGCCTGGAAGATGCTCATGCTATCTGCCAGCGTCCAGACCTCCTCGGTCACGACGAAGGGGCCGGCGAGCAGGAAGCCGCCGACGATCTGCTGGGCGGAGTCGGCCGGGCGAAACTGGCGCGGCCGGCGCGGACGGCGTAGTCTCATGGACGGGTGCTTTCGAGTCGATCGTAAAGTACCGACCGGTAGGAACCGATCCCGCCGGCGAGGACGACCCGTTGCGCCCCGCGCAGGCAGTCCCGCGCCGGCGACGAACCGGTGTCGCGACAGACCTAACTCGGACCCGGTCGAAGGCCCCGTCATGACCGATTCCGACGCGTTCGTCGAGACCGTCCGCGAGGAAAACCAGACCGCGCTCTCGCGGCTCGGTTCCTCGAAGTCCCTCTACGCCGATACCGGCGGGGACATCGACACCGAGCCCGTACTGGAGGCGACCGCCGACGCCGAACACGCCGCCTGGCAGACCTTCAGCGGGTGGGCCGACGACGAGGACCACGACGCGGCCCGCGACGCGTTCGAGCGGACGGCCGAGGAGGAACGCGGCCACTACGAGACCGTCCTCGACCACCTCGGCGACGAGTCCTACGAACCCGAGACCGTCCCCGAACTCCACGAGTACCTGCGAGGGCTCGAGGCGACCGCCGATCGCGTCGGCGCGCTGATCGGCCGGATCCTCGCGAGCCAGCGATCGAAGGATCAGGTCGTCGGCTACTTCGTCGGCGACGCCGACCCACAGACGGCGGGCGTCTTCCGCGAGTTCGGCGACGACCTGGACGAGCAACTCGATCGCGCCGCAGACCTGCTCGAGACGGTCTGCGAGAGCGACGACGACGAATCGCGGGCGCTCGAGGCCGCGAACGGCGCGATCGAGGCCGCCTACGACGAGTACGTTGAGAACCTCGAGGCGATGGGTGCGAACCCGAAGCCGGTCTGTTGATCGCGCGGCGGTCGAGTCTGGCGGCGGAACCGGTGCCGACGAGCGATCAGACCCCCTCGACTGTCTCCCGGTAGGCCCGCACCGAATCGAGCGCGGCGTCGACGCGATCGGCCACGTCGCCACCCTCCTCGTCGGCGATTTCGGTGAGCACGTGCTCGTGGCGCGCGAGTTTGCCGTGGTCAGGGCCGCGATCGGCGTCCGCCAGCGTCTCGAACTGATCCGCTTGCGATTCGAGTCGATCGGCCGCCTCGTCCGAAGCCGCCTCGGCTGCTGACCGGAGCGATTCGGCCGCGTCTGTCAGGTGTTCGCGTGTCATAGTCGTAGCTTCGACGGTGATCGACAAAACGGTTGCAGAAGTGGCGGCCCAGTGACGGACCCCGACGCAGGCCCGACTCAGGAGAGCCGTTCCACCCTGTCCCCGACGTCGAGGTCGGCCACCGACTCCGGTGACAGCCCGGCGACCGTATCGTGGAAGGCGGTTCGGTAGCTCTCCGGGCCGTCGTGTGGACGGTCTGCGGCACGTTCTCCGGCGATACCGAACGCGAGCGTGCCGTGGACCGCGGCCGCGTACGGGTCCTCGATCGCACCGGAAAACGCTGCGATCGTCGCGCCGAGCATGCAGCCGGTGCCGACGACCTCGCTCAGTCGCTCGTGGCCCGCCGAGAGCCGTACCGCTCGATCGGCGTCCGCGACGACGTCCTCGACGCCGCTCGCGACGACGACCGCGCCGGTCGACTCGGCGAGCGATCGGGCCGTGTCCTCGATCTCCTCGTAGTCGCCGATCGACTCGACACCCTTGACGTCGGCCTCGACGCCCGCGAGCGCGCTGATCTCGCCGTAGTTACCCTTGATCACGGCGAACTCGACTTCGGAGAGGAGCGCCTCGGCGACGGCCTGGCGGGTCGGCGTCGCGCCGACGCCGACGGGATCTAAGACGACCGGGATTCCCCGATCGGTCGCCGTTGCCGCGGCCTCGTGCATGGCCTCGACCTTCCAGTCGGGGACCTGCCCGACGTTGCACAGGACCGCGCTCGCGAGTTCGGCCATCTCCCCGGCGTCGCCGGTCGAGTCGGCCATCACCGGGAGCGCGTCCCAGTGGAGCGTGAGGTTCGCGACGTCGGTCATCGTGACCTCGTTGGTCAGGTGCTGGACCAGCGGTTCCGTCTCGGCGAGTCGATCGATCGAGTCCGCGAGGGCCGCGCCGGTGACTGTCGCGTCGTTCGAGTCGCTCATACGCACTCCCCTCCGCTCGCCGAGCGCTTCCCCTTTTCGACGGCTCTGCCGAGGGCCGCCGTCGCGGCCTGCGGATCGTCGGCCTGTGTGATCTCGGAGATGACCGACACGCCGGCAGCACCCGCCTCGACGACCGGGGCGGCGTTCTCCGCCGTGATGCCGCCGATCCCGACGACGGGGATCGAGACCGCGTCGGTGATCTCGGCGATCCGCTCGGGGCCGACGCCGTCCTGCTCCGGGTCGACGTCCTTCGAGGTCGTCCCGTAGACGGTTCCGACGCCGAGGTAGTCCGCGCCGTCGGTTTCCGCCCGTCTGGCTTCGTCGACCGTCGAGGCCGAACAGCCGACGATCGCTTCGGAACCGAGCAGGTCCCGCGCGACGGCCACCGGGAGGTCCGACTGGCCGACGTGGACGCCGTCGGCGTCGATCGCCCGCGCGATGTCGACCCGATCGTTGACGATCAGGTCGACGCCCCCTTCGGCGGTCAGGTCGCGCAGTTCGAGTCCGAGTTCGTACCGCCACTTCGTCGGCGTCTCCTTCTCGCGAAGCTGGACGACGTCGACGCCGCCGTCGATCGCCGCCCGGACGATCTCGCGGGTCGATCGGCCCGCCGAGAGCGATTCCTGGGTGACGAGGTAGGTCCGCCAGTTCGTTGGATTCACGGGAGATACCAGTCGGTGGTCGGACAAAGCGGCTTCGGTCGACGAGCCGATCGAGAGCCGGCACCCTGCGAATTTCGAGCCACCGGCGGACCCACGTTCTTCATCCCCGCCGTCGTACGCCACCTATGGCGTTCGATTCCGACCTCGTCACGACGATCACGTTCGACTCCTACAGCACCCTCGTCGACGTCGACGCGGTCGAAGCCGCGCTCGGGGACCACCCCGCCGTCGACGATCCGGAACCGATCTCGAAAACGTGGCGCGAGCGATCGATGCAGTACACCCTCGTCGGGAACCATCTCGACGCTTACAAGCCGTTCTACGCGGTCAACCGCGACGCGCTCACGTACGCGCTCGCGGCCCACGGAATCGAGACCACCGAAGACGAACGCGAGGAGATCCTCGCGACCTACCACGACCTGGACGTCTTCGACGACGTCCGCGACGGCATCGAACGGCTCCGAGACGGCGGCTACGACTGCTACGTCCTCTCGAACGGGAACCCGGAGATGCTCGCGTCGATGGTCGAGGGCGCCGAGATCGGCGACCTCATCGAGGACACGATCAGCGCCCACGAACTCGCGACGTTCAAACCCGACGCCGACCTCTACCGCCACGCCGCGGGCCGGACTGGCACGCCGATCCAGCGGGTCGCCCACGTCGCCGCGCTCTGGTTCGACGTCCAGGGGGCGATCCACGCCGGGATGCAGGGCGTCCGCCTCGATCGGAAGGGGACTCCCCGGGAGCCGTTCGGCCCCGACCCGGATCTGACGATCGAGACGATCGACGAACTGGCGGCCGAACTCGGCGTCTAGGGCGCGCGCTCGAACTCGAGCGTGGGTTCGCCGGTCGCAGCCAGCGACGCGATCGAGACGGTGGAATCGTCGCGGAGCGTCGAAAACGGCGCCGGCCGCTCCGGGTCGGCCGGCTTCTCGGCGATCGATCGCCGCCACCACGCCACGTCGTGCCACGCGTCCTGCGTGTACCCCATCGCGGGGAACTCGACGACGCGCTCGAAGCCGAGCCGTTCGTGGAACCGCACCGTCGCGGGATTGGGGAGCGTCGTCACGGCGTAGGCCTCCAGGAACCCCTGTCGGTCGAGGATCGCGAACAGCGACTCGTAGAGCGCCCGGCCGACGCCCGATCGGCGCGCGTCCGCCGAGACGTACACGGAGAGTTCGACGAGCCATCCGTAGGCGCGGCGCTTGCGCAACGGCCCCGCGTAGGCGTAGCCGACGACCGTTCCGTCGCGCTCGCAAACCAGCCACGGGTAGGTCTCCAGCGTCGATTCGATCCGATCGGCCATCTCGGCCGCGGTCGGCGCGTCCTCCTCGAAGGTGACCGACGACGACTCGCAGAACGGGGCGTAGATCTCCCGGACGGCGGCCGCGTCGTCGGCGGACGCGACCCGGATTCGGTGGGTCATACTCGCGCGTTCGGCCGATCGATGGATAAGCGCGCCGAACGAGAGCCGGATCGGGAACCGGAAATCGCCGCGTGGCGCTCCCGACGCGACCGCGCCGCCTACCGCCGAAACGCGACGGCGACGCGCCGCCAGCACGCGCCGGGGAGGGCTCGCAACCCCTCCGACACGGGGTCGGAGTGTCTCGCGACGGGGACCGCGACGCCGACGGCGACCGCGAGGCCGACCGCACCGCCCAGCGCGGGCACCGATGGCGGGAGAACGAACACGGGTGCGGCGAGAAGCGGTGCGAACGCGGCGACCGCGAGGACGCCCCTCGCGAGCAGCGGCCGCCGATCGTCGGCTGGTCGATCGGCCGCGGACAGCGCCGACGCGAGTCGGAGCAGTTGCCACGCGCCGAACGCGCCGAGCGAGGCCCCGAGGAGCAAGACCGCGTCCGGATCGCCGCCACTGGCGACGATGGCGAACGCGCTCGCGCCCATCGCCAGCGCGAACACGACGGTGCCCGCTTCGGTCCGGTACCGGGCCAGGAGCCGCGTCGTCACGAGGAGAACCGCGAGGCCGACCAGGACGCCGGCGACCACGTCGACGAGGTAGTGGACGCCGAGGGCGACCCGCGAGAGACAGACCGCCGCGACCAGGGCCGCCGCGCCGGCGAATCGCTGGCGGGCCGTCCCGATCGACAGCGCCAGCGCCAGGTAGCCGTAGACGACCGTCGTCATCACCGCGTGCCCGCTCGGGAACCCGTAGCCGCTGGCGTAGGCGGTTGCCTCGTAGAGCGGCTGGACCAGCACCGGCACCGTCTCGAGACGCGCCAGCGGCTGGTCCGGCCGCGGGAGTGCGAACACGTATTTCAGCCCGGTGACGACCGCGAGGCCGATCAGCGGGAGGCCGACGAACGCGGCGGCCCGTTCGCGGTCCTCCCGCACCCGAACCCAGTAGAGAGCGCCGAGGATCAGGGAGAGAAACCAGACGTCACCCAGTTGCGTCACGAGCGCGACGACGATCGCCGCCCACTCGGGAACGAACTCCTGAATCGGGCCGAACTCGCCGATGCCGCGGGACATACCCCTCGCTACGCAGTAGCCCCACAATAAGTCGGCGACTTCCGAACTCGGCGTCACGGCTCGATCGATCGATCGAGCCGTCGAGGAGCGCGGAGAGACGCTACCGCGCCTCGGTCGAGTCGTACCGAACGCCCCGAGGAGTCAGTCCAGGATCTTCACCGTGACCAGCACGGTCGGGATGACGATCGGCATGGTCAGTATTGCGCCACTGATGACCACGAACGGTGCGACGCCGCTGACGGGATAGGCGAGGAAACCGACCGTCACCCAGTTCACGACGGAGACGATGACGGAGTACGAAACGGCCGCGAGCAACACGAGAGCGCTGAATACTCCCGTTACGACCCCGGCGAAGTACCGGACCGATTTACCGCCGGTTTCCACTTCTCGTTGGACACTCATTCGATAGTAGCCTGTGTAATATTGTGATAACCGCACAGACTTGAATGCCTCGTCTCTCCGCTGCGCCGTTCCCAGGTGGCAAGCAGTACGAGATCGCTCGAGCAGAGATCTCGCAACGCGTTCGGTCGAGACTCCCGACCCGAGACGCGACACGATGTCCAACGCGACCGAATCGGGTCGCCACGTAGTCGCCGACGCGACCGATCCGAGACACGAGGGGATCTCCGAGGCAACCGGTCAGAGGTCGACGGGTGACGCCGATCGTGGAGCGTCAGCGCCCGTGATCGTGGAGCCGAGCGTCAGTGCCCCTGATCGTGGGGATTCAGCGCGGTGCCGTAGTTCTCGGCGTGGTCGGTGTAGTCGATGAACCGGGGCGCGTCGGGATCGAACGGCCGATCGAGGCTCTCGAAGGCCTTCTTCTTGTCCCAGCCCTGGAGTTTGCCGACGGCGGACCTGTCTTCGAGGTCGTGGTAGTCGAGTTTCGGCTCGGTGAGTTCCCACGCGTTCATCCCCTGTTCAGTGCGGACGATGACGCTGGAGTACTCGTTGCTCGAGCCGACGGAGCCGACGGTGACGTCGGCACAGAAGCCGGTGAAGTCCGCACACTCGTCACACCCCTTGAGCGCGGCGTCGTGGAAGTTCTCGATGTCCTCCTCGACGATCATCTCGCCGTCGTGATCGTAGACCATCAGCTTGCCGTGAAGGACGTCCATCTTGCCGATCTCTTCGGGCGAGACGCCGCGCTGTTCCTCCAGTTGCTCGCCCATGAGGCTGTAGTAGTTGAAGTTCTTCGTACACATCAGCGCGATCGTGTACTCGACCGCGCGAATGCCCTCGTTCTGGGCCTGGTAGTCCCAGTCGAAGTCCTGCAGGGCGCGGATCCCCTCGATTTCGCAGGGGGTGCCGACCAGCGCGAGGCTGAGGTCGTCCCAGTCCTTGTCGGGGAGTTTGTGCTCCCACTGGGCGAGATCGAGGTTGCCGAGCGCGAGCGTCTGGTTGTAGACGGTGCCCGCGTTCTCGATCAGGTCCTCCGTCGTCGTCGCGAGGTAGCTCTCGGCCTTCCAGGCCTCCTCGTCGCTCTCGGTCGCGATCAGCGCGCCGTCGATCTCGCCTTCCTCGAGCAGCGTCGCGAGGATGCCGGTGACGACGCCGCCGTCCTGGGCCGCGTCGGTCCAGTCGTCCTCGACGCGCGCGGAGAACTCCGTGATCGGGTCGCCGGCCCCCTTCACGTTGTCCTCGCCGCCGGTGATCTTCCACTGGCGCTCGTAGCGCATCCCGCCGCGGGGACAGAAGTCCCAGCAGAGCGAACAGCCGGTACACATCTTCACGAGTTCCGGCAGGTCGTCCGCGCCGACGCCGATCGAGTCCGAGGGACAGGCGGCGACGCAGGTCCCACACTGGATACAGCGGCCCTCGTCGATGACGGCCTCGTCCAGTTCCATGAACCAGGTCTTCTCGTCCGGCGTCTCGATGTCGTTCATCTCCGATCGGATCGAGTACGCCGGCGTATCCAGGTCGACGCCGTCGGGAACGCCGACGCGGGTGTCGGGCGCGTCGTCGTAGACGTCCTGGCTGACGCCCTCCGCGGGTTCGGTGAACTCTAGCTCCCCGAGCGAGCCCTGGTCGTCGACGTTCGTGACGCCGGCCCCGTCCGTGGCGATCGCTTTGTCGTCCGCGTTCTCGCCGCAGGTGCAGGTGTCCGGCGAACAGCCGTCGCCACCGGCGTCGGTCCGGACGGCATCGTCGCGGGCCTGCGTCGCGTCCGCTCGTGACCGCGGCGCGGTGGTGCCCGTTTCGGGGACCCTGATGGCCGCGTCGTCGACCGTCCCCGACTCCGGAACGCCGGGGAACACCGGCTCGTCGACGCCGTCGCCGCTCACTCGATCCGAGGCCTCGCGGCTCGCGTGTCGCTTCTCGCTCGCGGTTTCACCGCTCGCATTATCGAGACCCTCGCTCCGCTCGGCCCTCGCATCTCCCGCTCGCATCTCCGAGGACTCACTGCGTTCGTCCTCGTTTCGCTCGGCCTCGCCGTCAGTCCCCATGGGCGACACCCCGTGCGACCGGCGCGTCCGCACCTTGCATGACCTCCCGAAGCCGTGCGTTGTCGACGCGGCGGGTCCACTCGTAGAACTTCTCGCCGTCGTCGCGATCGGCCGCGTAGGCCTCGAACAACTGTTCGAGCGCCGGGAGCACGGCGTCGGCGGGGACCGCGTTCTCGACCCAGTCGAGGAACTCGTTGTCCGCGCCCAGCGAGCCGCCGAGCCCGAAGTCCATCCCCTCGACGATGTCGGACTCACCCTCCTGATCTAGCTTGACCGTCTCGCCCCGGAAGCCGATGTCGGCGATCTGGGGTTGCGCACAGGAGGCCGAGCAGCCGGACATGTGCATCCGGATGGCCTCGATATCGTCGGGCACGTCGATCCGATCGTCGAGTTCGCGGGCCCAGCGCTTGGTGCGTTTTTTGGTCTCGATGATCGCGTAGTTACAGAACTCGCTCCCGGTGCAGCCGACGGCACCGCGGGAGAACGGGCCGGGATCGGGCTGGTACTCCTGGGCGAACGGCTCCGCCAGCAGGTCCTCGACGTTCTCCTCCGGAATGTGGCTGATGAGGAAGTTCTGGTCGGTCGCGAGGCGGACGGAGGCGTCCTCGGTGCCGTACCGCTTCGCCGCCCGGGCGGCTTCGGCGAACTCCGCGCCGCCCATCCGCCCGGCGATCACGTTGAAGCCGACGTACTTCAGGCCGTCCTGTTTCTGGTCGTGGACGCCGACGTGGTCGCCCTGGTAACCGACGGTCAGGTTTTCGCCGGCCTCGGGCAGGTCGACCGTACAGCGATCGCGGACGGCCTCCTCGAACTTCTCGGGGCCCATCTGCTCGACGAGGTAGCGCATCCGGCAGACGCCGCGGTTGTTCCGATCGCCGAGTTCCTTGAACGTCTGGGCGACGGCGCGGGTGAACTCGACGGCGTCCTCGGGTCGGACGAAGACGTCGAGTTCCGACCCCATCCGCGGGCCGTCCGAAAGACCGCCACCGACGCGGGCGTGGAAGCCGTAGAGGTAGGCGCCTTCGATCTCCTTTTTGGCCGGCACGAGGCCGACGTCGTTGATCTGGGACTGCGCGCAGTCGTGTCGACAGCCCGTGATCGTGAGCTTGAACTTTCTCGGAAGGTTGGCGTACTCCCGGTTCTCGGTGAAGAAGTCCGAGACGGCGTCGACGACCGGCTGGGCGTCGAAACACTCGTGGTCGTCGAGGCCGGCGGCGGGACAGCCGAGGACGTTCCGGGCGGAGTCGCCACAGCCCTGGACGGTCGTCAGACCCACCTCGTCGTAGCGGTCCCACATCTCCGGGACGTCCTCGACGCGGATCCAGTGTTTCTGGATGTCCTGTCGGGTCGTGATGTCGAGGTAGGCGTCGCCCCAGAGTTCGTTCTGCTCCGCGCCGCCGTACTCCGCGGGCGCGACCGCGAGATCGTCGGTGACCTCGCCGACCACTTCGGCTTGCTCGGGCGTGAGGTAGCCGCCCGGCACCTTGGTCCGGATCATGAAGTAGCCCTCCTGCTTCTGGGCGTACATGCCGGCCCACTTCAGGCGCTCCCACTCGCCGCCGCCGGCGCGCTCCTCGATCTCCTCGAAAGAGAGTTCCTCGTCGGCGTACTCGTAGACGTCGTCGATCACGTCGAGGGGGTGTTTCTCCTGCTTGTGCTTCTCGACCGTATTCACGCGAGACCACCTCCGTCGTCGAGTAGTGTACTCGTTCGCTCGTCGTTCATGCGTACCACCGCCAGTGAGCGATACCCTCGGCCAGTGCGCTCACGCGATCTGGAAGGACCATTGTTTGACGGGTAATATCGACCCGACCCTATACGACCGCGCAAATAGGCGATCGCTGACGGGGCTCGGCCGATGCGGCAACCTTTGCACCGGCGATCGGTCGCGAGTTCGTGATTCCGTGTCTTCACAGCGCCTACGCGAGCCCGCGTGTCGGCGGCGAGAAACGAGTCGTAAGAGACACGGGCAGATATTGCGGGGACGAGCGACGCCGCGATCCGATCGCTACAGTAACTGCGGACGTGCCAGCCTGCAAACCGACATCACCGACGTGACGGCGATGAACTCACTCGTCGGTCGACCCGTCGTCGATCAGTTTCGCCAGATCGTCGTCGTCGTAGTTGACGAGCAGTCGAGACTCGTCCTTGAACTCCTTCAGGACGATGTGCGTCGAGGAGTGTTCGACACCTTCGGTGTGGATGATGTTGTCGATGAGCGTCTGCAGGTGCTCGTGGTCGCGAAGCCGCGAGATCAGGATAAACGACATCTCGCCGAGCATGAAGTACACCGACTGGACGCCCGACAGTTCCGTGAGTCGGTCCGCGATTCCCTCGTAGCCCGGGCCGTACTCGCTCTTAATTTCGGTGATCGCGGTGAGTTCGAAGCCGAGTTTCTGGTGATCGATGTCCGCGACGTTCCCCTTGAGAATGCCCTTCTCGCGGTAGTTGTCCAGTCGGTAGTAGATCGTCGAAGTGCTGATCCCGAGTTCGTCGCTCAACTGGTCGACGTCGATTTCGCCCTCGCGATCGAGCCAGCGCAGGATCTCGAGGTCTTTCTCGTCCAGGTCGAGTTCTACCATACGCGAAGTGAGGGAAGGGGACCGGTAAATAACTTGTTACAGGTCCTGAAATCGAAGACGTGAGTTGGATCGCGTCCAACCCGCCGGTCGGGAGTCAGGCCGATTTCAGGATCAGGTTCTTCCCGAGCACGGCGTCGAGGACGAGCGGAACGACGACGGTCACGACGATGAGCATCGTCGCCATCGCGTTGATCATCGGCGTGAGACTCGTGCGAACCATCGTGTAGATCTCGATCGGGGCGGTCGTCGTCTGGGGCTGGACCCAGAACTGGGTCGCCGTGAACTCCCCGAAACTGATGACGAACGCGAGCAACATGCCGGCACCGAGCCCCGGCATGATCAGCGGCAACGTCACCTCGACGAACGTTTCCAGTTCGTTCGCGCCGAGCGTCCGGGCCGCTTCCTCGAGTTCCTGGTCGAACCGGTAGAGCTGCGCCCGGACGGTCACGAAGACGTACGGAAGGACCAGCGTCGAGTGGCCGACGATCAGGTAGAGGTAGTTCCGTTCCATCCCGATGCGCGTGAGGAACATCGTGAGCGCGACGCCGATGACGACCGGGCTGATGATCATCGGCAGGAACAGCAGGCTCGAGAGCACGTTCTTCCACCGGAAGTCGTACCGGACGAAGCCGAGCGCCGAGATCAGCCCGACGATCCCGGCGACGATCGCGCTTCCGCCCGCCACGACGAAGCTGTTGAACAGCGAGCCGAGCATGCGATCGTGAGTGAAGAACTCGACGTACCACTCGAGGCTGAACCCGGCCGGCGGGAAGGTCGCGAACTGCGTCGGGTTGAACGACACGGCCACGACGACGATCAGCGGTGCAAGCAGGAACAGGTAGACGATCGCCGTGGTCGCTTTGATCGCCGTCCAGAGCGGGTTCCCGCGCATCAGTTACCCTCCCCGAAGAGTTCGTCGAGGCTGACGAAGCGGTTGAACGCCGTGATCATCACGAACAGGACGGCCAGGTAGACGATCGACATCGCGCTCGCGAGCGGCCAGTTCTGTCCCCGCAGGAACGTGCGTTCGATGAGGTTCGCGATCATCTGGTCGCTGGGGCCGCCGAGAAGCGCCGGTGCCAGGAAACTCCCGACCGCCAGGATGAACACGAGGATACAGCCGGCGACCACGCCGGGAAGCGACAGCGGGAGCGAAACCTCGTAGAACGCCCGGACCGGGTTCGCGCCCATCGTCTTCGCACTCTCGATCAGCGAGTCTTCGATCTTGGCGACGCTGTTGTAGATCGGCAGGATCATGAACGGGAGCAGAACCTGGACGAGTCCCGAGACGACGGCGATCTCGTTGTACAGGAAGCTCCGGGAGCCGAAGCCGACCAGTTCGGACAGCCACGAGATGACCCCGTTCTCGCCCAGGACGAGCATCCAGGCGTAGTAACGAACGATCAACGGGACCCAGAACGGCAGGACGACCAGCAACAACAACACCGGAAGCCACCTGCTCTCCGATCGGCCCAGAAAGTAGCCCGGCACGTAGCCGATGACCAGCGTCACGGCGGTCACGCTGAGGCCGAACTTGAGCGACTGCCAGAGCACCAGCAGGAAGATGTTCCCAACGTCGAAACTCGACAGCGAAACGCTCTCGACCAGCACGGCGTAGTAGTTCTCGAGCGTGAACTCCTGAACGATCGTGCCAGCGGTCCCCGACTCCCAGAACGAGAGCGTCAGGATGTACAGGAGCGGGGCGAGCAGGAACACCACCATCCAGAAGAGGCCGATCCCGGCCTGGGCCGTCGCGAGAACGCGTTTTCTGGCTTTGAACCACTGGACGCCGTTCATCAGGACCGGCGCGTTCAGGATCCGACTCCGGACCGCGAGCCACTGGTCGGCGTACTCGCGGCCGCTCGCCGCCTCGGATTGCCCGCTCATTGCACCCCCTCCATCCGCTGTGGAGGTCGCTCGTCGGCGGAGCGAGCGATCACCAGGTCCTCGGGGCGAGCGACGACGTAGACATCATCGCCGCGTTCGTACTGGTCGACGTCCGTAAAGCCCTGCTGGGAGACGATCACTTCGGTGCCGTCGGCGAGGTCACAGTAGAAGACCGTCTTCTCCCCGAGGTAGTTGATGACCGTGATGGTCGCCGGGAACGAGTTCGCGTGATCCGCCGGCTGATCGCGGATATCGAGCTTTTCGGCCCGCAGGAAGGCGGCCTCGTGCCCGCCGCGCTCGACGTCGGCCGTCGACGGAAGGCGGACTTCCTGCCCGCTCGCCGTTTCGAGTACCGGCCGCCCCTCGCTCTCGGCCACCGTCCCAGTCAGCTTCGTGGACTGGCCGATGAAGTCGCCGACGAATTCGGAGGCAGGGTTCTCGTAGATGTCGATCGGCGCCCCCTGCTGGGAGAGCTGTCCCTCGTCGAGCACCACGACCGTGTCGGAGAGCGAGAACGCTTCCATCTGGTCGTGCGTGACGTAGACGGTCGTCACCCCGATCTCCTTCTGGATGCGTTCGAGTTCGACGCGCATCTGCTGGCGGAGGACGCGGTCCAGCGCCGAGAGTGGCTCGTCCAGGAGCAACACGTCGGGTTCGAACACGAGCGCCCTGGCCAGCGCGACGCGCTGTTGCTGGCCGCCGGAGAGTTCCGTCGGCGATCGATCGATCGCGTCCGGGAGCCTGACCATCTCGAGGGCCTCCCCGACCTGCTCGCGGCGATCGGCCTTGTTCACGCCCCGCATCTTGAGCGGGAAGCCGACGTTCTCGCCGACGGTCTTGTGCGGAAACAGCGCGTAGTGCTGGAACATCATCCCGATGTCCCGTTCGTACGGCGGCTGGTCGGTCACGGTCTCCCCGCGAATGCGGATTTCGCCGTCCGTCGGCGTTTCCAGTCCGGCGATCATGCGGAGCATCGTGGTCTTTCCACAGCCACTCGGTCCGAGCAGGGAGAGAAACTCCCCTTCGTCGGCGCTGAAACTGACGTCGTCGACGGCGACGAGATCACCAAAGCGTTTCGTTACGTTTTCGACTTCGAGATAACTCATTCCAGATCCCCTTCATTGTTCGTTATCGTCCGTTCGACGCCCGTTCGACGAGTGTTCCGGTGGCCACGGCGGGCATGCGGGTCAGTATTCACCCATTTTGATAGATTCGAAGGTGTCCATCCACTCGTCCTCGTGCTCGTCGATGAACTCGGGGTCCTCGAAGAGGAGCCCGTCGCCACCGGACGGGTCGAAGTCGGGGAGCGCCGTGATCTCGTCCGTCTCGACGCTCGTCACCGGCGGGTAGCCGATCTCCGGCGCGAGTTCCTGGATGATTTCGTCCTGGTAGGCGAACTCGATGAACTGTTCGGCCAGCTCCCGGTTCTCCGATCCCTTCGCGATCGCCAGCATGTCGCTCCAGCCCTTGGCACCCTCCTCCGGGATGGCGTACTCGAGCTGGTCGTAGCCCTCGTCCTGCAGCGCCAGAATGCGGCCGCCCCAGCCGGTGCCGACGTACGACGACTCCTCCTGGTACTGGGTCACCTGCTCCTGACCGCTCCCCCAGTACGTTCTGACCAGTTCGTGTTGCTCGGCCATCGCGTCGTACACGCTCTCGAGACCGTCCTCGTACGAGCCGTTCTCCTCGAGCGTGTTGGGATCGAGGCCGAGACGGAGTGCAGTGGTGAACACCCGGAGCATCGCCATGTCCTGGACGGTGATGCGATCCTCGTACTCGGCGTCCCAGAGGAGTTCCCACGACGGCGGCGACGACGTGTCGACGTGATCGGTGTTGTACACCATCCCGATCGTGCCGTAGTAAAGCGGCGCGACGTGGGCGTCGTCCCCCGGATCCAGGTTGAGGTCCTGGAAGACCGGGAACAGGTTGTCCCACGTGTCGATGTTCTCCGTTCGAATCGGTTCGACGAGGTCCTGCTGGACCGCCTCGTACGTTCGCTCCGCGGACGGCATGATGATGTCGTACGAGCCCTCGGGACTCGTGCGAACGTTCGAGAGCATGCTGTCCTGGTTGTCGAAGCTGGTCGCCTCGACCTCGACGTCGTACTCCTCTTCGAAGGGGTCCGCGATGTGTTCCATCAGCGCCTCCTGGGTCGATCCGCCCCAGGAGTACAGTCCGAGCGTATCACCGCCGCCGTCGCCGCCGCCGAGACACCCCGAGAGTGCCGCGACCCCCACCGCAGACAGCGCACCAGTTCGCTGGACGAATCGTCGTCGTGAATGCCGTGCCATTTTGACTCACCCTACCACTTCCCACGGAATGTCTTAAGCGTTACGCACGATGGTGGACTCAGAGCCACTGGTAGAGGACAAATTCGATATTCTTCCTAAATATAAGGTGGTATAATGGAAAGAGTTGAAACCAGGGGAAGGGGGTGAGATTACTTGAGGTGATGGTGCTTGCCCTCGAGTTTGAGCATCTCTTCGATCTCGAAATCGCCCGGATGAGCGTCGAACCGAGTCGGATCCCAGTCGGAATACGTCTGTCGATCGTCACAGAGCAGGGCCGCGACTGTCCGGCCGACAGCAGGCGATCGCATGAATCCGTGGCCCTGGAGGCCGGCGGCGACGACGACGCCGTCCGGGCGACCCGCCTCGCCGGGTTCGAACGGCGGACGGCCCACGAGCGGATGCCCGTCGGGCGTCGCCGTACAGAGTCCGGCCCACGCGTTCTGGACGCCGACCTCTCCGGCCGAGAGGCGGTGGTCGATGGTGTCGCTCATCTTCGCGAGGAAGTCGAAGTCGGCCCGCTGGGAATAGTCGTCGGGATCCGACTCCACCTCTTCCGTGCCATCGCCGACCAGGAGGCCGCCTTCCTGTTCTCTCCGGAAGTAGACCCCCTCGTGGGCGTCGTACACGGTTCCGATGTCGACGTCGACCGGGGTCGTAACGAGGGCCTGGGCACGATAGGGCTTCACCGGGAGGTCGATCCCGGCGAGCGAGGCCACCCGATGGGACCACGGTCCGGCAGCGATCACGACGACGTCCGTTTCGATCGTCCCCTCGTCGGTCGTCACGGACGGCGAGTCGCCCGGATCGATATCGGTTACGGGCGTCCCAGGTCGGTAGTCGACCCCGTTCGCTTCCGCGTCGGCGAGAAGCGTCGTCGTGAACGTGTGGGGATCCGCGTATCCGTCCGACGGAGCGTAGGTCCCGACGGTGACGCCGTCGAGCGAAAGGGCGGGATAGATCGACCGCACCTCGTCCGGTTCGACGAGACGAACGTCGGCACCTGCCGCCCGCTGCATCGCCACCTCGTGTTCGAAGACGGGACGTTCCGCGTCGGTTCCCACCCGGAGAAACCCGGTCTGGTGAAACGTGAAGTGGTTGTCGTCGTCGGACAGCGATCGGAAGAAGTCGATGCTGTAGTCCATCGCCCGAACGTCCGACGGTTCGTGGAGCTGGCTGAAGATCAGGCCGCCCGCCTTTCCCGTCGTCTCGCCCGCCACGTACCCCCGATCGAGAATCGTCACGTCGACGTCCCGTTCCGCGAGATGGGCCGCCACGCTCACGCCGATGCTCCCCGCGCCGATCACTGTTGCGTGCGTCATGAATCGATGGATAGTATACGTGGACGCGCCAGTACCCACTGTAGCCTCGTAGCGGACAGTTCGTGCGCCGGCGCTTAACGTTTTGGGAACGCGCCAACCTATTTCTCGTCTACCTGTCCTTCCTTCAGTATATAGCGAGTATTTTGATAGGTAGTTTAATAGACCGGGGACCTATACGGGTTCGACATGGGTGACGAACAAGCGATTCCCGCAACCGAACCACGGATCGAAACCGACCTTCCCGGGGAAGAGACGAAGCGCGTCGTCGAAGCCGACGACGCGGTCATCTCGCCCAGTTCGCCGCGCGCGTACCCGCTTGCGATCGAACGCGCCTCGGGCGTGACTGTGACGGACGTCGACGGGAACACGTTCTGGGACTTCGCGAGCGGCATCGCCGTGACGAACGTCGGGCACAACCACGAGCGAGTCGTCGAGGCGGCGAAAGACCAGCTCGACACGCTCGTTCACCCGGCGTTCTGTGACTACTACTCGCCGGAACCGGTGCGACTGGCCGAGCGGCTCGTCGAACTCGCGCCGGGCGACTCGCCAAAGCGACTCTTCTTCGGCAACAGCGGGACCGAAGCGGTCGAGGCGGGGATCAAGCTCGCCCGCCACCACACCGGCCGCCACCGGTTCCTCGCGTTCGAGGGCGCGTTCCACGGCCGATCGATGGGATCGCTCTCCCTGACCGCGAGCAAGACCAAGTACAAGCGCGGCTTCGGGCCGCTCGTCCCCGGCGTCGACCACGTTCCCTACCCGAACCCCGCGGAGGCCGACAGCCCCGGAGACGCGATCGAGACGACCTTCGACGCGCTCGAGGACCTGCTCCGAACGCGGGTTCCGGCGGACGAGGTTGCGGGAATCGTCGTGGAACCGATCCAGGGGGAGGGCGGCTACGTCGTCCCGCCGGAAGGGTTCCACCGGCGACTCCGCGAGTTCGCGGACGAACACGGAATGTTGCTCATCGCGGACGAGATCCAGACCGGGTTCGGCCGGACCGGCGAGTGGTTCGCGATGGACCACTGGGACGTCGAACCCGACATCACCCTGATGGGCAAGGGGATCGCCAACGGCCTGCCGATGTCCGCCATGGTCGCCCGATCGGACGTGATGACCTGGGGCAGTGGCACGCACGCGAGCACGTATCACGGGAATCCGGTCGCCGCAGCCGCCGCGAACGCCGTCATCGACGTCGTCGAGGACGAAGCGCTGCTCGAGAACGCGCGGACGGTCGGCGCTCACCTCCAGGACGAACTCCGGGACTTCGCCGCCGACGTCGACGAGATCAGCGACGTTCGGGGTCGCGGCCTCATGATCGGGGTCGAGTTCACGGATCCGGAAACCGGCGAGCACCTCGGCGACCTCGCGGAGGAGATCATGCACGCCGCCTGGAAACAGGGCCTGATGCTCCTTCCCTGCGGCGAGAGCACGATCAGGTTCGCGCCGCCGCTGACGCTGACTCGCGAACAGGCCACGACGGGCGTCGACCTGTTCGCCGACGCGGTCGCCGAAGCCGTCGCGGTGATGGACTGATGGACCGATCGCGGGACGGATCCTCGACCGCCACCGCGCCCCGCCGCGATCGGATCGACGCGACCGAGACGGTGTCGTTGCTCCAGGACCTCGTGCGCATCGAGAGCCCGTACTTCGAGGAGGACGCACTCACCCGGGCGGTCTACGACTGGCTCGACGAGCACAGTATGGAGCCCGAATACCACGCCGTGAGCGAACCGGATATCACCGGCTTCGAGGGCAACAACGTCGTCGCACGGCTCGAGGGGACCGATCCCGACGCGCCGACGCTCCTCCTGAACGGTCACATGGACACCGTTCGGCTCGTCGTCGGCTGGGACGAGGATCCGCTCTCCGGACGCATCGAGGGCGGCAAATGCTACGGCCAGGGAGCCTGCGACATGAAAGGCGGGCTGGTGTCGCTCCTCGTGGCGTTCCGGGCGCTCGCCGAATCCGACCCGGAACTCCGGGGCGACGTCGTCCTCACGGCGGTCGTCGGCGAGGAGGGACCGTACGGACTCGGCACCTACCAGTTGCTTCGCGACGGACTCCTCGACGACGTGGACGGCGCGATCGTCGCCGAACCGGGACCCGCGATCGGCCAGCAGGACCTGACGAATCCGGCGCTCGTCCTGGGGGCGCGGGGCGGGTTCCGCTACGAGATCACCGTCTCCGGCGATCCGGCCCACGCCGCCCACCCCGAAGCGGGGACGAACGCCGTCGTCGACGCGGCCCGGATCGCGACCGCAATCACCGAGATGGACTGTGGCGAGCATCCGGCACTCGGCCGGGGATCGATCTGTCCCCTGGAGATCGAGGGCGGCGAGGACCCCCTCTCGGTGCCCGATCGGTGTACGCTCGCGGTCAACCGTCACGTGGTCCCCGGCGAGACCGCGGCGAGCGTCCTCGAGCAGGCGGAACGACTCGTCGCGGGGCTCGATCTCGACTCCGCGGTGACGGTCGACCTCAGGGAGACGCCGGGTCCGGACGCGCGGTTCGGGCCGTACGTGACCGACGAAAACCACCCCCTCGTCCGGGTGCTGTCCGATCGCACCCGACGGGTGACCGGGCGCGACCCCGAAATCGGCTACTTCTCGAGCATCGGCGACTTCAACTACCTCGGTCACGCCGCCGGAATTCCGACCGTCATCCTCGGCCCCGACGGCGAGAACGTCCACGACGCCGGCGAATACGTATACACGGACGACGTCGTGGACGTCGCCCGGATCGTCGCCGACGCCGCCGCGACCTGGCTGTCGTAGCGATCCTGCTTTCGAGCGAAACCAGTTCTTCCGCGCGACCTGCGAGAAGCGGTCGTTTCGATGGGCAGACGGCCTACAGCGTGGGCTCGTCGAGTTCGAGGTTGACCGTCTTGGTCCGGGTGTAGTACTCGAGGGCGTCCTTGCCGCACTCGCGGCCGATTCCGGAGCGCTTGTAGCCGCCGAACGGGCCGCCGGTGACCGTCGAACCGTAGGTATTGACCCAGACGCTCCCGGCCTCCAGGTCGGCGGCGGCCCGATGAGCGAGGTCGGTGGTCTCCGTCGCGATGCCGGCGGCCAGCCCGTACGGCGTGTCGTTGGCGATCTCGATCGCCTCCTCGTACGTCCCGAAGGTGTTGATCGTCTCGACGGGGCCGAAGATTTCCTCGCGTGCGACCTGCATGTCGTTGTCGACGTCGTCGAACACCGTCGGCTCGACGTACCAGCCGTCCGCCAGGTCGCCGCCGGGCTGATCGCCGCCGGAAACCAGCGTCGCGCCCTCGTCGATCCCGGCGTCGACGTAGCCCGTGACTTTCTCGTGCTGGGCCCGGGAGGTGAGCGGTCCCATCGTCGTCCCCTCGGCGAGCGGATCGCCGATCACGTGGGACTCGGCCGCCTCGACGAACCGATCGACGAACTCGTCGCGGACGTCCTCGTGGACGAGCACCCGCGAGGGCGCGTCACAGGACTGGCCGGTGTTGTAGAAGATGCCGCCGGCGACGGTCTCGACGGCGTTCTCGAGGTCGGCGTCGGGGAAGACGAGGAACGGCGACTTGCCGCCGAGTTCGAGGGTGACGGGCGTGATCGCGTCGGCCGCGGTGCGCATCACTTCTTCGCCGGTCACGTCCTCGCCCGTAAAGGAGAGTTTGTCCACGCCCTCGTGGCCCGCCAGCGGCGCACCGGCCTCCTCGCCGTAGCCGTGGACGACGTTGAGGACGCCGTCCGGGAGGATGCCCTTGGAGAGCTGGGCGACCCGGGTGGCCGTGAGGGGGCTGTCCTCCGCCGGCTTGAGGACGACCGCGTTGCCCGCCGCCAGCGCGGGGCCGAGTTTCCACGACGCCAGCACGAGCGGGAAGTTCCACGGGACGATCGCGCCGACGACGCCGTACGGTTCGCGGCGGGTGTAGACGTGGGAGTCGTTCGAGACGGGGACCTGAACCCCTTCCTGTCCGCGACCCACCGACGCGTAGTACTCGACGAACTCGAGGGCCTTCTCGATCTCGCCGTTCGCGTGGGCGAGCGGTTTGCCCACGTCGAGACTCTCCAGCAGCGCCAGTTCGTCGACGTGATCGCGGAGTCGATCGACCCACTCGCGGAGCAACTGCGATCGCTCCGCGGCCGTCGTCTCGCCCCACTCACCGTCCATCGCGTCGCGTGCGGCGGCGACGGCCCGATCGACGTCCGCCGGACCGCTTCGCGGGACCGCCGTGATGGGAATCGTGACCGCCGGATCGGTCGTCTCGAACGTCTCGCCGGTGCTCGCGGCGACCGACTCGCCGTCGATCCAGTTGCCGAACGATCGGTCCGTCGTCGCCCGTTCGATCGCCTCGCGGTGGTTCTCCTCGATCGTGCCGTCGTAGTAGTCGACCATCGTGCGTTCCTCGGCGAGGACGACGGATCGGGACCGCTTAGTGGTTTTGATTATCTACAATTAATAGCTCTTGTAGTAGCCCTCAATACGAATTTGACGGAACTATATGATAGAAAACCTAATATAGGTTGCTCGACGTCGTCGAACACGACCGCGATCGGTGACGGCCCGCGGCGATCAGGCCGGACCGGTCCGGTGGAGGGACACGGACATGGCAACCACCCGCGACGGAACGACGGACGGGAATCGAACGGACGGCGCGACCGAATCCGCGGCCGACACCGCGCGCCAGCAACTCGACCGCGCAGCGGCGCACCTGGATGTCGATCCGGGGATCATCGAACGGCTGAAACACCCGACGCAGGTTCACCGCGTGTCGATCCCGCTGCGGCGGGACGACGGCAGTCTCGAGGTGTTCACGGGGTATCGGGCCCAGCACGACGACGTTCGCGGCCCGTACAAGGGAGGACTGCGCTACCACCCGGCCGTCAGCGAGGACGAGTGCGTCGGCCTGGCGATGTGGATGACCTGGAAGTGCGCCGTCATGGACCTCCCGTTCGGCGGCGCGAAGGGCGGCGTGGTCGTCGATCCGAAGGACCTCAGCGAAGGCGAGCGAGAGCGACTCACGCGCCGGTTCGCCGAGGAACTCCGCGACTACGTCGGACCGACTCGCGACATTCCGGCCCCGGACATGGGAACCGACGCCCAGACGATGGCCTGGTTCATGGACGCCTACAGCATGCAGGAAGGCGAGACCATCCCCGGGGTCGTGACCGGGAAACCGACGGTACTCGGCGGAAGCTACGGTCGCGACGCGGCACCGGGCCGGAGCGTCGCGATCGTCGCCCGGGAGACGGTCGAGGACCGCGGCGACGACCTCGCGGACGCGACGATCGCCGTCCAGGGGTTCGGGAGCGTCGGCGCGAACGCGGCCCGCCTGCTCGACGAGTGGGGCGCCGACGTCGTCGCGGTGAGCGACGTCGACGGCGCGATCTACGATCCCGACGGACTCGATCCGCAGGCTCTCCTCGCACATCACGAGGAACCGGGCGCCGTCTCCGGCTACGAGGACGCCGACGCGCTCTCGAACGACGACCTGCTGACCCTCGACGTCGACGTCCTCGTCCCCGCCGCCGTCGGCAACGTCCTGACCGCCGACAACGCGCCCGACGTTCGGGCGGACCTGATCGTCGAGGGCGCGAACGGACCGACGACCGCCGCCGCCGACGCAATCTTCGACGAGCGCGACATCGACGTCGTCCCGGACATCCTCGCCAACGCCGGCGGCGTCACCGTGAGCTACTTCGAGTGGCTCCAGCACGTCAACCGTCGCCAGTGGACCGTAGAAGAGGTCCACGAGGAACTCGAGTCGACGATGCTGTCGGCCTGGCAGGACGTCCGGCGCGAGGTTCGCGAACGGAACGTCTCGTGGCGGGAGGCGGCCTACGTCGTCGCCCTCTCGCGAATCGCCGACGCAAAAACCGCCCGCGGGCTCTGGCCCTGACGATCGACGGAGACCGGCCCGGAACGTCGTTGGAACGATACGAACGTATTGCGAATATATTTGTACCTGGCACAGATAGAGAGGGCGATGGTCGAGGTCGTACTCTACGGTCCCGTCCGGGACGCGGTCGGCGAGAAGCGACTCACTGCACGCGGCGACACCGTCGGCGGAGTGCTCGCGGACGTCGTCGCCGCGCACCCGGAACTCGAGTCCGCGCTGTACGACGGCGACGAGTTCCGATCGGAAATCAACGTCCTCGTCGACGGTCGAAAGCTCGCGACGTTGGGCGGCGTCGACACGACGCTCGGTGGTGACGAGACGGTCCAGATCACGGCCGCGATGAGCGGCGGTCGGCAGTAACTGCTGTGCCGAAGGCGATTTTTGAGTACGTTATTTCCACTGAATCTCAATATCTCAGTCTTTTCTCGTTGTTGTTACTAACCCATAACTGGGACGACATAAGTGTTAAGTGAAATTGTCGCCTCTCTCCGGCAAGAGACCCACATGTCAGCGTTTGGAACGACACTCCGTGTCGACCTCACCGATCGGACGGTCACGACCGAACGGATCGACGACGAACTCGTCGAGACGTATCTCGGCGGGACCGGCCTCGCCGCTCGCATCCTCTACGACGAACTCGATCCCGGCGTCGATCCGCTCGGCCCGGCGAACAAACTGGTGTTCGCGACCGGTCCGATCACCGGCACGCGCGCCCCGACCAGCGGCCGCCACTCCGTGAGCGCGCTCAGCCCGCTGACGGGAATCCTCGGGGAAGCGACAAGCGGCGGTGACTGGGGGTCGACCTTGCGGCGGGCCGGGGTCGACCTCGTCATCGTGGAGGGCGAAGCCGACGACCCCGTCTACCTCCACGTCGAGGACGGCGAGTACGAACTCCGCGACGCGACGGATCTGTGGGGACTCGACGTCCCCGAGACGACCGAACGGATCCAGGACGTCGTCGGCGAGGACGCCGTCGTGAGTACGATCGGGCGGGCCGGCGAGAACCAGGTCCGGTTCGCCGCGGTGATGAACGACGTCAAGCGCGCCGCCGGCCGGACCGGGATGGGCGCGGTCATGGGCGCAAAGCAGCTCAAGGCGATCAGCGTGATCGGCACGGGCGACCCGCACCACCACATCGACGACACGAAGGCGTTCCGGGACCTGACGCTGGAACTCACCCAGACCGTCACGCAGACCCCGAGCACGAAGACGCGGCGCGATCACGGGACCGCGGCGGCCATCGAGGAGGAGTCGGAGGTGTTCGACAACCTCCCGACGAAGTACTTCGAGAAGGGCGAGTTCGACGGCGCCTGGGACATCAGCGGCCCCCGGATGTCCGAGGACTACCTGACGAACGTCTACGCGTGCGGCCAGTGTCCGATCGCCTGCGGCCGGGTCGTCTCGATGGAGAGCGATCGGTTCGGTTCGCTGTCCGATCAGGGTGGCCCCGAGTACGAGACGCTGGCCTCGTTCGGCAGCCTCAGCATGAACGACGACTTCGAGAGCATCGCTCGGGCGAACGAACTCTGCAACCGGTACGGGCTGGACACGATCAGCGCCGGCCACGTCGTCGCGTTCGCAATCGCCGCACAGGACCGCGGTCTCGTCGACGAGGACGAGACCGGGATGGACCTGGACTGGGGGAACGAGGAGGAAATCGTCGAACTCGTCCACCGAATCGCCGATCGCGACGGCTTCGGCGACGTGCTCGCCGACGGGGTCGTCCGGGCGGCGAGCGCGATCGACGGCGAGGAGCACGCGCTTCACGTCAAGGGCCTCGAACTGCCGATGCACGAACCGCGGGCCCAGAAGACGATGGGGCTCACGTACGCCACGTCGAACCGGGGCGCGTGTCACATGCGCGCGTTCACCGGCTACGTCGACATCTACGGCTACGACATCCCGGACCTCGAGATCTACTCGGACGACTACCCGCGCCACGCCACCGAGGGGAAGGCCGAACTCGAGGTCGTCATGCAGAACCTGTTCAACGTCTACGACTCGATGTGCGGCTGCAAGTTCTCCTACCCGCCGGGGACGGAGAACATCACCGTCGCCCAACTCGCGGACCTCCTCGGCCTCGCGACCGGCCGCGACCTGGACCGGGACGACGTGCTCGAACTCGGCGATCGGATTTTCACCATGAAGCGGCTGTTCAACGTCCGCGAGGGCATCTCCCGCGAGGACGATCGGCTCCCGTCGCTGTTCACCGACGAGGCCCACGAGGAGGGATCCAACGCGGGCGAGGTCGTCGAACTGGACGAGATGTTAGCGGAGTACTACGAACGTCGCGGCTGGGACGACGAGGGCCGGCCGACCGACGACCACCTCGCCGAGATCGGCATGGCCGAACTGGCCTGAACTCGGACCGACTCTTTTCGAGACTCGATCCCTCCGGCGACGCGATCGGTGGCCAGCGACCGTTGCCGCTGCGCTGCCAGCCCCCGATCGGGACGCGAGAGCGATCGCTCACCTACGGACCGAATATATTGCAACAATTATCACAGTATTCCATTCTATTCAGAATAGGGCCAATCAACTACCCCTTCAGTAAGACTTAATTCAGACAAATCCGTTTGACGCGATACATGGGCAATCCAGAGCACCTGTTCTACAAGTGGGGCGGCGGAATGGACCCCGACTTTCCGCGGATCCGCCGCGCCTACGACGAATTTCTCGTGACCGAAGACGGGCGTGAACTCGTCGACGCCGCAGCGGGCGCGGCGGTCGTCAATCTCGGCCACTCCGTTCCGGGCGTCGCGGACGTCGCCAGCGGGCAACTCGACGAAGTCTCGTATCTCAGTCTCTCACACTTCTCTCACGGCGCACCCGAGGCGTTGGCCGAGTCACTGGCGACGGCGGCACCCGGCGACCTGAACGCCGCCTTCTTCGTCAACTCGGGGAGCGAAGCGAACGAGATGGCGTTCAAACTGGCCAGGACGTACCACCGAGAGACGGGGAACCCGCACAAGAACACGATCGTCGGCCGCTGGCAATCCTACCACGGGGCGACCCTCGGGGCGCTCTCGGCGACCGGGAACACGACCAGACGGAGCGAGTACGAACCGATGCTCCACGGCTGGCCTCACATCTCCCCCGCCTACCCCTACCGCTGGTCGTACGATGGAACGCGCGAGGAGCAGGCGATCGCCGCCGCGCGCGAACTGGAGACGACGATCAAACAGGAAGGGCCCGAGACGGTCGCCGCGTTCGTCGCGGAACCCGTCTCGGGCGCGAGCATCCCCGCCGCCCACCCACACCCCGCCTACTACGAGGAGATCCGGCGCATCTGCGACGAGTACGACGTGCTCTTCATCGCGGACGAAGTCATGACCGGGTTCGGCCGGACCGGACCGATGTTCGCCATGGAACGCTTCGGCGTCGTCCCGGACATGATGACCCTCGGCAAGGGCCTCTCCGGCGGCTACGCGCCGATCAGCGCGACGCTGGTCCGAGACGACGTCGCCGCCGAGTTCGAGAACGGGTCCGGCCAGTCGTTCGCACACGGCCACACCTTCGGCGGAAACCCGCTCTCGGCGGCGATCGCGGCCCACGTCGTCGACCAGTACACGGACGCGGTGCTGGAGACGGGCCGGAAACGCGGCGAGCACCTGGCGTCCGAACTCGCCCCGCTCCGGGACCATCCGATCGTCGGCGACGTCCGTCACGCCGGAGCCATGATCGGCATCGAGTTCGTCGCCGATCGCGACACGAAAGCGCCGTTCGATCCCGACCTGAACGTCAACAAACGCGTCTACGATCGCGCGCTCGAGCAGGGGGTCTACACCTATCCCGGGTCCGGATCGGTCGACGGGATCGCCGGCGACCACCTCATGCTGACGCCGCCGCTGACGATCGGCGAGGAGTCGATCGAGCGCGTCGCGGACGCGGTGATCGACGCGGTCGAGCACGTCGCGGACGGGGTCGCGCCGGACGCCGCCCCACGGTAAACACCGAATTCGAACCGGGGATCTATTTCTCGATCGGTGCAACAGGGGCATCGAAGGTCGGTCCGGAGGACAAACGGAAAAAAAGCGATCGGGCTTTGGACTACTCGAGATAGACGCCGTCCGGATCGAGTTCCTCGCGGACGAGTCGGAGTTCTTCGGCGGTCGGCGTCGGCGTCGTCCCGACGTCGTCGGCGAACGCGACGTCCCAGCCAGTCGCGTCCCGGACCGCCTCGCGCGAGACGCCCGGGTGGAGCATCTCGACGTACAGTTCGCCGTCCTCGTCGAAGCGCATGACCGCCAGATCCGTGATGATCGCCTCCGGACCGCCGCGGAGGCCGAGTTCCTCGCGGCCCTCCCGTCCGTCGACGTAGCCGGGGCTGGTGACGAAGTCGACTTCCGCCGGGAATCGGCGCTCCTGGTGGGGCGTGATGACCAGCGTCCGATGGGCGTTGCTGGCGATCTCGCAGGCCCCGCCGCTGCCCGGCAGTCGAACGGCCGGGTCCTCGTAGTCGCCGATGACCGTCGAGTTGATGTTGCCGTAGCGATCGATCTGGGCCCCGCCGAGGAAGCCGACGTCGATCTGGCCGCCCTGGAGGTACTTGCTGAATCCCTCGAACATCGGGACGACCCCGGCCGCGCCGGTCGCGAGGACGGGATCCCCGATCGACAGCGGCAACGACGTCGGGTCCGAGTCGATCGTTCCCGACTCGTAGACCATCCGCAGGTTCGGCGCGTGGGTTCGTTTCGCCAGGTTACAGGCGAGGTTCGGTACGCCCACGCCGACGAGCACCGACTCGCCGTCCTCCAGTTCCCGGGCCGCCGTCGTGACCATCAGTTCCGTCGACGTGTAGTCGCGGTCGGCGTCGCCCGCCGGTCGGTCGTCGGTCCCGTCGATCGCCTCGTCTGCGTCGGATTCGGTTCCCGTCATCAGTAGCCTCCCATGTCGATCGGCGTCGCGTACTCGGTGGTCGGTTCCAGGTCGAGCAGTCGCTCGCTGTCGAGTTTCTCTGTGTACTCGCGGCGATCGGCCACCCCGTGGACCCACTCGTCGAGCCACTCCTCTATGCGGGCCTGTGACTCCGAGACCTCGTCCCACTCGAGGTAGGCGTCGTTGTCCCGATCGTAGTACCCCTGCGCGTAGGAGGGGTGGGAACCGTACGGTTCCTCGACGACGTAGTCGACGACCGAGGCGGGGACGACGGTCCGGTTCGGATCGCTCCGGATGACCTGCTCGTCGACCACCTCCTCGACGCTCAGGACGACGGTATCCGCGGCGAACGCGACCTCGGGAATCTCGCCCTGGATCCCCCAGACGTGCGCGTTGCCGCTCGCGTCGCTTCGCTGGGCCCGGACGACCGCGACGTCCGGACACAGCGGCGGTACGGCGTAGACCTCGTCGTCGCCGAAGGGGTCCTCGACCCGGCGGACGTGATCGTTGTGTTCGGGCAGGTCCGAGCCCGCGAACGTCCGGACCGGCATGAACGGCAGCCCGCGCGCACCGGCCGCGAGCCGCGCCGTCAGCCCGAAGTGCGTGTACTCGTCGATCGCGATCGGATGCGGAACGTCGTCCTCGACCGCCCGGCGGAACGCGCGGAGGCCCCCGACGCCCGGATTCCCGGCCCACGAGAACGTCACCGTCGACGCACAGCCTGCGGCGATCAGTTGATCGTAGATCAGGTCCGGCGTCGCCCGGATCAGGTTCAGATCGGTGTACCCCTGTCGGACGATCTCGTGACCCGCCGCGAACGGGATCAGGTGGGTAAATCCCGCGAGATACACCGAATCGCCGTCGCTTACGGCGCGGTCGATCGCGGTCTGCATGTCCGTCACCGCGGTCGATCCGTCAGCCATCGTTGACCACGGGTGTATACACCGCCAATTCAATTGGTCTTCGACCAGCTATTCCGTTTTTCATTTGTACATATTACAATATAGTCCGGCTCTATAGACCTTGCGGTGGCTCCTGTCGACGCGATCGAGAGCCACTGCCTCACGGGACAGCGATCGCTCTCGTCCGGCATTCCGAACGGATCACGCGGCGAAAAGACGTCGAGTGCTACGACTCGTCGTCCGCGAGGAGGCGATCGGCCATCTCCTCGGGATCGAATCGCTCCAGATCGTCGTAGCCCTGTCCGACGCCGAGGAAGAGGATGGGCTTCCCGGTGACGTGGGCGATCGAGATCGCCGCGCCGCCGTTAGAGTCGGCGTCGGCCTTGGTGAGGATCGCGCCGTCCATCTCGACGGCCTCGTTGAACTCGCGGGCCCGATTCACGGCGTCTTGGCCTGCAACGGCCTCGTCGACGAACAGCGTCATGTCGGGGTCGACCACGCGGCCGATCTTCTCGAGTTGGTCCATCAGCCCCTCGTCGGTGTGGAGTCGGCCGGCCGTATCACCGAGGACGATATCGACGTCGTTGGCCTCGGCGTACTCGACGGCGTCGTACAGTACCGCGGCGGGATCGCCGCCCTGCTCGTGGCTGATGAGTTTCGTATCCAGCGCGTCGGCGTGTTCCTGGATCTGTTCGTTGGCCCCGGCCCGGTAGGTGTCGCCGTTGGCCATCACCGTCGAATAGCCACGTTCTTCGAAGTAGCGGCTCAGCTTGGCGATCGAGGTCGTCTTCCCGACGCCGTTGACGCCGGTGAAGACGATCGTGACGGGTTTGTCCTCGATCGCGATGCGCTCGTCGAAGTCGAACTGGCCGACGCTGATCACGTCGTAGATGGCGTCACGCAGGGCCTCCTCGACCACGTCTCCGGTCGAGGTGGTGAACGTGCGGGTCTCGCCGACCAGTTCGTCCCGGATGTTGTCGAGAATCTCCTCGGCGACGCCCATCTCCACGTCGCTCGAGAGCAACGCGAGTTCGAGTTCGTGCAGGGGGCCCTCGAGGTCCTCCTCCTCGATGACGAACTTCCCGCGGACGAGCGATCGGGCTTTGGCGCCGAACCCGGTGTCGTTCTCGTCTGTTTCGTCGACCGCGTCGGCAGCGACGACCTCGTCTGCGTCGTCGTCGACCGCCCCTTCCGCGCCGTCGGCCGGCTCGTCACCCACGGCGGAGTCGGTCGCCGTCGCCCGCGTTTCGGCCGCGTCGGTCGACGGGACGTCCGTCTCGGCGCTCGCCTCCGCCGCCGTCTCCGTCGACGTCGCCATCTCGGCCTCGAGTTCGCTATCTGGCTCGTCGAGGGGACCTTCAGCGGGCTCTGCGGCCGTCTCCGCCGACTCTCCAGGGGTAGTATCGGGGGATTCCGCCGACGCGGCCGCCTCCGCGCCGTCGCCACGCTCGGCCTCCGCGAGTTCCTCGTCGTCGAGTTCGTCCTCGTCCACTTCCTCGACGTTCTCTTCGGCGGCCTCTTCGGCGTCTTTGCGGAAGCTCCCGAGCTTGTCCTTCAGGTTGTCGAACATGGATATCGGTGGTGGTCCCTACGCGGCTACTCGTCGGGGCCCTGGCCCTGCCCTTGGCCCATCTGTTGCATCTGCTGTTGCATCGCCTGCTGCTGGAGCTGCTGGGCCTGCTGTTCGAGCTGATCGCTCTCGGTCTCGAGTTCCGAAATCTCCGACGTGATCTCGTCGATCCGATCGTCGAGGTGGTCTTTCTTGTTCTCGAGCGCGTCGACGGCGTCGTCCTGTTCGAACTCCGCGGCGTAGTCGGCGCCGAGTTCGACGATCGCCTCGTCGATGTCCTGTATCTCCGCGCGGAGGTACGCGCCGCCGCCGAGGGGCACCTGCACGGTCGAGCCCGTCTCGAGCGTCTCGAGGGCCTCGATGGCCTCGTCGACCTCGGTCTTTTCCTGCTGGACGCCCTCGACCGACTGCTGGAGCGCCTCGATCTGTTCCTGGATCTCCTGGAGTTCCTGGGAGAGCTGCTGGAGCTGCTGTTGACTGCTCATCGTTCGGCTACCTCCTCGAGTTCGATCTCGGTGCGCTTGAGCCCGTGCTGACTCCCGAGTTGGGAGAGCGCGTGCTCGCGGGCCACGTTCTCGTTCTCCGCGTCGATCGTCGTCTCGAACTCCGCGAAGCCGTCGCGGGTCTTGAACCGACCGTTCACCGTAAATTCACTCATGTCTTCCTCTCCGGCAGGCAGTCGGAAGAATCTTCCCTTCCCATTCGGCGGACGGACCGCGATCGATCGCGGCGCTGTCGGGGGAAACCCACGTACGGAGGCCAAACGGTTTTCCGGGCCGTACGCGAACGGCGAGCCATGAGCGAGATCGATCCCGCAGACCTGCTCCCGAGCGAGCGGATGCGCCAGCAGGCCACGGACGGCGCGGTCACGCAGATCCACCGCGGCCAGCAGTACGCCGAAGAGGGCGACACGTTCACGATCGACGGGACGACGTTCGAGGTGCGCGAGGTGGCCGATCGCACTCTGGGTGACCTGACCGACGCGGACGCACGGGCCGAAGGAATGGACGATCTCGAGGCCTACCGACGACTGCTCGAGCGCGCCCACCAGAACTTCGAGTGGGACGACGACAGCGAGGTCGTCCTGCACCGGTTCGAGCCGCAGTAGCGGGCGCGTGTGGTGACAGGCGGAGAGACCGGAGAAGCGAGATCGAACCGAAGACGGACGTCAGTCCAGATAGCCCAGCGCGTCCTCGATCCGGCCGAGTTCCGGGCCCGTCGTGTCTTCGCCGACGACGTAGCCGTTCTCGTTCGCGATCAGTCCCGATCCGACCAGCGGCGCGCCGTAGTTGACCGTCCCGACGTCGGCCCGGACGTCGAGCGTGTCCTCCAGGACGTCCAGTTCCTCGTCGGTGGCCTTCGGATGACAGAGCACGCCCGCGTTCGTCGCGACCGCGGCCGTGCCGACCGTCCGGACGCCAGCGAGGTCGCCTCGCTCGACGGGGACTTCGAGCGTATCCCTGACGATCCGGACCGCCTCCCGCGGGAGGTCGGGGTGAACGTACGCGCCGAAGTCGTTGGCGAGCACGACGTTACCGGCGGCGTTGATGTTCCCCGGGAGTTCCGCGACGGGGACGTCGACGTCCTCGGCGAGCCTATCGCGCTCGGTCTCGAGGACGCGCGAACTGACCAGCAGGCCGTTCTCGTTACCCGTCGCTAGGGCACCGACCGTCGACGAACCGCCGACGGTCGTTTCGATCGCCGGCACGCCGAGTTCGTCGGTCAGATCGGCGACGACGTCGTCGTCGAGGTCGGGACGAACGAGCACGCACGAGTCGGTCGCACGGGCGAACACCCCGACGTACGCCGACCCGGCGAAGGCGAGACGTTGCAAGTTTACTCGGCGACCTCGGCCTCGACGACGGCTTCGCCCTCTTCGTCGAAGCGGGCCGCGCGGACGCGAAGCTTCCGCGGCGGGTTCGATCGGCCCTGCGACCAGACTTCCTCGTTGATCGAGGGGTCGAGTCGAACGGCGTCTTCGTCGACGGCGAAGTGTTTCGCGAGGTGTTCGCGGACGAGTCGCATCGCGAGATCGGCGGCCTCGTGGTTGGCCCCCTTCTTGACGTCTCGGAGCGGGACCGTTACCACGCGCTCCTCGAAATCACTGGCACTCATGATTACTCGTCAGTGTCGCTTCGCCGCCAGTTGCGTCGCTTCGGGTTCCGCTGGACTTCCATGTCGGTCTTCATCATGACCCAGGCCGGAACGCGGCTGTTCTGGTTCTCGAGTTTGGCAAGACGCTTCTTCTTGCCCTTCGATTTCTTACCCATAGTGGCCGGACGTAGCCCATGCTGGCTTAAAATCTTGTCCATCTTGCCGGCGCTCACGAGAGGGGGCGCTGGCGCTCGAGATACCGTGTGACGGCCTCGCAGGTCGCTTCGCTTAACCGCGTCGTGTACGCGTGCCGATCGATTCCCTCGTGGCCGTCGTGGCGGTGGAACCGATCGTGATCCGCACACCCGCGCCCCTCCCAGCGAGTCCCGGCGTCGAACCGATCGGGGCCGGCGTAGGCCGTCGCCATCGGCGAGACGCGAAGGACGTCGTCGTCGGTCCGGACGGCGGTGCCGAGGTTGTGATCGCACGGCGTCCCGCCCACCGCTTCGGCGATATCGGGCGAGAGGAAGGTGTGGAGCGTCTCGTGGATCGCCATGTTCCGGGTTACCGCCCGCGAGTCCCAGAGCGACGTCGCCCCGACGTTCGCCGCAGTGTAGGCGCCCTCGCCGTCGACGCGGCCGACCCGATCGATCGACGGATGCGTACCGCCGTACCCCAACCGGAAGTTGAACGGGGCCCAGCACAGCAACAGGTGACAGGTCGTCGCCGACCCCACGTCGCGCTCGCGCACCTGGTCGCGAAAGACGTCGAGAACCGTCTCCCGGGGCGGGACGAGAGCGTCGATCGAGGGGTCCGCCGCCGTGAGCGGGAACCGGACGCGCTGTCCGCGCTCGATCCTGAAATCGACGTCCGTGAGTCGCGATCGCTCGCGCGCGTAGGCGAGCACCTGTTCGAAGGCGTCCTCGACTGCTCCCATCGCCGCACGGTACGGCGGTGGCCAGTCCCGGGACATCCCCTCGAACCGGTATCGGACCCACGCGCGAAGCGGAACGGGTCCCGGATAGACGCGCACGTGGAGCGGGGCCTCGCGCGCGGTCGCGCCGTCGACGCCGATCGTCGACGCGGCCGCCGCCCCGCCGAGCGCGACGACCACGTCCCGGCGCGTCACGAAGCGACTGCTCGCGGTTCCCTCGCCGTCCGGATCGGCCGTCATGGGTGCCCCCTGGAGAGATCGATCGATCCGCCCGCGGAGTGGCATGCGGACGCCATCGTCCGAAGCGGGCTACACTGGGAGCGGACATCATACCCAGTTCTGTATTTCCTGAATTATCGCGTGTATAGACGATCTAACCCGGTTTCATCGACAGTAGGGTGCGACTACAGCCGGCACGATGCCAGCAATTCCACCACCGGTCGAACGCGGTCCCGATCGGCGAAACCGGCCGCTCATCCGAGCGGGAACGACTCGACCGTCGAGTAAACCGGGCCGTCCGAGGTGAGCGTGCTCTCGGTGAGTCGGACCTCCTCGACCCGGCACTCGCCGATCGTCGGGTCCCGATCGCGAACGATCTCCTGGACGTGCTCCTTCCCGCCGGCGTGTTCCATCCGCGCGAGCGTGACGTGGGGCGTGAAGTCGTGACGCTCGGCGTCGAACCCCATCGCGGTCGTCCGCTCCTCTATCGCCTCGTGGAGACGGGTCAGTTCCTCGCCGCCCGCTTCGACGCCGAACCAGACGACGCTGATGTAGTCGAGCGAGGGGAAGACCCCGAGGCTGCCGTAGCGGGCGGTGAACGGATCGACGTCGGCATCCGCGACAGCGGCGGCGAGTTCGTCCTCGAGTTCGGGGAGGCGGTCCTCGTCGACCTCGCCGAGGAACTTTAGCGTGACGTGGGCCTGTTCGGGATCGGTGACGTTGAGACCGCTCGCGTCCGCGAGGGCGTCCTGCAGGTCGGCGATCGGGTCCGCGAACTCGTCGGGCAGGTCGACGCTGACGAACAGTCGCATACGGGAGACTCCGAGGCGAACGCTATTCAACGGTGGTGGGTCGTCACGGGACGGGGATCGTGGCGGGACGCGATCGATCACGACGCTCCGAACGGCGATCGGGCGACCCCGCTACTGCACGGCGGAAGCACGATCCCGGTACTGCGCGGCGAACGCACGATCGGCAACACTGCAATACGGCTGGGTGGTCTACGTGGCTCCATGTCCGATACCTTCGTGATCGTCGGCGGCGACGCGGCCGGGATGGCCGCCGCGAGCAAGGCCAAACGGGACGATCCCGACCTGGACGTCGTCGTCTTCGAGAAGGGCGAGTGGGTCTCCTACGGTGCGTGCGGCCTCCCCTACTACGTCAAGGGCGAGATCCAGTCGCTCGAGCACCTCGTCTCGGTGACTCCCGAGGAGTTCCGCGAGGAGCGCGACGTGGACCTGCGTACGGGTCACGAGGTCGTGGCGATCGATCCCGACGACCGCACGGTCACGGCCGAGAGCGACGAGGGCGAGGTCGTCCAGTCGTACGACCACCTGCTGATCGCGACCGGCGCGGAAGCAACGGTGCCGCCGATCGCGGGCACCGATCGCGAGGGCGTCTACACCCTCAGCTCGATGAGCGACGGGAAGGAACTCCGGGAGTACGTCGCGCGAGCGCGGGGCGGCGAGTCGCTCCAGCAGCCCGATCGGGGACCGGCCTGCCAGTACTTGGAGACCTGTACCGGTCCCGTGGGGGTCGTCGGCGGGGGATACATCGGGATCGAGATGGCCGAGGCGCTGGCCGCGAACGGGTTCGAGGTCCACCTCTTCCAGCGCGGCGACTCCGTCCTGACCGGGTTCAGCGAGGCGACGAGCGAGGCGGTCGTCGACCACCTTCGCGAGCAGGACGTCGTCCTATACCTCGACGCCGCGGTCGAGGAACTGGCGGGCGGGGACGAGATCGAGGCCGTCGTCACCGCCGACGATCGGGTTCCGGTCGACATGGCCCTGCTCGGCACCGGCGTCCGGCCCCGGACCGCCCTCGCCGAGGACGCCGGGATCGAGATCGGAGAGACGGGCGCGATCGCGACCGACGCCTATCGCGAGACGAGCGCGCCGGACGTCTACGCGGCGGGCGACTGCGCCGAGTCGACCCACGTCGTCACGGGCGAAGCGGCGTACGTCCCGCTGGCGCTGACCGCGAACCGTCACGGGCGCGCGGTCGGCCAGACCGTCGCCGGAACGCCGACGGAAGGCGGCGGGATCGCCGGCACCGCGGCCGTCAAAGCGTTCGACGTCGAGGCGGCGAGAACGGGCCTCGTCGGTCCCCGGGCGGCCCGTACCGCCGGGTTCGATCCCGTGACCGAGACGATCACGGCGAAGTCCCGCGCGGGCTACTACCCCAAGGGAGGTACCGTCACCGTCACGCTCACCGCTGATCGGGACTCCGGACGGCTCCTGGGGGCGAGCCTCGTCAGCGAGTACGGGGAAGGGGCGGTGCATCGGAGCCACGCGATCGTCGGTGCGATAACCGAGGGCGCGACCGTCGCCGACCTCGAGAACTACGATCTCGCGTACGCGCCGCCGTTCAACACGACGTGGGATCCCGTCCTCGTCGCCGCGAAAGTGCTCTCGGGGACGCGTCGATGACGTCGTTCGGGTCGTAGCCCTTAACAGTCGTCGCCGCCACCATTCTCCCAATGACTGACCGAGAGGGCGATCGCGAGCACCCGTTCTCCGAGGGCGAGGGGTTCGACGATCCCTACGAGGAGTTCGACCTGGATCCGCCGGAACTTGGCGTCGACCCCTCGAAGGTCGACCCCGTCGACTCGCGCGTGGTCACCGACACGCTCGACGAGCACAACATCGACCGGGAGGCGGTCGACGCGGCCGAGTTGCTCGACGTCGGCCTGAGCTACATGCAGATCAACCGCTTCGAGCAGGCGACCGACGCCTTCGAACGGGCCGCCCGCTTCGCCGAGGACGATCGCGTCGCACAGGAGGCGTGGGTCAACAAGGGCGTCGCCCACGCCGAACTCGAGGAGTACGATAAAGCGATCGGGGCCCACCGCGAGGCGCTCTCGATCGACGACTCGAGCGAACACGCCGCGACGGCGGAGACGAACCTCGCGTACGCGCTCTGGGAGTTCGGCGAGACCGCACAAGCCCTGGAGCACGCCGAGCGCGCCGTCGAGATCGACGAGCGGTTCGCCGAGGGCTGGTTCAACCGCGCGTTCTTCCTCTCCGAGCGCGGCCTGGCCGAAGAAGCGCTTCACTGCATCGACAACGCGGTTCGACTCGGGATGCGGAACGCGCAGGTCCTCGAGGAGAAGGCCCGCATCTTAGAGGAACTGGGCGAGTACGACGAGGCCGAGGAGATCGCCGACGAGGCCAACGAGATGCGCGAGCGGGCCGAACAGCGCGTCGTCGAGGAACGCCGGGAGATGCACGGCCAGGGTGGCCAGCCCCGCACGACGGACGACGCGGAGATCGAACAGGTCGATCGCGTCCAACAGGGCGACGACGACGAGTGGCGACTGGAATAGGATATGATCGTCAACGAACGCGAGACGCAGGAGGGGTTGCTCGTCGCGGTCTGCGACGAGGACGTCCTCGGCGAGACGTTCGCCGAGGGAGAAATCTCGCTAACCGTCACCGAGGAGTTCTACGGCGGTGAGCCGGTCGACGAGGGGGCCGTCGTCGACAGCCTCGCACGGGCCTCCGTCGCCAACATCGTCGGCACCCGCGCGGTGGAACTCGCGATCGAAGCGGGGTTCGTCGACGAGGCGAACGTCCTCGACGTCGGGTCGACGCGACACGCCCAGATGCTGCGGATGTACTAGTCCGGCGGCGCGGGCGATCGGCACTAACCTTTTTGCAAGCCGACGCAAACCGAATCAGTATGCCAGACAGTTCGCGCGCGCTCGATCGATTTCGACAGCCGGAGTACACGGGCGAGAACCGCTGCATTCCCTGCACGTCGGTCAACGTCGCGATCGCGGTCGTGCTCGCGGGAGCCGTCGCCGTGATCTCGCCGCCGGTCGCCCCGATCGTGCTGGCGGTCTCGCTTGCAGCGATCTACCTCCGGGGCTACCTGGTACCGGGAACGCCGACGCTGACCAAGCGGTACTTCCCCGACTGGCTCCTCGCGAAGTTCGACAAGGCACCCGAGCCGGGCGGTCCAGCCGTCGAGACCGCCGAAACTGGGGCCGACGACGGGGCGGCCGAGCGGTTCGAACCGGCCGACCCCGAGGCGCTCTTTCTCGACCACGGCGTGGTCGCCCCCTGCACGACCGAGACCGGCGAGGAGGACCTCTGTCTCGACGACGACCTCCGGTCCGCGTGGCGGGCAGAGATCGACGAACTCCGCGACGCCGATCGCGAACCGCAGGTCGCCGACTTCCTCGAGGCCGATCTCGAGGCGGTGACGGTCAAGGAATCGAGCGGGAACGCGGTCGCCCGCGTCGACGGTCGACTGGCCGCCCAGTGGGAGTCCGACGCGGCGCTGGTGGCCGACCTCGCGAGTTCCCGGGTGCTCGACGGGTACCTGCCTGACTGGGGGGCCCGTCCGCTCGAACAGCGCAGCCAACTGGCCAGCGGACTGCGCGCGTTCATCGAGCGCTGTCCGGACTGCGATGGACCGATCTCGATCGACGCGGAGACCGTCGGATCCTGCTGTCGCTCCTACGAGGTGTACGCGATCACCTGCGACGACTGCGAGGCGCGGGTCCTCGAAATCCAGCAGTGACCGATCGTGGCGGTCCGGACCACGGCCGCTGACCGGCGCGGACCCGGGACCCGTCGATCGGCGATACACGTATATGTTCGAGTGTGATACTCACACGCACGGCAGGCCCATCACGTCCTGCCGCGTACCCCTACCCGGGTTTTTGCGCTCGAGAGTCAGTACGGGACCGCGAGACCGGCAGAACGGGGTGCGGACCGAAGGAGTGTTTTGTCTGGCGTCCCTCCTAGACAGCAATGAGCCACCAGGAACTCGAACCGCTCGACGTCGGGGCGATCCGCGAGGAGTTTCCCATTCTGGAGCGGGAGTTCGACGGCCAGCAGGTCGTCTACCTCGACAACGCGGCGACGACTCAGACGCCGGACCCGGTCGTCGACGCGATGAGCGACTACTACCGGCAGTCCAACGCGAACGTCCACCGCGGGATCCACCACCTCAGCCAGGAGGCGTCGATCGCCTACGAGGAGGCCCACGATCGCGTCGCGGAGTTCATCAACGCCGACGGTCGGGAGGAGGTCATCTTCACGAAGAACACGACCGAGAGCGAGAACCTGCTCGCCTACTCGTGGGGCCTGGACGAACTCGGCCCCGGCGACGAAATCGTCCTGACCGAGATGGAACACCACGCTTCGCTGGTCACGTGGCAACAGATCGGCAAACGGACCGGGGCCGAGGTGAAGTACATCCGGGTCGACGAGACCGGCCGACTGGACATGGACCACGCCCGCGAGTTGGTCACCGACGACACCGCGATCGTCTCGGCGGTCCACGTCTCGAACACGCTCGGCACCGTCAACCCCGTCTCGGAGTTGACCGACCTCGCCCACGAGCACGGCGCGCTCTCGTTCATCGACGGCGCGCAGGCCGTCCCGAATCGCCCGGTCGACGTGAAAGCGATCGACGCCGACTTCTACGCCTTCTCGGGCCACAAGATGGCCGGCCCCACCGGGATCGGGGTCCTCTACGGCAAACGGGACCTCCTCGAGGAGCTAAACCCCTACCTCTACGGCGGCGGCATGATCCGCAAGGTCACATTCGAGGACTCCTCGTGGGGCGACCTCCCGTGGAAGTTCGAACCCGGCACGCCGCCCATCGCGGAAGCCGTCGGCCTCCACGCCGCGGTCGACTGGCTCGAGGACGTCGGCATGGACCGCATCCGCGCCCACGAGGAGGACCTGGCCGCCTACGCCTACGACCGGCTCGCGGCCGAAGACGACGTCGAGATCTACGGCCCCGAGGGCGGCCCCGATCGGGGCGGCCTCGTCAGCTTCAACGTCGACGGCGTCCACGCCCACGACCTCACCTCGATCCTGAACGATCACACGATCGCGATCCGGGCCGGCGATCACTGCACCCAGCCGCTGCACGACAAACTCGGTATCGCGGCCTCCGCCCGCGCCTCGTTCTACGTCTACAACACGCGCGAGGAGGTCGACAAGCTGATCGAGGCGCTGGACGACGCGCGACAACTGTTTGCGTAAGAACGACGGCGCGTACCGCGCTGCCGTCACCTGCCTTTTATAGGGAAACGCGTTCGCCGTCCTTGTACACCGCCTCGACGTCGCGAACCGCGGAGATGTCGTCGATCGGATCGCTCCCGAGCGCGAGCACGTCTGCCCGGTTCCCCGCGTCGATCGTACCGATGTCGTCGGCGGGGACCGTCCGGGCGGCGACGCGCGTCGCCGACTGGAGGGCGTCGCGTTCGTCCATCCCGACCTCCTCGACGAGCAGTTCCAGTTCGAGCGCGTTCTCGCCGTGCGGGATGAGGGCGGGACCGAGGAAGTCCGTCCCGGTCGCGATCGGGATCCCGGCCTCGTGGGCGCGCTCGACGGAGTCGAAGTGCGCCTCGCGGGCCCGTCGGGCCTTCTCGAGGCCGTAGTCGGGAACGCCGTGGTCCGCACCGTCTTCGACGAGTCGGTGCATGATCGCGAGCGTCGGGACGAAGACCGCGCCCGTCTCGTGGAACAGGTCGAGACACTCCCCGTCGAGGTAGAACCCGTGCTCGATCGTGTCGACGCCGTTTCGGAGGGCGGTCTTGATCCCCGGGGCACCCTGTGCGTGGGAGGCCACCGGAATTCCGACCCGGTGGGCCTCCTCGACGAGCGCCCGCACCTCGGCGTCGGTAAACTGGCTCTGGTCCGGCGCGTCCTTCTCGCTGAGCACGCCCCCGGTGGTCATGATTTTGAGGACGTCGACGCCGTTCCGGATCCGTTTGCGGGCTTCCTTGCGGCACTCGTCGGGGCCGTCCGCCAGAGTCGATATCGCGCCGCCACCCTCCGACACCCACTCGTAGGGGAGGAAGTGGTCGTCGCCGTGGCCCGCGGTCTGGCTGATCGTCCGGCCGCTCGTGAAGATCCGCGGCCCGGGAATCGTCCCCTCCGCGACGGCGTCGCGGAGACCGAGCCCCGTCGTCGACCCGACGTCCCGGACCGTCGTGAACCCCGCCTCGAGGAGCGCCCGGAGGTCCGCCGTCGCCCGTGCGGTTCCCAGTTCCGACGACTCCGTGATCCACGTCATCGGATCCATGTCGCGCACTCCCTGGAGGTGCAGGTGCGCGTCGACCAGTCCCGGCACGACCGCGGGGTACGCCTCGGCGTCGGCGTCGTCCGGTGGATCGACGTCCTCCTGGGTTCCGACGGCCGCGATCGTCCCCTCGTCGTCCAGGACGACGCGTCCGTCCTCGATCGGTCGTTCGTCCCGACCGGTCACGAGCCGGTCCGAATCGATAACTCGCATGCAGCCACGGTTGTCGGGGGACCGGCATAGCTATTGGTGAACCGGACGAGAACCACACGTCAGTGACGGAGAATTTTTCACGACGCCCGAGGAACGGGCCCCGCATGCTCGAAGCCGTTCGCGATCGCGCCCGCCCGTACTTCGACGACGCGCCCCCCGCCCACGACTGGCACCACGTCCAGCGCGTCGACGCGCTGGCCGAGACCCTCACCGATCGCCACCCGGACCCGATCGACGAGCGGGTCCTGCACCTCGCCGTCGCCCTCCACGACGTCGGCCGATCGCGAGAGGACCGCGGCGAGATCGACGATCACGCGACCTGGGGAGCGCGGGAGGCGGGCGAGATTCTGCGGGACGTAGGCGCAGACGCGGCGACGATCGACGCGGTCCAGCACTGCATCCGGGCCCACCGGTACTCGAACGACGTCGAACCCGAGACGATCGAAGCGAAACTCCTCAGCGACGCGGACAACCTCGACGCGCTCGGCGCGGTCGGGATCGCGCGCGTGTTCGCGTACGGCGGCGAACTGGGCTCGCCGATTCACGATCCCTCGGTCCCGGTCGTCGAGGACGAGACGCCGGCGGGAGCCACCCAGTACAACCACCTGCACAAGAAGATCCTCGACCTGCCGGCGCGAACGTACACCGACGTTGGCCGTGATCTCGCGACCGATCGGGCGGCGTTCGTCCGCGAGTTCGTCGCCCAGTTCGACGCGGAGACGGCGGGCGAGCGGTAGACGGGAGGGGCCGTCTGGACCGGCGACCGGCCCGGGTTCGAGACCGCTGCCGTGGGCCCCCGGAACCCTTTTACAACTCACTGGCCTACCCGTATCCAACGATGGGACTGGGTTCCGATATGTACCGACAGCAGATCCTCGACCACTACAAGAACCCCCGGAACTACGGGGAACTCGAGGATCCAACGTTTACCCACGTCGGCGAGAACCCGATGTGTGGCGACGAGATTCGGATGGACGTCCGCCTCGAGGACGACGGGGAGACGATCGAGCGGGTGGCCTTCTCCGGCGACGGCTGTGCGATCAGCCAGGCCTCGGCGAGCATGCTCTCGACGAAACTCGCCGGAACGTCGATCGACGACCTCCTCGAGATGGACCGCGACGACGTGATCGACATGCTCGGGGTCGACATCTCGCCGATGCGCGTCAAGTGCGCGGTCCTCGCGGAGAAAGTCGCCCAGGACGGCGCGGAGATCTACCGCGGCGAACTCGACGTCGAGAAGACGACGACCGAGGACTGACACGGACTACTGTAAGTCAGTTCCGGTGCAACCGCGACAATCCTACGGTTGCACCGGTAACTCGTTACAGCAGACCGTATGAGCGGCTGATCTGATTTTTCACGGCGATCGCCCAGGATCGTCGCGTCGATGCCGTCTCTGACCCGATAGCGGCGGGGTAGCGACTCGTTCGGGTATGTCTTTTTGAGAGTCGACCACATACGGGGTTCGATGACTATCACCGGGACGCGGCGGAGCGACGGACCCCCGGAGCCGATCACCGACGCGATCGTCACCGCGGTCGCAGACGCCGAGGGCGTCGACGTCCGCACGCTGCCGCCGCTGTGGAACGTGATCGATCCGGAAGCGCTCGAAGAACTGTTCGCGCCGACGAACGGCGGCCGACCACGACGCCGCGCCGGCCGCGTGGAGTTCGGCTACTGCGACTACGACGTCACCGTCGCGTGCGGCGAATCGAACACGGTCGCGATAGAACGACGGGACGGCCGAAGCCGAGTCTGACGATCTCCGTGAGCTATTCCGGCTTCAGCCCTTCGTCCTGGACCCGCATGACGGCCTCGCCGTCGGCGAGGTTCGGGGCGTCGACCAGTCGGACGATCCGCTTGTCGCCCTTGGACTTGCGGAGGTAGATCCGGAACGTCGACTTGTGGCCGAGGATGTTGCCACCGATCGGCTGGGTCGGGTCGCCGAAGAACGAGTCGGGGTTCGAGGCGACCTGGTTCGTGACGATGACGGCGGTGTTGTAGAGGTTCCCGACCTTGTCGAGGTCGTGGAGGTGCTTGTTGAGTTTCTGCTGGCGGTCGGCGAGTTCGCCACGGCCGACGTACTCCGCGCGGAAGTGCGCGGTCAGCGAGTCGACGCAGAGCAGGCGGATCGGGTACTCGCTGTCCTCGTGCTCGCCGGCGAGTTCCTTGGCCTTCTCCGCCAGGAGCATCTGGTGGTTGGAGTTGAACGCCTTCGCGACGTGGATCTTCTCGAGGACGTCCTCGACGAGTTCGTCGACGGCGTCCTCGTCGTCGGCCGAACCCTCGATCTCGCGGTCCTCGAGGGCGGCGTCGATCGCCTCGTCCGGAAGCCCGCGGACCATGTCGTCGATCCGCTCGGGGCGGAACGTGTCCTCGCTGTCGATGAACATCGCGCTGCCGTGGAGACCGCCGACCTCCTTGGGAAGCTGGACGTTGACGGCCATCTGGTGGGTGACCTGGGACTTGCCGGAGCCGAACTCGCCGTACACTTCGGTGATCGACTGGGTCTCGATCCCGCCGCCCAGCAGGTCGTCGACCTCGTCGATATGCCAGCTCAGTTTGCCGATCTCGTTGCGTCGCTCCAGGACCGTCGAACCGGTCTCGAAGCCGCCGACGTCGGCGGCGTCGCGGGCGGCGTTGACGATGTCGGCCGCGGTGGACTCGCCGACGTCCGCCGTGTTCGACAGTTCGGAGGGGGAGGCCACGGCGAGACTCTGGAAGGAGTCGAAGCCTGCGTCGTGGAGTTTGTCTGCGGTCGCCGGTCCGACGCCGGGGAGCGTCTCGAGGTCTGCGTCTGCCATACCAACGCGTTGTGCCGGACCCCCCATAAAGCCTCGTTAACAGGGAAGTGAAAGTGAAAGTGGGGGCAAGCGGCGGGGCTCCCGGATGTGATCCGATCGAAACGAGCGGCACGACCGGGCGATCGCTCGAGAGAGACCGCGGTCGGGACCGGGCGGACGCGATTCAGGGTTTCGGTTCGTCGGGGTCCCACTCGAGACAGTAGAGCCGTTCGTCGTCGCTGCCGACGTAGAGCCGTTCTGCGGCGATCGCGGGTGTGCTCGCGATCGCGCCGTCGGTCCCGAAGTGCCAGAGCACGTCGAACGCCGCCGTGTCGATGCCGTAGAGCGATCCCGACGAATCGCCGACGAGACAGACGTCGCCGGCGACGACCGGACTCGAGCGGATCTCCCCGTCGAGGGCGATTCCCTGCCTCGAGAAGAGCCAGCCACGGACCTTGCGCCGGCCGAAGGTGGTGTCGGTGACGTGGAGGTAGCCGTCCGCCGCGCCGACGAACGTGGTCTCCTCGTCGGGGAGCACCGTCGCCGACGAGGTGAACGCGTCCCGGATCTCGTAGGTGAACCACGACTGGCCGGTCTCGGCGGACAGCGCGAGCAACGTCCCGTCGTCGTCGCCGACGTACACGCGCCCGTCGGCGAGGGTCGGGCCGTCGGCGACCGCGCCGTCGGCCGGCACCTCCCACTCGACCTCGCCGTCCTCGACCGCGAGAGCGGCCACGGTCTCCCTGGCCGTCCCGACGTAGGCCCGCTCGTCGTCGATCGCCGGACAGCCGACGACCGCCCCGCCGGTCCCGTGACTCCAGCACAGGTCGCCCGTGTCCGCGTCGATCGCCGACACCCCGTGCGCGTCGACGTGGCCGGCGAACAGTCGGCCGTCGGACAGCGAGAGCGAGGCCGTGAGGTCGCCGGGGAGTTCGGTCTCCCAGACCCCCGCACCGGTGCCGGGATCGATCGCGTGGATCGTTCCGTCGGCCGTCCCCGCGTACACTAGGTCGGACGTGACGACCGGCGTCGCGTCGATCGGCGTCACGGTCTCGAATACCCAGCGCCGGCGACCCGTCTCGCGATCGAACGCGAACAGGTTGCCGCGGTTCGTGCCGACGTAGACCGTGTCCCGATCGAATACCGGCGACGATCGAACCGGGCCGGAGACGTCGGCCGTCCAGGTCTTCGAGACCCGGTACGGCCCCGCGAGGTCGCGTCGAACGCCCGCGTTCGCGCGATCGCCCTTGAACTGGTTCCACTCTCTCACTGCTGGGGCGTACCGAACGCGACCCTATAGTAGCCACTGATACGGTCCGCTGTCCCGAGGGTCGGCACCACCGCAGAACTCGTGATCGTGCCAGAACTGACGGACAGCCGTCCGTACGAAAGTCGATCCGCGGTCGCGAAAAGACGTGGGAAGAGAGGGGGATGCGACGCGCGGCGGTCCGACCGAGGACGGTCACGATCCGGCCGGAGACGGACTCGCCACTGGTGACTCGTGGGTTCGCAGAACGAAGTGGGGTGGGTAAGGTAGGGGTACGGACAGGACGGGGCAACTGGTGTATGGCGCAGTTGCGTGATGGGGGTGGTGGGGGGGATGATGTGGCGTCGACCGCCCTGCCGTACGTTTCCCTACCGTGGAAACGGACATACCAGTGTCTCCAACACAATTTGGGATTGATCGGCGACGATCGCCTGCAACGCCGCCGCGTCACTCCCAGGGGTGGTTCCCGCTCGAACTCGGCCACAGCGGGTACCAGTACTCCTTCTCCCGTTCGATCTCGAGTTCGCCGTCGAGCGCCGCCTCGAGTTTGAACTCCGCGCTCGAGTCGCGTTCGCGGCCGGGCCGGGGCGCGAAGGGGTAGAACCGGCCGCGGCGGAACGAGTAGATCCAGTAAGCGGGTCCATCCCGGTTCTCGTAGGCAAACACGGCCGCCAGCAGGCGCGATCCGTACCCGTGCTCGATGAACGTGTCCGCGGCGAAGTGCGTGCTCGTGACGAGGTCCTCCGGGTCCTCGTCCTCGAGGACGACCCAGTGGTAGCCGTGATCGTCCGACGAGACGGAGAACTCGGTGCCGGTCTCTTCCCGTCCGGCCTCGAGAATGGCCTCGACCTCGTCGACGGCGTCGCGGAAGCTACTCGAGTCGACGCCGGAGAAACAGAGCGCACCGACGTCCGCCGACTCGTAGCCGAGATCGGCTTCCATCGTGAGGTAGGCGGTGCTCATCCCGAAGAGGTCGTCGGGGTCGGCGTCCCGTTTGGCGTCGGCCTCGGCGCGCAACCCGAGCACGGCACGGAGTCCGTCGAGCAGTCCCATACGTTGAGCAACGGGGGCGACCCCTTCAAAGGGTGCTATTCGGCTGTCCGAGACGAACCGGGGTTCGGACGGCCGATCGACGGACCGATCGGCTTCCGATCGATCTGTCGGGCCGATCCGGCCAGCCGTCGCTCCGGAAACGGTATCGTCGTGTCGTCTGAACGTTCAGTATGGTCGGCATCAGTATCGACATCGGCTTCCCCGTCGCCGCGGTGCTCGCGCTCCTCGGCGCGGCGATGATCTATCGCGACGCGAGAGCGCGAGCCATGGACACCGCGGACATGTGGGCCGTCGGGTTCGTCGTCGCGTTCTTTCTCCTGCCCGTTATCGGTGGGCTCGTCGTCCTCGCGTTCTACGTGGGGAAGCGACCCCCGCGACGACCGCGGCCGTACGGCATCCCGCCGGAGTAACGACGGGCGCACCGGCAGTTCGATCGCCGGTCGCCGGGACCGGCAGTCGACTCAGAACGCTTCCATCTCGCGTTCGAGGTCCCGGAGCTGTTCGACCCGGCGCTCGGTCGACGGGTGGGTGCTGAACAGGCGACCGACGATGCCGGACTTGATCGGGATGATGAAGAAGGCGTTCATCTCTGCTTCCTCGCGCATGTCCCGATCGGGAATCTTGTCCACCTCGCCGGAGATCGTGAGCAGCGCCGACGCGAGCGCCGACGGCTTGCCGGTGATCGCGGCCGCACCGCGATCGGCGGCGAACTCGCGGTAGCGCGAGAGCGCCCGCATCAGGATGTAGCTCACGATCCAGACCAGCAGGGAGACGACGATCGCGACGACGACGCCGCCACCCTGTCGGTTCCGGCCGCCGCCGAAGAACGCGCCCCACCGGACGACCATGAACGCGATCGTCGCGAGCAGGGAGGCAAAGGTCATCACCATCATGTCCCTGTTCTTGACGTGGGCGAGTTCGTGGGCGAGGACGCCGTCGAGTTCGTCGCGGTCGAGGGTCCGCAGGAGGCCGGTCGTCACGGCGACGGCGGCGTTCTTCTGGTTCCGGCCGGTGGCGAACGCGTTCGGCACCTTCGAGTCGACGACGGCCACCTTCGGCTTCGGTAGATCGGCCTGCTGGGAGAGGCGATCGATCGAGGCGTGAAGCTGTGGGTACTCCTCGCGGGAGACCGTTTTCGCGCCCATGCTCTTGAGCGTCAGCGTGTCGCTGAAGTAGTACTGGACGACCGTCATCCCGCCGAACAGGAACGCGAAGACGAAGATGGTGCCGCCCATGTACGCGGTGATCACGCCGGCGAAGACGATGTACAGCGCGAACAGCAGAAACATCGTCAGGAACATCCGCGCGCGAAGACCCCAGTCGGGCTGCCAGTCCATATCGACTCGTAGGTGCTCCGGAGAAATAAGTACCCTGTCGAGTACCGCGCGGACGCGAGTCGATCAGACGGAGTCGAAGCGGACGTCACGGCGACGGGATCGATCGTCGATCGGCGCGACGAACCCCACTGTTTCGCATGGAGATTGCGTTACGTAACTTCGTCTGACACGTCGCGGTGCGGTCCGTCAGACCGCCGTCTGACGCGGCTCTCGGCGTCGTTCGACCCCCTCATTTCGGGTGGAGTTATCAGAGAGTGAAAATTTCTGACCGATCGTCGTCCCTCGAAGCGGTCCGGCGTCGAGCGCGATCGGCCACGGACGGCGAGAGCGCGCCGTTTAACTCCGTCAGTCACCAATCGGGGATAATGAGCGAGTCGCGTGCGTTCTGTCCCCGGTGTGGGGACCCGGTGCCCGATCGATCGGCCAGCGACGCCGACGGAGCGGCGGATCCCCTCCGGCCCGGCACCGAGGTCGATCTCTGCGACGAGTGCTACTTCGAGGACTTCGACTTCGTGGACGCGCCGGATCACATCGACGTCCGGGTCTGCGCCCAGTGCGGCGCGGTCCACCGCGGGAACCGGTGGGTCGACGTCGGCGCACAGGATTACACCGACGTCGCGATCGAGGAGGTCAGCGAGGCGCTGGGCGTCCACGTCGACGTCACGGACGTCGCCTGGCAGGTCGAACCCGAGCAGGTCGACGAGAACACGATCCGGATGCACGCCTACTTCACCGGGGTCGTGCGGGGGACGCCGGTCGAAGAACAGGTGACGGTCCCGGTCCGGATCGCCCGCCAGACCTGTACCCGGTGTGGTCGGATCGCCGGCGACTACTACGCCAGCATCGTCCAGATCCGCGCCGACGATCGGACGCCGACGGGCGAGGAGATTGACCGGGCGAAGGAGATCGCGAATTCGGTCGTCGCCGACATGGAGGCGACGGGCGATCGGAACGCCTTCGTCACCGAGATGGGCGAGGTCGACGACGGCCTGAACATCAAGGTCTCGACCAACAAGATCGGCAAGAAGATCGCGAACAAGATGGTCGAGGAGTTCGGCGGCACCGTCACCGACGCCGAAACGCTCGTCACCGAGGACGAGGACGGCAACGAGGTCTACCGCGTCACGTTCGCCGTCCGCCTGCCGCCGTACACGCCGGGCGACGTGATCGACATCGCGGACGACGAGGGCGGCCCCGTCCTCGTCCGGAGCGCCCACGGGAACCTCAAGGGGACCCGGGTGACGACCGGCGATCGGTACGAGGCCGGCTACGAGGAGGGCGCGGCCCCCGACGCGCGGAAACTCGGTGAACGCGAGGACGCCGTCGAGACGACGGTCGTCGCCGTCGAGGACGACCACGCCGTCCAGGTGTTAGATCCCGAGACCTACCAGGCCGAGACCGTCTCGCGGCCGGACTACTTCGATCCCGACGCCGAGACGACACCCGTGCTGAAGAGTCGCGCCGGACTCCACATCCTCCCCGATCCCGATCCGGAGACGGGCGACGACGAACCGGAACCGTACGACCCGTACGCGAGCGACGAGCGCGATGACTGAGGACCACGACGCGAGCGAGTCGCTCGCACCGACGCTCCCCGATCCGGACGCGGACGCTCCGCTGGCCGCGATCGTCGAGCGGTTCCGCACGGAGACCGCGATCGAGTCGCTACGCGCGGAGGACGTCTACGACGACTCGCGGAAGGTGCGGGCGGTCGAGGCCGACGCGACGGCCGCTCGCGAGGACGCCCCCGATCGGATCGCCCTGCCCGTCACCGAACCGCCGACGGAGACGCGTGTGCTCGACGTCGTGCGCCAGGTCGATCCAGAACCCCGCACCCGGAATCTGGCGGACCTGCTTGCCGATCGGGGCTGGAGCGAGGCCGAGATCGAGGCCGCACCGGGGTCGTGGGCCGTGATCGGGTCCGTGATCCTCGTGACGATCCCCGAGAACTGTCCCGACGAGGAGGCCCTCGGCGAGGCGCTGCTCGAACTCCACGGCGAGGCCGACAGCGTGCTGGCCGACGAGGGGATCGCCAACGACGGCGAAGCGGGCACCTACCGCGAACCCCGGACTCGCCACGTCGCCGGCGAGCGCGACACCGAGACGGTCCACGTCGAGCACGGCACCCGGTACGGCCTCGATCCCGCGACGGTCATGTTCTCGCCGGGCAACCAGGCCGAACGGGCCCGAATGGGCGACCTCGTCGCGGCGGACGAACACGTCTTCGACATGTTCGCCGGCATCGGCTACTTCACCCTCCCGATGGCCCGGGCCGGCGCGCGGGTGACCGCGACGGAGCGCAATCCGGCGGCCTTCCGCTATCTCGTCGAGAACGCGATGCGCAACGACGTGGCCGATCGGGTCGACGCCTACATGACCGACTGCCGGGACCTCGTCGGCGGGCCCGCCGGCCGGCACACGGCTGACGGCGAGAACCGTCCCGCCAGCGCCGACCTCGCGGTCGATCGGGTCGTGATGGGATACTACGGGAGCGCCGCCGACGCGGGCGACGAGAAGGAACGAGGGCGAGACGAGGGCGATGGGGACGAACTGGACGAACACGCTCGCGACGACGAGGCCCACGCGTTCCTCGACGACGCCCTGGCCGCGCTCCGTCCGGGCGGGATCGTCCACTACCACGAGGCGACGCCCGAACCGCGACTCTGGGAGCGGCCGATCGAGCGACTCGAACGGGCGGCCGACGAGGCCGATCGGGAGCTAACGATACTCGATCGGCGGCGGGTCAAGAGCCACAGCGCCGGGGTGGCTCACGTCGTCGTCGACGCCCGGTTCGGGTGACCGCTCACTCGAACGTGGCCACCAGATCCCCGTTTTCGAGTGGATCGGGCGCGTTCGATTCGTACTTGTCCCTATCCAGCGCGGGTGCGTCGTCGAACTCGGCGCGTGCCGCACCGCTTTCGTCGATCGCGTAGACGACACCGCCGTAGCCGACGTCCGCCTCCCACAGGTTCCCCTCGCCGTCCGTGCCCGAGACCGCACCGCCCGCTCGGAGGAGGAACACGACCGTGACGTCGTCGTACCACTCGAACGTCTCGGTCGTCCGGACGCTGTAGCCGACGTCGAGAACGGCCCCCGAACTCTGCCTATCGCAGAGGACGTCGTGTGTCACGTAGGCACCCTCGAACGTCTCGACGTAGTCGACCGCCGCGTCTCGAGCGAACGAGGACGGAGGGTCGGGGTATGGGACGGTTGCGGCGGTTTCGTGCTCGCGGGTTTCATCGCCGTACTCGACCTCGACGGTCTCCGATTCGACCTCGCACTCGGGCCGCGTTATTTCGCCGTCGACCGATCCGGCGACCGAGTCCGGGTCCGCGTCGTCGGCGTTCTCGTCGTCACCCGCAGCATCGGTTCCAGTCCCCGGATTCTCGCCGCCGTCGGCCACGCATCCGGCCAACGCGAGCGTCGTTCCGATCAGCAGCGTCCGTCGTCGCATATGAACGACATCCGCGGCTGACGGTATAAACCGCGACGTAACGTGAAACGGCTGTTTGAGTTTCCGACGTCCGGCGGCCGGTGGACGGGCCGTCGCGGATCGCCCGTCACGCCCGATAGCCACCGCGCGTCGCGGAGGAAGCGATCGGCCGGTCGTCAAATTCATGCCGGCGGAACGAATTGCATCGGGTATGGACAAGAACCAGATCATCGCGCTCCTGTTCGCCGTTCTCATGGTGACCTCGATGGTCGCCTGGGGCGCGTCGACGCTGTTCTAGCCGTTCCCCCACGATCCCGCCGATTCCCCGATCGATTCAATTAGAACTCGCGGGCGTCGAACAGAACTGTTTACTTCGCCGCGAATGAGCGAGAACGTATATGACCGACGAGCAGGACCGGGGCATCGGCTATCTCTCGGGGTCGCCCGCCCGCGTCGACGTCCTCGATCGGCTGACAGTCGAACCCGCCCAGCCCGCCGACCTCGTCTCGTTCGCCGACGTCTCCCGGACGACGGTCCACCGGACCCTGGGCGAGTTGACCGATCGCGGCTGGGTCGCCCGCGTCGACGGCGGCTACGAAGCGACGGCGGCCGGCGAACTCGCCCTCGAGACTTACCAGCAAACGCGAACCCGGTTCGGAATCCTCGACCGGGTCGAGCCGTTCCTCTCCCGGATCGACGTCGACGCCGCCGCTCTCGAGATTGACTGGTTCCGCACGGCCGAACTGGCGACCGCGACCGAGACGAACCCGCACCGACCGATCGAGTGGTACGCCGATCGGTTCGCGGCCGCGGTCGGGGACGACGATCGACTCCGCGGCGTCTCGCCCGTTATCAACCGCCAGTTCCTGACGATCCACGCGCCAGTCATTCGGTCCGGGACGCCGACGTCGCTCGTCCTCGGCGAATCGACGTTCGAGGTCGCCGCCGAGCGCTACGCCGATCGGTTCCGACAGTCGCTCTCGCTTGACCACTACGACCTGTACGTCACCGACGACGACCCGTCGATGGGGCTCGCGCTCGTTGGGGAGACGGTGTTTCTCGGCGCCTGCGACGACAGCGGCCACCTGGTCGTCGCCCTCGAGAGCACGGACCCCCGCCTCCGGGCGTGGGCGGCCCGTCGCTACCGGGACCTGCAGTCGGCTGCACGCCGGATCGACGCCGTCGCGATCGACGACCCGGCGTGATACGGATCGCTGTACCGGGATCCCGGCGCACCCGCAGACTGGTCGCGGGTGCGCCGGGACTGACGGACAGCGGGCCGTACGAGACGATCGGCGATTTCGGCCGTGGCACCACATCGTGGAACATGTCCTGTTGTATGCAACATGTTTCACAGTACGTAACGTATTCCGGGAGGTAGATAGTTTATCCGTGCGTTCCTTGCCTCGAGTGCCGGCCCGGACGGTGGATCGAATTCGAGGTCATGCCAGTACTCGGAGCCAGTTCCGATCCGCCGCGTTTCGGCGGCTCTCTTTGACCGGTGAGCGGTACGGTCGCCGGTGACGGCGAGACGGACGTCACTCGTCGGTATCCCAGACGTCGGCGAGTGGACTCGAGCGCGACGACCGCCCCGATCGTCCCCGCGACGGCGCGGCGTCGCGATCGATCCGACCCGTTCCCGTGGCTGCGCCTGCCGTCGATTCGCTCGCGAGCGCGGCCTGCGGCTCGAACGCCGGCAGATCGGGGTCGGCCATTCGATCGACCTGGTCGGCGAACCAGTCGGGCATGTCCGACCGGGCGCGATCGAACACGTCGAGCAGGCTCGCGTCCGCGAGGTAGGTCGCGCCGTGATCGTCCGGCGCGCGCACGACGCGCCCGCAGGCCTGGATCACGGTCCGGAGCGCCGTCCGGAAGTACCACGCCCACTGCCCCTCCTCGAGTCGGTGGGCGACCCGGGAGTCGCTCGTGTTGAGGAACGGCGCCTTGCACAGCACCTGCCACCGACAGAGGTCGCCCTTCAGGTCCAGCGCCTCCTCCATCTTGACCGAGAGGAAGACGTCGGGATCGTCCGTCGCCTTCCACGCCTCGAGGTCGGCGTCGCGGTCCTCGCGACTGTGGGTCCGGACCCGATCGCCGACGCCGAAATCCGCCAGCAGGTCCGCCAGCCGCTCCTGGATGTCGTAGGAGTGGGCGTGAACGAGCCCCTTCTCGTCGGGATGGGTCTGCATGATCCGGACGATCGTCCGGGCGATCTTGGGCGTGGTTTCGTCGCGGTGCTCGTAGGTCATCTTCCCCTGCGTGACGTCGTACAGCGGCCGGTTCTCGACGGGGAAGGTGTGCGGAACGTCGACGAGCGCGACGGTTCCGGGGTCGAGGCCGACCTGCCGGCAGAAGGCCTCCTTGTTGAGGATCGTCGCCGACAGCAGGGCGAACCTGTTCCCGCGATCCCAGACGGTGTGCTGGAGGTACTTCTCGGGGTTCATCGGCTTGATCGTCAGCGGGCCGCCCTGCGGTTCGTCGTCCTCGCCCTCGCCCTCGGCCTCGGCCTCGCCGTCGGCGGCGTCGGCCGATCGCGGCTCCGACTGATCGACCAGCCACGTCGTCGGACTCTCCGGATCCCGGTAGTCGGAGACGAACCAGTCGAGTTCCCCGATGAGTTCCTGTAGCCGATCGCGCTCGCGCACGTCCGCGGCCGTGAGCGAGTCCTGGGCGAGCAATTCGTCCTTCCGGCGCTCGCACTGCTGGGCGAGCGCCTCCGCGTAGCGGGCGGCCCGATCGAGGCCGTCGACCGCGGGGACGCGCAACTCGTCCCAGAACGGCACCGTTCGCGGTCCCAGCTGGATCGTCGCGTACATTTCGGCCCACTCGGCGAGCCCGTGGGCCTCGTCGACGACCACGACGTCGCGCTTGCGAAAGACCTCGCTACCCGCGGTCTGCATGAAGTAGGCGAGCGTCATCGCCGCGATCGATCGGTTCGACGCGATCGCCCGATCCGAGAAGTACGGACAGCGGTGCTTGACCGAACAGTCGTAGCCGCGCTCGCGGACGCAGGGGGCCTGGTTGACCGGCGTGTTGCGCTCGTTCGGCAGGATGCAGGTGTAGTTGGACTTGCCGCGGATGACGTTCAGGTCCGCGAGCAGGTCGTCGGCCGCGACGTCGTCAAGCTGGGACACCTGCGGCGTCGTGTAGTACGCGCCGGCGGCCTCGCTCGGGTCGGCCTCGTCGATCGTCCGGGCACAGCCCGCGATCGCCCGTGCGAGCAGGGACTTGCCGCTCCCGGTCGGCGCACGGACGAGGACGACGTCGTTGCCCGCCGCGAACGCGTCGCGGATGTCCCGGAGGGCCTGCTCCTGGGCCCCGCGATAGCTCGGCGCGGGGAACGCCTCGAAGATCCGATCGGGATTCACCGTTCGAGTCACCGCGGGGCCGCGTCCTAAATGCTACGGACCGTCTCGATCGCTGATCGAAATCGATCGATGCGAGTCGACGGATCGTAACCAGATCCGATTACTGCCGGCGAGAGGTGGTTCAGAAACCGCACGCCGACCGGTCCCGGACGCGAGTCGCGATAACCAGATGTCGTTATTCGACTACCCAAAGCTATTTCTCCGTCCGGTCGGTCGTAGTATCTATGACGATACAACGGCGAGAGTTCGTCGCCGCGATCGGAACCAGTGCAGCAATCGGCCTCGCCGGCTGTACGTCGGACAGCGGCGACGAGTCCGACGGCGGACCCGAGATCAGCGGCGAAACGCTCACGCTCACCACGACGACGAGCACCGACGATACGGGCCTCCTCGACGAACTGAACGCACCCTTCGAGGACCGGTACGGCGTCACCGTCGACACCGTCGCGCAGGGAACGGGTGCGGCCCTCGAGACCGCTCGAAACGGGGACTCCGACGTCGTAATGGTCCACGCCCGATCGCTCGAGGACGAGTTCATGACGGAAGGGTACGGCGTCAACCGACGCGACCTCATGTTCAACGATTTCGTCGTCGTCGGCGGGGCCGACGATCCGGCGGGCATCGCCGGAAGCGAGGAGGTGACGACCGCGTTCCAGGCGATCGCCGACTCGGAGTCGATGTTCGTCTCGCGCGGCGACAACTCGGGGACTCACACAAAGGAGCTCGCGCTCTGGGAGGAGTCGGGACTCGATCCCGAGAGCTTCGGCGACTGGTACATGGAGGCCGGACAGGGCATGGGCGAGGTGCTCGTCCAGGCCAACGAACAGGGGGCGTACACGCTGGCCGATCGCGGAACCTACCTGTCGATGCAGAGCGACATCGACCTCGAAATTCACGTCCAGGGGCCCGTCGAGGGCGGGCCGGAACTGCTGATGAACCCGTACGGGATCGTCGCCGTCAACCCGAAGATCCACGACGTGAACTACGACCTCGCGCTGGCGTACATCGGCTACATCACGAGCCCCGAGGGCCAGTCGATCATCGAGAACTACACCGTCGAGGGCGAACAGTTGTTCTTCCCGGAAGCCCTGTCGGAGGAGCCGAACTTCCGACAGTACGTCCCCGAGGGGTGGAGCTGGGAAGACGGCGGTGGCACGGACGGTGATTCGGAGTCGGAATGATAGTGGAAAGCGTTGCGACCGTGCCGGCGTTCGCCGAGGGCATCGCGATCGCGTCGCCGCTCGCGGAGTTCCCCTTCGAGTGGAACTACGTGCGAAGCATCGTCCGCGTCTCGTTATACGTCAGTCTCCTCGCTGTTACGCTGAGCACGATCTGTAGCGTCCCGGTCGCGCTCCTCGTCGGGTTCGCGGACTTTCCCGGGAAGGGGCTGGTCACCTCGGTCATCAACACCGGTATGGGGTTCCCGAGCGTCGTCGTCGGCCTCCTCGTCCTGTTTCTGGTGTCCAGCCAGGGACCGCTCGGGATGCTCGACCTCGTGTTCACTCCGGAGGCGATGATCATGTCGCAGTTCGTCCTCGCGACGCCGGTGATCACCGGGGTGAGCCTCGCCGCGGTCAGCAGCGTCGAGGAGAACGTCCGCGAGGCGGCGTACGCGGTCGGCGGCACGCGGATCGACGTCGCCCTCGTGACGATCAAAGAGGCGCGCTACGGGATCGCGACGGCGGTTCTGGCGGGGTTCGGCCGCGCGATCAGCGAGGTCGGGTCCGTCCTCATCGTCGGAGGCAACATCGCCGGCTCCGACGGCACCTCGAAGACGCGGACGTTGACGACCGCGATCCAGCTAGAGGCCCGCCAGGGCCGGTTCGACACCGCGTTGCTCCTCGGCGGGATCCTCGTCGTGCTCGTCCTGCTCGTCAACGCGGTCGTGATCCGACTCGGCAGCGACGAGGGAGGGCACCGATGACGCTCGAGGCGATCGACGTCCACCACGGCTACGGGGCCGACCCCGTCTTCGAGGGGGTCTCCCTCTCGGTAACGCCCGGCGAGGTCGTCGCGATCATCGGCCCCTCGGGGGTCGGCAAGTCCACCCTGCTCCGACTCCTCGCGCTCTTCGACCCCCCGAACCGCGGGGCGATCGAGTTCGAGGGCGAGGACGTCTGGGACCTGTCCGAACGGCGGCGCCTCGCGTACCGGCGGCGGATCGGGATGGTCTTCCAGGACGCGAGCCTCTTCGATACGAGCGTCCGGCGGAACGCCACCTACGGCCTCCGGGTCCGGAAGCCCTGGCCGGATCGGATCCGTCACGAACTCGCGAGTGTCGTCGGTCGGACCAACGGGACCGGCGACGCACTCGACGCGCTCGAGGTCGTCGGGTTGCGCGAGTACGCCGACCAGGACGCGTCGTCGCTTTCCGGCGGGGAGGCCCAGCGGGTTGCGTTCGCCCGTGCGCTCGCGTACGATCCCGACCTGCTCCTGCTCGACGAACCGACGTCTGACCTCGATCCACGAAACACGTCGGTCATCGAGGACGCGGTTCGCGAGGCGCGCGACCGGGGGATCGGCGTCGTCGTCGCGACCCACGACATGCACCAAGCCGAGCGGATCGCGGACCAGGTCGCCGTCCTCCTCGGGGACCGGATCATCGAGGAGGGACCCGCCGAGCGGGTGTTCGAGGATCCGCGCGACGATCGCACCCGGAAATTTATCGAGGGCGAACTGATATACTGAGCACCGAGGACGCCGTCGCCGCCCTGCGGCGCACGGAACGGGACTCACACCGATGACGATCGAAAAGGAGTACACCACGAAACTGGCCGTCGACGACGTCACGATCGATCGACGGGACATGGAGATGCTCGACGCGATCGACCGCTACGGCTCGATGCACCGGGCGGCCGAGGAACTGGGGCGATCGTACGCGCGCCTGCAGAACCGGATCGTCGAGATCGAAGACGCCGTCGGCCCGATCACCGAACGCCAGCGAGGCGGGAGCGGCGGCGGCGGGACCGAACTCACCGCGACGGCGCGATCCCTCCAGCGACGATTCGATCGTCACGACGCCGAACTCGGCGGCGTCGCGCGGGTCACCGAGTCCGTCTTTCGGGGGACCGTCCGGGACCGGACGGGCGAACTCGCGACCGTCGAAACGCCGATCGGGTCGATCCTGGCGCTCGTGCCGCCGGAAGCGACCGCGGTCCAGGTCAGCGTCCGCTCGGACGCGGTCGTCTTGACCGATCCCAGGGACGCGCCCGACGCGGATCGAACCAGCCTCCGGAACCGGTTCGCGGGGACCGTCGAGGACCTCGAAGCGGGCGACGCGATCGTCAGGGTGACCCTGGCGCTGGACGGCGACGCCGAACTCCAGGCGCTCGTCACCCGGGCGAGTCGCGATCGACTGGACCTCGCGATCGGGCGGGATCTCGTCGCCTCGTTCAAGGCGACGGCGGCGCGAGCGACGGCGGTCGAGTCGCCCGACGCCGCGACATCCTCGTGATCGAGCGGTCCGACGCGCGCTTCCTGCCGAGCCCACTCGTCCGTAGGCGGCCGTTACCCGCCGGTAACCGACGGATTACGAATACGAACTCGGCCGTCGGTCTCACGTGCGGAAGGGTCGCTCAGCGGTAGAGCACCGCGGTGCCTTCGGCCCCGCGGCGGCCACCGTGCCTCGTGGCGTTCAAATCCCACCCCTTCCGCTTGCGGTGCAGTGCGGCGCGATCGCAGTACATACACTCCAGGTTCCGGTTGGGTTACGGTTCGGTCGCGACCGCCCCGATCGCGGCCGCGTCCCGTTTTTATCGGAACCGAGACGTCTCCTCGTCGACCTGTGAGAGCCGTTCGACGTCGGCCGCCGTCGGATGATCGGGCAGGGCCTCGATGCAGGGATAACAGAGGTGGTGTTCGGAGCCGTCCTCGAACTCCAGGGTCATGCCCGTCCCCTCGCTGCCGTCCCGGTCGCCGAAGGTCCAGAGGTTGGCCACGCTCCCGGCGGCCGTGACCGATCGACCGCAGCCGTCGCAGGTACCCTGTCCCATACGAGCGACTGCGTCCCGAACGCTGAAAGTCGTTCCCCCGACCCGAAGACGCCGCCCGAGTGGTTATAGGCGACGACGTGGTACCGCCGCGCATGGAGGTGCACTGTGACGGCTGTGCCGGCTGTTGTCTGGACTGGCGATCGCTGCGCGAGTCGATCGACGGCCACGACGAAGACGGGAGCCGGCCCGATCGCCGCGGTCCCCGAAACCCGGATGCCGACGGGCCACGCAGGGAGCCTCTCGACGACGACCCGAGCTTCGTCCCGCTGACCCGCGACGAGGTGCGATCGTTCCTCGATCGCGGGCTGGCGGCGGCCATGACGCCCCGGTTCTGGCGCGCCGCCGACGAAAGCGAGGGCGTCGAGATCGACGGGATCAGCGTCGCCGCCGTCGCGGGCCGTCCGGCGTTCTTCGTCGGGCTGCGGAAACCGCCGAAACCGGTCGCCCCGTTCGGGCGGGACGCGGAGGCGTGGCTGCCGACCTGCGTATTCCTCGATCCCGCGACGCTCCAGTGTCGAATCCACGACGACGACGCGCTCTACCCCGAGGAGTGCGGAGCGTATCCCGAACACAACCTCGCGCTCGACCAGGAGACCGAGTGCGAGCGCGTCGAGGCGGCCTTCGGCGGCGATCGGCTGGTCGACGACGATCACGACGACCCCGACGGACTCCTGCTGGGGTCGCAGGCGATCGGGGCGAAACTCTTCTGTCATCCCGAACCGGAACGGCTCGCAGGGATCGTCAGCAGGGCCGCGAGCGGCGACCTCACGGCCACGGACCGCGCGGAACTCGTCGCCGTCGCCGCGGCCTCGAGTCCCGGCACGACCGCGATCTCGGACCCGCACTACGAGGAGGCGAAGACACAGGCGATCGCGGCGGGGGCCGAGGACGGTCCCGAGGAGCGCACGATCGGCGGAGACGGGCCCAGCGAACCCTGGGTCGCCCCCGCAATCCGCGAGTGGACCGAGCGATACCGGCGAACCGACGGGACGGTCCCGCCCGCCGCCGTCGCGGAGACGATCGAAGACGCGCGAGGGGCCCCGGAAACGCCGGGGTGGGACGCGATCGAGTGACCCCGAAGACGCCGGATTGGGGTACGGTCGAGTGACCACGGAACCGCCGAGCCGCGATCGAGCGATCCACCGCGAACGGCGATCGGGGGCCGTACCGGCGCGACACGAGCCTTAAGCCCGCATCCCGCGTACGTGGGCGCATGCACGTTCTGGTGACCGGGGCCAGCGGGTTCGTCGGCCGTCGCCTCGTCGCTGCCCTTCGCGACACCGAGCACGCGGTTACCGTTCTCGTCCGGGACGCCAGCGCGTACGACCCGCCTCCCGACGTGACGGTCGTCGAAGGTGACGTGCTCGACCCGGGGAGCTTCGAGTCGAGTCTCGACGGCGTCGACGTCGCGTACTACCTGATCCACGCGATGGGGGGCCGCGGCGATTTCGTCGAGCGGGATCGACGGGCGGCGCGGAACTTCGAACGCGCGGCGAGCGCCGCCGGCGTCGATCGGATCGTCTATCTCAGCGGCCTCGGCGACGACGGCGACGACCTGTCGCCCCACCTCGCCTCGCGTCGCGCGGTCGAGTCGACGCTCGCCGAGGGGACGGCCGACGTGACCGTCCTCCGCGCGGCCATCATCGTCGGGGACGGGAGCGCGAGCTTCGCGATGATTCGCCAGCTCGCGACCCGGCTCCCGGTCATGGTGACGCCCCAGTGGGTCCACGTCGCCTGTCAGCCGATCGCGATCGACGACGTGATCGCGTACCTGCTTGCGGTCCTCGACCTGCCGGAGACGGCCGGCGAGGTTTACGAGATCGGCGGCCCGGACGTGCTCACGTATCGAGACCTGCTGACGGAGACGGCCGCCGTGGCGACCGGTCGCGAACCGATCATCGTCCCCGTCCCGGTGCTGAGCCCGCGGCTGTCGGCGTACTGGGTCGACCTCGTCACCGACGTCCCGGCGGATCTGGCCCATCCCCTGATCGAGGGCGTCCGCAACCCCGTCGTGGTGACCGACGATCGGCTCCAGCGGCTCGTCGACCTCGAGTTGACGCCGTTCGAGACCGCCGTCCGCGACGCGATCGGGGCGGAGCCGAGCGAGGAGGACGTCGACCGCGAGCGAGCAGCGATGCGGGGCTCCGACTGATGAGTCGGTCACCGGAGTACGGCGAGACGTGGGTCTACGAGAGCCTCGTCGGCGCGATTCCGGGGCTCGACCGCTCCGATCGGGCGGCGATCGTCGTCCAGTTCTCCGCGTTCGAACTCGCAATCCTCGCGGTGGCGGCCAGCTACGGTCTCTGGGAGGCGGTGGTGCCGGGAACGATCGCCGTGCTCGTCGCGACGGGGGGGAGCTGGCTCATGCTCCGGTTCAGTCGCGCCGTTCGCCGGCTCCCGACGCCGGAGGGCTACCGGCGGGTCCTGTTCGGCTCGAGCGTCGAAGTCGTCCTCGGCGTCGTCGCGTTCGTCCTGCTCGTGACGTACCTGTTCGTCACCGATCCGCGGACGGCCGGCCAGTCGTTACTGGTTACGTGGCTCGGGCCCGACCCGCCCGCCCCGGCGGTCGCGCTGGCGCTGCTCGTCTGCTGGGACGTGGTCTACCGGATCGGCACGTGCTGGTGGGCGAGCGTCGCCGGCCTCTGGCGATCGGTCGCCTACGAGTTCGACCCGGAAACGAGCCGTCGCTACGCGCGCGCCGACAGATTCAACGTCGCCTTCGCCGCCGGACAGTTGCTGCTGGTGCCGTTCGTCCTCGGCCACCCGCTCCTGCTCGGGGCGCTCGTCGGCCACGTGATCGCGGTCCTGACGGTCGCGACGCTCTCGGGACGACTCCAGCGACGATCACCGATTCGGGAAGAAGAACGCGGTTCGAACGGCCACCACTAGTTCGACTGGATCTCCTCGAACTTGTTCAGCAGCGCTTCGGCCGAATCGCCGGAGTCGTACTCGACCTTACCGTGATAGATCGTCCGCTCGTCGTCGAAATCCGTGTCGACCTTGGAGGCCTGCTGTTCGCGGCGCTCGTGCTCGTCCTCGTCATAGGCACCCATTGACATGGTAAGTATACTCATGTAGGAAGCTGTCGCACATTAATGTAACGGTCGTTAACGTCCGGCCGGCGCGTAAAACGTATGCACCCCGGAGCCGTAGTGACCGTGTGGCACGGCCCCTTCGCTTTCGATACTCGCCCGAAACCTGGAGCGAGCAGCGCGTTCGACACGACATTCTCCAGCCGCTCCGATCGAACATCGGGGCCACCGCGGTCGCACCGCGATACGACATCGGTGCCGACTGGACGACGCACCGCTTCGAGATGGCAAACGGCGACGTCGCACTGTTCGCGCACAGCGACGACGGCGCCTACTGGATGGGCAACACGGAGACGCCGTCGTCGCTGTGGCGCACCGACAAGTTCGGCTGGCGCGAGATTCCGTATCACGTCGCCCGCTGGACCCAGCGGGAACTGCTCTCGACGCTCCACGAGGATGATCCGTGGCTCGCGGACTACCCGCACATCTCGTGGTTCTTCCTTCCCGTCTTCATGTCCAAGGACGGCCGCGAATCGACGCGGGCGTTCTTCCGCGAACACGCCGCCGGCTTCCCCGATGCCGGCCGTCGCGAAACGACGCAGTTCTTCGAGGACTTCCTCGCGACGGGCGCGCTCGACGAGTACCGACACGTCATGTCCGGCAAACTCGGTACCAGCGATCACGTCGATCGGGTCCGGATGAGCGCCGCGATGGCCGAGTTCATCGCCGCGAAGATCCTCGTCGACGCCGACTACGACGTCGTCCCCGAAATCGAGGTGACGACGGGCCACTCGCTCGACTTCCGCGCGAAAGACGACGAGACGAACCGTCTCGTCGAGGTCACGCGCCCGCAACCGCCGAAAAACCGCGCCGCCGCCGGCCCGGTCGCGGCCGTCCGCGACACCGCCGAGACGAAGACCAACGGCCAGCTCGCCGAACACGGCGGCGGCGCGACCCTGTTCGTCGACTGCTCGAGTTTCCGTGACGACGCCTGGAACGCCGTTCGCGGGGAACAACCCGACGTCCGCCACCGACCGGCGGTCGTCTACCGCGTCCGCCCGGACGGCCACGTCGAGGGCTACCGGAAGGGATCGGTTCCGCTGGACCTCGACGACGCGATCGAATTTCTGGACTGACCCGGTTCGAGACGAGCGTCAGGCGTACCGATCGCGAAGCGACCGATTTCCCCGAGTGCGAACGAAGTTCGCGCTCGGCCTGTTTTCATCGACGTCTTTCGGCGGGGATCGAGCGACCTGCCTTCGGCTGGTCGCGATGTCCCCGGTAAAAAAGTTCGGTCCCTAGAACGAGACGGCGTCCGGCGCGTACGGACTGCCGACCGGCGTCGGATCGCGGTCGCTGTAACCGACGCGACCGATCGCCTTGTCGCTCACTGCAGAGTAGACGGCGAAGCGGGCGTCCTCCGGGGTTTCGAAGGTTTCGGACTCGAGGCGGGCGAGTACCTCTGCGACCGTCTCGGTGCCGTTCGGGAGTTCGAGGGTACGGTCGCCGTGTTCTGCGATCAGTTCCTCGGTTGTCGCGGGGTACTCGTAGTCGTCGATGACTTCGCCGGTGCCATTGAGCAGCATTACACGCAAACCTGCGTGAACGATAATTATAAACATTGTCCATATACGTTCTCTAGCGTGATCCCATACCTAATACTGCTAGAGGGGCCTTCGAGACGACGCCGTACACGTGCGATCGGCGGCCGGCGACCCGTCTTCGAACCGACCGAAGGCCGTATGAGAAACGCCTTTCCGGGCGGCGTGACTCGAGTGCGGTATGCCGTACGCCGATCTGCACGTCCACACGACGCGGTCCGACGGCCAACTCGAACTCGAGGCGGTCCCGGCCGCAGCCCGCGACGCCGGCGTGGACGTCGTCGCCCTCACCGACCACGATCGACTACAGCCGTTCGACGACCCTGCCATCGAACGCGAGGGGGTGACGATCGTCCACGGAATCGAACTCCGGGTCGAACTGACGGACGCGACTGCGGAAACCGATACCGGCGGAGACGGCCCGCAGCGCGTCGATCTGCTGGGATACGGCGTCGAACCGACCGCCGACCTCGCGGCACTGGTTGAGGGAATCCAGGCGAACCGCCGGGAGCGGGGGCAGGCCATCGTCGACTGCGTCGAGGACCGCCTCGGCGTCGACCTCGGCGTGACCGTCGACGAGGGGTTCGGCCGACCCCACGTCGCCCGCGCGATCGCGGCCCATCCCGACGTCGAGTACGACTACCGGGACGCCTTCGACGGCCTCATCGGGGACGGCGACCCGTGCTTCGTGGCGCGGGAGATCCCGTCGTTCGATCGCGGTCGGCGCGTGCTCGCCGACGCCTGTGCGATCGTGTCGCTGGCCCATCCACTCCGGTACGGCGACCCGGAGCGGGCCCTCGCCCACGCGGGCGACCTCGACGCCGTCGAGTTGCCCTATCCCTACGATCGGGACGTCGACCTGGGGCCGGTCGAGCGGGCGATCGAACGGGAGGGACTGCTCGTGACCGGCGGGAGCGACGCTCACGGCGACGAACTCGGCCTCGCGGGCCTCACCGCCGACGAGTACCGTCGGCTCGGGCTGGCAGACCGGTGACAGAACTATGGGTCGATAGCGGAGGGTTCAATGCGGAGTGGTCCCAATGGGCGTCTATGAACTGCCACTACTGCGACCGCGAGGCCGCCTTCGCTGCCGAATCCGAAGGACTCAAAGTCGGCCTCTGCGAGGAACACTTCCGCGAGCGGTTGCAGGAACTCGCCGAAGCCGACGGCCTCGAGACGCTCAAGGAGCAAGTCGACGTCGACCGCGCCGAGTAACGAGGATTTTCGCGTCGATTCGATCGATCCGAGCCGTCATACGGATTGCTATAACGATGTACCGGCGCAACCGCCGCCCAGATCGCGGTTGCGCCGAAAATGACTTACTGTAAACCGTATCAGGCCGTCCGGCCGGCGTCGACGTCGATCGCGTCGACCGGGCAGACGTCCACGCAGAGCATGCAATCGATGCACTGGGCCTCGTTGGCCGGGTCGGCCTTCCGCTCGCTTTCGGGGTGGCCCGGCGTGTCGACCCACTCGAAGACGTCGACCGGGCAGTCCTCGAGACAGGCCCCGTCCGCGATACAGAGGTCGAAGTCGACCGCGACGTGCGTGCCGTGGATACCGAGTTCCTCGGGTTCGTCGACCGGCCCCCAGACCTCGTGGCCGTTGTGTTCGTCGACGTTTTCACGGTTTTCCGTAAATTGTGGATCTATGGCCATTGCTAGCAGGGTCAAACGAGGGACGGACACTTAAAAGTATGCACTGTCTCCCCTGTGACGTCGACGATCGATCGAGCTAGGACGGCCTAAAACCGGCACGAGCGACCGGGATCGAGCGGCCGGGTGACACGTCGGTGACCCTGAACGACCGTGCATTTATATACGACCTCCGACGCCGCGACCGAAGGATCCCCTGTAGGGGTGCGTACACACGATCGTTCACTCGATCGATCGCGCCTGGATTCCGATCAGCGATCCGAGGATTCCGACCGATTCGACTCTCGATCGGCCGACAGGTTCGCGAGTCGGTTGTCCAGCAGTTCGCGCATCCACACGGCGAACCCGTGATCGCGGCCGTACGTCCAGACCGCCGTTTCCTGGACGACGTCCGGATGCCCGCGCTCTTTGATGCCGGTCGCGACGACCGATTCCCCGTCGATCAGCAGCAGCTTCGCCGGCAATTCGCCGTACACCGGGTCGGGGGCGTCGAGATCCGGCGCGACGACGACCGACGCGTTCGGAACTTCGGCTTCGAATGCGGCCCGGTGGTCGCCCGTGGGTACTTCGACGAACACGCTCACGCCCCGATCGGCGGCGTCGCGGAGGTGCTCGCGGACGCGATCGCCGATCACCTCCTCGCTGGCGACGAGGAGGTGGATCGAGTCGGCGGCGTCCTCGAGAAAGGCGACGACGCGATCGGTGACGTACTCGCTTCGCGAGATCGACCACATCCCCTCGTTCTTCACGGAGCCCGGATGTTCGACCTGCTGGAGGGCGGTTTCTGCGGCGTCGATCCGAGAGTTGTAGGCGTCGCGGAGTCGCTCGCACGCCGTCTCGACCGGAACGGCGCGATACTGGCGCGGGTCGGATTGCTGGACGCTGACCAGTCCCTTCCGCTCGAGCCGTTCGATCGTGTCGTAGACCCGCGATCGGGGAACGTCGGCGACCTCGCTGATCTCTCTGGCCGTCCCCGTGGAGATGCGAGTCAATGCGACGAAACAGCGTGCCTCGTACTCCGTGAGGCCGAGATCGGACAGCGTCCGGACCGCTTCCTCGGTGCTCGACACACCGAACCGACGCCGCGAAGCGGCTAAAGGCCGGGGCTTTCAGGCGACGTGGGGGATCGGCGCTCGAGCGCACTGACGCGATTCCCCATTACGCGAGCACTCGAAACGCCGTCCCGCCGCAGGGACAGCCGTCGGTGCATCCGATCGAGTGAACGACGTCGCCCGCCGAGAGCCAGACTGCCATCGACCGGCCGCAGTCCGTACACCGTGCCGCTCCTCGATAGTAGCAACTGAAACGATTTACACACCGATCGCAAAGCCGTCCTGTGATCAGGTGTGCATCGACTTTCAGTTGCTACGATAGTTCGTTGCGGCGTAGCCATCGACGCGAAGAGCTCCGCTGGCGTATATAGCGCGATCGTGACTACGGGAGAAACACCCGGCCCGTTGTTCCAGTCGAAACACCGGGGTCGACGGCCCCGTAACGATCGGTCCATCTCAGTAGCCGAGCGACAGCGCCCAGTTAACGGCGAGCGCGCAGAACACGAGCGCGAGCAGGGCCGCGAGGACGGCGAAGGCGACGCCCCAGCCGAAGAGGTCGGCCAGCGTGCCGGTCACGACCGATCCCAGCGCGCCGACGAAACCGTAGACGCTCCTGACGAGGCCGAAGCCGGCCCCCCGCTCGGCGTCCGAGAGGACGTCCATGAACCGCGGCAGTAGGGCCGCTCCCCAGCCGAGGCCGATTCCGATCAGCAGGACCGCCGCGCCGAGCGCGATCGGTCCCGGGACGGCGACCAGCATGACGAACCCGGAGGCAGCGAGGACCATACAGGCCGCCGTAGTGACGTCGCGCCCGTACCGATCGGAGGCCGCCCCGACGCCGACCTGCGTGATCGCCTGCACGACGAAGTAGGCCGCGAAGACAACGCCGGCGAGTTCGGTCGACTGGTCGCGGTGGGCGACCAGGAACGTCGGCAGGAACGAGGAGGTCGCCTGCCAGACGAACGCGCCGAGAGTCGCGAGCACGACGGGGAAAGCGATCTCCGGACGGGAGAGCAACGCGACGACGGGCCCGAGTTCGAACCGTTCGCGCATGGGCTGGTCGGGCCGGCGCGGCTCCGTCGGGCGGATCCGCCACGCGAACAGCACGGCGACCGGAACGGCCATCACGGCGCCGATCGCGACCGCCGGCCGCCAGCCGTACCGGACGCCGATCCAGGCCGCGATCGGCGGGGCGATCAGGCCGGCCGCGGGACCGCCGCTGTTGTGGACGCCGATCGCGGTTCCGAGTTCGTCGTAGGTCCGGGCCAGTAGCGTCGTCGCGACGCTGTAGTGGAGTCCGGCGACGCCGCCGAGGGCGATCGTTCCGACCACGAAGAGTGCAAAGAGCGGCGCGACCGCGAGAAAGAGGCTCGCGATCGCGGTTCCCCCGACGGCGACGAGGATCACGGGGCGCTCCCCGAAGCGGTCCGCGAGGACGCCGCTCGGGAACTGACTGGCGAAGTAGGCCATCCACATCCCCGACAGCGCGATTCCGATCACCGAGTTCGAGACCCCGAACTCGTCGGTGATCAGCGGGACCACCGGACTGATCGCCAGTCGACCGACCATCGTCGCGAAAAAGGCGAGCGTACACAGCGTCAGGACGGTCTCTCGGTAGCGCCAACGGATCATTCGCGTTCGAGGGTCGACGTCTCGTCGTCTGCCAGTCGGTACACGCGTTCGTCTCTCAGTCACCGGCGCCGGCCAATGAGGGTATTGATTCGCCGGTCGGCCGCCGGTCGATCGCGGAGAGACTTACTGCCTCGGGACGAGAGAGACGGGCATGCCACACGTTCGAGTCGTCAGCACGGGCGGAACGATCGCGAGCACCTCCGGCGAGGGCGAAAGCGGGAAGACCCCCTCGGAGTCGGGCGACGACCTCGTCGAGGCCGTCCCGGAACTGGCCGACTACGCCGCGATCGACGTCGACGACGTCTGCCAGGTCTCGGGCTTCCAGATGGACTTCGAGACCGCCGGACGGATCGTCGACGCGGTCGAGCGCGCCGCAGAAGAAGGCGCGGACGGCGTCGTCGTCACCCACGGCACCGACACGATGGCCGAGTCGGCCTACTACTGCGCGCTGGTCACCGAGACCGACGTGCCGGTCGTCTTCACGGGCGCACAGCGGCCCTTCGACCAGCTGGGAACCGACGGCCCGACGAACCTTCTCGTGGCGGTCCGCGCCGCCAGCCACGAGCGGTTTCGAGCGGCCGGCGGCAGCTACCTCGCGTTCAACGACGCCGTCCACGCCGCCCGCTGGGTCGTGAAATCGCACACGAGCAAACTCGAGACCTTCCAGTCGCCCGACGCGAGCCCGGTCGCGGAACGCACCCCGAACGGGTTCCGGTTCCTCCGCGAGCCGGGACGCGACGTCGACCCGATCCCGGGCGCGCGAATCGACCCCGACGTCCGGGTCGAACTCGTCACGAACGCGATGGGCGTCGACGGCCGGCAGGTCGAGCGCGCGCTCGAGGAGGGCGTTGACGCTATCGTCGTCTCCGGCACCGGCCTCGGGAACGCGACCGGCGACCTCGGCGCGGCGCTCGAAGACGCGATCGACGCCGGCGTGCCGGTCGTGCTCACCTCGCGCTGTCACGCCGGCACGACGGCCGGACTGTACGGTGGCCCCGGCGGCGCGAAGACCCTGCTCGAGGGCGGCGCGATCGCGGGCGGCGACCTCCCGCCGTGGAAGGCCCGAATCAGGGCCGCACTGGCGGTCTCGACGGCCGGTGACGAGACGACGGTCGCCGATCGGGTCCGCGCGGCCTTCGAGGGCGCCGACTCGATCGCCTGATTCGGACGGGAGAACAGTCGCCGCAACGCAAAGAAACATCACTGCACGAACAGTTATGCTGAACGAAACTGAGCCATGGCACCCGATACGGAGTTACCATCCGCCATCCTCGCCGACGCCGGACTCGCGCCCAGTCGGCTGGAGACGCTTTCGAACCGCGTCCCCGCCGCGGGTACCGACACGATCGCCGTCCGGGCACCCGCCACGGACGCCGAGATCGGAACGATCCCCGCGTGTACGGAGCGGGACGTCGACGCCGCAGTCGAACGCGCTCGCCGGGCCCAGACGGAGTGGGCCGATCGGCCCGTCGAGGAACGCGCCGCGATCCTCGATCGGTTCGGCGACCTCGTGCTCGAACGCCGGGCGGAACTGCTCGACCTCCTGCAACTCGAGACGGGCAAGTCCCGCAACCACGCCGTCGAGGAGATCCTCGACGTCCCGCTGACCTGCTCGTACTACGCCGATCGGGGACCCGACACCCTCACCGACGAGCGGCGACGCGGCGCGTTCCCGCCGGCGACGACCGCGCGAGTGACGTACGACCCGGTCGGCGTCGTGGGCGTCATCTCGCCGTGGAACTACCCGGTCACGCTCTCGTTGACCGACGCCATCCCCGCGCTGATCGCCGGCAACGCCGTCGTCCTCAAACCCGACGAGAAGACCTCGTTCGTCGCGCTTGCGCTGGCCGAATTACTCGAGCAGGCCGGCCTGCCAGCGGGCGTCTTCGAGGTCGTCACGGGCGAGGGACCGGTCATCGGCCCGGCGCTGATCGATCGGGTCGACTACGTCGCCTTCACGGGGAGTACCGAGACGGGCCGAGTCGTCGCCGAGCAGGCCGGGCGGAACCTGATCGACTGCTCGCTCGAACTCGGCGGGAAGAACCCGCTGGTCGTCCTCGACGACGCCGACGTCGGGACCGCCGCCCGCGGCGCGGTCCAGGCCTGTTTCACGAACGCCGGCCAGCTCTGTCTCGCCGCCGAGCGGATCTACGTCGAGGAACCGCTGTACGACGACTTCTGCGACGCGTTCGTCGGCGCGACGCGTCGGCTCTCACTGGGCACCGATTTCGACTTCGAGGCCGACGTCGGCTCGCTGATCGACGGCGATCAGCTCGATCGGGTCGACTCCCACGTCGAGAACGCGATCGAATCGGGCGCGTCGGTGCTCACCGGTGGTCGCCACCGGCCCGACGTCGGGCCGTACTGCTACGAGCCGACGGTCCTGACCGACGTCGAGCCCGATTCGACGGTCGCCTGCGAGGAAACGTTCGGCCCCGTCGTTTCGGTCGAACCGGTGCCCGACGCCGCGACCGCGATCGAGCGGGCCAACGACTCCGACTACGGCCTGAACGCGAGCGTCTGGAGCGGCGATCGCGACCGGGGCCGCGCTGTCGCCCACGAGATCGACTGCGGCACCGTCTGCGTCAACGACGCCTACGTCTCCGGCTGGGCCGCCGTCGACGCCCCGATGGGCGGCGTCGGCGACTCCGGCCTGGGCCGACGCCACGGCCGCGAAGGGATCGAGCGCTACCTCGAACCGCGGACGATCGCTACCTCCCGGATCGGGCCGCTCGACGCGCCGCCGGGCGTCCCGAACTCGTGGTACGCCCGCGGGATGATCGCCCTGACGCGCCTGCAGCGGCGACTTCCGATCGTCTCGGCGCTCCGACGGTGGGTCCGATGAGCGACGGGACGCGCGAGCCGCGGGTGTTGCTCACCGGCTTCCCCGGCTTCCTCGGCTCGGCGCTGATCGAGCGCCTGCTCGCCCGCGGCGACGGTCCGATCGCTTGCCTCGTCCAGCCGAAGTACCGGGAGCTAGCCGAGCGACGGGCCGCCGAGATCGCCGGTCCGGACGACGATCGCATTCGGCTCTACGAGGGAGACATCACGGAGTCCGATCTCGGACTCGGCGACGACGGCCTCGCGGGTCTCGGCGCCGTCGACGAACTCTACCACCTCGCCGCGATCTACGACCTCGCGGTCGACCCCGGACCCGCAGAGGCGGTGAACGTCCGGGGGACGGAACACGTCCTCGACGCCGCCGAGGACCTCGACGTCGATCGGTTCCAGTACGTCAGCACGTGCTACGTCAGCGGCCGCTACGACGGCGTCTTCACCGAGGAGCACCTGCGGGAGGGGCAGTCGTTCAACAATCACTACGAGCGGACGAAGTACGAGGCCGAAGTCCTCGTCCAGGAACGGATGAAGGCGGGGCTCCCCGCGACGATCTACCGCCCCGCGATCGTCGTCGGCGACAGCGAGACCGGCGAGACGGGCAAGTACGACGGTCCGTACTACCTGCTCCGGCTGATCCTCTCCCAGCCGACGGCGCTCTCGGTCACGACCGGCCTGCCGGGCGCGACCGACGCCGAACTCAACGTCGTCCCGCGGGACTTCGTGATCGACGCGATCGCCCACCTGAGCGGCCGCGAGGACGCCGTCGGGGAGGTCTACCAGCTCTGCGATCCCGCACCCCTTCCGGTGCCGGACTTCGTCGACGCGATCGCCGACGCGGCGGGCCACCGCGTCGTGTCGATCCCCGGCACGAAACCGATCACGAAGCGACTCATGCGGGCCGCCGCGGCGCGCGGCATACCGGCCGAACCGGCGACGATCGACTACCTCGATCATCCGACGCGGTACGCGTGTCCGAACACGCGCCGGGCGCTCGCGGGGACCGGGATCGACTGCCCGCCGTTCGAATCCTACGTCGACGAACTGGTCGCGTTCGTCCGCGAGAACCCGGATATCGGCGACGAGGCGATGGCCTGACGCGCGATCGCGACCGGCGGCGGAAGATATTTGACAGTTCGAGGGCGTATTTCTCGGAAATTGTATCGTCAGATCGACGGGTCAGGACTGCGGCGACGAGACGTGCTCCTCGTAGCGTCGGGTAGTTGCGCGACGCTCGCGGGGTGTTCGGGCAGCGCGGACGATCGATCGTCGGCCGGCACGGACGATCGATCGGGAACTGAAACCGCGTCCGGGCGCGGGTACGGGACGGCGTACGGACGCACGTACGGACGCGAGTGACCATGGTCGATCGAACGCCACGACTCGGCCTGGGAACGTACGGCCCCGGCGAGGAGTGGGACCACACCGACACGGTCGAGGCGGTCGACGAGCACGCCATCGTTCGCGGCCCAATCGCCGAGCGACCGGCGACGGGCGAGTACGACGACGAACTGTACCACGCGACCGACCAGGGGATCACCTGGCGCTGGGACGCCGCGAGCGACGACTGGGTCTACGTCAGCGGCCGAGGGAGTGCCGATCGGCCGGTGCCGGGAACGAGTCACTTCGAGACGGCGCGGATCGCCCACGCACGGACCGAAGAGACGCCCGTGTGGAACGTCGAGGCCCACGGAATCGAGGGGGACGGGGCGACCGAGGTCGGCCAGGCCGTCCACGAACTCCTCGAGACGGTCGCCGAGGCCGGCGGCGGGATCGTCTACTTCCCGCCGGGCCGATACCTCCTCGAACGGACCCCGCTAGTGGGCGACGATACGCTCCTCGTGGGCGCGGGGCGATCGACCGTCCTCGAGGGGTCCCGCTCCGACGGCGACGAAGGACGGGCGCTCCTCACCAACAGGGGGTACGACGCGAGCGGCTACGACGGCGCGTCCAACTGGGGCGTCTGCAACGTCCGCATCGACTCGCCGGACTCGAACGGGATCCTGCCGGCCCACGCCGAAACCGTCCGCCTGGAGAACATCTACGGCGACGCGATACGCTATCACCACATCGACGTCGTGTCGTCGAAGAACGTCGTCGTGAACGGCTTCCGGGCGACCCGCGGCGGGGACGGCGACTCGGACGCGCCGATCCAGTTCGACAACCAGAACGGCGACACGGCCGCGAACGGCGTACAGGACGGCGACGAGTATCGGCGCACGGGGGACGACGGAACGCCCGTGAAACACTGCAGGCTCGAGAACTTCGAAATCGACCCCGGGAACGGCCCCGAGTACGGCGTCCACGTCCACCGCGACGGCAACGAGTCGATCACGATCAGGGACGGATACATCACCGGATGCCAGCACTCGGCCATCAGAGGCGACACCGGTGCGGCGATCGACGACCTGACCATCGAGAGCGTCTCGTGTATCGACAACGCGAGAGGCATCTCGCTGGGCCAACTCGAGAGCGGCCGGCGGGAGTTGACGATCGACAACGTGACCATCAGGACCGACGACGACGGTCTGGCCGCCGGATCGGGGCTGTACGCGAGCGGGTTCGACGGCGCCGCGATTTCGAATCTCACCGTCGACGGCGCCTTCACGAACGCGATCGTCTTCGACGACATGGACGACCTGAAACTGAGTACGATCACCGCGACGGGCGCGGATCATCAGTCGTTCCGGTTCCGGGAGAACGTCGACGCGACGCTCACGACCGCCCGCGCGGCGGACTGTGGCACCGTGGGCATCTACGTGGGTCCCGGCAGTCGCGTCGCCTACGGCGGCGTCACGTTCGACGACGTCGGGAGTCGGGTCGTGGTCGACGGCGAACTCCGGGAGTGGGGTACCTCGGGCTGATACGGATTGCTGTACCAATGTACCGGCGCAACCGCCGCCCGGATCGCGGTTGCGCCGGAAATGACTTACAGTAAACCGTATGAGCCGTCCGCCCGTCGTGACTGCGTCGTCGCGACCCAGGATCGCGAGCGAGTCGTTTTTGCGCCCGCCGCCGAATGCTCGCGTATGGATCTTACACACCGTCCCCGGCGGCTTCGACGGGACCGGGTGCGCGGCCTCGTCAGCGAGACGCGCCTCGACCCGGCGGACCTGATCGCACCGGTGTTCGTCGACGCGACGACCGACGAGCGCGTCCCGATCGAGTCGATGCCGGGCCACGAGCGGGTGCCGATCGGCGAATCGGTCGCCCGCGTCGAGGAAGTCCTCGAGACGGGCGTCGAGGCGGTGATGCTGTTCGGCATCCCCGAGTCCAAGGACCCCGAGGGAACGCGCGCGTGGGCCGACGACGGGGTCGTCCAGGAGGCGACGCGACGGATCACCCGCGAGACGGACGCCTACGTGATCGCGGACGCCTGTCTCTGCGAGTACACCGATCACGGCCACTGCGGCCCGCTCGAGGAGGAACTCCGCGGCGAGGACGTCGCGGACGGCGGCCCCGCCTGCGAGCCGACGCTGACGGTCGACAACGACGCCACCCTCGCCTCCCTCGAGAAGATCGCCGTCTCGCAGGCCGAGGCGGGGGCCGACATGATCGCGCCCAGCGGCATGATGGACGGGATGGTCGCCGCGATTCGCGACGCGCTCGACGACGCAGGATACGAACACGTCCCGATCATGAGCTACGCGGCCAAGTACGAGAGCGCCTTCTACGGCCCGTTCCGCGACGCCGCGGACGGCGCGCCGGCGTTCGGGAACCGCCGACACTACCAGATGGATCCCGCGAACGCCCGCGAGGCGATGCGCGAGGTCCGACTCGACGCCGACCAGGGCGCGGACGTGCTGATGGTCAAACCTGCCCTGCCCTACCTCGACGTCGTCAGCGACGTTCGACGGGAGTTCGACCACCCCGTCGCCGCCTACAACGTCTCCGGCGAGTACGCGATGCTCCACGCCGCCGCCGAGAAGGGGTGGCTCGACCTCGAGGAAGTCGCGCTCGAATCGCTGCTGTCGATCAAGCGGGCGGGAGCGGACCTGATTCTGACCTACTTCGCCGAGGACGTCGCGGCGCGACTGTGACGTGAGCGGTCTTCAGGCCACACCCCGGCGCGCATTCGGACGAACGTCCAGCGACCGATCGGCAGCGCGTCCCGGGCGGCAACATCTGCCGCGCGGGAGCCGAATCGCGTTCTTTTGCGCCGGATCGAGGGGGTTTCACGCCAGCAAGCCCCGAAATTGGGTTTACAAACGCGGGCTGTATAGCCTCGGATCGAAAAATACGCAAAATTCAACACCCTTATACACAGTATATCCCCTCTAGAGTTGTTCGGTCGTCCCTATTACACCCCAATAATTAGCCAAGCGTCAACGCTAACCCTTATATTAGGCAAGTTCGTCGGGATTAGACGTGAATCAGAAGACATCCATGAAATCACGTAGTCCACATGTGGACGAGCGTCTACAAACGATCGATCGCGGGACGAAACCGCCGGGGGTGAGCCGTTGATGGAGTCGACGCTCCTGCAGTCGGACCCCGAGATGCTGATCGAGGCGATCAACAACACGTGGATCCTGGTGGCCACGTTCCTGATCTTCTTCATGCACGCCGGCTTCGCCATGCTCGAGGCGGGGCAGGTGCGCTCGAAGAACGTGGCGAACCAGCTGACGAAGAACCTGCTGACCTGGAGCGTCGGCGTGACGGTCTTCTTCCTGATCGGCGTCGGGATCGAGAGCGTCGTCGCCGGCGGCAGCTTCGAACCCGCGTTCACCGGCGACGCGAGCAGCTGGATCGGCTGGCTGTACGGCGCGGTCTTCGCCATGACGGCGGCGACGATCGTCTCCGGGGCGGTCGCCGGTCGGGCGAAGCTCCGCGCGTACGTCACCTACACCTTCCTGCTGGCCGCGGTCATCTACCCCGTCGTCACCGGGATCACGTGGGCCGGCGGCCACATCGAGACGCTCACCGGCACGCCGTTCGCCGACTTCGCGGGCGGCATGATCGTCCACGGGATGGGCGGCATCGCCGGCCTCACCGCGGCGTGGGTGCTCGGCCCGCGCATGGATCGGTACAACGACGACGGCACCGCGAACGTCATTCCGGGCCACTCGCTGACCTTCGCCGTGCTGGGGACGCTCGTCCTCGCGTTCGGCTGGTACGGCTTCAACGTCGGCACCTCGGCCATCATCGGCGAGGGCGCGTTCCTCGGCGACCAGCTCGGCCGCGTTGCCATGACCACCACGATCTCGATGGCCTGCGGCGCGATGGGAGCCGGCTTCGTCGCCTGGCTCAAGACCGGCAAAGTCGACACGCTGTACGTCGCGAACGGCCTGCTGGCCGGCCTCGTCGGCATCACCGCGATCCCCGACACCGCCGCGTGGTGGGGCGCGTTCGTCGTCGGCGGACTCGCCGGCGCGCAGCTCCCGATCGTCTTCGAGTTCGTCGAACAGAAGCTGAAGATCGACGACGTCTGTGCGGTGTTCCCCGTCCACGGCTCGGCCGGGATCCTCGGGACGTTGCTGTTCCCGTTCGTCGCCGCGCCGGGCGTCGTCGATAGCGTCGCGAACGCGTTCATCGCTCAGCTCACCGGCGTCCTCATCATCACCGCGTGGACGGTCGGTGCGACCGCCCTCATCTGGTTCGCCTTCAAGGCCGCCGGACAGGCTCGCGTCACGCCCGAGCACGAACGCGACGGGCTGGACGTCTCCGAACACGGCGTCGACACCTACCCCGAGTTCGGCAAGCCGGAAGTCGCAACCGACGGCGGGGCGGCCGGCACCGAAGTGCTTCGTTCCGACGGCGGTGAGCCGAGCAGTGAGAGGCGATCCTCGTCGGAACTTCGTTCCGACGGCGGGACCCCCAACGCCGGCGAGATCAAGATGGTGACCGCGATCGTTCGCCCCGATCGCCTCGGCGCGGTCAAGACGGCGCTGGCCGAAGCCGGTGCCCCCTCGCTGACCGTCACGAACGTCTCCGGGCGCGGCTCCCAGCCCGCCAAGACGGGGCAGTGGCGCGGCGAGGAGTACACCGTCGACCTCCACCAGAAGGTCAAGATCGAGTGCGTCGTCGCGGACATCCCCGCCGACGAAGTCGTCGACGCGATCAGCGCGGGCGCACACACCGGCGAACCGGGTGACGGGAAGATCTTCGTCACCCCCGTCGAGAGCGCCTACCAGATCCGGACCGGCAAGACCGGAACGGACGCGGTCTGATCGACTGCGACGACGTCCCGTAATCGACCGACGACCGTTTTTTCGCGCGTTACCGATCCAGCTTCTGGCTCGTCCGGGGCCCGCTCGCGACGAGTCGCGCGAGCGCCCGCCGCTTGACCAGGGCGAAGCCGACGGCGACGACGGCGAACCCGACGATCGTCGACGGCGCGAGCGCCTCCCGGAGGGCGAGCCAGCCGACGATCGCCGCGAAGACCGGCAACAGGTACGTGACGAGGTTGATCTCGATCGATCCGAGCCGATCGAGCAGGTCGAAGTACAGCAGGTAGCCCAGGCCGCCCGCGACGGGAACGAGATAGAGGAACGCGATCGCCGCGGCCGGCGTCCACTCGATCGACTGCGGTTCTCCGAGCGAGACGCTCGCACCGTGGAGTACCGGCGCACCGACGAGCATCATCCATCCCTGGAGGGAGGCCACCGGGAGGCCGGTCCGGGTCCGCTGGGTGACGACCGTCCCGAGCGCGAACGCGATCGCCGCGGCGAAGACGAGGAGGACGCCGAGCGTTTCGGCCGTGTACAGCGCTTCGGGGTCCGGATCGGCCACGATCGCGGTCCCGAGAAAGCCGAGTCCGAGGCCGATCGCGCCGACGACGCCGAGGCCGGTACTCGGGAGCAACGCACGCGAGAGACCCGCGGTGAGGATCGGCACCGTCGCGACGACGACCGCGGCGACGGCGCTCGTGACGTACTGCTGGCCGGCGAACAGCAGGGCGTGATGCATCGCGATCAGGAAGACGCCGCCGGCGAGGATGCCGGCCCACTCTCCCCGTCGGGGGCGAACCCGCTGACCGCTGACGGCGGCGTACCCCAGGACGAGGATCGCCACGGCGTCGAATCGGAGGGCAGCGAACAGGACCGGGGGAACGACGTCGACGGCGACGCGGACGGCCGGAAACGTCGTGCCCCAGATCGCGGCGACGAGCAGAAACAGTGCAGGGAGTCGATAGCGCATACGGAGGGTATCCTGCGAGTCGGCGACTCAGTCGTTTAACGGTGATGATTGCCCGCTGGTCGCGATCGAACCTCGGTACTACTTTCCCGTCCCGACGCAAAGGCCCGCGCATGAACGACGACAACTCGCGCGACCTGTACGATCGGGCCCTCTCCGTGATGCCGGGCGGCGTCAACTCGGCAGTTCGGGCGGCGATCGAACCGTACCCGTTCTTCGTCCGGAAGGGCGACGGCGGGCACGTCGTCGACGCCGACGGGAACCGGTACGTCGACTGGGTGATGGGACTCGGCCCACTGTTGCTGGGCCACGACCTGCCCGAGTCGGTCCAGGCGGCGATCCAGCAGAGAGCCAGCGAAGGCCCGATGTACGGCACGCCGACGGAGATCGAGGTCGACCTCGCGGAGTTCGTCGTCCGTCACGTCCCGAGCGTCGAGAAGATTCGCTTCGTCAACTCCGGCACCGAAGCGACCACCTCGGCTGTGCGGCTGGCGCGGGGGTACACCGGCCGGAACAAGATCGTCGTCATGCAGGGCGGCTACCACGGGGCCCAGGAGTCGACGCTCGTCGAGGGCGACGCGGAGAACCCGAAACCGTCCTCGGTTGGCGTTCCCCAGTCCTTCGCCGAGCACACGCTTCCGGTCCCGTTCAACGACGAGGACGCGATCCGCGAGGTGTTCGAGGAACACGGCGACGACATCGCCGCGGTGATGACCGAACCCGTCCTGGGGAACTACGGCATCGTCTACCCCGAGGAGGGGTACCACGAGTTCCTGCGCGAGATCACCGACGAACACGGCTCGCTGCTGATCTTCGACGAGGTCATCACCGGCTTCCGCGTCGGCGGCCTCGGCTGCGCCCAGAGCGAGTTCGGCGTCACCCCCGACCTGACGACGTTCGGCAAGATCGTCGGCGGCGGCTTCCCCGTCGGCGCGATCGGCGGCCGGGCGGAGATCGTCGAGGGCTTCACGCCGTCGGGCGACGTCTTCCAGGCCGGCACGTTCTCCGGCCACCCCGTCACGATGGCCGCCGGCCTCGAGACGCTACAGTTCGCCGCCGAGAACGACGTCTACGACCACGTCGACGGCCTCGGCGACGAACTCCGCAGCGGCCTCCGCGACATCGTCGCCGACCAGGCGCCGAGCTACACGGTGACCGGCACCGGCAGCATGTTCAAGGTGATCTTCACCCGGGATGGCCCGGGTCCGGACTCCCTCGAGGAACAGTGCGAGGCCGGCTGTCGGCAGGACCCGACCTGTCCGCGCTACGACTACTGCCCGAAACACGCGGCTGACGTAAAAAACGCCGAGACCGAGCGCTGGCGACGGGTCTTCTGGGGCCAGATGCGAGACCAGGGAATCTTCCTCTCGCAGAACCAGTTCGAGTGCCAGTTCGTCAGCTACGGCCACACCGAGGAGGACGTCGAGCGGACCCTCGAAGCGTACAAAGAGGCGCTGTAGGACCCGTTCGACACGAGCACCGCGCCGATCGGATCGCGATCGAACGCCCCGGATCCGAACGGACTGCTGGGTCCGGTACACGTAACCGACGTCGGTCGAAACGTCACGTCGGCTGATACTGCAATGGCGAGGAGTCTCGACACGATCGACTGGGGGCGGGTCATCGAGCGACTCTGCTTTCTGTTCCCGCCGGTGATCGGCGTCGGCCTGATCGGCGTCGTCCGGGAGGCCGAACCCGGCGTCCCGTTTCTCGAACGGGGGCTGGTGCTGGTCGGTACCTTCGGCTACACCCTGCTGACGATCGCGCTCGCCGTCGCGCTCGTCGTCGACGCTCGCCGGGTTCGCCGCCGGGGCGGCGTCAGCAGTCACTGGAAGCCGAACCCGTGGCTCAACGCCGCGTTCGCGATCGTCTGGGCCCCGGTCGCGGGCGTCTTTTACCTCTACCGGCGGCACAAGCGGTTCGGGACGAAGCCGGGGTGGGCGGGCTGGTGGCTCGTCGTGGCGGTCACGCTCGGTTCGACGGTGGCCGGAGGTCTGATCGCGGCCGTCGCGGTCGTCTTCGCGTTCCCGGGCCTGCTCTCGGCCGCGATCGGGCTGGCCGGAGCGATCGCCGTCGGCGCGTTCCCGATCGCGATCCACCAGGACGCCGCCTACGTCTGTACTTACGGCGACGACTGGCGGCCGAATCCGGGCGTCTACCTCGGACTCGCGTTCCTCGGTCTCTCCGTCCCGCCGCTACAGCCGATCGTGGCGGGCTACTACCTCGCCAGGCGGCACAAGGCGGTCGGCACGCCGTGAGAGCGCGGGCGAGGAAAGTCACCGACAGGTCGCGGTTTCACGCGTCCAGTTTTTCCGGTTCGGGGTCGTCGGGGGCTCGATCGTCCCGCCGTATCGGGTCACCTCTCGATCACCGACGACACGCCGGAAAAGGGGAGTGGATCAGTCGTCGTCGCTCACCGGTTCGATCCGGTCGTCGGCGACGAGCCGATCGGCGATGACGTGCGAGTCGCGCTCCGACGACTCGTCGACGGTCGCCTTGCGCTGGAAGAGCAGTTTCGCGGCGACGTCCCAGGCGAAGACGATCGCGCCGGCGATCAACAGCGTGTCGCCGGGCATCCGGAGCCAGAACAGCGTCTGGATCAGGCCGCCGTTGTAGAACTCCAGGCTGCGCGAGGCGGCGTACCCCTCGGTGAACGCGACCTCGAGCTGGAGGAAGCCGACCGGAAGCAGGGAGAGGAACAGCATGAGCGCGAGACCGGCGTTGCACAGCCAGAACGACAGGCGCAGGCGTCGATCGGACCAGTGCTCCGCGCGGGTGGTCACCCGGAGGATGTAGACGGCCATCCCCATCGCGAGGAAGCCGAAGGCCCCGAACATCGCGCCGTGGGCGTGGGCGACGGTCAGGTAGGTCCCGCTCTCGAAGTAGCTGATCACCGGGAGGTTGATGAAGAAGCCGATGACGCCGGCCCCGAAGAAGTTCCAGACCGACGAGGCCACGATGAAGTAGAACGCCATCCGGTAGGGAAAGTCCCTCCCGGCGGCGTCCATCGCGCGGTACTGGCCGAGCGCTTCGTAGAGGATGAACAGGAGCGGGATGAACTCGAGCGTGGAGAAGACGCTGCCGATCGGGAGCCAGACCTCGGGGAGACCGGCCCACCAGTAGTGGTGGGAGACGCCGATGATGCCGCTTCCCATCACGAGCGCGGCCTGAAAGATGACCGCCTTCTCGGCGGACTTCTTCGAGAGGAGGTTCATCGAGACCAGCGTCAGGGCGATGACGACGAGGATGAAGAACTCGAAGACGCCCTCGACCCACATGTGGACGACCCACCAGCGCCAGAACTCCGTCATGACGAAGTTCGTCTCGGGCGTGTAGAGGAAGCCGGCCATGAAGAGCAGGCCGATCGAACCGCCCGCGTAGACGATCATGTGGGCCAGCCCGTAGCGGGGCTCCCGATCGAGCAAGGGCTTGAACCCGCGGGCCACGAGGGCGGTCCAGCCGAGGAAACCGACCAGCAGGCCGGCCTGCCAGATGCGACCGATCTCGACGTACTCCAGCCCTTCGTTACCCAGGAGCCACCACCACTCGCCGCCGAAGAAGTTGTTGACGCCGAGCCAGATGCCCGCGAGGCCGCCGACGGCGACGACGAGTAACGCGGCGATCAGGCCCTTGATGTACAGGGCCTGTCTGCGCGGTTCGCGGCCCGTCAGCAGCGGTGCGAGGAAGAGGCCGGCACCGAGCCACATCACCGCGATCCAGAGGATCCCCAGGTCGACGTGCCACGTTCGGGCGATCGTCCAGGGGAGGTACTCGAGGACGTCGATCCCGACGAGTTCCTCGAGGCCGAAGAAGCCGTCGCGCTCGACGTAGTAGTGGGCGAGCAGGCCACCCAGGAACGTCTGGAGGACGAACAGCAACGCCCCGATGAGGACGAACCTGGTGCTCAGGAGTTGGCTCGGCGTCAGATCGATCTCCTCCGGGTGGGGAATCGACACGCCGTTCGCTTCGGGTTCGGGGAGTTCGACGGCCCGGTAGAGCCAGATCGCGATCCCGGCGCCGGCGACCAGCAACACCATCGCGATGACGCTCCAGGTCATCACGGGCCCGCCGGCGTCGTTGCCCGCGGCGGGCGAGTACGGGAAGTCGTTGGTGAACGAGGCGTCGGAGCCGGGCCGATCGGTGTGGGAGATCCACGCGGTCCACAGCGCGAAGTCGGCGAACCGCTCGGCTTCCTCTTCGGAGGGGATCAGGCCCTCCTGGATGCCGCGCTCGCGATCGCCCTCGTGGTAGCGCTCGACGTACTCCTCGCGCACCTGCTGGTGAGCGTACGCTTCCGCGGCGGAGTACTCGACGCGCTCGCCGTTGGTGCTCGACTGGAGTTCCTGTCGGACGGTGGCGTCGATCGCGGCCTGTTCGGACGCGTCGAGTGCCTCGTAAGCCGTCTCGTGCTCCTCCTGCGCGTAGTAGTCGCGCATGTGCTCGGTCTTCAACTCGAGTGTGTCGGCGGTGTAGTCGACGTCGTAGTAACTCCCGCGGCCGAGCATCGAGCCCTGGTTCATCAATCCGTTCTCCTGGAAGACCATCTTCCCCGTCTGGACGTCGTCGCTCGTCGCGACGGTCTCGCCGTCCGGGCCGACGATCGTCTCGGGGATCTCCGGTTCGTTCTCGTAGGAGAGCCACGCCCCACCGCTCATGACGATGAGGTTGACGAGGAAGATCGTCGCGAGGAACGCGGCAAGTTGCTTTCTGTTTACCTTCATTCCAGTCGGATATCGACGTGCAAGACCCGTCAAACGGCCCGGCTTTTCCTACCGACTGGAAGAGACCCCGAACGCGTTCGCGACAGGGATTAGGGGTTACCCAGTCGGATTTTCTCGAACCAGCGACCCCGACGACGGCCCGTCACGGCGGTCCGAAACGCGTCGAGACCCGCCGTAGACGGGCCCACAAGAGAATCAGTCCGCGGTGACGATCGCGCCGCGGTAGCGGGCGATCTCCGCGAGCACCGCCTGCCGATCGTCTTCCGCGACGTCGAACGCCGCGAGCGCGTCGTCGAGGTGGGTCGCGATCGCCTCGAAGTCCGCCGGGCCGATATCGAGATCCGCGTGGGCCGCTTCCATCTCCGCGCCCGTGTACTCGACCGGGCCGCCGGCCACGGAACTGATGAACTGGGCCTGGTGTGCGCGCTGTTTCTGCATATCGACGTCCTCGAAGTAGTGTGCGACCTGTTCGTCCGCGACGACGCGATCGTAGAAGTCGTCGACGACGGCGGCGATGCCGTCCTCGCCACCGAGTCGATCGTAGAGGGAGTCGTCCATGCGCTCGGATCGAACGGGGTCTTATAATATAAGCTACTTCCCGAATATGTTGGCCGTGAAATTTGTGTGGTATTCTCACTCATCCAATCCGGGCGCGATCGATCGGCGTCGACTCGGCGTAGAAGGGGCGATCGCGACGGCCGGCACCGAATCGCACGCGTCGGACGCGACAAGCGTGCGCTTTTCATACTCGAGGCGACGATGATTCGCCTATGAGAACGCGCGGGACGTTGCGACTGGCGACGCGGGGGTCTGCACTCGCCCGGCGGCAGGCCGCGATCGTACAGGAGGCCCTCGAAGACCGGCGGTACGAGGTCGAACTCGTGACCGTCGAAACGACGGGCGACCAGATCAGGGACGAGTTGATCCACCGGCTCGGAAAGACGGGCGCGTTCGTCCGCGAACTCGACGAGCGCGTGCTCGAGGGCGACCTCGACGGCGCGATCCACTCGATGAAGGACATGCCGACCGAACAGCCCGACGACCTCGTCACGGCCGCGATTCCCGAACGGGGACGGCCGGGAGACGCCCTCGTCACGCCGGGCGGAACGGCGCTCGAGGACCTCCCGGACGGCGCGACCGTGGGCACGTCGAGCCTGCGCCGGCGCGCGCAGTTGCTCTCCGAGCGGCCGGACCTCGAGGTCGAACCGCTTCGCGGGAACGTGGACACGCGTCTCGAGAAATTGCTCGCGCCCGCGCTCCAGGACGAACACCAGGAGCGATCGGAGGCCGACAAAGAACGCAAAGGAAATGCCGGGAACGAGGACTTCGAACCGGAGTACGATCGGAGCGTCGACGAGTGGTTCGACGATCTCTCCGAACTCGAAAAGCAGGCCCTGGGTCGCGAGGTCGAGACCGCCTACGACGCGATCGTCCTCGCGGAGGCGGGCCTCGAGCGCAGCGGCCTCGCACGCTCCGTCGACTACCAGCCGCTCCCGACAGACGCGTTCGTCCCCGCGCCGGGCCAGGGCGCGCTCGCGGTGGTCGCGACGGACGGCGAGACCGCCCGCGAGATCCAGTCGGCCATCGACCACCCGCGAACCCGGGTCGAGACGACGGTCGAGCGCACCCTTCTCGCGGAACTCGGCGGCGGCTGTATCGCCCCGATCGGCATCTACGCCGTCGTCCAGGGGGAGTACGTGCACGCGTCGGTCCACGTCTCCGACCGGGACGGCGAGGAGTCGGTGACCGCGAGCCGCGACCTGCCGATCGAGACCCACGCCGAAGCCGCCCGCGAGTTCGCGGCCGACCTCGCCGATCGCGGGGCCGCGGACCTGATCGACGCCGCGCGCGAGGACGCCGAGGGCGACGACGGGCCAGCACCGGACAACCAGCCGGAGGGGAAATAGATGGCCGACGGGTCGACCGACTCGAACGGCCCACAGCCGGGCACCGTCTACCTCGTCGGCAGCGGCCCCGGTGATCCGGAACTGCTGACCATCAGGGCGACGCGACTGCTCGAGGACGCCGACGTCGTCCTCCACGACAAGCTGCCGGGGCCGAAGATCATCGACCTGCTACCCGAGGAGCGCCGCGAGGACGTCGGCAAGCGCGCCGGCGGCGATCGCACCCCCCAGTCCGAGATCAACGAGCGACTAGTCGAACTCGCCCGCGAGGGCAAGTCCGTCGTCCGGCTCAAGGGCGGCGACTCGTTCGTCTTCGGCCGCGGCGGCGAGGAGGCCGAGTACCTCGCCGCCCACGAGGTCCCCTTCGAGGTCGTCCCCGCGGTCACGTCCGCGATCGCCGCGCCCGCCGTCGCGGGGATCCCGGTCACCCACCGCGATCACGCGTCGTCGGTCTCGTTCGTCACGGGTCACGAGGACCCGACGAAGGAGGAGTCCGCGGTCGACTGGGAGGCACTCGCCGCGACGGGCGGCACGATCGTCGTCCTGATGGGCGTCGGTCGGCTCCCGGACTACACGGCGGCGCTGATCGAGGCCGGGATGGCCCCCGAGACGCCCGTCGCGATCGTCGAGCGCGGCACCTGGCCCGGTCAGCAGGTCGCGAGCGGTACCCTGGAGACGATCGTCGACGCCCGCGACGAGGCGGGGATCGAACCGCCCGCAGTGACGGTGATCGGCGACGTGGCAGGAACGCGCGATTCGGTCGCGGCGTTCCTGCGGAACGACTACGATACTCCGAACGAGGAGACGAACCACGATGAGTGACGACACCCGCTCCCCCGCGGTCGCCGTCTTCCGTCCCGACGACGATCGGCTCACGGAGGCCGCCGATCTGCTCGAATCGCTCGGCGCGGAACCCGTTCCCGACCCGATGCTGGCCGTCGAATCGACCGACGCCGTCCCGCGGACCGACGCGGACTACGTCGTCTTCACGAGCAAGACCGGCGCGGAACTCGTCTCCGCGGCGGGCTGGGAGCCCGGCGACGAGACGGTCTGTGCCATCGGGCCGGCGACGGCCGACGCGCTTCGCGCAGAGGGGTACGCGGTCGATCTCGTCCCCGAGGAGTTCACCTCGAGCGGGCTCGTCGCGGCGCTCTCGGACCGGGTCGACGGCGCGCGCGTCGAGGTCGCCCGCAGCGACCACGGCAGCCCCGTATTACTCGAGGGCCTCGACGACGCGGGCGCGTACGTCCACGAGACGATCCTCTACCGGCTGGTTCGTCCCGAGGGAAGCGGCGAGTCCGCCCGGCTGGCCGCCGACGGCGACCTCGACGCCGTCTGCTTCACCTCGTCGCTGACGGTCGAGCACTTCCTCGAGGCCGCCGCCGAGGCGGGCGTTCGGGCGGAAGCGATCACGGGACTCGTCGACGCCGTCGTCGGCGTCATCGGTGAGCCGACGGCGGAAACGGCGGCGGCGAAGGGGATCGACGTTGACGTCGTGCCCGAGGAAGCGACGTTCGAGGCGCTGGCCCGTGAGACGACGGCGGCGATTCCGGACCGAAACGAGTAGCCGACTCGCTCGATCGGGGCGGTACTTCCGGGACAGACATCCGCATATTTATTCAGTGTGTGAAATCCGTGATCAGTCGTCGGTGCGCGTTCGGAACCCTCACCGCCGGGTCGGCCGGCGCTGCCGGCTGTCTCGACGACGCACCCTACGCGATCGACCGGCGAAGCGGTAAGGAGTCCTAGCAGCTGGAAACGAACGGTGGTCTCGCGTCCTCGTCGACGATACGCGACGGGACGATCTACTTCGGGGGCTGACGGATGCGAGTCCACGCGGTCGACCTCGAGACAGGTCGGCTCACTGGCGGTTCGAAACGGGCAACGCTGTTACCGTTGCACCGACCGTCGTCGACGGCGTCGCCTACATCGCGAGCAACGATGGCTGTGTCTACGCCTTCGATATCACGTAACGCGATCGAATCGGCTGTGACTGGCCGAAAGCGCCGCCCCATTATTTCCCCAGTCAACCATAGTGTTTTGTTTCTATGTATTCTATAAAGATTTTTTATTAGTTAGTTTCTTCTATCTTATGTGAGATACGATAATAGTAGTTCGTCGAGGAGGGATGTGCTAAAGGGGCTATCAGCCGGTGCATCTGCCCTGTTGACGGCAGCGGGGACGGGAACAGTGACCGCCGTAGAGAGTTCGGTCCCGGAGGAGTCGTCGATGCTCGGCGACTTCCGAGAGGGACTCGACGGGTGGAAATCGCGAGGACCACACCGGGAAACACGGGTCGAAGCGGGTCAGACGAGCGTCATCGAAACCGGCGAACACGGGTTACAGGTACCGTTCACCGAACGCAGAAACGCACGGATCTGGAACCAGCACCGAGTCCGAGCGGCCGACTTCGATGCGAACCGGTATCTATTCGCTCGTCTGACGGCGAGCGTCGCGGGGACGAACTCGCCGCTCGTGTTTTTCGCTCGACTGTACTATCCGGGGGCCCAGGGGAACGGTCGCAACGAGAGCGGCGGAAGCGGCAACGGCGGAACGAGCGGCAGCGGGAAGGAGAACGGCAAAAACAGCGAGACGACCGACGACGAGATGAACGAGGGATCCGACAGCGGGAAACCGGTCGTCGAATCATATCCGATCGTCGTCCCGCAAAACACCGTCCACTCCCTGTACTGGGATCTCGGGGAGATTCCGGCAGCGATCCGCAGCAACGTCCGCCGACTCGAGATCGTCTGGTTCTTGGCCGATCACCCGCCGTCGGAACGCGGCTCCGACCGGGGACGCGGGGAGCCGGAGTACGCGGGTACCGTACTGTTCGATCACATCCGGCTGAGCGACGACGACGAGGACGTGACGCTGAAAGCGCTCCGAGACAAGCGGAACGATCTCCAGCGCTTCCACGGTTCGATTACCGACAACGAGGTCCTGCAATCGACCGACGACGTGGAACTGGGGAACTTCGTGTTCAGCGACGGCGAAACGATCATGTACGGGGTCAAGTACCACGATGGGACGGACGGTGAGTCGGTAACGTACGTGCTCGACGGAGAGCGGTTCGCGCTCGGAGGTGAGAACTGATGACCGACGCCCAGCAGCACACCTCTCACGACGGTCCCGACGAGGACGAATCTGCCGAGATCGTGTACGACGATCCGGGCGGCGGGATCGGGATCCAATCGGTCGAGTCCCAGTCGGACGCGCTCATCGTCAAGGACTGTCGGCCGTGGCGAACGGACGCCAACGAACGGGCGCTCGACGACCTGAACGTCGACTACGACGTCGTTCCGTCGTCGAGACTGGCGGAAACGACCCTCGAGGACTACGCGATCGTCGTCCTGGCGTCCACGCAGGACTCGTCCTACTACGATCGGCTGGTCGAGGCGAAAGGCGATCTCGAGGGGTTCGTTGCGAGCGGTGGAACGCTCGTCGCACACGTGACCGACGAGGGCTGGCCGTGTACGACGCAGTGGAACGAGCCGTTTCTCCCGGGCGACGTCAAGAAGGTGAACACGCTCCGGAACGATCTCTCCATCGAGGCGGAATCGCATCCCCTCGTGGAATCGGTCTCGGACGAGACCCTGGACGGATGGGGGAGTTCGACTCACGGGTACCTGACGAACCTCCCTGAAGACGCGACGATCGTCGCGGCGATCGGTGGCGACCAGTCGCGTCCGACCTACGCCGACTACGGCTACGAGTCGGGACGTGTCCTGGTAACGATGCAGACGATGGAGTGGCCGTACACGGGCAACGTCGGGAACCGTCCGGAAGATCCGCGAGCGTTACTGCGGACCGAACTCGAGATCGCGCTCGACGGGCGTCAGTCACAGCGCGTCTCGGCGCAATCGACGATTCTCCACTACATTAACGGTGAGAACGAGAACGTCACGCAGGGCGGCTATCCGCTCCACAGCGCCCAGATGCAGCTGTTCCCGCGGGAGGATTCGATCGAGGTGCCGCTTTCCTCGATTCCGCAACTTCCCGATGCGGAGGTTCCATTCCCCCTCGAACCGGTGATCGATAACTGGCAGAAGGGAGATATGATCGCGCGACCGGACGCCGATCTGACGGAAGCGACCGAACTGAAAGACGGCAAGAACGCCGACGAGTTCGGAGACGCCGCGTTCAAATCGTATCGGTTCAAAAATCAGGTCAGTGTCTCGTTCGCGTCGCCCGACGGGGAAACGATCGACGAAGAGAGCCTCCGAATCCGGTTCAACGAGGAGGGCACGTCGGACGACACCGTCGAGTACGAGGGCGAATCGGAATCGTACACGGTACTCGTCGGTGACGATATCAACAACCTCAAAACGGACGAGTGGTTCGATTCGCTCCGAGAACGCGGGACGCGAGTCGATCGCGACTATTCGATAGACACCATCGACGTCGACGGAACGGAAGGCGTCCGGGTCAGCACGGTCACCGCTGGATACGCCGGCTTCGCACACGAAATCGTCGACCGGGCGGCTCGCAATCCGATCCACTTCCTGGCGACGATTTTCGGCTGGTACGAGGTGGTCGAGGACCTCCCCGGCGTCGGCGACCTGCCGGACGTGAGTTGGGACGACCTCCCCGATCCACCGGAGGTCCCGGACGGTGACTATCTGGACGATCTGCCGAATACGCCGGACTGGGACATCCCCGAGGGTCCGGACCTCCCCGACTCACCGAGCTGGGACGACGTCCCGGACTTCCCGGACGACCCGGACTGGGACGACGTGCCAGACCTCCCGGACAGACCGGGCTGGAACGACGTTCCGGACGCCGGCGATCTCCCTGATGAAGACGACATCCCCGACCCCGACTGCGAGGACGTTCCGGGACTCGACGACTGTCCCGACTTTTCGCTCTCGGTAGCCAGTTCCGGCGCGTCGACGGCCGGCACCGCCGATCGATTCGACCCCGTCTCCGACGGCGGAGCCGCCGCGACGAGCGCCCGCCGAACGGCACCGCCTGGAATAGACATCGATCTGGACGATCTGTCGGCGGACGAGATCGTCGATCTCATCGCGCCCCATCTGCCCGATATCACCGAAGAAGTCGTCGACCTCCTGGCCGTCGTCCCGAACATCTACTCGTTCTACGAGCTGACGGTCCTGGCCGACGGGCGGCGGTTCACTCGCGTCTGGGACACGAGTCGCTTCCCCAGCAACGCGTTGTACGTCGACGGGCAGCGCCAGCGGCTGAATATCGTACCGTACGAACGGAAACAGCTGTTCAGCGCTCGAATGGCCGCCTTCTTCATCGTCGCGAAGGCGGGAATTTCGCCGTACAAGGGGATCGACTCGAAGGAGAACTATCTCAACTGGCTCCGAGCGAGGCAAGTGATGGACGATCCCGAGAGCGTTCTCGAGGAGTTCGACGAACTCGACGACGTCGTCCGTAACTATCCGCGGCTCTTCGCCGAGTTCGACTTCGACGTGAGCGACATCATCGTCGAGACCCCGCAGTGGGTCGTCGGCTACGACGCGACCGGCGATCGAATCGCCGATCCGGAAGCATTCTTACGTTCGGACATCCCCAGTCCGTTCTAGTCGCACCCCCGTTTCGACGTCGTCAAACTGAATCACGATGACCGACACTTCGAGCAGACGAACGGGCCGTACTCGCCGTACCGTTCTCAGCACGCTGGTCGGCGGTACGATCGGTGTCGCAGGGTGTATGAGTGACGACGACGAGATCGAGCGACTGGAACCCGAGCGAGAGCTGTGGTCGTTCGAAGCCGACGGGCGAATACCCACGACTCCCGCCGTCGCGAACGGCCGGGTCCACGTCGGCAGCCTCGATCGGAACGTCTACGCGCTCGACACCGAACGCGGCGCGAAACAGTGGCGGTTCGAGACCGGAGACGAGGTCTGGTCCGCACCCGCGATCGATGGCGACATCCTGTACGTCGGCGGCGTCGACCACCGCGTGTACGCGATCGGACGCGACGGCGGCGAGCGATGGACGGTCGAAACGGGCGACGAGATCTACGCGCCGCCGACGACCGCGGCCGACCGCGTCTACATCGGCAGCAACGACGGCCGACTGTACGCCCTCTCGAGCGCCACCGGCGAGATCGAGTCGACGGTCGAAATCGGTGGGAAAGTAAAAGCGGGACTGGCGACGCGCGGGGATCTGGGGTACGTCGGAAGCACCGACGGCACCATCTCTGCGGTCGATCTGCGCGACGGGACGAGACAGTGGCGCGTCGGAAGCGACGAGCGGGTGCTGGGCCGGCCGGCGGTCCGCGACGATCGCATCGTGTTCGGCTCCACGGACGGGCGATGTTATGCGGTCGGTCGGCGAGATGGCGACGAACGCTGGCGATACGAGACGGACGGCGGTATCGCCGCCTCGCCGACGGTCCGCAACGGGACCGTCTACCTCGGCAACTGGCGGATGCGAGTCCACGCGGTCGACCTCGAGACCGGCGAGCGCCGGTGGCGAACGACGCTCCGTGGCCGAGTCAACGGCGCTCCCACCCTCGCCGACGGCGTGCTCTACGTCGGCGACGCCGCCGGTATCGTCCACGCGCTCGACCCCGAGACAGGTGCGGCTCACTGGCGGTTCGAAACGGGCAACGCCGTCATCGCCGCACCGACCGTCGTCGACGGCGTCGCCTACATCGCGAGCAACGACGGTCGCGTCTACGCGGTCGACGTCACGTGAGTGGTGGCGTTATCTCTCGAGCAGCCGAGCCGCGAGCAGGCCCGGCAATGCGAACCCGAACGCGTTAACGCTCCCGTGCCAGCGGACCATTGCCGGAATCGACACGAGCGGAGCGGTGCCGGGAAGCGCCGAGTAGGCGAACGCGAGCGCCAGCGTCATCGTCCAGCACAGGGAGACGGCGGCGAGGGCCAACAACGCGCCCGGGAGCCGCGGGACCGCCGGGACGACCGCGCGGAGGACGATGACCGCAAACACCACGACTGCGGTCGAGAACGCGGCGACGGCGACCGCCTCGAGCAACGGCGAGAAGGTGATGCCGATCGCGATCAGGAGGACGCCGACGGCGATGATGGCTGTCGCCGCGGCCGCCGCTCGTCCGTCGACGGTGGGCGGGTACCCGCCGCCGTCGGCCGCCACGACGCGACCGGTCAGGCCGACGACCAGCGGCAGGGCGAACCCGGCGTAGTGGAAGTGGACCCCTGTCAGGAGGACGATGATCGGCGCGAAGCGCAGACTGATATCGGCCGCGTGCAGGCACAGGAAGACGGCGGCCACCGGGACGTACAGGAGCGCCGCATCGATCGCGAGCGCCGGCAGCGGGCCGGGACCGCGAGCCAGCAATCGCCGGAGTCCGACCAGTGCGATCGCCCCGGTGATGGCGAGCCACGGGACGGTGAGCGCCACCGCGGCCGGCGACCCCTGCGGCACAGCGAGCCCGGCGACGACGGCCACCGCAGCGGGGAACTGGCCGCCGACGGCGACCGTATAACGGAGCAGGGGACCGTCGGCGTCCCGCGGCTCGAGCGAGCCGAGTCCCAGCGGCACGACGACGAGCGTCGCGAACGCGACGTACAGTTCGACGGTCGAGAGCGGGATCGGCCCACCGATCGTCCCGACCGCCAGCGCCAGCCACCCGCCACCGCCGATCAGCGCACTCAGGTCGGTCACGCGCCGGCCCGCGACGGTCGGCGACGAACTCGAGCGCAGCGTTCGAGTGGTCGCTTCGAGATCTGTCACGCGCGCTCACCCGGCAGGGCGACATCGCCGAGGACGGAGCGAGTCGTCGCGTCGGCATCGACGGCCCGGAAATCGCTCTCGAACGCGCCGGCGTAGCCGAATACCGTTCCGACCAGCGGGTTGACGATCTCGGCCGCCACCCGGAACCGGTCGCTCTCGTCGTCGTACCAGTCGCGGAGCCGACCGTCGACCGACAGGGGATCGGGGAGGGCGACGTAGGTTCCCCCGACGCGGAGCCACTGCGTCCCGATCGAGAGGGCGAGCGCACCGTCGTCGGCGTGAACGCGGAGGTCCGCGGCGATCAGGCCGCGGCGGCCGAACAGGTCGGTGATGCAGCCTCGAGCGGAATTCCACCGGAGCGTGTCCACGAACGCTCGCGGCGGGTCGGTCTCGAACCGCCGGTGAAGACACAGCGCCTCGTTTCCCGCGTCGTCGACGAACGCCTCCGTGGTGATCGTAAACGGGACGTCGGTCCCGCCCTCCGGAAAGAGGAAGTCGTCGATCGCCCCGAGCCAGCGGATCGGCGTCGCGAGCGGATTTCGATCCAGTTCGTCCATCCGTCCGACGCCGACTGCCTCGCGGTCCTCGCCGGCTTCGAGGCCGTATCGCTCTCGCACGCGGGGATGGAGGGTGTCCCAACCCTCACCGACTTCACGTTCGAAGAGTCCGGTCACGGTCGTCCCTCCGCGATTGCGGTGGATCGATCGCCTGTAGCTGGGATCGGAACCATCTATCGCTCGCCTCGCGAGGGTTCGATATACGCCGACAGCGTGCGAAGCGACGCCGGATCGACACCGAAGACGGCGAGGGCGTCGTCGGTCGTCGTGTTGTCCAGCGACAGCGCGCGGTACTGATCGCGGCCGAACGGGGGCCAGGGGAGCGGATCGACGGCTCGCGCCACGAGTCCGGCGAGCGCCATCGGAATCGGCACGACGACGCCGCCACCGCGGATCGTGGTGACCGTCTCCGCGAGCGTCAGCCGCTCCGGGCCGCCGATCTCGTAACACCGGCCCGCGTGGCGGTCGTCCTCGAGCCCATCTGCGATCATCGGGGTAAGATCTTCTATCCAGATCGGCTGGAGTCGCATCCGCCCGCCGCCCGGCAGCGGCGTTACCAGGGGCGGGACCACCCGCTCGACGAACGGGACGAACGCACAGCCGTCGCCGAAAACGACCGACGGGCGGTAGATCACCCACGCCAGCTCGGACTCGCGGACGACGCGTTCGGCCCGCCGCTTCGCCCGAAAGTACGCCGTTTCGACGCCCGAGTCGACGCCCAGCCCGCTCAGTTGGACGAACCGGTCGACTCCGACCCGCTCGCTCGCCGCCACGAGGTGACGGGTCCCGTCGAAGTGGACTGCCTCGTGACTTCGTCCTCGCGGCTGGATGTGCGACGGGAGCGCGACGAGATTGACGACGGCATCGCGGCCGTCGACGACATCGTCGAGCCCCGGGACGGTCACGTCGACGGCGACAGTGTCGACGGCCGCCGGTAATCCGGCCGCATCGGGCGTCCGCGAGGCGACCGTCACCGCGTGCCCGCGGTCGAGCAGGACGCGACACAGGGACTGCCCGACGAATCCCGAGCCGCCCGCGATCAAGACGTCCATACCGGGTCCTTCTATTACGGAATCTTAACTGTACTGTTCGTTGAACAGAGGCGATGACAGGTACGACGGAACGGAACGACGGCTCGGCGGGCTATTTGATCCTGGAATTCGAACGGGGAATCGATGCGCCGACCCGAACGGACTCGAGCGATCGCGAACCGAGACGCTGGTGGGGACACGCGGGCACGGACGGCCGGCCGATGAGCGGAAGCCGGCGGCGGTTTCTGGCAGCGGCTGGGACGGCAGTACTCGGCGGCTGTGCCGCGCCGGTAGTCGAACCGACCGTGTTCGAGGACCACGAGCGCCACGAGACCACGATCGGGTTCGTCGGCGACGCCATGCTCGGGCGCAACGTCGACGATCGGTACGGACGACCCGGCGTCGACCCGGCCGCGGTCTGGGGCGACCTCCGATCGCGACTCGACTCCCTCGACGCGGTCTGTTGCAACCTCGAGTGCTGTCTGTCGACGCGAGGCGAGCGGTTTCCCGACCGGGCGTACTACTTCCGGGCCGATCCGGCGTGGGCCGTCCCCGCTCTCGAGGCGGGGAACGTCCGGTTCGCCGCGCTGGCGAACAACCACCTGCTCGATTACGGCCCGACCGCGCTGGTCGACACGCTCGAGGCCCTCTCCGACGGCGGGATCGAACACGCGGGGGCCGGCGAAACCCCGGCCGCGGCGTACGCTCCCGCCTCGTTTTCCGTCGACGGCGTCGACGTCTCGATCGTCTCCGTCGCCGACCACTACGCCGAGTACGGCGTCACCGACGAGCGCCCCGGGACGGCCTACCTCGAGTGCGATCCCGACGACGCGGAGACGCGCCGCCTCGTCGACGACGCGCTCGATCGGGCCCGAGCGCGGGATCCGGATCTGCTCGTCGCGTCGATCCACTGGGGACCCAACTGGGTCGAACGGCCGGACGAGACGTACGTCGAGTTCGGCCGCTGGCTCGTCGATCGCGGCGTCGACCTCGTCCACGGCCACAGCGCCCACGTCGTCCAGGGCGTCGAGCGGTACGGCGACGGCGTCATCCTCCACGACACCGGAGACATCGTCGACGATTACGTGGTCAAAGACGACCTGCGAAACGATCGCAGCTTCCTCTTCGAGGTCGCCCTCGAGGACGGTTCGATCGATGAAATTCGACTCGTCCCCGTCGTCATCGACGACTACGCGGTCCACCCCGCGGGTGGCGACGCCGCAGCGTGGCTCTCCGAGACGATGCGAGAACGGTCCGCCCAGTTCGAAACCGGCTACGAGCGGGACGGCGACGATCTGGTCCTCTCGCTGTAGGCTACACCTTACCCGCTCGCCGTAGGCCGGTTGCGTGCGCTCGACCGGGACCCAACATGCGGTGGCAAGGCGACCGCTCATGCCCCCGAGAGCCGTTCTCGGTCGTAATGACAGACACGTCCGTCCGTCCGTTCAGGCTGGATCCGCCCGGGACAATCAGTTTGCGCGCGGGGTTCTTCGTCCTCTGGGTTCTCGATGCGATCGCCGCGACCCTCTTTTTCGTCGTCCCGTACGCGTCGGAACTCAACCCCGTCACCGTCTTCTTCCACGGACTGTTCGGACTGCCCGGCGTCCCGCTCGCGGCGATCTGTTACGCCGCGATCGTGGTCGCGATCGGCCACCTGCTCTCGGATCCGCTCGATATGCGGTTCGTGACCGCGATGGTGGGCCTCTACGCCCTGTTCGTGACGAACAACGTCCTGTTGCTCGTGCTTCGCAGACCGCCGCTCGAAGTCCTCGGGATCTGATAGCCGAGACGCCCAGCACCAGACCGCAGGTTTATGAGCGACGCCGCACCAACGACACCTCGATGGCTGGCCCGATCCCCGACCTCGAGGACCGTGCGACGCGCTGTGCACAGCGGCTCTGCGAGGCCGATCGCGTGTTGCTCGCGTCCCACATCGACGCCGACGGACTGACCAGCGCCGCGATCGCCGCCCAGGCGCTCGAACGCGCGGGGATCCCTTTCGAGACCGTCTTCGAGAAGCAACTCGACGACGCGGCGATCGCGGCGATCGCCGACACCGACTACGAGACCGTCCTCTTTACGGACTTCGGGAGCGGCCAGCTCGATAGCATCGGCGACCACGAGGACGCGGGCGCGTTCACCCCCGTGATCGCCGACCACCACCAGCCGGCCGATCGGGAGACGGCCTACCACCTCAACCCGCTCCTGTTCGGGATCGACGGCGCCTCGGAACTCTCGGGTGCCGGGGCGAGCTACGTGCTCGCGCGGGCGCTCGCCGCCGAGACGACCGGGACCGCCGCAGCGGACGGCGGTGCGGTCACGACCGACTCGGGGGCCGGGACGACCGCCCGCGCGGACAATCGCGATCTGGCTGCCCTCGCCGTCGTCGGCGCGGTCGGCGACATGCAGGCCTCCGGGGGCGAACTCCACGGCGCGAACGAACGGATCGTCGCGGAGGGCGTCGAGGCCGGCGTCCTCGAGACCGGGACGGATCTCGCACTCTACGGCAAACAGACGCGTCCGCTCCCGAAACTCCTCGAGTACGCCACCGACGTCCACATCCCAGGCATCTCGAACGACCAGCAGGGCGCGCTTCGATTTCTCGACGGGCTCGACCTCGAGTTGAAACGGGACGGGGAGTGGCGCCGCTGGTCCGGGCTCACGAACGACGAGAAGCAGACCGTCGCCAGCGCGCTCGTCAAACGAGCCGTCTCGAGCGGCGTCCCCGCATCGAAGATCGACGGGCTGGTCGGCACCGCCTACGTCCTCGTCGAGGAACCCGTCGGCACCGAACTCCGGGACGCCAGCGAGTTCTCGACCCTGCTCAACGCGACCGCCCGGTACGAGCGTGCCGACGTCGGTCTCGGCGTCTGTCTCGGCGATCGCGACGAGGCCCTCGAACGCGCCCGGACACTCCTGCGGACCCACCGCCGGAACCTCTCGAACGGGATCGACCTCGTCACGAGCGAGGGCGTCACCCACGAGGACAACCTCCAGTGGTTCCACGCCGGCGATCGCATCCGCGAGACGATCGTCGGCATCGTCGCCGGAATGGCGATGGGCAACGAGGGGATCGGCCGATCGAAGCCGATCGTCGCGTTCGCGGAGAAGAGCGCGGAGTCACACTCCGCGGATGAAAACGACGAGGAAGTCAAGGTCTCGGCCCGCGGCACCCACTCGCTCGTCCGGCAGGGACTCGACCTCTCGGTCGTCATGGGAGAGGCTTCCCGGGCCGTCGGCGGCGACGGCGGCGGTCACGACGTCGCGGCGGGGGCGACGGTTCCGAAGGGCCGAGAGGAGGAGTTCGTCGCACGCGCCGACGAGATCGTCGGTGACCAACTGTCCTGACGGCCGGTCCCCTGGCTTACCCCGATCGATCCATCGACGCGGGGATCGTCGGCACCAGCGGCGCGCGCGACGTCAGCAGGTAGGTCGACTTGCGAACCGCCCCTTTCGCGTACTGGACGGTGCTCTTGTGGACCGGCGTCCGTTTGCCGTGAATCTGCGTTCGCCCCTCGAGGATCGCCTCGACGAGGTCGTCGCCGTCGATCGCCGCCTTCGAAGGGGTCTCGGCGCTGGGTTCGACGCGGATCTCGGTGTAGGCCCGGCCGACGTTCGGCAGGTAGTGGGCGTCGCTCGCGCCGATCTCGGGATAGTCGCGTCGACGGGCGAACGTCCGCGCGCGCCGGTTCCGGTAGCCGGTAAACAGCATCGAGTTGTACGTCTCGATCGCGTCGGCGTCGTCGATGTACCGCTTTCGCACGCCGTGGCGGCTTCGCTGGAACGGGTGGGGAACGATCGCGATCCCGCCGAGGTCGCGGACGGTCTCGACGGTCTCCATGAACGGCTGGCCGGGATCGGGCCGTTCCTCGACGCCGATCGCGAGCAGGTGGCCGTGGCGGGTCGACACCTCGACGCCGGGGATGCCGACCAAGCCGTACTCCGGCGCGAGGTCGGCGGCGCGCAAGGATTCGTCGATCTCGTCGTGGTCCGTGATCACGACGCCGTCGAGTCCGATGTCGGCCGCGTGTTCCAGGACGAGTTCGATCGGTTCGTGCCCGTCGTAGGACTCGTCCGAGTGGACGTGAAAGTCGATCGCAAAGGAGAGCTGGAATGTCATCGACGATCGATCCGTGCTGGTATCTACGTACTGCCGACGCCAGTATAAGCACACCGAACCTGCCAGACGCCGCGAACGGAGCGAGAACCGTCACTGCCGGCCGTGAGCGGCCGTTTTCGAGGAGGAAGGTGAGTATCAAAGACAGTCACCGTCCGGGAGCGGTCGTCACGGGGACGACGTCTCGGCCAGACGCCGTGGCGGTCCACACCCACTCTCGGACGGCCGCGATGGAACCGATACCGACCCGGACACGATCGGTGCCCAGGAATCGACCGTCGATCGCGGTATTCCGGTATTCGACTCCGGCACGGCAAGAGCGACGATTCGAGCGACGGGATGCCGGGCCGGCCGTTCACCACGACGACCCACATTCTATATCGCCATATATGATTTATCGGCGGCTGGGTCCCGGTTCGACGACAGTACTTGAAACGGGATCGCGGTAATCTCACGTTGCGTGCTAGCAATCCGAAGTGCCGCGTCGGTCCACACAGCCCTCGTAGCAGCGACGCCGGGCAACGAAAGTCAGGGCCAGTGGAGGATGGCGTGAGGACCATTCAGGGCGGGAGCCAGACGAACCTGCGGTTACCGACGGCGACCCGCTCGTCACGCTCGACTGGGTGCTCGAACCGATCGCAGCAGGGACTCAGAACGCGATGGATCCGTCCGGGATCGGCCTTCGGCGGCGAGGAGTCGATCGGGTCGATCACCAGATACAGTACAGATCGCGGGCCGATACAAGAACTCGAGTCGATCCAGCGATTCACTGCGACGGGTTGCAGTCGGGGACGACGTCCGCGAGCGACACCCGATCGAGGACGTCCTGGATCTCGATCGGGTCCGCCGGTTCGTCGACGATTTCGTGGATCCGGTGCATGCACTCGAGCAGGCCATCGACGGCGGCTCGACGGGTCGAGACGCGGCCGATTGCCTCGGTGATCGATCGGTCGGCGAGCGAGTAGCGGTGCCGGAGTTCCCAGCAGCGGCCCAGACCGAGGGTCGGGTGTGTTCGGTCCGACCGCGTGCAATCTGCGATCAGTTCGAGCGGAAGCGTACTGTGACGGTACGATACGTACCCGTCACGGAGCTCCGCAGGACCCCATCCCGGCGGCAACGCCTCGCGTGGGATCGGGTGCTGATCGGTTGGCATAGTGGTGGATGTCCGCGACTGGATCGGGTGTTGGTTCCGCTTGCATACTCACTCCCCGTATGTAGGCACCCCCTACCGTATCACTCGCAGTGACTGTCAGGCACCGATCCGTTCCTGACCGGTGATCGACCCCGGAGGGTGATCGTCCCACTTTTGTCCTCGCTCGCGTTCGTCTCCACTATGGCCGACTTCGATCCCGAGAAGTTCGAGGACAAGTACGCCAACTACTTCCCCGAACTCCAGCAGGCGTACAAGAACGCGTTCAACCGGATGAACGAGGAGTACGATTCCCAGCTCGTCCACGCGATCGACCAGCAGGTGCTAAACGAGAGCGAGCCGTTCTACGAGGGCGACGGCGAGTTCCGCGTCGAACTCCCCGCGGAGCCGTACGAGCGGCTGTCGGGCGTCGTCGTCGACGAAGAACGGTTCGAGAGCGTGCTCGAGATCCACGTCGACGAGATCGAGACCGAACTCCAGCGCGTCTTCGGGTTCGCCTGAGCGCGATCGATCGTCGCTGGTGTCGGCGGGCGAACATGGAGGACGGAAGGTTTAGGGGCGCTGGTACCCAACGGGCTTCTATGAGCACCGAGACCCAGGACGGGGACGACCTCAAAGACCGCGTCGCGAACTTCCTGCGACGGAACTTCCCGCAGATCCAGATGCACGGCGGCAGCGCGGCGATCCAGGATCTCGACCGCGAAACCGGCGAGGTCTCGATCGCCCTCGGCGGCGCCTGCAGCGGCTGTGGGATCTCCCCGATGACGATTCAGGCGATCAAGAGCCGGATGGTCAAGGAAATCCCCGAGATCGAGAAGGTCAACGCAACCACCGGAATGGGCGGCGACGACATGGGCGGCGGCATGAGTCCGTCCTTCCCCGGCGAAACCGTCGACGACGACGACGGCAGCGCCGACGAAGGCCCCGAAGCACCGTTCTGACCCGGTTCCGCACGTCGTCGTTCTTCAGGTTTCGTCCGTCACCGAGCCGACGGTATCCGCCCGGAGACCGCGCCCTCGTTCCCACGTTCGCACCAGCGCCGTCAGCGCCCGGTTCGTCGGGGCCCCGAGCCCCCGTTCTTCCGCTCGATCGACCACGTAGCCGTTGATGGCGTCGATCTCGGTCCGCCGATCGGCGCGAAGGTCCTGGTGCATCGAGGAGGTGTTCGCCGCGGTGGTCGCGGCCACGTTCTCCATCGCGGCGAGGGCTTCCCGGTTCGAGAGGCGAACGTCGCTCGCGCGGGCGATCCGCGCCGTCTCCCGGGCCGCGGCCCGGGCGAGATCGTTCGCGTCGGCATCGAGGACCGCCCCGTTTTCGGTCCGCGTCAGGGCCGTGATCGCGTTGATCCCGGCGTTAACGGCGAGTTTCTCCCACAGCCGCAGGGGCATGTCTCCGGCCACGGTCGTCTCGAGCCCAGCCCGATCGACGGCCTCGCCGACCCGATCGGCGAGTCGCGACTCGCCGCCCTCCCGCGGGCCGAGGACGATCGCGCCGAGTCCCGTACACTCGACGACGCCGGGTCCCTGGAGAACGGCACCGTAGGAGGCAGTACCGGCCAGGATCGGGGAGTCGAGCCGATCGGCGAGGATCGCCTCGTTTCCCATCCCGTTCTGCAGCGAGAGCACGGCATCGAACGATCCCGTCGAGAGGGTCTCGGCTGCCGCCGGCGTGTCGAACGACTTGACCGTGACGACCGCGAGGTCCGCGTCGAGATTCCGGCCGTCCGTCGTCGCGTCTGGCCGGACCCGATCGTCGAACTGGCCCGTAAGCCGGAGCCCCGACTCGCGAACGGCGCTGGCGTGGGCCTCCCGGGTGACCAGCGTGACGTCGTGCTCGCGAGCGAGCATCCCGCCGACGAGACTCCCGAGGCTGCCCGCCCCGAAGACGACGATGTCCATGTGTCACCCGTTACACCAGGGCGTCAAAGGCGATTCGGGTCACGTCGGAGGACGCATCTGATCGTCACCGGTCTCCGAAACGCCGCCGGGCAGTTACGGCCCGTTCGTACGAAACGCTGTCCGTCAGTTCCGACGTAACCACAGACGGGTCGCGATCGCGCCGGTGCATCGGGACAGCGACCCGTATCAGTCCTCGGTCCAGTAGTACAGGTTCTCCCGATCGCTCCCGCAGGTCGGACAGGTTTCCGGGAGATCCTGGTCGAGACTCCCCATCTCACCGCACTCGAGGCACCGCCACATCAGTTCGGCCTCGCCGAACTCGTGGCCCGATCGGACGTGTTCGACGCTCAGTCCCTGGATTCCCTCCCGGAGTGTGACGTAGAACCCCTCCTCGTCGAAGCCGCGAATCCGGCCGATTTTGGCCCCCTCCTCGGTATAGACCGTCGTTCCGAAGCCGAGTCGTGGTTGGTGCTGTTCGTCGGACATATCGTATCGCACGCGACACTGCCGTATAAAGGCACCATGGCCGCCAGTTCGGCTGAATGAACGGAATACGTGAATCTCTCGGATTTCTATCGAGATCGTGAGATAAATCAGATACCGCTATATCAATTCGACTCGGTCATCACGGCACATTTTCGAAGGGTGGGTCCCAAGAAACGTTCAGTCGCTCAGTCAGGTGGGGTCACTGTCGAGGCAACGATCTCGGCTCATCCATCTGCGATCAACACAGGTGGATGGTGCTTCTCGTCGTCGACACCCGCTTTCAGCGGGAAGTCGATCAGTCGTCAGATGCCGCTAGTACACTTCTTACAGAGAGCGCATTCGGCGGGGTTCAACCCAATCGAGGTGATTCGGGTTGGTGGTCATCCCCCAGCCGAGGTGTGAGATTCCCGAGTCGGATCATCCGCGTTTGTAGTCTCTTGCGATGGTTCTACCAGTTCACCGTGACGGATGGCGCGTCGGAGTCCGAACTCCGCGATGTTTCCCCCGTGTTCGGCTGTCCGTCGCAACCTATCGAGAACCGGTCTGAGCTGAGCGCTTTCCGTTGACGACTCCGCCAACCGACACTCGAGTGTCGTAATATCCTTGCGGAGTTGATCACGAGCGGTCAAGGCCTGATGGGCGGTTTCGACGTCCACATCACCGATAATGACACTCACTGCGTCCGCAACGATATCGCGTGCTCTCTGGGCGATCACACGGATCTCATCCGTGGTTGATTCGTCTATAGAGTCCTCGATCTCGGCGGCGACGGTTGCTATGCCTTCGGCGTGGTCAGCAACGCGCTCTAGCTCGCGGGTCGTCCCCCACAGTTCGAACAACGCCGAACGGGTCACTCCCAACGCATCCACCTCGTCAAGACGTGCGAGTCCCCGAGCAAAGGACCGGTCGATCATCGCGTAGAGGCGATCCGCCTGATCATCACGATCGGCTAGGGTTCTGTGAGTCGTATCCCCGGCCACCGCAGCCGTCGCATCGCGGTGCATCGATAGTGCGACGGACTCGAGCTGGCTCACTGACTGTCGAACCGACACTTCATCAGTATCGACGAGCGTTCGAACCGTAATCGTCGTTTCGGACTCCTCGGTGACGTACACTCCAGTGAGGGTTCTAGTAACCTGGTCAACGACGCGCCGTTGGTCAGTTGTGAAACGATCTGCGGCATCGAGTCGAACCTCCTTTGCACCCACTGCGTAGGCCGCCCGCAACGTTCGTTCGAGTAGCTCAGCGTCGGCGTGAGCAACTTTGGCGGCGATTCGACCGGGCGCGTTATCCTTACACTCTTCGGCTTGGAGGACGAGCACTCCGTCGATATGTGTATGTAGGTTAACCGTATCCCCTGTGGTAATGTCCTGGGACTCGGCCCACTCTTTCGGAAGTGACACGGTGTAGGTTCCGCTGCCGACCGTCTGAATTTTGCGTGTCTCCATTGCTCAATAGATGAGTGCGGGGTCGTTCTCGGCCATGTACAGGGTTCGTGCTGCAATGTTCACGGCATGGTCGCCGATCCGTTCGAGGTCGCGAATCGTCAACAGCACGCGTGAGACGTCGTCGAGTAGTTGTTCGACCGCCCACGGATCGTCGCTGTCTGCCTCGCGCTCGATCAAGTCCCGGGTAATGGTTTCGTTCGCCCACTGACAGCGGGCATCGATGTCGTCATCGCTGGCTGCGATCTCCGGACAGGCGTCAACATCCTCGATCTCGTACGCTTCGAGACTCCGCGTGAAGAGGGCCTTTGCGTTGCGACCGATGTCGTCGATAGCGACTTCAGGCGTGAGGTCGCGCTTCGCTGTTAGCGCGTACCGTGCCAGATTGGCTGCTAAATCCCCGACGCGTTCGAGGTCAGTGATGATTTTGAACGAAGCCGTGATGAAGCGAAGATCACCCGCTACGGGCTGCTGGAGCGCAAATAGGTCGACACATTGGTTTTCCAATATGAGGTACGTCTCATTTATATTTGAATCTCCCTCGATGACGTCACGAGCCAGTGTTTCATCCGTATCGACTACGCTCTTCAGTCCCATCTCGAGTCGCTCGACGACGAGGGAACCCATTTCGAGTACATCGTCCCGGAGGTTATCTAGCGATTGCTGGTATGTCTCTCGCGTCACGACGATCACCCGAACTTACCGGTGATGTAATCCTCGACGCGCCGGCTCTGTGGGTTCTCGAACACCTGATCGGTGTCGCCGTACTCCACGAGTTCCCCACCAGTCAGGAACACGGCTGTCTGGTCGGAGATACGCGCCGCCTGTTGCATGTTGTGCGTGACGATAACGACCGTGTACTCCTCGGCGAGATCTTCGATGAGGTCCTCGATTTTCGCGGTGGCTATCGGGTCGAGCGCCGAGGCCGGCTCGTCCATCAGGATGACTTCTGGATCGACGGCGAGACATCGGGCAAGACACAACCGCTGTTGCTGGCCGCCCGACAGCCCGAGGGCGTTGTCGTCGAGTCGATCGTTGACCTCCTCCCACAGCGCGGCCTGTTTTAGCGACTGCTCGACGATCTCGGCTTCCTTCTCGCTCTGGTCACGCCCGGTCATCTTGGCGAGCAGGCCGGTCTGAACCGTGCCGTGTTTGCGCGGGCCGTAAGCGATATTGTCACGAATGGATTTCGGGAACGGGTTGGGAGCCTGAAACACCATCCCGACGCGCTTGCGGAGTTCGACGAGATCCAACGCCTCCTGATAGATGTTCTTGCCCTCGAACGTCACGGTGCCGTCGACGTTTGCACTACGAATTCGGTCGTTCATCCGGTTGAGACACCGGAGGAACGTCGACTTCCCGCAGCCGGAAGGACCGATGAGTGCAGTGACGCTCTTCTCAGGGATTTTGATCGAGATGTCGTCGAGTGCCTGATCGTCGCCGTAGTGCACGTCAAGGCCACTGACAGCCATCTTGGGTTCGCCCTCGAACTCGTAGTCGGTCCACGTCTCGGGCGTCGACTCCGTCCCTGCGCCGGGCTGGCTCTGGGTCTGGCTGTCGGACGATGCGCCTGCTGTCTCGCTTCGGTCGGTGTCCTGTGTCGTTGTTTCGGTCATGAGTTCAACCTCCGTCGGAAGTAGAGCCTCGAGAAGACGCCGATCGCATAGAACGATAGTACGACGAGCAACAGAATGAACGCCGTCGCCCAGCCGAACTCGGCGGCGTTCTCTGCCGAGACGCCCGCGGTGATCGTCGCATACAGTTGGTAGGGCAGTGCTGGTGCGCTCTGCAACAGCGCATCGTTGGCGACGAACGGCGGCGCGCTCGTGAACTCGAAGGAACCGAGCACGTTCGGCGCGTCGTCACGGAGGCCACCGGCCATCACCAACAGGATCGGAGCGGTCTCGCCGGCGATCCGGCCGACCCCGAGAATGACGCCGGTGAGAATCCCCGGCATCGCCGCCGGGAGGACGACGCTTTTGATCGTCTCCCACTGGCTGACGCCGAGGGCCGCACTCGCATCGCGGTACTCGTCGGGCACCGCTTTGATGGCCTCTCGAGAGGTGATCAGACACAGCGGCAACAGCATGAACCCGAGGACGAGCATTCCGGTCAAAAGCGACGTCGACCCGCCCAGCCGGGGGATGAGGAAGGCGTAGCCGAACAGCCCGTAGACGACGCTGGGCGTACTCCATAGCCCGTTCGTAGCGATCTCGACCGCGCCGACGAACCGGCCCTGTTCGGCGTACTCAGTGAGGAAGACGGCCGCCGCGACCGCAATCGGGACGCCGGTGATCACCGCGCCGATCACCAGCCAGATCGTCCCGACAATCGCGGGGAAGACGCCGTTGATGACTTCGGGGCGAAAGGAGTACCCGTTAGTGACGAAGGGCCACTGGAAGGGCACAAGTGAGAAGCCCTGGAAGGCGGGACCGACACCCTTCGAGGCAATAAACAGGAGCAGTCCGGCGAGGACGGCGATGATGGCGACCGCGTTGATGCCGACCAGCAGGTAGGCCGCGGTCTGGCGACCCGTACTGCCGTAGCCCTCGTAGGCCTTCGCACCGGCCCACATCGTCACCAGCGTGGTTACGCTGAGGACCAGCGGGATCGCCATCGAGCCGGTAAGCGTCGCCGAAAAGCCCTCGGGCTCCCACGCGAAGGCAGGCGTGAGGATGCCACCAACGATCAGCAGGCCGACGACGATGGCGGCGAGTCCCGGCGGGAGCGTTGAGCCGATATCTTCGGGTGCAAGCGCGACGCCGACGAACGTCACGCCACCGATCAGCGAGGCGACCGCGAGCCAGCCGAGCGTGCCGAAGCCGAACAGTTGTGAGGCGAGCAGTCCGGCGACGACGAAGCCGCCGAGACCGAAAAGGGCCGCAGTGACGGCTCCGGGCGTCACGTCCGGCGCCGTGTTGAAGACGCCAACCCGAGAGCCCACGCCGAGGCCGATCGTTGCGACACCCATCAGCAGGAGGCCGACGGCGAGGAAGTCGTAGAGGCCAACGCCGAGGATCGCCGTTTCCTCGGTGACGATCTGGGTGAGGCCCAGCAGCGAGAAGACGAATGTCACCAGCCCGAGGCCGACAACCCCAGAGGCGAATCGCTCTGCGGTTCCCGTATTGTCGACGACCAGTGCCGAGTCCGTGGGATAGCTCATAGCTCACCCCCGAGCTTGCGGTCCATTCTGAGCTCGATGCGTCTGGCGGCGATGCTCAATATCATCACCGTAATGAACAGCACGACACCGGCGGTGAACAGCGCGTTCATGTGGAGTCCATCAGCGTTGCCGTACTGGCTAGCGATGAGGCTGGTGAGCGTCTCGGTGTTGTCGAAAACGTCCTGGAGCGGTTCGGGGAGTCGCTGGCTGTGGCCGAGGATGACCGTCGCGGCCATCGTTTCGCCGACCGCCCGGCCAATGCCGAGCAGGACGGCCGCCGAGACGCCAGAGAGCGCCGCCGGGAGCGTGATCGACTTCATTGTTTGCCACTCGGTCAGTCCCATCGCGATCGCGCCGTCGCGCATCGCGTCGGGCACGCTCGTGAGTGCGTCGTCGGCGACGGAAACGACCGTCGGCAGCGCCATCAGGCCGATGACCAGCCCGACCAGAAAGAGGCTGCCGAGGTTGGCCATCACCAGGTTCTGGTAGAAGAACTGGTTCAGCACGACGAAGCCGAGGTAGCCGTAGACGATCGAGGGAATGCCGGCGAGGATCTCGATGCCGGGTTTGACCGTCTCGCGGACCAGCGGCGGGGCGATCTCGGCGAGAAACAGCGCCGCGGCGATTCCCAGCGGGGCGGCGATCGCCGTCGCCAGCAGCGTCGTCACGAACGTCCCCCAGATCATCGGGATCAGCGAGTAGTTGTGTTGGCTGGTGCTCCAGTAACTGTCGACGCTCGGGATGAGCGTGACGCCGAAGACCTCGATCGGTTCGGTGAAGCCGAACAGCCGGATACCCATCCGCTGGAGGACAGGCAGGGCTTCGAGGAACACGTAGACCGTGATCAGCCCGAGAACGAGGATCGTCGAGGCGGTCGCCAGAAACGTCAGCGCGCGGGCGGTCTCGGCCTGATGGGCGTACCAGCCGTAACCGGTCGCGGCCAAAAAGCCGGCGAGCGGGAACACCGTGACCGTCGAGTTCAACAGGAACAGGACGAACGTCGCGACGAGACAGACGGTGGCGACCGCAAACAGCGAGGCGACCTCGCGGTCGGTCTCGACCAGTCGCTGAAGCCGCCGTCGGGTGTCGAACAGTGATAAGTCAGTCATGTATTGATTGATGGATATCGCGGGAAGTAGCGGCCGACCGCGTCGCTCAGTTGGTCGGTTCGGGCAGGTTGTCGAGCTCTTCCTGACGACGCTCGTCAGTCAGCGGCAGGTAGTCGGCGGCCTCGACGAACATCTCTTGACCATAGTCGCTCAGCAGCATGCGGATGAACGCCGCCTCCTTGTTCGAGGTACCGTCCCACGTGTAGGTGTGGAGCGCCCGCGACAGCGGGTAGTCCAGCGAGCCGAAGTCGTCGGGGTACTCGAACATCTCGCCGTCGATCTCGAGGTCGATCGCGGGCGTCGAGTCGTCGACGAACGCCAGGGCGATGTAGGCGATCGCGTTGTCGGCGTTGTCGATGTCGGTTTTCACCTGCTGGTTCTGACCACGGCGGCTGTCGACGCCGTCCATCGAGGCGTCGGGGTCGCCCAGCACGTTGGCCCGGAAGGAGGTGTCAGTACCCGAGCCTTCGGCGCGGCCGATCGCCTGAATGTCCCGATCCGGACCGCCGAGGTCCGACCAGTTGGTGACGCGGCCCTGATAGATGTCCTGGATGTCGGTGAGCGTGAGTTCGGTGACGCCCTCGTCGTAGATCTCCGAGCTGACGACGATGGGCTGGGCGTCGACGCCGACGACGTGGTCGGTAAACGGTTCGAGTTCCTCCTCGCTTCGGTCGGGGAACTCCGCGCTGACGGGGGCGCTGGCGTCGCCGATGTCGACCTGTCCGTTTTCGAGCTTTTCCATCCCGACGCCGGTGTGGTTGAGACCGATCGACGTAAAGAACGGCGGCGTTCCTTCCTCGCCGCTGGGCTCGAAGCCGTAGAGGCCCGCCCAGTAGTCGGCCATGTTTTTGTCGGTGTCAATGTCGTACTGGCCCGGCCCCCAGTACTCCTCGTCATCGGCGGGTGCGTTCCCGTTCCAGAGCGAACCCGCCTGGCTCGTAATCGGGTAGACGGTAGAGGACCCGTCGGCGGTCAGCGGCTCCGTGTCCGAGCTCCCCTCCGACGATTCGCCGCCGTTGTCGGAAGAACTGCCTCCGTTAGAACCGTTCTCGTCGGCCGAATCTGACTCGTTTGAACCCGAGCAGCCCGCGAGAGCAGTGGCACCTGCCACTCCCGAGGTAAGAATGAATTTGCGTCGCGATACCAGGTCGGCCAGACGCTCTGAGTCGTGCGCCATCACTCGAAGTCAGGCGGATACGTACTAAAGCGGTTTATAATAGGGGTACGTCCCATTATGTCGGGATCGTACCGAACTGATGGGATCTGAACAGTACGTGTACGTACGGTCAGATACGTAGAACGTTTTTGTCCGTGCCGCCCGCAACCGCGGGGACGCTGACGCCGATCGGACGGCACGCCTGGGAGCCAGGGCCGAGTATCCAAGACGCGTCCTCGTATCGGATCTCTTCGTCCACGGGTCCGGGGGAGTCCGCCCTGGATCGACGACCCCGGGCGAAGTCTCGTCGACGCCAGGGCGACGTCACGCTCACCGCGCGAACGGCGGCGGACTCCAAAGCGATCGAGCGGGACTCCTCGATCGTCCTCGAAGACGACGTTCGCGTCGAATCGGTCGATTAAGGCGGTGGTTGTTCGACGGCACTGGATCGAAGCGGGTCCGTCCCGGTACGGACTCCACCGGTCCTCGCAACGGAACCCGATCGGGAGGCGAACGAAACGATGTAAATGCGTCATAAATACATCCATAACCATTATTAAGGGCCCGTCCAGAGTGGAGGGGGATGAGTGCTGGTATCATGGCCCGATCGTCGCCATCCGGGACGACCCTGTCGGCCAGTTCACTGGTTTGCGAACGCGCCGGCGAGGGAGACACATCAAGAGCAGTCGCCCCGAACGATCGTGACGCCACCGTCGGAGGCACGAACGGCCCCGATCACCGACGAGTATGACTGGAACCGGCGTCGCCACCGTCGGGGGCTGTCGCATCGCCTATCGGCGCGCGGGCACCGAGGGGCCGCCCGTCGTCTTGCTCCACGGGGCGGGGATCGACGACGCGACGGTGTCGTGGCGCCACACCGTCGACGCCCTCGCGTCGGAGTACCGCGTCTACGCACCCGACTGGCCCGAGTACGGGAACAGCACCGGCACGGTCGAGCACACGATCGAGAGCTACGTCGACGTCCTCGACGGCTTTCTCTCGAGTCTGCCGTACGAGAGCGTCTCTCTCGTCGGCATCTCCATGGGTGGCGGCGCAGCGCTTGGCTACGCGCTCGCCAATCCGGACCGCGTCGATCGGCTGGCGCTCGTCAGCAGCTACGGACTCGGCGGCCGACTTCCCCGGGCCCTGACGTGGAAACACCTGTCACAGATCCCGGGAGCCGCCGAGTTCGGAAAGATCGCCGCGAGCGTGTCGAACCGGAACGTTCGCCTCGTCCTGAACAGTCTCGTCGCTGACGCGGACGCCCTGCCACAGGCGTTCGTCGACGACGTCAGGGCGAAACTCAAGACACCGCGATCGCTGCAGGCGTTCAAACAGTTCCAGGACAACGAACTCACCTTCGGCGGCCGGGTCGCGACGAACTTCGTCGACGACCTCGACACGCTCGCCGTGCCCACACTGCTCGTCCACGGGGAACGGGACCCGCTCGTCCCGCCGGAGTGGTCGATCCGGGCGGCACGGGAGATCCCGGACGCCCGCCTGGAACTCGTCGAGGACTGCGGGCACTGGGCACCGCGGGAACGACCGCAGCGGTTCAACGACGTCCTGCTAGAGGGGCTCCCGGACCGACGGTGTGCGCCGACGATCGAGTATCCGGACGCCGAGATGCCGGGACTGGGCAGCGCGAGCGACTGATCTGTCGCAGTCTTCGTCCACTGCCACTCACCGCGAGAGGCGTCGCAGGCGCTTTCGAGTAACAGTTTACCGAGGGACGTCACGCCGTGTGACGACGCCGCGAGCGCGACGGTTCGCAGTGCAAACGGTCGTCACATGAAGTCCTCGATCCCGCTCTGCTTGTTCTTGTCGTTCTCGAAGATGCTCTCGAGCGATCGCTCTAGGACTTCGAGCCGCTGTTTCGTGTAGTCCCGGCAGTCGTACTCCGCGGCGACCTGGATGGCGGTCTGCATGTACTTGTTCACGGAGCCCTTGTGGACGGTGAGGTTGACGCGGCCGCCGCACTCGCGACAGTCGCCGGTCAGGGGCATCCGACGGAACTTCTCCCCGCAGTCGAGACAGCGGGTCTCCTGCCGGGAGAACGCCCGGAGGTTGCCGATCAGGTCCGGCAGGAAGTGGTACTCGATGACCCGCTCGGCGACGTCCGTCTCGTCGACGGCTTCGAGTTTTCGCGAGAGTTCGAGCTGGGCGTCCATCTTGTCCATCATCGAGCCGAGGGTCTTGTACGCCGAGAGATCGGGCCCCATCGCGATGTCGGTCGTGTCGTGCGTGTGATCGAACCCGGTGTACTCCCCGTCGGTGCCGAGCGTGTCCTCGGCGATCTGGACGTCGACCGCCTCGGGATCGGCCTGCTCGCGCGTCGCGAGGAAGAACTCGCGGGGATACTGCGTGACGATGTCCATGTTGTGGGCCTCGTCGTCGATCTCGGCGGGGTCGATCCGCGAGGACATGACCAGGGGTGCGTCCATGCGTCCCCCTCGTTTATCTGGCAAGAAACTGATACTGAAGTTCAAAAGACCGTCCATGAGCAGCATCACGCAGTCCTCGTCACCGTCGCAATTTCGGCGTTTCGCGGCGTGAAAGTACGGATGCGCGTATCCGACCGCCGCGCTCGTGAAACCGATCACCCTCCCGACAGTTGCCGCACTCGTGTGCGGTGCCATCCCGAAGACGAGTTCGCCCACGAGGTCCTGGCGATCGTCGAGTTCGTAGAACGGGTCGAGGCCGTAGTACTGCTCCAGCAGGTCGTCGATGAAGTCGGCGGTCTGGAGCATGTGCTCGGCCGCGCCGTCCGAGAGGACGATGTCCTGGACCTTGAGTTCGACCAGTTGATCCTCGTGGGTCAGCGGTTCGCCGTGGATGTCCTCCTCGTAGCCCAGCGCCTGCAGTTGGCCGACGTCGACGTCGAGTTCGCTCGCCCGGACGGACGTGACCGGGAGGTCGGTCATGTCGTACCGGACGGTGCCGTCCTTGAACGACGAGACGTCGTGTTTCGCGCGCAGGACCCCCTTCTCGATCGGTTCGGGGATCTTGGTCGTCGAGGACAGCCCCTTGACGCCCTTGAGGATCTCGAATGCGTTCTCCCGCTCGCCGACCGCCTCGAGGGCGTCGCGGTACTCCTCGTTGATATCGATTTCGCGGATCTCGACGCAGGTGGCCTCGGCCTCACAGCGATCGCACTCGACGCGGCCCGCCTCGTCGGGGTCGACCCGCTGGTCGCAGTCGGGACAGCGGTAGTCGGGCGTCGTCCGCTCGTCGCAGTCCGGACAGCGGTTCTTGAAGGTCTCACTGTCGCAGTTCTCACAGCGGTTGCGGCCGACCTGGACCTCGACGACGCCGGGCGTGTCCGACATCGTCTCCGCGTGTTTGGCGGCCTTCGCGACGTCCCGCTGTGCGCCGCCGGCCTCCCCGATCGGGAACAGGGTGTGGACCGGCGGACTCAGGTCGCGACGCTCCGATTTCTCGGGGCGGCCCATCCGGTTCCCGATCCGGGTCGGGGCCCGTTCGCGGACGGCGAAGGGTGCCACCTCGTTGACGGCCTCGATGGCGTTCTCGCCGGCCTCCTCGTGCCCCCAGTTCCGGGCGCGCTCGGAGAGGTCGTCGTCGGTCCAGGTCCGTTCGAGTTCGACGGCCCGTCCCTCGGGATCGCCCCCCTGGACGCTGGCCCCGTCGGTCGCGGTGTGTCGGATCTCGCAGCCCAGCGTTCGGACGAACGGTTCCCAGTCGTCGATCTCGAGGCGGTCCTCGCGCTGGCGGTGCTCGATGACGATCGTCTCCAGTGCGTCGCGCGCGACGTCGGTGTGGTCGATCACGAGCGTCTCGCCGTCGTTCGTGACCCGGCCGTCGGCGACGGTTTCGGCCAGCGAGCAGAACGAGTCGACCGAGAGGTCGTGCCAGAGAGAGGTGTACTCGGGGTGAAGCGGCGCGTCGTACGCCGTGGCCCACTCGAGGGCGCGATCGGCGGTCGGGAACTCGAGGTCGACGTGGGGATCGTCCTCGAGCGCCTGGACGTCCGCGCCGGCGGCCTCCAGGTCCTGGACCCACCACTCGTACGTGTAGGAGGCGGGCGCAAGCGGGTGGTTGTTCTCGACGAACTCGCCGTAGTTGACGAGGTACTCGCCGAGGTCGAGGATCTTCTCGACGCCGTTCCGGATCTCGAGGGCGTCCTCGGGGTCGTCGATCCGGCGCACGTCGCCGTTGGCCAGTTTCACCGTCGGCCCCTCGATCGAGTCGACGGGGACGACCCCCGCCGCCTTCCCGGGTCGTTCGGTCTTGATCTGGGTGCCCGTCGCGAGGAAGTCGTCCACGAGGTGCATCGCGGCGGGGTGGACGCCCGCGGTCGCGAAGCCGTGGTTGCGCGCCCGGCCGTAGCGCAGGCGGAAGCCACCCTTCGCGCAGGGGTGAGAGAAGACCGGCCGGCCGGCGATCAGGTCCCGGAGGAACTTGGTGGACTCGTCGACCCGTGGCGGTCCCGCCGGGCCGTCGGCTGCGTCGTCGTCTTCGGCCGTTGCGTCGGCCTCGTCGTCACCGTCGGCGGACCCGTCGTCGCCGTCTCCATCCTCGCCGTCCTCGTCTTCCGTCCCGTCGCCTCCCTCGGCGTAGTTGCCGTCGATCAGGTCCTGGAGCCACGGCCAGTCGACCTCGTCCAGGTTCCGGGTATAGCGCTGGATCTTCGGGGCCTTGAGCGCGATCCCCTCGGCCATGACGAGACACATGCCGCCGCGGGCGCTGTTGGTGTCGACCCGTTCTAGGTCCCGAAAGCCGGAGACCTCCTCGTCGCCCGTCGCCTCGCCGTCCAGCATGATCGGCATGTGCTTGGCGATGAACTTCGTCTCCTTGTCCTTCGGCGTGTACTGGAGGCCGGTCTCCTTGTCGTAGAGGCCGATCTCCTCGGCGTAGCGCTCGATCTCCTCCTGGCGAGGCTCGTACTGCTCGATCCCCACGAGCGCGCGGGTGTAGTCCGCGACGAGCACCGAGAGCGCCTGTGCGGTCCCGCCAGCCGATCGGATCGGCCCGGCGTAGTAGACGTTGACGAACTCCGTCCCGTCGTCGTTCTCGAGGAGTTCGACTTTGTCGATCCCCTCGATCGGGGCCGCCACGACACCCTCCGTGAGCAGGGCGACCGCGGTCCGAACCGCGCCCTCGACCTTGCCGGCTTTCGTCTCGTAGTCGCCGACCTCGCCCTCCGCGAAGTCCTTCGCGAGTTCGAGGGCCGCTTCCTCGCGGCTCATCTCCCCCTCGAGTTCGCGGACGCGCTCGGCAACGCCCTCGATCCCGAGGATGTTCTCGACCCGATCGGCCATGTCCTTGGCGACGGGAATCTCGACTTCGGGTTCGGGGTCGGCGCTGCCCGCCTTCGCGCGTTCGGCGACGTCGAACGCCTCGTCGAGCTGGGATTCGAGCCGTTGGAAGTACTGCCGGTCTGCCTCGCGCATGTCAGAGCCAGAGGTCGAGATCGGTCGTCTCGTCGTGTTCCCGTTCGAGCCCCTGCTCGAACACGCGCATGTGGACCTCGCCGGCCCAGACCGTCGCCTCGTTCAGGTGGCCCGCGACGCACTCCCCGTCGGGACCCGAGAGGACGACGTGCGTGTGGGCGAACCGCTCGCCGTCCAGCAGGGAGACGTTCCCGACGCAACTCGCCACCTCCAGTGGCTCGTCGAATTCGATCGGGTGGTACTCGCAGTCGTCCTGGTCGTAGTACCACAGTTCCGCGTCCTGCACCGCACCGAGCGCCGTAAACCAGGCCGCGTCGGCCCCGACCTCGTCCGCGAGCGACTCGATCTCTGCTCGCCAGTCGGCGCCCGTTTCGAGGCGGGCGACGTACTCCGATTCGGTCTCGACGGCGCGATAGTTCATACGGGATACCTGTATGTGGCAGTAGAAAAAGGTCCCCGTTTGGCCGGTGACGGAGACCGAACGCGATCGCGATGGCGGTGATTACGTTCGGTTCGGAGGAACAGTTCGGCCCCTTCCAAAACGCATCCAAGATCGTTTTGTTCGCACATCTGTTGTACACACGACTAATTTGCTGATTGGAGACCACATATGCGGACAGATATGGCAGACGGACCAAAACATATAATAATGAAGTTATTGCAGCATTCATGGTATGGTACAGCATAAGCCAGAACTGTCCCGACGAGGGCTCCTCGGTACGGGGGCTGCCGTCTCGGCGACGCTAATCGCGGGGTGTATTGGTGGGGACGGTAACGGTAATGGTAACGGTGGCACCGATCAGTTTCACTTTACGCAGGAACAATCTCGAGAAGAACAGTTCGATCCCGTCGTCTCGAACGACGCGTACAGTTTTCAGGTGATTCAGCTCGTCTTCGATGGACTCTACGAGTACGGTGAAGACCTCGAGTTGCAGCCCAAACTCGCGGCGGGCGAGCCGACCGTCGAGCGCGACGGGACGCGGTACATCTTCGAACTCGTGGAGGGAGCGACGTTCCACAACGGCGACGAGGTGACCGCCTCGGACGTCGCCCACTCGTTTACCGCGCCGGTCGAAGAGGAGACGGAGAACGCGTCCACGTACGACATGATCGAGAGTACCGAAGTCATCGACGACTACCAGTTGCAGGTCGACCTCGGAGAGGACCCGTACGGGCCGTTCGAACTCGCGACGATGGGCGTAACGGTCGTTCCCGAATCCGTCCGCACCGAGGACCGCGAGGCGTTCAACAGTGACCCGGTCGGCTCCGGACCGTTCGTGTTCTCCGAACTCCAGGAGAACGAGTACGTCGAGATCGAACGTAACGACGATTACTGGGACGACCTCGAGCCGAACCTCCAGCAGGTCCGCTTCGTCGCCCACGACGACGACGCGGGTCGCGTTTCCGATATCCGATCGGGGGATACCGACGTCATCGCAGGGATCCCGAACGACGACTGGGACGTCCTCGAGGGGGAAGACAACGTCAATCTCCACTCCGCCGAGAGTCCCACGTTCATGTACATGGCGTTCAACTGTAACGAGGGTCCGACGACGAACCCGGAGATCCGACGGGCGATCGCCCACTCGTTCTCGATGTCGGATTTCATCGAGTCCAACGCGGGGAACGTCGCCTCGCCGATGTACAGCCCCGTTCCGCCGGTCGTCAACGAGATCTGGGGATTCCCGGAAGACGAGTACCAGGATCTGCTGCCGGAGTACGATCCCGACGAGGCCCAGTCGCTGCTCGACGAGCACGCGCCCGACGATTTCGAGCCAATAATCATCACGCCGGAGGGGATCCGCGCGCAGCTGGCCGAACGGATCGCCACCCGGCTGGACGAGATCGGCTACGGCGCGGACGTACAGACGCTCGACTTCGCGACGCTGGTCGATACGTACACGAGCGGGAGTGCCGACGACTATCAGATGTACCTGCTGGGATGGACTGGCGGCCCCGACCCAGACTACTACCTCTACCCGCTCTTCCACGAGAGCCAGGCGGGAGTGAACCAGGGCCACTACTACGAGGGGAGCGACGAGTTCCACGAGAACATCGCCGACGCCCGTAATTCGGCCGACCAGGAGGAGCGGTACGACCTCTACGAGCCCGTCGTCCGAGAGATCGTCGAGGAGTTGCCCGCGCTACCAGCGTTCACCCAGGACAACACGATGGCCTCTCGCGACTACGTCCAGGGCCTCCAGGCGCACCCGGAAGTGACCAGGAACCCGACCCTCGTCGCGGACTACACGAACGTATCGATGGAGTGACGTGACGGGTTCGTCCGGCGATCGAACCGGACGCTCGCACGGATCTTTCGGCGGGCCGATCGCTGGTACCGTCGGAGTCGACGCGATCGAAGTGAGAACCGACCGACTCGTGACAAATGAAACTGCTCAAATACACGATATACAGACTATTGCAGGCGATTCCCGTCCTGATCGGGATCTCCGTCATCACGTTCCTGCTCGCGAACCTGGGTCCGGGCGATCCCGTCAGTCTCATGCTCCAGGGGCAAGAGCACAGCGAGGAACTGGTCAGGGCGATCGAACAGCGATACGGGCTCGACAGGCCGTTACACGAGCGGTACGTGACGTACATGGCCGGCCTATTGGAGGGGGATCTGGGCCAGAGCATCCACTACCAGCGGCCGGTCGCCGCCCTGATGATGGATCGGATCGGGCCGACGCTCCTGCTGGTGCTGTCGGCGTACGCGTTCGCGCTGGCGACGGCGATACCGCTCGGTATCGTCGCCGCCAATCGGCGCAACGAACCGACCGATCACGTCTCGCGGATCGCCGCGCTCGTCGGCGTCAGCACCCCGTCGTTCTGGATCGGAATCGTCCTGATCCTCGTCTTCGCGGTCAAACTCGGCTGGCTTCCCTCGAGCGGTCTCTACTACCCGTGGCGGCCCCCCAGTTCCTATCCGGGGATCGACGGCCACCTCGAGTTGTACTACCAGTCGCTGAGACACCTGCTGTTGCCGATGATCGCGCTGGGAACGCTCCAGATGGCGACGATCATGCGCGTCGAACGAACGCAGATGATCGAGTCGTTACAGGGAGAGTACGTCAAGCTCGCCCGCGCGTACGGCGTCCCGGAGCGGACGATCCTGCGGAAACACGCCTTCCAGGTGGCCCAGTTACCGATTATCACCATCGTCGGTCTCAACCTGTCGACGGCGCTCGGCGGTGCGGTCCTGACCGAGACGGTGTTCAACATCAACGGCATGGGGCTGCTCTTCGTCGAGGCGATCCAGCAGAACGACTACCAGCTCGTGATGGGCATCACGATGACGCTCGGCGTGTTGTTCGTGCTCGGCGTGATCATTACCGACATCTCGTACGCGTACGTCGATCCACGCGTCACCTACGGGGAGGGTGAGTAACCATGGCGGTCAGTGAATCAGAGTTCGAAGGCAGGCGGGAACCGGCGGCCGAAAACGACGACGTCGAGGCTCGCGTCGGCTGGCGATACACCGTCGCACGGATCAAACGGGACACGACTGCCCGATGGGGACTGTACATCGTGGCGGCCGTGTTGAGCATCGCGGTGTACGCCGCGGTGGACAGCAACCTGTCGTTGCTCACGTTCGGGCTCCTCTCGGATTTCACGTTCGCGAAGTTGTTGCCGATCTTCGACCATCCCACGCGCATCCCGCCGCCGGGAGAAGGGACCCAGCACATGCCGCCGTACTTCCCGCTCGCCGAGCAACCGTGGAACCCGCTTCCGGCGGGCGGGACGCTCGAGCATCCGCTGGGAACCGACCACACCGGCCGGGACTACTTCACGAGGATCGTCTACGGCACGCAGGTGTCGGTGTTCGTCGGGCTCGTCTCGACGTTCATCGGACTCGCCGGCGGCACGATCATCGGTGCTGTAGCCGGGTATTACGGCGGCAGCGTCGACGACATCCTGATGCGGATCGTTGAAACGATCTACGCGATCCCGCCGCTGATCCTCATCATCGTCTTCACCGTCTTCGTCGGCGGCGCGAACATCTGGTACGCCGTTCTCGGCGTCGGAATCGCGTTCATCCCCGTCTTCGCTCGCATCATCCGGAGCCGGGTCCTGAGCATCCGCGAGATGGACTACATCGAGGCGGCCCAGGCGGCCGGCGTGCGCGATCGCAACATCATCCTGCGACACGTCGTCCCGAACAGTTTCGCGCCGGTGCTGGTGTACGCCACGCTCCAGATCGGCGTGACGATCCTCATCGTCGCCGGGCTCTCGTTCCTGGGCTACGGCGCACAGCCGCCGACCCCCGACTGGGGCCAGATGCTCAATATTTCGCACGGCTATATGCACTCGAACCTCTGGCTCTCGATCTGGCCGGGTATCGCGATTATGATCACGATTATGGGCTTCAACCTGTTCGGCGACGGCCTGCAGGACGCCCTCGATCCCCGCATTGAGGACTAAGAATGAGTTCAGAACCACTCCTTCGCGTCGAAAATCTCAAGACCCAGTTCTTCACGGAAACCGGTACAGTACGCGCCGTCGACGGCATCTCCTTCGAGGTCTACGAGGGCGAGATCGTCGGACTCGTCGGCGAGAGCGGCGCTGGCAAGAGCGTCGCCTCGATGAGCCTGCTTCGGCTCGTCGAGAGTCCCGGCGAGATCGTCGGCGGCGAGATACGCTACAAGGGCGAGACGATCTTCGGCCTCGAGGAGGGGCCGGACGGCGAACTCCGGGAGCGCGACGACATGCTCTCGAACGAGGAGATCCGCACCCGGATCCGCGGAAACGAGATCGCGGTGATCTTCCAAGACCCGATGGAGTCGCTGAACCCCGTGTTCACGGTGGGCGGGCAGCTTCGCGAGTTCATCGAACTCAACCGGGACCTGCCGAGCGACGAGGCGAAGGCCGAGGCGATCGAGATGCTCCGCGAGGTGGGGATTCCGGATCCCGAGGAGCGCTACGAGGAGTATCCCCACCAGTTCTCCGGGGGGATGCGCCAGCGCGTCCTCATCGCGATGGCACTGGCCTGCGAACCCAGCCTCATCATCGCCGACGAGCCGACGACCGCGCTGGACGTCACCGTCGAGGGCCAGATCATCGACCTCGTCGACGAACTCCAGCAGAAGTACGGCACGAGTTTCATTTGGGTTACGCACGACCTGGGCGTCGTCGCCGAAATCTGCGATCGCGTCAACGTGATGTACCTCGGTGAGATCATCGAACAGGCTCCCGTCGACGAGTTGTTCTACGACACCAACCACCCCTACACCGAGGCCCTGCTGAACTCGATGCCCCGTCCCGATCAGGCAACCGAACTCGAGCCGATCGAGGGGGTGATGCCCGAGGCGATCAACCCGCCCTCGGGCTGTCGGTTCCACCCGCGCTGTCCGGACGCCCGGGAGGTCTGCACGCAGGTCCACCCCGATACCCGGGAGGTCGATCGGGCCGACGGCTACCCGCACCGGGCGGCCTGCGTGAAACACGACGTCTTCGACGTGGGGTACGACGAGAGCGTCCCGCTCGAACCGGATGACGGGGCCGACGTAACGGTCGGCGAAACGGGAACGGAGGACGGGCCGGAATCGACCGTCGAGGGTGGAGCCGCCTCGACGGATGGCGGGTCCGACGGAGGTGATCCCGATGAGTAAGCCCGAGGATCCGATCGGCTTCGGGGACATGGATCTCGAACAGGGCGAGACCCTGCTCGAGGTCGACGGGCTGACGAAGTACTTCCAGTCCGACTCCGGGCTGTTCGCGTCGGTCAACTTCGAGCCCGATCGGTTTCCGCCGGTGAGCTTCGGCGTCGATCACGTGAAAGCCGTCGACGACGTCTCCCTCGAGATCGAGATGGGCGAGACGCTGGGACTCGTCGGCGAGTCCGGGTGCGGCAAGAGTACGCTCGGGCGGACGATCCTGCGACTGCTCGACCCGACGGACGGGACGATCCGGTTCAAGGGCGAGGACCTGGCCGAGATGAGCGGCGAGGAACTCCGGCGGAAGCGATCGGAGATCCAGATGATCTTCCAGGATCCCCAGTCCTCGCTGGACCCGCGGATGAAGGTCGGCCAGATCATCGAGGAGCCGATGCGCGCCCACGACATGTTCGACGACGAGGGCCGGGAGGCGCGCGCCAAGGAATTGCTCGAGAAGGTCGGCCTCGATCCGCGCCACTACAATCGGTATCCCCACGCGTTCTCCGGGGGTCAGCGCCAGCGGATCAACCTCGCGCGGGCGCTGTCGGTCGATCCCGACTTCGTCGTCTGCGACGAACCCGTCTCCGCGCTCGACGTCTCCATCCAGGCCCAGGTGCTGAACACGATGGAGGAACTCCAGGAGGAGTTCGGCCTCACCTACCTCTTCATCGCCCACGACCTCTCGGTCATCCGGCACATCTCCGATCGGGTCGCGGTGATGTACCTCGGACACGTAGTCGAGGTCGCGGACAAGACGGAACTGTTCGAGAACCCACAGCACCCCTACACGAAGGCACTGCTGGAGTCGATTCCCGTCCCCGATCCCCGCGAGAACGGCGCCCGCGGGGTGCTCGAGGGGGAGGTCCCCAGCCCGATCGATCCGCCGTCGGGGTGTCGGTTCCGCACGCGATGTCCGCGACTGATCGCGCCCGACGCGTACGACTTGACCGACGAGGAGTGGGCGCAGACGCGAGCGTTCATGCGAGCGGTCAAGCGCCGGATGTTCGAACCGATGCGGGCCGCCGAGATGGAGGCCGAATTCTTCGGCGGCGACCTCCCACGGGGCGAGGCGGGCGACATCGTCGCGGAGGCGATCGACCTGCTCGCGACCGATCGCGAAGGGGCCCGGAACAGCGACGACGACGCCCACGAGAGCACGGCCTGGGAGTCAGCGACCGACCGACTACTCGCGGCCTTCGCCGAGCGGAGTATCTGCGCGCGGGAACGACCCAGCTACGAGGTCGAGTCGGCCATCGGTGACGGGAAACACTTCTCGGCCTGTCACCTGCATCGCGACGGCCGGTAAGCCATCGACGACCGCAGAGCGGATCGGTCGATCGCCCCGGCCGATCCCTCCCCGAGCCGTGCCCGATTCGACGATCAGTCTCGAGAGCGTCGCATCAGGAACAATATAGATTATGACCGTGCGTGCTAGCGATTGACCAACTAATGAAGGACGATTACACAACGTGAGGAACCGTCGCAAAAAGGCTTAAGAACGGTGGGTTATTATTTACTCGTGTATGAGTAAGATCCTCTCCACCGTGGCGACGTACACGAGCATCGGCGCGAAAGTACAGCGAACGATCGAGCACTCGCCCGAGTTCTCGGGCGTCCAGAAGAGCGAGACCGGCCGCCCCGATCGGCAGGCGCCAGCGGGTGGCTTCCTGACGGGATAACGCTGTCGAGGTGCATCGAACGCGCATGCGACGCTCGCTCGACCCCGCCTCGTGCGGGGACTCTCGATTCTGATTCCGGAGAACACTTCGCTCCTGCGTAGCGACCGCGATAGTCACCCGAGAGACGGGTGCTGACCCTACTCGATCGTAATCGTCGTCGAGTCGCGCGGCCGGTACCGGTTCTCGTGGGTCGCGACGAACGCCCGGATCTCGTACTCGCCGGGATCGGGGACGACCGACTCGTGGCGATCGCCCCGCGTGCGCTCGAGGTGGCCGTTCCACGTGACCGAGACCCGCTTGCGCTCGCCGCCGCGGAAGCGAAACGCCGACGGTCGCGATCGGGTGTACCGACGTTCGTCGGTGGCCTCGAGTTCGCCGTCGATCGTCCACCCCCAGCGGCGCTGGCGAGGCGTCGGGATCTCGACGGGCACCGGGAGACGGTTCTCGAAGTCGACCGTGAACGCGACCGGATCGCCGCGCGCGTAGCGATCGGCGTCGGTGGCGACGGAGACGGCGATCGCGCGGCGGGCGAGCGCCCCCGGAAGCAGTGACGCGAGAGACGTCATGACGGTCGCCCGGGAGTCGTCGGTCTCGAACCCGAACTCGTCGTCTGCGTCCGTTCCCCGTCTATTGCGCGGTCCGACCATCGGCTGGACAGTCTACAGGCCCGTACTAAACAGTGGGTGAGACGGGTCACGGCCGTGCGCTCGATCGAGAATCATCGCATGGCAGGAAGCGTCGGGGCGGCGTCGGCCTCCATCGAGAGCCACGCCCCGTCTGCAGAAATGTCTGCAATCACGTACTCGTCGCTCGATTCCGTCGAGTCGATCGAGCCGACGATCGTGTCGTCCGCGGACACGGTGTGAGGGTTCGGCACCATGTGTGTATGTGACTACCACCCACATATAAACTCGTCGAATCGGACTGTCCAGTTCGTAGACTGGTCTCTTTCCGAATATGTTCGGTGGCCCGTGAAGCACTGGGTTTATACTCATTTTTGCCCTACGGTGGGGACATGAACGTAGCCGACGCGATGACGCCCCGCGAGGACGTGGTGACCGTGGACCTGCCGGGCACCCGATCGGACGTGCTCGAGTACCTGCAAGAGCGGTCGTTCTCGTCCGTCCCGGTGGTCAAATCGACAGACAACGGCCCCGAGTACCGGGGACTGGTCTCGCGGGACGCGCTGATCGAACAGCCCGACGAAGACCAGCTCGTGATGCTGATGGACGACGTCCCGACGACCACGGCCGGAACCGCGCTCGAGGACGTCGCGCGGACGATGGTCGAGGAGGGCGCGCGCCGCGTCCCCGTGGTCGACGGCGAGTTCGAGGGGATCGTCACGGTGACGGACGTGATCCACGCGATCGCGACGGGCGACCAGGAGGCCGACGGCGACGTCGAGACCTACGCCAGCGAGAACGTGAACACGACCTACGAGGGCGCGCCGCTGCCGGTCGCCGAGCGGGAACTCTCCTACGCGAACGTCCCTTACACGATCGCGCTGGACGACGACGGGGAGATGAGCGGCGTCCTCACCGAGGTCGACATCATCGACGTCGCCCGGATCGTCGAGGGCGAAGAGGAGACCGGCGACAACTTCGGCGACCAGGACGACGAGTGGTCATGGGAGGGAATCAAGGCGGTCGGGAGCCGCTACCTGCCGACGCGGGACATCGAGATCCCGGCCGAACCGGTGTCCGAGTTCATGAGCGACGACGTGGTGACGGTCTCGGGATCGACGTCGATCCAGGAGGCCGCACAGAAGCTGATCAGCAACGACATCGAACAGATCCCGATGGTCGCGGGCGAGCAACTGGTCGGTATCGCCCGGGACATCGATCTGCTGGAGGCACTCTATGAGTGAGCAACAGGCGACGACTGACGCGAGCGAGGCAACGAGCGAGAAACTGGTCGAACTGGCAAAGCGCCGCGGCTACTTCTTCCAGTCCTCGGGCGCGTACGGCGGCGTCGGCGGCTTCTACACCTTCGGTCCGCAGGGTGCGGCCCTGAAGGGCAACGTCGAGGACGCCTGGCGCGATCGGTTCGCGGTCGCGGAGGGCAACATGGAGATCGACGCGCCGACGATCATGCCCGAACCCGTCTTCGAGGCGTCGGGCCACCTCGACGGCTTCGACGACATGCTCGTCGAGTGTCCGGAGTGTGGCGAGAGCCACCGCGCGGACCACGTCGTCGAGGACAACACCGAGTACGAGGACGCAGAGAGCCTCCCGATTCCGGAGGTCGAGGAGGTCATCGCCGAGTACGAACTCGTCTGTCCCTCCTGTGGCGCGGGACTCGCGGGCCAGGCCGTCGAGGCGTTCAACCTGATGTTCGCGACGAACATCGGCCCCGGCGACTCCCAGCCCGGCTACCTGCGGCCCGAGACGGCACAGGGCATCTTCGTCGAGTTCCCGCGCCTGAAGGAGTACGCGCGCAACCAGTTGCCGTTCGGCGTCACCCAGATCGGCCGCGCCTACCGCAACGAGATCAGCCCGCGCCGATCGATCATTCGGACGCGCGAGTTCACGCAGGCCGAACTCGAGTACTTCGTCGACCCCGAGGAGGACGACCCCGACCTCGAGGCCGTCGAGGACGTCGCGGTGACGCTCTATCCCGCCAGCGAGCAGAACAAAGACGAGGGCGAGGAGATCGAGACGACGATCGGTGACGCCGTCTCCGAGGGCATCATCGGCGACGAGTGGGTCGCCTACTTCCTCGGCGTCGCGAAGCCGTGGTACGACGCGGTCGGCGTCGACATGGACCGGTTCCGGTTCCGCCAGCACCTCGCGGGCGAGCGAGCCCACTACGCGGCCGACTGCTGGGACGCCGAAGCGTTGATCGACGGGACCGAGGAATCACAAGATTCCGAGGATCGGAAGACGACGGAGTCGTCTTCCGGGTACTGGATCGAGATAGCCGGCTTCGCCTACCGGAGCGACTACGACCTCTCGAAACACGCCGAATACTCCGACGATCGGTTCACGATCTTCAAGCAGTACGACGAACCGAAGACCGTCGAGCGCGCGACGGTCGACCCCGACATGAGCTACCTCGGCCCCGAGTTCGGCGGCGACGCGCAGGCGGTCGTCGAGGAACTCGAGACGCTCGCAGGCCGAGACCGAGCCGCGTTCGACGGCGAAACCGTCGAGATCGAACTCGAGGGCGAAACGCACGAGATTCCCGTCGAGAATACCGGCTTCTCGGTCGACGAGGAGACGATCGCCGGCGAGCACATCGTCCCCCACGTCGTCGAACCCTCCTTCGGCGTCGATCGACTGGTCTACACCGTCCTCCACCACGCCTACCGCGAGGACGAGGTCGACGGCGAGGAACGGACCTACCTCGAACTCGAGCCGGAAGTCGCGCCGACGTTCGTCGGCGTCTTCCCGCTGCAGAACGACGAGGACCTCGAGGCGGTCGCCGACGAGATCGTCGACGACCTGCGCGCGGTCGGCCTGTCGGTCACCTACGACGACTCCGGCAACATCGGTCGGCGCTACCGTCGCCAGGACGAGGTCGGCACGCCGTTCTGCGTGACGGTCGACTACGAGACGATCGAAGCGGACGAGGCGACCGTCACGGTCCGCGAGCGGGACTCGACCGAGCAGAAACGGCTCCCGATCGAGGACCTGCCCGAGACGCTGTCGGCGCTCCGGACCGGCGACCGCGAGTTCGACGACCTCGAGTGACCGCCACGACGCCGCCCCGTCCGGGCCAGCGCCGGGTCACGACCCGGGCTGCGAGCCGCCGATCGCGATCGCCGTTTAAGAACTATATAGCGCTCCGGAGAACTAACCGACGGACTGAAGGTCACATCTCTCGAGGCACGATGTGATGGCCGACGAACTGAAGCGACGGCTCGTCCACGCCAGCGGGTCGGGCCTGGTCGCCCTCTATCTGCTCGCCGCCTATCTCGATCTCGGACTGACGTGGCCTCGATTTAAGCTCCTGATGGTCGTCCTCGCGACCGGGACGATCGTCCTCGAGTTCGTCCGTCTCCGGATCGGACTCGACTGGCGGCTCTACGAGGTACTCACTCGCGAGTACGAACAGGATAACCCCGCCGGCTACGCGCTGTACATGATCAGCATGGCCGCCGTGGTGGTGGTTTTCGAACCGGACATCGCCCTCCCGGCGATGTTGATGCTCTCGCTCGGCGATCCGATCAGCGGCGCCGTCTCGGACAACACGTTGCAACGGATCAAGCCGCCGAAAGTCCTCATCACGATGTTCCTGGTCTCGACGGTTATCGCGATCCCGTTCCTGGGACTCGTGGCCGCGATGGCCGCCGCGGTGGGTGCGACCCTCGCCGACGGCGTCACCCTCGAGATCCGGACCTACATCATCGACGACAACCTGACGATCCCGATCTACGCCGCCGTGCTCGCGTGGCTCGCGATCGAGTTCGTCCCGGTCTGACGGGCGGCCGATCGCGGGCTGTACCCGGACGATCGACCGGGCGCGTGTCGCCCGATCAGACGTCCGTCGCCCGGAACCGGAGGGTTCCGATCGTGGTCACGACGACGATCCAGCCGACGAGGACGACGAGTGCGAACGCCGGCGATTCGTAGAACGCCGGTTCCGACGGCGGCGTCACGAATGTCGCGCTGTCGAGGTCGGGGAACAGTCCCGTGAGCAGGTACGTGTACGCGGCGACCGGGTTCAGCGCCGTCACGAAGGTGACCCACTCCGGGGTCGTCTCCGGGTACGAGAAGCCGTAGCGGACGTACAGCGCGGTGTATGGAAGGCGGTCCCAGAGGCGGAAGAAGAAGACGACGAACAGGCCGAACGCGGCGACGGTGGCCCGCGTCGTCGTTCGAACGACGGCCGAGACGGCGACGGCGAGTGCGGTAAACGTCACGCCGAAGAGCGCCAGAAGCGCCGCGACGCCGGCCAGTCTGACTGGATCGACGGTTACACCCTGGAGCAGGGCGACCGGCGCGGCGGCGAACAACGAGACGACGACCGCCGTACTGACGACGAGACTTCGCCCGACGAACGTCCCGAGGACGACCGTTTCCCGGGGGATCGGAAGCCCGAGCACGACCTTCAGCGCGCCGCTCGTTCGTTTCTCGACGATCGCGGTGGCGAAGAAGCCAAGCGCCAGCAACGGCGTCAGCATCGTAAACAGGGCCAGCAACGGCGGTACCAGTTCGGCGTCGGACCCGGTCGCCGACGCCGATCGACCGGCGGCGTAGGTCACCACGAGTCCGAGGACGACGTAGATGCCGACGAGGAGGTGGAACTGGCGCTCCCGGACGGTGTCGAGTACGTCCTCGCGGACGAACAGCGCGAGGGTGTCCGGGGAGGTCACTGGGCGACACCCCGCGTGTAGGTCTCGAACAGTTCCTCGAGCGACGTCTCGCTCGTAGTGACGTCCGTGACGTCGGCGACGGAGTCGTGGAGGGTCGCGATGACCGGGGCCTTCGCCCGGTCGGTGCAGGCGACGGTGACGGTCGTCCCGTCCGTCCGCAGTCCGGTCACGCCCTCGATCGATCGGACGCGATCGAGCGCGTCGTCGGGAATCGTCGACAGTTCGATCGTGACCGTCGCCGTACTCCCCGAGGATTCGCGCAACGCGTCGATCGTGTCGACGGCGACGAGTTCGCCGCCGTCCAGGATGGCGACCCGATCGGCGACCGCCTCGACCTGCTCCATGATGTGACTCGAGAAGAAGACGGTCGCGCCGCGCTCGTTCTCCTCGCGGACGATCCGGCGCATGGTTCGCGCGCCGTTGGGATCGAGGCCGGTCGACGGTTCGTCCAGGATCAACAGGTCGGGATTCCCGACCAGCGCCACCGCGAGCATGAGTCGCTGGGCCATCCCCTTGGAGTACTGCTCGACGGGGTAGTCGCCGACCCCGCGCATGCCGACCCGTTCGATGAGGTCGTCCGGGTCGTCGGCCGCGTCTTTCGCCTCGATCGCGAACTCGACGTGTTCCCGGCCCGTACGCTCGCCGATCGGCCCGTAGCCGTCGGGGAGAACACCGACGCATTCGCGGACGGCAGTGCTCTCGGTCGCGACGTCGTGGCCGAGGACGCGGACGGACCCCTCGGTCGGGGCGGTGTAGTCGAGCAGGACGTCGATCGTCGTCGACTTCCCGGCCCCGTTCGGGCCCAGAAAGCCGAAGATCTCGCCGTTTCGAACGGTGAGATCGAGGTCGCGGAGGGCGGTGACCGACCGACCCCTGAAGAGGCCGGCACGGCCGTAGCGTTTGGTCACGCCGCGGAGTTCGATCGCGGGCATACGCTGATTTTTCGGGGCGAAAACATTATCGTTTTGATTAGTTTCCGGGGAGAAAAACGGTGCCATGGAACCGATTCGTCAGGCGTTCAACCGCCATATTTCGGCGTTGAGAACCGCCGCGAAGGAGATCCAGGCGAGGTAGGGGACGAGGAGGACCGCGGCGCGACGATCGACGCGCCGGAAGGCGGCGATCGTGCCGGCGACGAGCACCCAGAGGACGACGATGATCCCGAGCGCGAGCAGCGGCCGCTCGAGTCCGAAGAACGCGGGCGTCCAGGCCACGTTGAACGCCATCTGCGCGGCGAACAGTCCCAGCGCGGCCCCGCGGGCGTCGACGTCGCTGCGCCAGACGAGCCACAGCGCGATCCCGAGCAGGGTGAAGAGGAGGGTCCAGACGATCGGGAACGCGATATCGGGCGGGTAGAACGCCGGTTTCTCGAGGCTCCGGAACCAGGGCGAGTCCGGCGAAGAGATCGTGGCCGGCAGCGCCCCGACGAGGTTGACCAGGAGGACGAACCCGATCGCGGTACCGATCGACCTGCCGTCCGGGACTCGGGTACCGATCGTGGGAGATTCCATACGGAACGTATGCGACGAGCGATCTTAGGGATAGGGACGGTCTCGGTCGAGCAACTCGACGTCGACGAGGTCGGCGAGTCCGGGGACGTCGAAATCCGAATCGGAGACGACGAGTCGTTCACTGACGAGTCGCGAGAGCAGGTCGTCGAACGTCTCGTCGTCGCCTTTCAGCGCCGCGAGTGCCGCGCGGGTATCCTCCTCGACGCGGATGCTCTTGCTCACACGGATTTATATACGGGCCGCGATACAAGATCGGTTCTCCGCACTGTCGGACGAGTACTTACGAATGCGGTTCGCGTATCACCGAGCATCGATGCCCGAACTCGACGAGCGGGTCCGCGTCGCGCTCGAAACCCTCGCGGCGGCGCTCGACGGTCGCGACGTGACGTGGGCGCTTACGGGAAGCACCAGTTTCGCGCTCCAGGGGATCCCACTGACACCGGACGATATCGACATGCAGACGACCGAAGCCGGCGCGTACGCGATCGAAGACGCGTTTTCGGACCGGGTCGTCGATCCAGTCTCGTTCTCGGAATCGGAGCGAATCCGCTCGCACTTCGGGGCGATCGAACTCGACGGCGTCCGAGTCGAGATCATGGGCGCGGTACAGAAGCGTCGGGACGACGGCACGTGGGAGGAGTCCATCGACGTTACGGACCATCGAACCGTCGTGGATACCGGTCGCGTTCGCGTTCCCGTGCTCTCGCTGGACTACGAGGCGAGAGCGTACGAACGCCTGGGTCGATCGGAACGAGCGGCCCTTCTCGCAGAATACAGTGACGAATAAGCGCTTCAGACCGGGCGCTGGCGACTGCGGGAACGAAGTCGCGAACGCGCCGAGTGCCGCGCCGAACCGGCGATCGCCGGCCGCGGTATCACTTTCACCGCGGTACGGGAACCCTTATTCGCGGCGACGGTGAACGATCGCCAATGGCAGCGACGGACGAGGACGGGAGTCAGCCGACGATCGAGCACCCGTTGCTCGCACCCGACTTCCTGGAGCGACGACTCTACCAGTTGCAACTCGCCGGTACGGCCGCGAACTACCACACGCTCGTCTGTCTGCCGACGGGGCTCGGAAAGACGACCGTGAGCCTGCTCGTGACGGCCCGCCGACTCGACGAAGTCGGCGGGAAGTCGCTGATGCTCGCGCCGACGAAGCCCCTCGTCCAGCAGCACGCGGAGTTCTACCGGGAGGCCCTGCAGATTCCGGACGACGAGATCGTCGTCTTCACCGGCGACGTCAGTCCCGAAGATCGGGCCACCCTGTGGGCGGAGTCGACGGTCGTGATGGCCACGCCGCAGGTGATCGAGAACGACCTCGTCGGGAGCCGGATCTCGCTTTCCGAGGTCACCCACTGCACGTTCGACGAGTGCCACCGCGCGACCGGCGACTACGCCTACAACTACATCGCCGAGCGCTACCACGCCGACGCCAGCGATCCGCTCGTGACGGGCATGTCGGCCTCCCCCGGCGGCGACGAGGAGGCCATCCTCGAGGTCTGCGAGAACCTCGGCCTCCAGGAGATCGAGGTGATGACCGAGGACGACGCGGACGTCGCCGAGTTCACCCACGACACCGACGTCGAGTGGGAGCGGATCGACCTCCCCGACGAAGTGCTCGAGATCCGGGACGCGCTCAACGAAGTCATCAAAGACCGCCTCGAGAAACTCAAAGAACTGGGCGTCGCGGATTCGACCCAGCCCGACCAGTCCCAGACGGACCTGAACCGGATGCGCGCCGAACTCCAGCAGCTGATCAACAACGATCAGTCGGAAGGGTTCGAGGGGATGTCCGTCCACGCCGAGGTGATGAAACTCCGGCAGGCCGTCACCCTCGTCGAGACCCAGAGCGTCGAGGCGCTCCGGCGGTACTTCGATCGCCAGCGCAACCAGGCCCGATCGTCCGGCGCGTCGAAGGCCAGCCAGCGGATGGTCTCGGATCCCCGCGTCCGGGAGGCCATGCGCAAGGCCGAGCGTTTCGACGAGTTGCACCCGAAGTACCGGAAGACCAGAATGCTGCTCGCCGAGACGCTGGGGCTCGACGACGGCGAACGGGTGATCGTCTTCACCGAATCCAGGGACACCGCGGAGGCGCTGACGGACTTCCTCGCGGAGAGTTTCGACGCGAAGCGGTTCGTCGGCCAGGGCGATCGCGAGGGATCCGACGGGATGACCCAGACCCAGCAGAAGGAGGTGTTAGACGAGTTCCGGGCGGGCGAGTTCGAGGTGCTCGTCTCCACCTCGGTCGCCGAGGAGGGCCTGGACGTGCCCGAGGTCGACCTCGTGCTCTTCTACGAACCCGTCCCGACCGCGATCCGATCGATCCAGCGCAAGGGGCGAACGGGCCGCCAGTCCGAGGGCCGGGTCGTCGTCCTCATGGCCGAAGACACCCGCGACGAGGCCTACTTCTGGATCTCTCGCCGCCGCGAGAAGGAGATGGAAACGGAACTGCGCGAGTTGAAGGGAATGGCCGACGAGATCGAGGACGAACTCGACGCGGCCCAGCAGTCGCTCGCGGCGTTCGACACCGGAGCGAAAGTGGACGGCGAGAGCGGCAAACCGGGGGACGGGAGCGGGAGTTCCAGCGGAAGCGAAGGGGTTTCGGACCAGCCAGGCCTGCAAGAATTCGGGGATCCTCACTCGGAATCGGGTACCGATTCCGAGAACGGATCGGCCGACGGTAACGTCGAAACTCACGAACCGTACGCCGAGGGCGACGCGATCGAGATCGTCGCCGACCAGCGGGAGATGGACGCCAACATCGCCCGGGACCTCTCCCGCCGGGAGGAGTGTGAGGTGCGCCTCGAGACGCTCGACGTAGGCGACTACGTCTGCTCCGACCGCGTCGTCGTCGAACGCAAATCCGTGGCCGACTTCGTGGATTCGCTGGTCGGCGGCGATCGATCGGTCTTCGAGCAGGTCGGCGCGATGGCTCGTCACTACTCGCGCCCGATCGTGGTCGTCGAGGGCGACGGCCTGTACGAACAGCGAGACGTCCACCCCAACGCCGTCCGGGGCGCGCTCTCGAGTCTCGCGGTCGACTTCGGCGCGAGCGTCCTGCGAACCGAGGACGAGTCGGAGACGATGGAACTGCTCGCGGTGATCGCCGGCCGCGAGCAGGAAACCGCGGATCGCGAGGTCTCGGTCCACGGCGAGAAGCAGTCGAAGACCCTGGCCGAACAGCAGGAGTACGTCGTCTCCTCGATCGCCGAGATCGGCCCCGTCACGGCGCGATCGCTGCTGGAGGAGTTCGGCACCGTCGAGGCGGTGATGATCGCGACCGAGGACGAACTGCAGGAAGCGGACGGCGTCGGGCAGGTGACCGCCGAGCGGATCCGCGAAGTGATCGGCAGCGAGTACACGGGCTGAGCCCCGCTTCCGACGATTGGAACGCGGACCGGCGAGCGTCAGCGGGTCGTCACCGAAGCACGTCGAGCGTCTCGGCCGCCTCGCGAGCGGCCTCGAGGCACTCCCTCGCGTAGCGCGGATCGTCCGTCTCGGCCGCCTCGGCGGCGAACTTCTCGAGGGCGGCGACGAGCGACGCGTGGGCGGCATCGAGATCGCCCGCGGGCGACTCCCGCGCCGGAGACGATCGACGCGACGGTGCAGTCCCCTCGCGGGCCGATCGGGTCGACGACTCACGCCCGGGCGAATCGCGCCGCGACGACGGCGACTGGGCCTCGCGGTCCGACTCCGCCGGCGATCGGGACGACGTCTCCTCGCCGACGTCCGGTTCGTCGACGGCCGTCGCGTCCGAATCGAACCCCTGCGTCGCGTCCCCGGTCGGTGACGTGTCTTCCTGAGCCGAGCGTTCGGTTCGATCGTCATCGGCGGTGTCGGAGGACGAGTCACCGGGTTCGGTGGCCACTCCCTCGTCGGTCGTGTCGCCGCCGGCGGACTCCTCGGCCGGCCGGGCCTCGAGGTCCGTCCCCTCGACGGCGTCGGGGTTGCCGTGACAGCTCGGACAGAACGTCGTGCCGTCCTGCTGGAAGAGCGGGTCGCCACAGGTGCCACAGTGGGTGTTCGTCATCGTGGCCCCCTTGAGCAGGAGGTCGCTCATCCGCTGGGTGGCCTCCCGTTCGGCCTTGTCGCGCTCGTACTTCTCGCGAAGTTTCTCGCGCTCGGCTTCCTTGTCGAAGTCGCTCATATGCGTCTAGAGACGCTGGAGTGTCGAAAAACCTGCGAAGTATCGAGTCCCGAACGATCGGGGGTCGCTCCGCCCCTGGCTACGGGTCGTCACCGCACCGATCGGGGGACGCCGGCCCGATCGGCACAGGCCGGCTACCGATCGGCCCCGTCGTCGCGCTCCACCCGGCGATACATCCCCTTCGAGGCGGGTCGGGTCTCCTCGAAGCCGAAGCGCTCGTAGAAGCCGTCGACGTCGGCCATGAGGTTGACGTACGCGCCCGACGGAGCCGTCTCCTCGACGTACGATTCGAGGTGGTTCATGATCCGGGTCCCGAGTCCCTGCCGCTGGTGATCCGGATGGACGGCCATGTCCGAAATCTGGTAGACGGTGCCGTCGTCGCCGACGATCCGGCCCATGCCGACGACATCGCCGGTCGGGTCGTGGACCGCGATCACACTGTAGAGCGAGTTCGGGAGGCCCCGCTCGATTCCCTCGATCGATCGGGACGTCATCCCGGCGGCCTCGCGGAGTGCGGCGAACGTCTCCGGGTCGGGGAGTTCCTCGCGGATCGTGTACGAGCCCTCGTCGCGATCGGTCATATCGGCGTCAGGTCGCGACAGGAAAAGGTCCTACCGGTTTCCCCCGGTCGTCGGCCCGTCGGTCTCAGCCGCGGCCGCGATCTCACTTTCGGCCGTCGATCGCGTCCTCGACGACGTCGACGGCCGCCGCGGGCGTCCCGACGGTCGTCTCGACGCCGGCTACGTCGTGGGTTCCGAGCCCGACGATCGGCCGATCGTAGATGCCCGCGAAGCCGATCTCCGTGAGCGTCCCGTGGCTCCCGGCGAGCGCGATGACCGCGTCGCCGTTCAGCGGGACGAGCGCGTTGCGAGCGTGGCCGAGACCGGTCGCGATGGCCGTGTCGACGTAGTCGTTGGCCTCGTCTCGGCGTTCGCTCGGGAGGATGCCGATCGTCGACCCGCCCGCGGCTTTGACGCCGCGACAGACCGCTTCCATCGTCCCGCCGCGACCGCCGCAGACGACCGTGTGGCCCCGCGTCCCGAGTTCGCGGCCGACCGCGACCGCGACGTCGGTCTCCTCGTCCGTGATCGTGCCGCCGCCGATGACGCTGACGCGCATGCGGGAACGCGAGACGGCGAGCGCAAAGACGCGTTCGATCCCGCGACGCGAGCCGCCGGCTACGAGCGGGCGAGGAGGACGCCCGCGAGGACGAGTCCGATCGCGGGGAGCGTCGCGAGCGCGGCGAACAGCAGGGTCGGGCCGCCGTAGGTGAGGGCGACCCCGGCGATCGAGGCCCCCGCGGCACCGATTCCGAAGACGCCGAGGTAGGTGTAGCCGAAGGAAAGCCCTTGGATCTCCGCCGGAACGTACTCGCCGATGAGCGCCTGGTGGATCGGTACCTCCGCGAAGACGAAGAAGCCGAGCGCCGCACAGATGGCGATCGTCGCGACCAGTCCGGCCGACGTGACGAACGGAAACAGGGCCGTGACGGCCAGCAACGCGGCGAACGCACCGACGATCGCTCGCTCCGGCGATCGCCTGTCGCTCACCGTACCCCCGACGAACTGGCCGGCAGCCCCGATCAGTAACAGCCCCGCGTAGACGTACTGGCTCGGTTCGAGCGTCTCACCCGCGACCTCGACGGACTCGAAGACCGGAAGTCCGGCGAGGACGTCCGGCAGGAACGTGAACAGGCCGCGATAGTACGTGCCCGCGAGGATCGCGATGGCGAACACGACGAGGAAGCCGCCGACGAACAGCAGTCGGGTCCGGGCGACGACCCCGGAGAGTCGATCGCCGGCGTCCGGCCGCACCGACTCGCTCCCGGGATCGACGGCCGCCCGTTCGTCGAACTCGAATCGAGCGGCGGCGAGGATGCCGACGACGGCCGGGAGGACGAACAGACCGGCGACGAGTCGCCAGTCGAAGACCGTGAGCAGGAGCGCCGCGACGAGGGGCCCGATCGCGGTCCCGACGTTACCCGCGGCGCCGTGGTACGCGAGGACGGTTCCCTGTCGCTCCGACCCGCGGGTGATGAGCGAGAGTCCGGCGGGGTGGTACAGGCTCGCCGCGGCCCCCCAGACCACCAGCGCGAGTGCCAGAATCGGGACCGTCGGGGCGAGACCGACGAGCACGAACCCGCCACTCATCCCGGCCATCGAGAGGAGGACGAGCCGTCTCGATCCGTACGCGTCCGCGAGCGCGCCGCTCGGGAGCGCACCGACGCCGACGAGCGCGTACCCCACCGCGACCACCGTTCCCAGGACGGCCGGCGAGACGTCGAACGCGTCCAGCCAGACCACCACGAAAAGCGGGATCGTGAGTTCGTACCAGTGGAACGTCGCGTGCCCGAGCATGGCGAACCGGGCGATCGTGCGATCGTTCCGATGCATACGAACTGGCAGTCGAACGGCAAAGAAAGGCGTTCTGGAACGCCGATCGGGCGCGCCAGGTTCGACGATCGACGTATCATATATCGTCACGTTCGGGTTCGCGTGGGAGAATCCGACGGATTTAACGCGGATGGTGGTCCATTTTTACGTGGTATGACGAAAGTTAGCGTGGTCGGCGCGGCCGGCACGGTCGGGGCCGCCGCAGGCTACAACATCGCGCTTCGGGACGTGGCGGACGAACTCGTGTTCGTCGACATTCCGGACAAGGAAGACGACACGATCGGCCAGGCTGCCGACACCAACCACGGCGTCGCCTACGACTCGAACACGACGATCCGACAGGGCGGCTACGAGGACACCGCCGGCTCGGACGTGGTCGTCATCACGGCCGGCATCCCGCGCCAGCCCGGCCAGACCCGGATCGACCTCGCGGGCGACAACGCGCCCATCATGGAGGACATCGGCTCCTCGCTGGCCGAGCACAACGACGACTTCATCACCGTCACCACGTCGAACCCGGTCGACCTGCTGAACCGCCACCTCTACGAGACGGGCGATCGGGCCCGCGAGAAGGTGATCGGATTCGGCGGCCGACTCGACTCCGCCAGGTTCCGCTACGTCATCTCCCAGCGCTTCGACGCGCCGGTCCAGAACGTCGACGCGACGATCCTCGGCGAACACGGCGACGCCCAGGTTCCCGTCTTCTCCAAAGTGCGCGTCGACGGACAGGACCTCTCGTTCGACGAGGACGAAAAGGAGGAACTCCTCTCGGAACTCCAGACCTCCGCGATGAACGTCATCGAGAAGAAAGGCGCGACCGAGTGGGGGCCGGCGACCGGCGTCGGGCACATGGTCGAGGCGATCCTCCGGGACACCGGCGAAGTCCTCCCCGGCAGCGTCGCACTCGAGGGCGAGTACGGCCACGAGGACACCGCCTTCGGCGTCCCGGTGAAGCTGGGCTCGAACGGCGTCGAGGAGATCGTCGAGTGGGACCTCACCGAGTTCGAGCGCAACCAGCTCGGCGAGGCCGCCGAGAAGCTCTCGGAGCAGTACGACAAGATTTCGTAGTCGCCCACGCCGCCCGATTTTTTCGCCGTCAGCCTCGAGCGCAAGCGATCGGGCTCGCCCCTGCGGATCGACGTGCGAGCGGGTCCGGCCTCGCGAGTCGACGATCGGTCTCGATTCGTCCGGTTCCGAACCCGACCGTCTCCGCTTCCGGTCGCTACCGACCGTCGCGACGGGACCCATCGATCGAGAGTCAGCGGCTGTCGAGAGCGACTCGTCGTCAGGGAATCAACTGCTCGCCGTCGTCGTCGTAGATTACGATCGCGTCGACGGGACACGATCGGGCGGCGAACTTCGCGTCGAGTTCGGCGTCCTCGGGCACCTCGCGGACGAAGACCCCGTCCTCGACCTCCTCGCTGTCCTCGAGGACCGCTTTCCCGCGCGACTTGTCCTTCTGGAAGGCGTCCCACTCCGCGACACACTGGAACATCCCGATACAGGTGTCCTCGTCGAATTCGACTTTCATGGGCGGAGGTTCGAGTGACGTCGGTAAAGCAGTGACGGGCCCGCGCGAGAGCCGCGTCCCCGGTCGCAGTCGTCTCCGCTCCGTCGTCCCGGTCGTGCTATGTGTTACACGTAACCACATGTCATCATGATTTTATTATCGGACGCCGCGTCGATCCGGCTATGGCAGCCGATCGACCGCGATCGATCGAATCGCGCGAGACCGCCGATCCGCTCGGACGAGCCATGCTGGCGTTCCAGCGCGGAGCGCCCGGACGCCTGCGCTACCGCGACGGGGCAGACGCACAGGACGGCCGCGTCGAGGAGTTCTACTTCCAGCCACCCGACACGTGGGACGACGACTGGGTCGCCCTGCTGTCGCGACTGGCCGATCGGGAGCCGATCCTCGACGTGGGCTGTGGCGCCGGCCAGCACGCGCTGTGGTGGCAGGACCGCGGCGTCGACGTGACGGCGATCGACGCGAGTCCGGGCGCCGTCGCGGCCGCGAGCGAACGCGGCGTCGAGGACCCCATGAAGATGGACATGTTCGACCTCGCGTTCGATCGGGACCGGTTCGGGGCAATCCTCTGCGTCGGAACGCAACTCGGTCTCGGCGGGTCGCTGGCCGGAATCAGCGAACTGCTCGCGGAGTTCGCCCGCGTCACCGACGGTGGAGCGCTGGCCATCGTCGACAACTACGACCCGACGCGGCTGAACGACGACTTCTTCGGCTACCGGCCGGATCCCCGGACGGGCATCGCCCACCGGTGTTTTCACTTCGAGTTCGAGCGAGAGGCCGGGGACGACGAAGACGTGGCGGGTCGCGAGATCGGCCCCGCGCTTCACTTCCTCCTCTGTTCCCCCGATCGACTCGCGGAGGCGACGATCGGCACGCCGTGGGAGGTGACGGAGGTCAAACGAACAGACGCACACTACAAGGCAGTTCTGACGAAATCGAACCCGAGTCGGAGTGGTGCTCTCGGAAGCCCGGAGCGTCGCAAAAGGAACGGAACGCCGTAGGTTTCGTTTACGACAGTCGAACGGGAGAATCGGCGGGGCGACGCGTCCGAGGCGGCGCGTCTACGGGGAGGTCCCGCGCTGCTACACGTCGTGGACCGAGTGGGGGGCCTCGCGGCGCCGGCCGACCCGTGCCGACGGGGACGGGGCGTCGCCGTCGAGAATCCCGAGGACGTCACCGTAGTCGACGACGCCGTCGTCGTTGCGATCGAGGGCCTCGGTCACGTCGTCGGTGACGGGACCGACGTACTCGAGGGCGAGGTAGGCGTCGCGGCGGCCCTTCGGACCGTTTCTGACGACTTTCCGCTCCCAGGCCTCGCGCTCGTTCTCGGAGACGTCGGCGAAGCGGCCGAACAACAGCAGCGCGGTGACGGTCACCGAGAGGTCGGTGTGGTGGATCCAGCCGTCGAACGGTTCGACGTCGGGTCCGGCGGCCATGACCGTCTGCGCCGGTCCGGTGTGGGCGTTCGAGGCCCACGACACGCCGAGGTGGTCGGAGATGACCGCCCCGAGTTCGTTCGAGAGGGCGTACGGGTTGTCGGAGCCGACGGCGTCCTCGATCCGCGCGACGTCCTCGTCGGTGAGATCGACGTCGACGTGTTCTTCGACCGCCTTGCGAATCGGCGTGCCGTCTTCGATCGCCGCCGCGATGGCCGCGTTGCTCGCCTGCGCATCTCGGATGCCCTCGACGTCGATCGGCGAACCGTAGTCGTTGCCGGTCGCCAGACCGCCGGTCTCGTGGTCGGAGGCGACGACGACGAGCGTGTCGTCGCGGTTCTCGACGTACTCGAGCGCCCAGTCGACGACCTCGTCGAACTCCTTCGTCTCGGCGACCGTCGTCTGGACGTCGTTGCCGTGTTCGGCGTGATCGATCCGACCGCCCTCGACCATCAGGAAGAAGCCGTCGTCGCCCCCCTCGAGGCGTTCGACCGCGGCGGCGGTCATCTCGGACAGCGAGGGGATCGACTCGTCGCGGTCGAGGGTGTAGGTGACGTGGCTGTCGTCGAACAGGCCGAGCAGTTTGTCGCCACTCGCCGCGTCGAGGTCGCTCTCGTCGAACAGGAGTTCGTAGCCCGCGTCCCGCGCCCGATCGAGCAACTCGTCGTCGAACTCGCGGCGACCGCCGCCCATGAACACGTCGACGTCGCTCTCGACGTACTGTTCCGCGATCGCCTCCTCCATGCCGCGATCGGGGACGTGGGAGGCGTAGACGGCCGGCGTGGCGTGGGTGATCCGGGTCGTCGAGACCAGGCCGGTCGCCTTCCCCCGCGCCTGCGCGAGTTCGAGCTGGGTCACCAGCGGCGTCGGATCGTCGTCGTCCTCGTCGCCGCGGACGGAGACCTGGCCGTTGTACGCCTTGTGTCCAGTGGCGAGTGCGGTCCCGGCCGCGGCCGAGTCGGTCACCTCGCCGCTACGGGAGTTCGTCCGGGTGTAGCCGGCGCCGGTCATCGACTGCAGCGACAGATCGCCGTGGACGACCGACGTGACCTCGATCGGATCGAACCCCATGCCGTCGCCGATCAGGACGATCACGTTCTCGATGTCGCTTCCTCGACGGCCGTTCCCGCCGGCTGATTCCGCGCCGGCCGCGCCGGTCGCGCCGAGCAGTCCAGTCGCGCCCAGAGCCGTAACGAATTGTCGTCGTCGCATGGTGCATGCGTGAGGCCCACGAACTCAGTAATTATTCTTTATATTACTATCATATGAACTAGAGTAGGAGTCGATAGAACACAATAGAAGAAAACCGACGGTACCACCGAGAGGTGTTCGACCGGTCGTACTCGTCGCGAATATCGCGTACGCCGCAGGAACGCTTTTGCACCACGTTATGAAAACTCACCAGACGAAATGGTCGTGCCGTCATCCCCGCTCGTCATCGGAGCCGCCATCGTCGCCTGTCTGTTCATGGCGTGGGTGCTGGGTGCGAACAGCAACTCGCCGCCGTTCGCGCCGGCGATCGGGGCCAACGCCATCTCGACGATGCGGGCGGCGTTCGTGATCGGGCTGCTCGCGGCGGCAGGGGCGCTCATGCAGGGCGGGAGCATCTCCGAGACCGTCGGCGCGGACCTCATCGACGGCGTCGTGATCACGCCGCTCGCGGCCACCGCCGGTCTGCTGACCGCGGCGACGTTCATGGCGATCGGCATCTACACGCGATACCCGATTCCGGCGGCGTTCGCGACCACGGGCGCGATGGTGGGCGTCGGGCTTTCGCTCGGCGGCGACCCGGCGATGGCGACCTACCGGCGACTCGGCACCTTCTGGCTGCTCGTTCCGTTCATGTCCGGCGGTCTGGCGTACGCGACCGCGGTCACCCTGCGCCGCGACGACGTTCCCGAGGCGATCGGCGTTCCCGTGCTCGCGGGCGTCGTCGGCGCGATCCTGGCGAACGTCAGGCTCGGCGTGATCCCGGACCCCGACGCCGACCAGGGGACGCTCGCACGGTTCGTCTCCCGCCAGGTCGGCGGCGGCCCGGAACTGGCCGCCGGGATCGACGTCGGGACGGTCCTCGTGACGATCGGCCTCGGCGCGCTCGCGTTCGTCTGGATCCGCAGACGCGTCCTCGACTCCGTGGAGGGCGGGATCCGGACGTTCCTGCTCGCCCTCGGCGGCATCGTCGCCTTCTCGTCGGGCGGCTCGCAGGTCGGGCTCGCGACCGGCCCGCTCGAGAACCTGTTCCGGATCGAACTCGGCCTCCCGAGAATTACCCTGCTCGTGATCGGGGCTACGGGCATCCTCGCCGGCGCGTGGATGGGCGCGCCGCGACTCCTGCAGGCGACCTCCCGGGAGTACGCCCAGCTCGGCCTGCGCCGATCGATCGCGGCGCTCGTGCCGGGCTTCGTCATCGCCCAGCTGGCGATCGCGCTCGGGATCCCGATCTCGCTCAACAACATCATCCTCTCGGGGGTCATCGGCGGCGGGCTGGCCGCGGGCTCGGCCGGCATCTCCCGTCGCAAGATCGGGTTCACGGTCACGTTCTGGCTGCTGACGCTCGGGAGTTCGACCGTCGTCGGCTACGGGCTCTACCGGGTACTCGCGGCCGCGATCGGCGTCTAACGCCGGCGACCGGCTCCCGCAATCGGAGCCAGTGTGGCGTCGGCCGTCACTCGAGGACGGTTACGGGTCGCGGCGTCCGCTCGACGAGCGTGGTCGCGATGCTGCGACCGAGGAACCGCCGCGCAAAGCCCATCGAACCGTCGTCGTGGCCGGACAGAACGACGTGGTCGACGTCCGCCTCAGTCGCGTAGCGGGGAACGACCGACCCGGGTCGCCCCTCCACGGTCTCGATCCGAACCCGATCGCTCGCTCCCTCGTCGACCGCCGATCGGAGGCTGGCGGCGCGATCGCGTGCCGCCGCGGTTCGCTCGTCGCTTCGCTCGAGCACGCCGCCCTCGCTGAGCGGCGCGTCCAGCGGCGTAACGACGGCGAGCAGAGTCACGTCGGCCTCGGGGAACGTCTCGAGGGCGTACGCGAGCGCCTCGTCGTCGCCGGGACGACCGAACGTGGGGACGAGGACCCGATCGGGGTCGATCATGGGCGGGCTTCGGTCGCCACACTCATCGATCTATCGCCGCAGGTACACCCATCGATCTATCGCCGCAGGTAGTAGACGACGATTCCCGGTGCAGTTAGCAGGATGAAGACCGCGAGCAACGAGAGCCGGTTGCCGAAGACGACGTACTCCTCGTCGAGCGTCCCCGTCGAGGCACCGATCGTCAGGAGCGTCGTCCCGTAACAACCGGAGGCGAGGCCGCGCGGACCGCCGACGACGGCGAGCGCGCGCTCCCAGCGGGAGGGGCCGATCCAGGGGAGTCGGCCGTAGACCGTCGTTCCCAGTCGCCGGGCCACGCCCCCGACGGCGGGTAGCGCGACGAGCGCCGGCAGCCCGATTCCGAGACCGATCGATCCCAGGAGGCTGTAGCCGACAGCGCGTTTCAATTTGCCGACCAGGTACCGGACGAACGCGACCGCGAGCGAGGCCCCGACGAGGACGACGCCGAGTTCGAGCACCGAGGGTTCCACCCCCGCGACGGCGATCCGGCGGCCGAGCGTGTCCGTGGTCATCCCCAGCGTGAGGACGGCCAGTCCGGCCCCGACGAGAAGTTTCCCGCTTCGGCCGCGGGCCGATCGCGTCCGGAGCGGCGACGAGCGGAGAGTGCTGGCGAGGGTCGACATATTCCTCGGTACCGGTGACAGTCGCAAAAAGGCACCTGTCTCCGCACCCGGTCGTCCCGAGCGGACCGCCCGCGAAGACGACAGTTTAAACCGCGGGACGCGCCAATCCCGGGTAATGAACGTCGAGGAGCTGTCGGGGCTCCCGCCCGGCGCGATCGAGCACTTCGAGCGCGAGGGGATCGAGGAGCTCTACCCGCCACAGGCCGAGGCGGTCGAGGCCGGGGCAACCGAGGGCGAGAACCTCGTCGCCGCCGTCCCCACCGCCAGCGGGAAGACCATGATCGCCGCGCTCTCGATGCTGTCGGCCGTCGAACGGGGCGGGAAAGCGCTCTACATCGTCCCCCTGCGGGCGCTCGCCAGCGAAAAAAAGGCCGAGTTCGAGGCCTACGAGGGGTTCGGCGTGACGGTCGGCGTCACGACGGGCAACTACGAGAGCACGGACGAGTGGCTCGCGACGAAGGACATCATCGTGGCGACCAGCGAGAAGGTCGACTCGCTCGTACGCAACGGGGCCGACTGGCTCGCCGACCTCACCTGCGTCGTCAGCGACGAGGTTCACCTCATCGACGACGCCAACCGCGGCCCGACGCTCGAGGTCACCCTCGCCAAACTCCGCCAGTTGAACCCCGCGTTGCAGGTCGTCGCGCTCTCGGCGACGGTCGGCAACGCCGGCGAGATCGCTGACTGGCTCGACGCCGCGCTCGTCGATACCGACTGGCGGCCGATCGACCTCCGGATGGGGGTCCACTACGGCAACGCCCTCAACTTCGACGACGGTTCGACGCGGGAGGTCCCCGTCGAGGGGAGCGAGAAGCAGGAGGCCGCGCTCGTCCGCGACATCCTGCAGGAGGGCGGCTCCTCGCTCGTGTTCGTCAACTCCCGGCGGAACGCGGAGGCCGCTGGCCGGCGTCTCGGGAAGGTCGCGAGCCACGAACTGACCGACGACGAGCGCGCCGAACTGGGGACGCTGGCCGACGACATTCGGGACGTCAGCGACAGCGAGACCAGCGAGGAACTCGCGACCTGCGTCGAGCGGGGATCGGCGTTCCACCACGCGGGCCTGGCGAGCGAACACCGATCGCTCGTCGAGGACGCCTTCCGCGATCGGCTCTTGAAGATCATCTCGGCCACGCCGACGCTCGCGGCCGGGGTGAACACCCCCGCACGACGGGTCGTCGTCCGCGACTGGCGGCGCTTCGACCCCACCGCGGGCGGGATGGCCCCGCTGGACGTCCTCGAGGTCCACCAGATGATGGGCCGGGCGGGACGCCCCGGTCTCGACCCCTACGGCGAGGCCGTCCTGCTCGCCAAGAGCCACGACGAGAGCGAGGAACTGTTCGATCGCTACGTCTGGGCCGATCCCGAACCCGTGCGATCGAAACTCGCCGCCGAACCCGCCCTCCGGACGCACGTGCTCGCGACGATCGCCTCCGGCTTCGCCCGGACCCGAGAGGGGCTGCTCGACTTCCTCGCGGAGACGCTGTACGCGAGCCAGTCGACCGAGGCCGGTCGGCTGGAGCGGGTAACCGACGACGTCCTCAGCTATCTCGAGCGGAACGACTTCGTGGAGCGCGAGGGGGGAAGTGCCGGAGCGCAATCGGCCGCTGACGGCTTCACCGCCGCCGCCGAGATGGTCGGACAGGACGGCGGCGTCGACCTCGAGGCGACCAGCCTCGGCCACACCGTCTCCCGGCTCTACCTCGATCCGATGAGCGCTGCCGAGATCGTCCACGGGCTGGAGTCGGCCGACGATCGACCGACCGCGCTCGGACTCTATCAACTCGTCTCGCGCACGCCCGACATGTACGAACTCTACCTCCGATCGGGCGAGGACGAGCAGTACGGCGAACTGTTCTACGAGCGGGAGGGCGAACTGCTCGGCGATCCGCCCAGCGAATTCGAGGACGAGCGCTTCGAGGACTGGCTGGCCGCCCTCAAGACGGGGAAACTGCTCGAGGACTGGGCGGAGGAACTCGACGAGGATACGATTACGGAGCGGTACCAGATCGGCCCCGGCGACCTGCGCGGGAAGGTCGACACCGCCGAATGGCTTCTCGGCGCGGCCGAGTCGCTGGCGAACGAGATCGGTAGCGAGTGGACCGTCGCCGTCCGCGAAGCGCGCGCCCGCGTCGAACACGGTGTCGGCGACGAACTGCTCGAACTCGTCTCGGTCGGCGGCGTCGGCCGCAAACGCGCCCGCCGGCTCTACGAGCGCGGGATCGAGGAACCCGCCGACCTGCGAACCGCCGACAAGGGCGTCGTCCTCGGCGCGCTGAAGGGGGAGAAGACGGCCGAGACCATCCTCGAAAACGCCGGCCGCGAGGACCCCTCGATGGACGGGGTCGAGCCAGCCACGTCGACGGCCGGCACGACGGGCGGTGGGTCGAGCGACGATCGGAGCGACGGCGGCGAGGGCACCGATCGCGCCGACCCGACACGGGAAGCGGACGGCGACGCGGACGAGAGCCAGTCCAGCCTGGGTGATTTCTGATGGAGCTACTGGAATGCCGCCTCGCGATCGACGACCTCGATTCGTTCGTCGCCGACCTCGGCGCGATCGGCGATCGGCACGGGGCGACGGTCCAGGCGTTCGACGCGCGCTACATCGCCGATCGGGCCCACCTCGAACGGGCCGTCGAACTGGCCGATCGGGCGATCGAGCGCGGCGAGAACGTCGCCCGCGATCGGGCGGTCGAGATCCTGCTGTACGCCGCCGGCCGCCGCCAGATCGATCGCGCCCTCGAGATGGGAGTCGACGAAGGCGAGGGGGCAGCCGTGATACTCGTCGCTGGCACAGGTGATGACGCCACCGACGCCGAGGCTGCGACCATCGAGAGCCTCGAAGAACTCGACGCGATCGTCGGACTCGAACGCACGCTCGACGCCGGCGACCCGGAGACGATCCACGAGTTTTTCGACATCACCGACGCCGAGCGATCGGCGACCGACGCCTCGCTCGGGGCGCTGGTCCGGGAGCGAGTCGCGCTACTCGAGGTCGAAAAGTAAGCGGCCCGAAACGCGGTCGAACGGCCGATCGGCTCACACGGATTGCTGTAACTATTTACCGCCGATCGCCGACCCCGTCCTGGTGATCGGCGGTAATTGACTACAGCAGTCCGTATCAGTCGCCCTCGGTCGCCTCGAACCGTCGTTCCCTGGCCTCGCGCAATCCGTCGCAGATCCCGCCCTGGCTCGACATGTTGACCTGGGCGAGTCGTCCGCGCCGGTGGACGAGGTCGAACGACCCGGCGTCGATCGGGTCCCCCTCCGGCGTCCGGAACAGGACGTCGTCGGAATCCGAGACGACGCCCGTCGCCCGTGCCTTCTCGAGGTAGCGATCGAGCGGGGCCGCCGGAACCGGGACGACGACCGCGCCGCCCTGGACGGCGATCGGGATCGTCCCGTCGTCGGCCGCGGAGACGGCGGCACGATCGGCCCGTCGCTCGAGATCCGCGACGGTGAGGTCGACGATCGTCCCGGGATCGAGTCCGGCCTCGAGCAACGCCTCGATCGCGTCGTACTGGCGTGCGATTCGGGCCTTCCGGTCGAGTTCCGCCCGGACGGCGGCGACGTCGCCGTCGGCGTCCGGGAAGGCCTCCGCGAAGGAAAGCCGCTGGTTGACGCCGCGAGTGATCTCCCGCTCGTGCATGTGCGCTCGCAGGACGACCCGGGCGTCGGCGACGCTCGGCAGGGATTCGACCTCGTCGCGGGCGTCGATCGCCATCATCCACGCGAAGGCCGGCGAACACCACGCCGTCGGCAGGGTGAACCGGACGGTGACGCGGTCGCCGTCGATCTCGATCGCGTCGACGTACTCGAGTTCGACGATCGATCGGTCGAGTTCGGGATCCGTGACGCGATCGAGACGGTCGCGAACTGCGGCCCGATCGGGGCCGTCGGAACCCGCGCCGTCGGTCGGTTCGGGTGTCGACATCAGTCGTCGGCCGCCGCCGGTTCCTCGCTCGCGTAGTGGTCGCCGAGATCGAACTGCTTGCTGATCTCGTCGTCCTGGAACGTCCGGCGTTTCTCCTCGATGTCGATGTCGTACAGTTCGGCGGCGTTCTCGCCCATGACCTTCTTTTTCGTCTCGAGATCCCACTCGACGCCGTACTCCGCGCGGTGTTCCGGGGTGAGTTCGGCCTCCATGACCTCCTCGACGAGCCAGTCGGGGTTCCAGATCGCGTAATCCGAGCCGAACAGCACACGGTCCTCGCCGAGCCACCAGAGCAGTTCCGAGAGGATCTCGGAGAACTTGCCGGGGCGGTTCTGGGCGAACGGGGCGGCGACTGCGAGTCCGCCGTAGACGTTCGGCTCCTGGGCGGCGATCCAGCAGAAGTCGTCGAGTCGGGGGAGGCCGACGTGTTCGACGACGAAGTTCAGTTCGGGGAACGACGACGCGGCGTCGTCGACGTCTTTCACGTCGAAGGCGTCGCGATTGAGCGGCCGGATCGTCGGCCCCTTGTGCGGGTGTATGTTCTCGATACCGAGTTCCTGGCACTTCTCTAAGAACCGGAACGCCTCCTCGTCGTCGAGTCGCCACCCCTTCGAGTCGCCGCGCCACTCGGCGGTGTAGAGTTTGACGCCCGGAATGTCGTACGTCTCGTGGAGTTCCTCGAGGTACTCGATCCCGTCGTCGCCGTCCCGGGGGTCGAACGTCCCGTTGAGGACGAACCGCTCGGGGTACTCGGTCGCCAGTTCGGCGTTCTGATGGGTCGTGTTGAACCCCTCGTCGTAGAAGTCGGTCAGGTACGTCGGCTGAAAGATTCCCATGTCGGCTGCAGCGTCGCCGAACAGGTCCTCGACCATCCGATCGGCCCCGTAGTGGCGGTACTCCGACATGTCCCACTGACGCTCCTCCGGCGTGAACGTCGTGTGATAGTCGTAGAAGCACTGGATGAACTCCTCGCCACCTTCGTGGACGATGTTGTCCTCCCTGGCGTCCCACAGGTGGACGTGCGCGTCGATGACGAACACGTCCTCGCCGTTTTGCTCGTACATCGCACAGTGGGAATCGGTAGCAATACTCATTATTCTTTTTTCAGCCGGACACGAATCTCAGGTTCGAGAGACGGATCAGATCGATTGCGCGCCTGACCGCCGTCGATTCCGGACTTCCGAACTGTCACAGCGAGCGATACGTCGGGCGAACGTTTTCACCTAGTACGGTGTTGTGCTGCCTGATACCATGCAAGCAGCCAGACTCCACGAGTACACCGACGACATGAGCGAGGCGCTCTCGATCGACGACGTCGATCGGCCGGAGATCGATCGATCGGACGGCGTCCTCGTAGAGGTCGAGGGCGCGGGCTGGTGCCAGACGGACAACCACATCATCGAGGGGATGTGGGAGGAGTACGCGCCGCAGGACCTGCCGATGACGCTCGGCCACGAGAACGCCGGCATCGTCGCCGAGGTCGGCGAGGAGGTAACGCTCGTCGAGGAGGGCGATCCGGTGATCTGTCACCCCGTCCAGACCTGTGGCATCTGTCGACCCTGCCGCCTCGGCGAAGACATGTACTGCGAGAACAGCGCGTTCAACGGCCTCACGACCGACGGCGGCTTCGCCGAGTACCTCCGGACGAACGAGCGGGCGGTGATCCCGCTCCCCGACGGCGTCGACCCGACGGAGATCGCACCCCACGCGGACGCGGGGATCACGGCCTACCACGCCGTAAAGAAGGCGGTTCGCGAACTGAACCCCGGCGATACCAGCGTCGTCATCGGCGTCGGCGGCCTGGGCCACATCGGCATCCAGTGTCTCGACGCGATGAGCGCCGCGGACATCGTCGCCGTCGACATCAAGGACGAGGCGCTCGAACTCGCCGAAGAGTTGGGCGCCCGCCACACGGTCAACTCCGCGGAGGAGAACCCCGCCGACATCGTCGCGGACCTGACCGACGACGTGGGGGCCCAGCAAGTCGTCGACTTCGTCGGCCGGGACGAGACGACCGCACTGGCACCCGACATCGTCGCCACCGGCGGCGACCACCACATCGTCGGCTACGGCGGCCACATCCACGAACCCAGTCAGGCGCTGGTCAACGGCGAATTCGCCTTCAGAGGGACCCTGGTCGGCAAGTACGCCGAACTTCAGGAACTCGTCTCCCTCGTCGATCGCGGCGCGGTCGAGTTGCACACCGAACGACACGATCTCGACGAGATCAACACGGTCGCGGAACGGCTCGAACACAACGAGATCGAGGGCCGCGCGGTCGTGTTGCCGCCCTGACTCCGGCGCCGGATCGCCGGAGTTCGTTCGGCGGCGGTGATTTCATACGGTCCGTTGTGATTCGTTGGTGGTGATCGCCCGACCGAGGCGGCGATCACCGATAAAACGTTACAACGATCCGTATCAGGTCGCCGCGACGTCGTTCACGCCGGACTGGACCCAGTACCAGGACAGCGGCGGCACGAAGAGAAACAGGACGAACAGCACGAGTTTGCTCTGGTCGGTGACGGCCTCGGTGGCGCCGGAGATCTGCCAGAACGTGACGACGTTCAGGAGGGGAACGAACGCCAGGATCGGAGTCAGACTCGCGTCCGTCCCGTCGTCCAGTTGCCGGGCGGTACTGTACGTCCAGTACAGCGTGTAGAACCCGAGCGTGACGATCGCCAGCACTATCTGGACGCCGAGCGAACTTCATTCGAACGCCGATCGATCGGTAACAGTTGAATCTACTGACATCACCAGCTATACTATATACCAATTACATAAATACTTCTATTATATAGTCGTAGATCGATCAGAAACGGTCCGAAAGGCGACGTCCTCGGCGCACGATCGCCACCACGCTCTTGTACGCACCCGTCGAAGCCCGGCCATGGCCAGCCTCGAGGATCCGATCGAGATCGGCGGGCTGACGGTTCCCAACCGGCTCTACCGCGCGCCGTTGCTCGAGTGTGCGGGCAACGGCCCCGACGCCGTCGACACCCTGATCGACGACCTCGAACCCGCCGCCGCGTCCGGCGTCGGCCTCGTCTGCCAGGGCGCGACGATCGTCCGCGGCGAGGGCGGCTGTGCCGCGCCGGGGATGACCCGCGTCCACGACCCTGCGTTCGTCTCGCGCCTGTCGCGGCTGACCGATCGGATCCACGACCACGGGAGCCGGATCTTCGTGCAACTCGAGCACGGCGGGCTCCGGAGCATGGAGACCTGGCACGCCGAGTACCGCCGGGAGCATCCGGACCTCGAACAGCTCGCCGTGTCGCGCCCGCCGTGGCAGTTGCGAGCGCTCGATCGGCTCGGTTTCCTCTCCTACGATCCCCACGTCCTCTCGACGGACGAGGTGTACGACCTCGCGGCGGACTTCGGCCGGGCGGCCGCCCGCGCCGTCGACGCGGGCTACGACGGCATCCACCTCGCGGGGGCGAACATGGGCATCGTCCAGCAGTTCCTGTCGCCGTTCTACAACCGCCGCGACGACGCGTTCGGCGGTTCGCCCGAGGCCCGCCTCGAATTCCTCGCGCTCGTCCACGACGAGATCCGCGATCGGGCCGGCGACGTCCCCCTGATAACGAAGGTACCCGCGGAGACGCCCGCGCCGCCCGCACCGATCGTCCGCCGCAAGCTCTCGCTCGACGACGGGGTCGAGATCGCCCGGCGACTCGAGCGGATCGGCTACGACGCGGTGGTCCCCGTGCAGACGTCGGTCGCCTGGGACATGAGCATCGTCCGCGGCGAGTACCCCGATCGGGCCTGGGCGAACGAGGCGCTCCAGGAGGGGTACGACGCGGCGTTCGGCGGCCCGACCCGGAAGCGACTCGTCGCCTGGGGGAATCGCGTGGAGTCGCTCCAGTACGACTTCGATCCCGCGTGGAACGCGGATTTCTGTCGACGGGTTCGCGAGCAGGTGTCGATTCCGGTCCTCGCCGAAGGCGGGATTCGCGAACGGGGGCAGATCGATCGGCTGCTCGGCGACGACGTGACGGACGAGGCTGGTGCGGACGGCGGGAACGACGCTGCACCCGCCTGCGACGCGGTCGGGATGGCCCGACCGTTCTACGCCGAGCCCCGACTGGGAGCGCGATTACTCGATACGGACGACGGGGCGACGCGGGTGCTCTGTGAGAGCTGTAACAACTGTACGGTGCCGCAGGTGACCGGCGCGCCGGGAATCTGCCGAACGCCGGACGTCCTCCGAAAGCGCGGCGAACTCGAGCAAAACGGGGCCTACGAGTCGGCCGAACCGTAGCGAATCGGACTGACCGACTCGACGGGGATTAGCCCGTGACGACGTCGCTCGTGAGGTCCGCGAGCGTCCCCTCGACCGTGTAGTCGGGCGCCTCGACCCGGAACCGGGAGTCGGTGGACCCGCCGTAGTGGAGTTGCAGCGTGTACGAGCCGTCGTCGGCGATCGGTGCCGCCTCGCGCCGATCTTCGACCACCTGTTCCAACATGACCATCTCGCCGGCGTAGGCGGGGTCGGACCAGCCCTGAATCTCGTACGTCTCCCGCTCCTCCGAGACCTCCGACCCCGCGAGCGGATAACCGCGGTCGATCCACGCGCCGAACCCCTCGTCGAGCGCGTACACTTCTTCGTAGCCCTCGTCGATCAACCACGCGGCGCGCAACCCCGAGAGGTGATGCGGACAGCCACAGTAGGTGACGATCCGGTCGTCCGTGTCCCAGTCGTCGAGCGAATCGCCCCCCTCGCCGTCCGGGGCGGGGCTCAGCGGCGCGCCGACGATGTGCGCCTTTTCGTACTGGTCTTCCCCGCGCGCATCGGCGATCCGGGCCTCCTGTCGCTGGTACCAGTAGAAGACGTCGTCGATCGGCGCGAGCGGAACCGCGACTCCCTCGAACGTCTGCGTCTCGTAGCTCCCAGTGTCGATCGATCGTTCTTCGGGGACCGTCTCCGGTTCCGGGCCGTAGCCGTCGGGATCGCTGTCGTCGCTCCCGAGACAGCCAGCGACGCCGCCGAACGTCGCCGCCCCGCCGATCGCCAGGAACGTCCGTCGATTCATACGTGATCGGTAGTATCGACGGGAAAATATGGTTTCTGGTGCGGGATCGATCGGCCGGAAACCCCTTCGTTTCGACTGGAGATCGATAGCAGAGACTGGAAAGAGGTTCCAGACGAAAGAAGCGGAGGAGTAGTCCCACCAGGATTCGAACCTGGGTCGAAGCCCCCAGAAGGCTTCAGGATTGGCCGCTACCCCATGGGACTAAGAGGTCTCCGCCGGGTTCGTTTCCGACGGTCTACCGACCAATAGTTGGCTCCTGTATTAGAGTGTTACGAACTTCGTTGTGCCTGAGAGCGAGTCTCATCGCTGCGATGCCGAATCGTGATGTTCCTTTCGGTGGCAGTTCGCACAGAGAACGATACATTTGTCAATTTCGGCCTCAATCCGCTCTCTCGAATACCCGAAAGAAATCATCTTCCCGACGGCCATCTCCTTCTCTTCCGTATCCACGTGGTGAAAATCGAGACAGACTGGATTCGTCTCATCACAGCGGGCACAACCGCCGCGCGATCGCTGCAGTTCGTTCGCCCACGCTCTGTGTGATTCTTGACGTTGAAGCGACCGTTCGGTGTTCCGATCGGCGTTTTTGTAATGCCATCGTTGGTCTTGGGAAAGGTCCTCCCACTCCATCCCGTTCGGAATCTCGACGTCATCCGGTTTCGGACGCGTCCGTGTTCCCGTCGAGGAGGCCGTCTCGAGTCCGGCCTTCGTTTTCGCAGCGTTCCATCCTCCGACCACTCGTAAAATCGTGGCTGCTGACGGAGTTCTTCCCAGGTCCTCGTACTGTGCTTTCGTGGGCGACTCGCCGAGCCGATCGGCCGCCTCCCGTAACGCCTCGAGACAGTCCGCTTCGGTGGTCACACGATCGTTCGCCGCGGTATCGTATATAAAGTCGCGGCGCCTCCGCCGGGATCGATCGCGGCCCGCGACGAACCGACATCCCTTTTCCCCTCTCCCGCGCACGGCCGAGTATGTACGTCGGACGATTCGTCGTCGTCGGCCCGGAAGTCGGAGCGTACCGCGTGTCCTCGCGATCGTTCCCGAACCGAAAAATCACCGAGCGAGAGGCGGCGCTCACTGTGGGTCCCACCGCGGACGCCCCGGAGACGGACAATCCCTACGTCTCCTACAACTGCCTGCGCGTCGTCGACACCCCGATGGGCGAGACGGCCGCCTTCGGCAACGGCTCGCACGTCGATCCGATCGCGGAGAAACTCGAACTCGGCTACCCGGCCCGGGACGCGCTCGCGGAGAGCCTGCTGGCGCTCGACTACGAGAAGGACGACTACGACACGCCGCGGATCGCGGCGACGATCGGTGTCGACGGCGAGGCGCTGATCGGCACCGTGCGCAAGGACGCGCTACTGGTCGAGACCGTCGACGAACCGACAATCGTGGCGACGTACGAGAAGAACGCGCCCGAGGCGATCGACTTCGCAGCCGAGGACGCAGTCACGGCCGCCAGCGAGGCCTACGCTCACGAGTTCGAGCACGCGGTCTGTGCCGCCGGCGTCGCGCGGACCGACGACGGGTTCGAGACGGCGATCGAGAACGGCGACTGAACGGCGGAACTGCAAAGTCGATACCGGTGTGTCGTTCGCACATGCCAGCAGCACTCGTGACTGGATCGTCCAGGGGCATCGGTAGATCGACCGCGCTTCGCTTCGCTGCCGACGGGTACGACGTCGCCGTGAACTACCACACGAGCGAGGACGCCGCGGAGCGAGTCGCAGCCGAGATCCGCGATCGCGGGCAGGAGGCAATCGTCGTCGGCGCGGACGTCTCGGATGCGGACGCCGCCGCCCGACTGGTCGATGCCGCCGCCGACGCGTTCGGGAGCGTCGACCACGTCGTCAACAACGCCGGGATCGATCAGCACGTCTACACGGAGCACCTCGAACCGGCCGACTTCGATCGGATCATGGACGTCAACGTCAATTCCGCGTTCAACGTCACGAAGGCGGCACTCCCGCATCTTCGAGCGTCCGACGCGGGCCCCTCGGTGACGAACGTCTCCTCGATTCTCGCCCACACCGGCGCAGCGATCGAGTGTCACTACGCCTCCTCGAAAGGCGCACTCCTCTCGCTCACCCGGAGTCACGCACGGGATTTCGCGCCCGACGTTCGGGTGAACGCGGTCGCTCCGGGCCACGTCGAGACGGAGATGACCGCCGATCGGACGCCCGAGGAGAAACGCGAGGAACTGGCCCGGATTCCCGTCGACCGATTCGGACGGCCGGAGGAGATCGCCGACGCGATCGCATATCTCCGTGATGCCACGTTCGTCACGGGTGAGACGCTGAACGTGAACGGCGGCGAACTGATGCGTTGACGGAGTGCTCCGGTGGCCGTTCCTCAGTACTCCCGTAGTCCAGCCTCGATCCGATCGAATCCCTCGTGGAGTCGATCGACGGAGTTCGCGAACGAGAGTCGCAGCCGTCCCGGAGCCGTGTCGCCGAAGCCGTCTCCGGGGGCGAGCACGACGCCGTGTTCCTCCAGCAGGTATTTTGCGATCGTGAGGCTGTCGTCGTCGATTCCCGGATCGAGAAACGCGTAGAACGCACCCTCCGGCCGGGGGCAGGAGAGCCCGTCGATCTCTGCAACGCGGTCGACGACGAGGTCGCGACGACGTCGAAACTCGTCGTACATGTCCTCGAACGGCTCTTGTGGTCCCGTAAGTGCGGCGATAGCGGCGTGCTGGGCCACGCTCGACGCACAGGCGGTCGTCGATTCGTGGACCTTGACCACCTCGTCGACGAGGTGGCCGTCGCCCGCGAGCCAGCCCAGTCGCCAGCCGGTCATCGCGTACGCCTTCGAGCAGGAGCCAACCGTCAGCACGTGATCGGGATGGTCAGTATACGCCGCGATCCCCTCGGACGCCCCATCGTAGGTGAGTCCGAGGTACACCTCGTCGGCGATCACGTACGCGTCGTGATCGGCGGCGGCCTCGACGATCGCACGGCACTCGGCCGGATCGAACACGCGACCGGTCGGATTCGACGGCGTCGTGAGCACGACCGCTGCGGTGTCGTCACTCATCGCATCGACGACGCGATCGGCGTCGAGGGCGAACCCAGACTCGGCCGGCATCGGCACCTCGCGGAACGACCCGTCCGCGAGGATCGCCTGCGTCTCGTAGTTCGGCCAGGTCGGCCCCGGAACGACGAGTTCCTCTCCGGGTGACACCGTCGCCAGGATCGCCAGATGGAGCGCCTCCATTCCGCCCACGGTGACGACGATCTCGTCCGAGTCGTGTCGAACGCCGAACTCGGCGTCGAGCGTGTCGCTGATCGCACGCCGACACGCCGGAAGTCCCGCATTCGAGGTGTAGTGTGTCGCTCCGCCGCGAGCGGCGCGCGCGGCTGCGTCGATGACGTGTGCGGGCGTGTCGAAGTCGGGTTCGCCGACCTCGAGTCGAACGAGATCCTCCTCGTGGCGTTCCGCGAGATCGAACATGACACGGATACTCGACCGTTCGGCTCGCCGAACTCGATCCGTCGGTGTTGGCATACACTAGAAACGTCGATCCCCTCAAAAAGGGACCCGATCGCGGAAATCGGTATTCGACGGTCGCGATCGTCGAGAGCGTCCTGATCGCGGCCAACCTACATACCCCTGGCACCTGTACCCTGCGGGTATGAAGATCGGGCTCATCTCCGACGTTCACGGGAACCGGATCGCCCTCGAGACCGTCCTCGACGACATGCCGCCGGTTGACGCCCTCGTCTGTGCCGGCGACGTCGTCGGCTACAATCCCTGGCCCGCCGACTGCGTCGCCGAACTCCGCGATCGAGACGTGCCGACGGTGATGGGGAACCACGACGCCGCCGTCGTCGAGGGGACACCGTTCCGGTTCAACCGGATGGCTCAGGCGGGCGTCGAACACGCCCGGAAGCAGCTCTCGGACGACCAGCGCGCGTGGCTGTCCGACCGGCCCCTCGAATGGACCGGGTACGCCGGGCGACTCAAACTCGTCCACGGCCACCCCGACGACCCCGATCGGTACACGCGCTACACCCGACCACACGAGTTCTCGGCTCGCTTGCTCGGCGACGAGGACGTCCTCGTGCTCGGTCACACCCACGTCCAGCACGTCGAACGGTACGGCGACGGGATCGTGGTCAATCCCGGGAGCGTCGGCCAGCCACGCGACGGCGATCCGCGGGCGGCCTACGCGGTCGTCGACCTCGACGGCTCGACCGTCGAGACGCACCGCGTCGAGTACGACGTCGACGCCGTCCGGGACGCCGTCGCCGAGGCCGGTCTGCCCGATCGGATCGGGAGCCGACTGGCCCGCGGGGAGTAGGCGACTCCTTTTATGGTATCCGAACAGATACTGTCGGCTATGGGACGACCCGGCCATCCCGCGTGCACCGACAGGAATCGACCCCGCCGCGCAGTGGCCGGCTGTTGCCCGGCGACGATGGATCGGCGGTCGATCGCAGTTGCGCGGGCCGATCGAGCACCGGCGGAGAGCCACGATCACCGATGATCGGGCGGCTTCGCGAGGATATCGCGGCGATGCTCGAGCGGGACCCCGCCGCGAAGGGGTGGCTCGAAGTGCTACTGTCCTACCCCGGCCTCCACGCCGTCTGGAGCCACCGCGGGATCCACAGACTCTGGAACCACGACTACCGACTCGCCGCACGACTGCTCTCGCACGTCGTGCGCTGGCTCACCGGCGTCGAGATCCACCCCGCCGCGTCGATCGGCCGGCGCGTGACGATCGATCACGGGATGGGCGTCGTGATCGGCGAGACGGCCGAGATCGGCGACGACGTCCACATGTACCACGGGGTCACGCTCGGCGGCAACGTGAACGAACCGGTCAAGCGCCACCCCACGATCGAGGACGGCGTCCAGATCGGTGCGAACGCGACGCTGCTGGGGGACATCACGATCGGCGAGGATGCGGTCGTCGGCGCCGGATCGGTCGTCAGCACGGACGTCGAACCGGGGGCGACCGTCGCGGGCGTGCCGGCGAAGCGGGTCGATTGAGAAGAAGAGACTGTGGGGAGCCTCGATGGACGACGAACTACTGCTGTTCCTCGCTCACCGTGCCGTCGGTGCCCGACGGCGAACCCTCGGCGGGGACGCCCTCGCCCGTCGTGACGCTCTCTGCGGACTGTTCGGCGTCCGACGACGTCGCTCCGGGGTCCGGATCGGAGACGTACCCGAGTTCGAACCAGAGTTTCGCCGTACAGTCCATCGCCGCCTCGTCGAGGTCGGTCTCGCTCTCCTGCTGGTCGAGGTAGCCGTTACAGCGGCCGTGTTTGACGACGTTCATCAGCGTGGCCGCGGAGCCACACTCCGGACAGTCGATGTAGTAGGTACCCTCGTCGTTCTGGTGCCACGAGTCGGGCGTCAGTTCGGTGTAGGCCGCGTCCTCGTTCCGTCCACTCATGACCGGACACTCGGGACCGACGCGGGTAAAGGGGGGCCCGGAGTACGCAACCCGCCACGGGGGTGACGGAACGATCGGCCCGGATAGCAGTCAGACCAGCGGCTCGACCAGGTCCGCGCCCGCGTCGAGCAACCGCCGGACCCGCTCCTCGTCGTGGGCCTCGGCGTAGACCCGCAACACGGGTTCGGTACCGCTGGGCCGGACGAGCACCCACGAACCGTCGGCGAGCAGGAGTTTGAACCCGTCGGCCGTGTTCACGTCCTCGACGTCGGTGTCCGCCACGGTCCCGGGAATCTCTGCTTCGAGATCGGCGATCACCCGCGCTTTCTCGTCGTCGGGACAGTCGACGCTGATCTTGTCCTGGACGACGGTCCCGTACTCCGCGAGGAGCCGATCGACCCGCTCGTCGATCGGTTCGTCGGCGTGCATCGCCGCCGCGAGCAGGGCGAGCAGGACGCCGTCCTTCTCGCGGACATGGCCCCGGACGGTGAACCCGCCCGACTCCTCGCCGCCGACGAGCGCGTCGTGGTCGGCCATCGCCGCTGCGACCCACTTGAAGCCGACCGGAACCTCGTGGACGACCTCGCCGTGGGCTTCGGCGACCCGGTCGATCAGGTACGTCGTCGAGACCGATCGCACCGCGGGACCGGACTCGCTCTCGAGCAGGTAGTCGTACAGCGCGGCGAAGAAGAGGTTCTCGTCGAGATATCCCCGGTCGGGAGTAACGATGGCGATCCGATCGGCGTCGCCGTCGTTGGCGATACCGAGGTCGGCGTCGCCGCCGGTGACCCGTTCGACGAGCGAGTCCAGGTTCTCGGGGGCGGGTTCGGGCGCGCCGCCGCCGAAGTCGGGGTCCCGCTCGCAGCGCAACCGCGTGACGGTCGCGCCCGCCCGTTCGAGCAGGGCGTCCGTGGTCCCACGGCCGCTACCGTGCATCGCGTCGTAGGCGATCGTCAGGTCGGTGAGGTCGGGGTCGCCCGTGAGGTCCGCGACGAGGTCGATCGCGGCGTCGGCGTGTGGCGTGACGACGTCGACCTCCCGCGCCGTCCCGTGCTCGTCCGGGGGGAGCGGGTCGGGGTCGGCGAGTCGATCGGCGATCGCGTCGGTCACGTCGGGGAGCGCCGGCGCGCCGTCGTCGGGGATGAACTTCACGCCGTTGTACGTCGGCGGGTTGTGCGAGGCGGTGATCACGAGCGCACCGGCCAGGTCCCGCTCGACGATCGCGTGGGCGAAAAGCGGCGTCGGGCGATCGCGCTCGGGGAGGAGCACGTCGAACCCGTTCGCACAGAGCACGCGGGTGAGTTCCTCCGCGAAGCCGCGGGAACTCTCGCGGGCGTCGTACCCGATCGCGACCGGGCCCGCGAGTCCCTCGTCCTGCAGGTACGAGGCGACCGCCTGGCCAACCATGCGCACGCGCGGAACAGTAAACTCCTCGAGAGGTGCCCGCCAGCCGTCGGTACCGAACGAGATCACGTCCATACGCAGTCGTCGATGTCAGTGGCGAAAAAAGCGACGGCGGCGGCGACCGACGAGCGACGGCACGGCTCTGGGACGATCACGGATCCGCGCCGTCGACCAGTCGTTCTTTCGCCGCCCGCGTCAACTGCTTGATCTCGTACTCGCGGGACATGGCCGCCGATCGCGTCCCGTAGGCCTCACAGTACCGGAGTTCGACCGGCGTCCGACCGCGGGTGTACTTCGCGCCCGCGCCGTCGTTGTGCTCGGCGAGTCGCCGATCGAGGTCGGTCGTGTAGCCGGTGTAAAAGGTGCCATCGGCACACTCGAGGACGTAGACGACGTGGTCGCCGTCGGCCGAGCGGTCTGCCATCGACCGTCGGTACGGACGAGGGAGCAAAAAGCGACTCGTCTGCGATGGGGGCGCGTGGTGGTTGGAGGCGGTTCGACGGCGGTTCAGGTTCCGCGTGCGCGCTCTTTGGCGACTTCTGCGATCCCTGCATTCGCCGAGCAACTCGTACACGCGTAAATGTTCCCGCGTTCGTCGGCGAAGACGCGGGCGAACCGTTCGGAAACGTGCGCGCCGCAGTGGTCACATGTGGGCATGGTACGCCGGCACAGGCCGGCAACCGTACCTACCCGGCACGAATTTAAAAAGACTTTCCCAAACGCCGTTTGGATTTTGCCTACCGCAAGAATATCTTCCTTCTGTCGGCACCCCGTTAATCCCGTGCGTCGTCGATCGCCTGCGCGATCAGGACCGCCTGGGAACCCGCGACGAAGCCGGCGTCGACGTTGACTACCGACAGCACCGTACACGACTGGAGCATCCCGGCCAGCGCCGCCTCGCCGTCGCTCCCGAACCCGTAGCCGCTCGAGACGGGAACGCCGATGACCGGCGTGTCGACGAGCCCTGCGACGACTGTCGGCAACGCGCCCTCACGACCGGCACAGACCACCAGCACGTCGGCGTCCCGGAGCCGATCGAGCTGGTCCAGGATCCGATCGAGCGCCGCGACGCCGACGTCGTCGACCCGATCGACGGTCGCGCCGGCGTCCTCGCAGACGAGTTCGGCCTCGTCCGCGACCGGCCCGTCGACGGTCCCGCCCGTGGCGATACCGATCGTCGCGTCGAGCGACGGCGGGTCGTACGCCGGCGTCCGGACGTGGACCGTCGAACTCCGCCGATCGACGGTGGCGCCCGGGAACGATTCGTCGAGCGCCGACTCGAGCGCGGCGACCTGTCGATCGGTGACGCGCGTAACGAGCGCTCGGTCGGTCGTTTCGAGTGCGGTCTCGGCGAGTGCGACGACCTGTTCGGCCGTCTTCCCGGCGGCGAAGATCCCTTCGGGAATGCCCCGACGGTGCTGTCGAGCCGCGTCGAATCGGCCCGCGTCGCCCGTGACGTACCCGTTAAGCTCGGCCTCGGCCTCGGCCGGCGACAGCGAGCCGTCGGCGACGGCCTCGAGGAGTTCGCGCATACGCTACGTCGAGCGTGCACCTACTCGAATCCGTCGACCCGACCGGGCGAGTTCGGGCCCCGCGAGCTGCGGGATCGAACCGCGCGTGATCGACCGTAGGACCGCGCGCGAGCAGGATTTGTCCCGATCGACGGGGCGATCGCGCGCTCGGTAGCTCATCCCCAATATACTTTCCGGTGAATCCAGACCCCGAAACGGTCGAATTGGGGGCTGGAACCCCCGTATTTCGATGCGTAACCAAAGTTTTTATATGGGGGTAAGGGGAACGGATACATCGTATGGCAGACCTTATCGTCAAAGCCGCTGTGAAGGAAGCGCTCGATGACAAGAACGTCGCCTCGGACTTCTACGACGCACTCGACGAGGAAGTCGACGAGCTGCTCGAAGACGCCGCCCGACGTGCGGAAGCGAACGACCGGAAGACGGTCCAGCCCCGCGACCTGTAAGGTTCGCCACGGATACCATTTTTTCGAGCGCTACGCTACCAGCCGCCGCTCCGTTCGCACGTCGTGACTCGAATCCGGCCCGCGAATCCCGGGTACGCGCTGGCGACGTTCCGTCGCGACCGAGGTAGAGTCGATCGCGCGGGGAGCGTGGAGACGACCTACTCGCCGGTCGATTCGGTCGTCGGGTCCGCTCCGTCGTCGAACAGCGAGGTCATCGCCGCCTCCGGATCGTCGGGTTGGATCGCCTCCGGGGCGGTCCCTTCAGATCGACCGGCTTCGGCGCCGGTCGGGGCGTCGTCGCGGGCAGACGACCCGTCACCGCCGCTCGCGGGCGACCGATCGCCGTCGCCGGCGGCGAGGGCGAGAATGTCGTCGACGCTCTCGTCCGAGATCGTCTTCGCGGGTTCGCGACCCGACAGCGTTCCGTACTCTCGCTTCAGTTCGTCGAAGTCCGGTTCTTCGGCGGCCGCCGCGAACGGCGACGACGCTCGATCGTCGGATCGGCGTTCGACAGTCGCCGACGGTTCGATCGACTCCTCGTCGCGGTCGTCGACCGCCGACTCGAGTTCCGCGAACACCTCGTCGATCCCGTCCGAGACGGTGGTCCGCGTCGGACCCCCGTCGAGGGAGAACGGATCTGAATCTGAGTCGGTGTCGTCGTCGGGTGACTGAATCGAGTCGACGACGTCGTCGACGTTCGACTCCGAGACGTGATAGCGGGTGCCGCTCTCGCGGAGTTTCTCGACGATCGTCTCGGTGTCCTCGGCCGACTCCAGCACCGACTCGATCGAATCCGCCTCGTCGGCCCGGTTCCCTTCCGAGCCGTCCCCACGATCGAACGACTCCCTTGTCTCCATCGTCTCGCACGAGACGGCAGTGTATATTAAGTCATTTTGTGGAAGGAATAACCATTTCGACCGATAATGCTGTGCGGTCGCGGTCGAAAAAGTACCGATCGCCGGCGGCCTACCGCGAGCCGCGTTCGTCGAGGTACCGCCGGGTTCGACCCAGGACGACGGGATCGATCGCCCGAAGGTCGGCGATCGACGCCGATCCCGTGACGAACATGGCGGTCCTGAGTTCGAGCGCGAGCGTCTCGATCAGGTCGACGACGGCGTCGGCACCCTGGCCCGCCGGGCCGAGAAACGGCTTCGCGAGTCCGCCGGCACGAGCGCCGAGCGCGATCGCCTTCGCGACGTCGAGGCCCGATCGGACTCCGCCGCTCGCGACGACGCAGTCGTGGACCGCCGCCGCCTCGACGGTGCTGACCGCGGTCGGGATTCCCCACGCGCGGAATCGCTTGCCGACCTGCTCCTGTCTGTCCGCGCCGACGGCGGCCGCCCGGTAGGACTCGATCCCGGACCACGTCGTCCCGCCCTTGCCGGCGACGTCGATCGCGTCGACGCCGGCGTCGGCGAGTCGCTTCGCCGTCGACCGCGAGATGCCGTTGCCGGTCTCCTTGACGATCACCGGCACCGAGAGGGCGTCGGCGACCCGCTCGATCGCGTCGAGACAGCCGCGGGCGTCGACGTCGCCCTCCGGCTGGACCGCCTCCTGCAGGAAGTTGAGGTGGATCGCCATCGCGTCGGCCTCGATCATCTCGACCGCCTCCTCGACGTCGCCGACGTCGTACTCTACGAGCTGGGCCGCGCCGACGTTGCCGTAGAGGAAGGCGTCGGGGGCGACGTCCCGGACGATCGTGTAGGACTCGACGAGGTCCTCGTCGTCCAGTTCGAGGCCGGCCCGCTGGCTCCCCACACCCATCGCGATGCCGGTTCGCTGGGCGGCGTCGGCGAGTGCACGGTTGAGTTTCGTCGTGCTGGGGTGGCCGCCGGTCATGCTCTCGATGACGATCGGCGCGGCCAGTTCGTGGCCGAACAGCGTGGTCGTCGTGTCGATCTCGTCGCGGTGGATCTCGGGCAGGGCCTCGTGCACGAGGTCGACGTCGGCGAAGCCGGTTCCCGACGTCTCGACGTCTTCTTCTTCGATGATGCGAACGTGGTCGTCTTTGCGATCGGCTGTCTCGGGCATCGAATCGCTCTACCGGACCGGACGGCTGAATCCGTTGAAAAGGTGTTCATTCGCTCCGACCGCCGTTCGAATCTCGGTGAAACCGAGGACCGCGTTTTTGCCGATCGACGGTGTAGCTCGCGTATGCTCCGGAAACTGCTGCTCGCGTTCGGCCTCGTCGAAATCGCGAAGCCGCGTCCGGTCATCGACGCCTGCGAACGGATCGGCCTCGCGAACCCGTCCGACGCACGGTTGCGCCCGTGGGCGCTCTGGGGCGCCCGCCTCGAAGGGGTCGTGTTCGTCTGGCTGCTCGCCCGCGGCCGGCAGGGCTCGACGGTCGTGGGCGTCCTGCTCGGCATCGCCGGGGTCGTGCTCGCGCTCGTGCCGCGTCCGATCATTACGCTCAGCCAGCACCTCGTCTACGAGAACACCGACGACCTCGAGTTGAAGCCGTGGATCGAGTCCGCGGCCCGGTTGCTCGGCGTACTTTACCTGACCGTCGTCGCCCTCTCTCGGCGAGCCGACACGCCGGAGGGCGAGGATCGAACCGATCGATCGACCCGGTGAGCGATCGAGCGACTCCACAGCGATCCCGACCGTCGAGTCGCCCGTCACGACAGCGCCCGGACAGAGACCGTTATCTCCGCCGCCGCCGTAGTTCACGCATGCCACCACGTCCTTCCCTCAGTCCCACGCGACGCCACCAGTCCGTGGTCGTAGAGGTCACCGCGCTGGCCGATCGGATCGACGCGCTCGAGCGACAACAGCAACAGCTGAAACGGGCGCTTCACGCCGTCGGTCGCGAGGCGGGGGTCTCGATCGGCTGTTCCTGTGCGCGCTGTCACGAGAGCTACACGATCGTCAAGGACGGGAGCCTCTCCTGTCCGGCGTGCGGTTTCAGGGAGTCGCTCTAAGGGTCCTCAGTACTGCCGAACCTCGACCCCGTCGTCGGCCCCCACGTAGGTCGCGTCCGCCAGCCCGACGAACAGACCGTGATCGACGACCCCCGGGAGCGCCGACAGGCGATCGGCGAGCGCCGCCGGGTCCTCGATTCGGCCGAACGTACAGTCGAGCACAAGGTTCCCGTTGTCGGTGACGACCGGCCCGTCCTTGTGTTCGGCCGCCCGGAGCGACGGCTCGCCGCCGAGGTCCCGGATCCGATCGGCCACGACGGTGTGAGCCGCGGGGAGCACTTCGAGCGGTACCGACCGCTCGAGCCGATCGGTCAGTTTCGACGGGTCGGCGACGACGACGAACCGATCGGCCGCCGAATCGACGAGTTTCTCGCGGGTGTGGGCCGCGCCGCCGCCCTTGACGAGCGTGCCATGGGCGCCCGAGTCGGGCGCGTCGACGACCGCGTCCGCGCCGTCGATCGCGAGGTCGACCGACGCGACCGCATCGAGGGTCGTCAGGGGGATGCCGACCTCCAGCGCGAGCCGTCGGGACTGGAACGAGGTCGGGATTCCCTGCACCGCGAGGCCGTCCGCGACCCGGCGACCGATCGCCTCGATCGCGTACGCCGTCGTCGATCCCGTCCCGAGGCCGACGACGAAGCCGTCCTCGACGTCCTCGGCCGCCCGTTCGCCGGCGCGGCGCTTCGCCGCGTCCGATCCGCCGTCCGTCTTCATGCTTCGACGAGCGAGCGGCGACGGTAAAAACGTTGTACCTCCGGGTTCGCCCGCGGCCGATCGCGTCTCGCACGACGGGCGTTGGAAGAACCTTTTTCCATCCGGTTGTGGACCCACCCTCCATGGCGAGTTCGGAGACGGCGGTCTCGCTGTCGAACGTCCGCAAGACCTACCAGGTCGGCCAGCCGGTCCACGCCCTCGACGGGATCAGTCTCGAGATTCCGCGCGGCTCCTACACCGCGATCATGGGGCCCAGCGGCTCCGGCAAGTCGACGCTGATGAACCTCGTAGGCTGTCTCGACACCCCGACAGCGGGCGAAGTCGTCGTCGACGGTCGCGACGTGAGCGGTCTCAGCGATCGCGAGCGAACCAGCCTCCGCGGGACCGAGGTCGGGTTCGTTTTCCAGACGTTCAACCTCATGCCTCGGCTGACGGCGTTAGAGAACGTCGCCCTCCCGCAACTGTTCCAGGGGGTGAGCCGGGACGAGCGCCGCGATCGGGCCCGCGAACTGCTCGAACGGGTCGGTCTCGGGGACCGCGTCGACCACATGCCGAACGAACTCTCGGGCGGTCAGCGCCAGCGGGTCGCGCTCGCCCGCGCGCTCGTGAACGATCCCGCGATCGTGCTGGCCGACGAACCGTCGGGCAACCTGGATACCGATACCGAGGCCGAGATCCTCGACCTCTTCGCCGAGTTCCACGAGGCCGGGACGACGATGGTCGTCGTCACGCACGAACGCCACGTCGCCGACCGGGCCGAGCGGATCGTCCACCTGCTCGACGGGCGGATCGAGCGGATCGAGGAACCGGGGACGGTCGGTCCGGCCGATGACGGGGAACCGGCGACCGGCGGCGACAGGCCCCCGATGGTTGGCGACGAAGAGAACGGCGGTGGCCCGACCGACGAGCGAACGGGCGATCGACACGGAGGCGATGGATGAACCTCGTCGAGAGTCTCCGACTCTCGTGGCGGTCGATCCGCGGTCACAAACTCCGATCGTCGCTGACGACCCTCGGGATCGTGATCGGGATCGCCGCGGTGATCGCCTTCGTGACGCTGGGGGCGAGCCTCCAGGCGGGGGTCATCGGCGACATCAGTCCCGACGACCAGCGCAACGTCTACGGCTGGGCGTCCGAACCCGGGACCGAGGGCGGGCCGCTCGCCGGGGCTCAGCCGGTGTTCAGTCAGGACGACCTCGACGCCCTCGAGGAACGCGACGGCGTCGAGGCCGCCTACGGCTACATGCCGCTGTCGACGCAGGCGCTGGTGTACCAGGAAGAGATCTCGCCCCAGAGCGAGGCGCTGGTCGCGGCCGGTCCCTCCTACATCAGGAGCGACTCGCTCGAGGAGGGCCGACAGTTCGAGATGGGCGAACGCGAGGCAGTTGTCAACCCCGCCGTGGCGAACCAGTTCGAGGAGAACGTCTCCGTCGGCGACGAACTGACCGTCGTCCTGCAGGGCGGCCAGCGGACGACCGTCACCGTCGTCGGGATCACCGATACCTCCGAGGGGCTGAGCCCGTTCGAGGGGTTCGAACCCTCGCCGCGGGTCTACGTGCCGACGGACCCGTTCTACACCGAGCAGGCGGTCGGTGCGATGCCGGGACCGGGCGACGGAGCGGGAGACGGTCCCGGACTCGGACCCGGATTCGGGCCGGGTACCGGGACGAACGAGTCCACCGCGGAACCGGGATCCGGAACGAACGGGTCCGCCACGACGCCCGGGACCGACGCCGAGGACGCGCTGTTCCTCGCGATCGTCGTCGAGGCCGAATCGGCCGACAGCGCGGACGTCGAACGGGCCCGCGACAGCGCGACCGCCTACCTCGAGAGCGAGGAGTCCGACGCGGGGACGCTGATGGACGAGGCCGGCCTCGAGGTGACCCTCCAGACGAGCGCGGAACTGCTCCAGCAACTCCAGGACGTGCTCGACCTGCTCCAGAACTTCATCGTCGGCATCGCGGCCATCTCCCTGCTGGTCGGTTCGATCGGCATCGCGAACATCATGCTCGTGAGCGTCACGGAGCGTACCCGCGAGATCGGTATCATGAAAGCCGTGGGCGCGCAGAACCGGGCCGTTCTCGGGCTCTTTCTCGCGGAGGCGGTGATCCTCGGCGTGGTCGGGGCGATCCTCGGGACCGCGCTCGGACTCGTCGGGGGGTACGTCGGCGCGTGGTACATCGACCTACCGCTGGTCTACCCCTACGAGTACGTCGTCCTCGCGATCGTCGTCGGCATCCTCGTCGGCGTGCTCTCCGGCCTCTACCCGGCCTGGCGCGCGGCGCGTACGGACCCGATCGACGCGCTCCGGTACGAGTGACCGTCGCCGTCGCGTGACCGTCCGGTCGGCCGACCGTTGGTGATACCGAGAGAGTTATTTACTCGTGATCGAGTAAGCGGTTCTGATGATGTGGCAAGATCTCGTCTTCATGGTCGGAAGCGGTCTGTCGATCGTCTTTCTCGCGCCGACGCTGCGCGACGCGAGCGCGAACGTCCCGCTGGGAACCAGCCTGCCGTCGATGGCGATCGGATTCGTCTACGCGGCCACGTTCTTCACGCTCGGTATGACCTTCTCCGCCGCCGGCGCGCTCGCCGCGGGGTCGATGTGGACGCTGATCGCGACGTTCCGATCCCCCGCACGGCTCTTCCCGGCCGACAGTCCGTCGCTGTTCGTTCGCAACGCAAAGCGAGTCCTCGGGCGGCGACGATCCGGGCGACCCGTGACCGACCTGTACAGTTCGGACGACCAGTCCACCGGTCACTGATACGGACTCCTGTACGAACCGGTCCACGTTTCTGGCGGCGTCACTCGGCGAGCGACGGCGTCACGGCGAGGGCGCTGGCCGGCGATTCCGATCGCAGAGAAGGGGGTACCTGGCAGGCACCACGCAACGCAGGTGATGATGTGGGGGGTTGGGTGACCTGTGCCGTGGTGCGCTGCCGCAACTTCCCGTAGCGCTCCAGCGGGCAAACGAGTGGTCCCAAACTGCGTAGGGATCGGCGACGCGTCCGGACTCGTCAGGGCCGTTCCCGCTCGGTATCGCGATCGGTGTCGAACGCGGCGTCGGTCTCCTGTGGCTGGTCCCCCCCGCGATCGCGATCCAGTGACCCGTCCCCGGCCGGTCCGGGCGGGCGCGTCGGATCGATCGCCCCCGATCGACCCCGTCGAGAGCGATCGGTCCGCGAGAGCCCGATCGTATCCCGGGTCCGGGTGCGCTGGTCGGGGTACTCCATCGCGAGGTACGCCCCCAGGTAGCCGCCCAGCAGCGACAGTCCGACGGTGTAGAGGAACACAATGGACGCGAACACCAGGACGACGACCGTTGCGACCGCGAAGCCTTCGATCGGGGCAGCCGCCACGCCCATCCCGAACCCGAGCACGCCGAGCGCGATGACCGCGATGCCGGCGATCGGGAGGAACGTGATGACGCCGGTGAGCGCGCCGACGATCGCGCCCTCGCGGGGATTCGGACCCTCGAGAAAGCCCGCGACGGCACCCCCGACGACGGTCGAGAAGGGGATGAACGAGAGCACGACGCCGACGACGGCACCGATGATCGCGTTGATGACGGTTCGTTCGGTGGCCATAGTGGACGAAACGACGGGCAGCGTGAAAAGTAACGGTGTCTTCACAGGTTCGAGACCGGCCGTGTCCACGGATCCGGAGACCCCGGCGGTCGGGCCTGGAAGGGGTCGAGCGAGTCAGTCGTCGGCGAAGCCGGACTCCTCGGCCTGGGTCGCGGGGGACGACTCGCCGACGTCGCTCGGCGGCTCGCCCGCCCCGGACTCGGCGAGTTCCGTGAACGTCACCTCGCCGTTGACCTCGTCGGCGAGCAGGTCGACCGCTTCGACGAAGACGGCGACGATCAGCGGGCCGACGACAACCCCGATCGCGCCGAGCGTGAACAGGCCGCCGGTGAAGCCGATGAAGTAGAGGCTTCCCGGGAGGCCGGTCGATCGGCGGGCGAGCCGCGGCCGGACGGCGACGTCGGGGAGCCAGCCGACGATCACGAGACCGAGGACGCCGACGAGCGCCGCCGCGACGGGGTCGCCCGCGGTGACGTGATAGATCGCGATCGGGGCGATCAGGACGCTCGGCCCGACGATCGGGACGAACTGCATGATCGCGCCGATGAGCGCGAGAGTAAACGCCATGTCGTAGCCGAGCGCGAGGAAGAACGGGTAGCCGACGGCGAACGTCGCGACCGACGACGCGAACTGGAGGACGTAGATCGCGTACAGCGTCTCCCGGGCGCGCGTCGCCAGCGCGTAGACGACGTCACGATAGTCGCGGGGAACCGGCGCGACGGCGGCCCGTCCGGCGGCGTCGCCCTTCAGCAGGAGCGCGAACAGCAGGATGACGAACAGCGCGAGCTTGATCGCGAGGACCGGTAGTGCCGACGCGAGCGACACCGCGGTCCCGCGCAGGTAGTCGATCGCGAGCGCCTGCACCTCTCCGGCCTCGATCGTGTAGGTCACGTCGAGGACCGTGATCGGGAGTTCCCGCGGGAGCCCGTCGACGACGGCGATGATCTCGTCGAGTCGGAAGTACAGCGTCGCGACGATCGGCGAGAAGACGACGACGACGCCGGCGAACCCGACCAGCGTGGCCGCCAGAGCGGCCGTCCACTCGGTGAGCCCGCGCCTGACGAGCCAGCCGTGAACCGGCATGAGGACGTACGCGACGGTCAGCGCGAACAGGATCGTCCCGAGTACCTCGAGGAGGATCGCTCCGGTGACGAGTCCGAGCCCCACGACGACGCCCGCCAGGACGTACCGGCGGGTCGCATCGGCAGGTGCGTCGCCGGCCCCAGAATCGGAATCGCCGCCCGGAGGATCGATCGGACTCGCGGTCACAACGGGGGATCTCAGTCCGAGCGTAAAACCCTTCGGACTCGGTGACCCATCAGCTCGAGTGGCAAACGGCGACCGGTACTTACCCGGCAGGAACGGCGACGGCCGACCACGACGCTTAAGATCACAGAGTTTAACAACCGAGTAATGAGACGACGAGCGTTTATCGGATCGGTCGGCGGCGGAGCGATCGTCGGTGTTGCCGGCTGCCTTACTCGCGACGGCGAGGACGAGGACGAGGAACGACCGGCCAACGACACGGAAGACGGGGATCCGGAGCCCGACGATCCCGACCTCGAGGGGACTTTGCGGGTCGCCACCTACGAGTCGATGGTCGACGGCGAGAACCCCGCCGGCCCGTGGCTCAAAGAGCAGTTCGAGGCGGAGTATCCCGACGCGGAACTCACGTGGACGGTTCCCGAATCCGGAATCAACCACTACATACAACGCGAACAGCAGGAGGCCGACCTCGACGCCGACGTCTACTTCGGGATCAACGTCGACGACCTCGCGCGGATCGACGACAGCCTCTCTGAGGGCGGTCTCTTCCGCGAACTCAACCTCGATCGCGTCGAGCGATCGGACCGCATCCGCGACGGGCTCAACGTGGGGGATCCGCACGGCCGCGTGCTGACCTACGACACGGGGTACATCAGCCTCGTGTACGACGAGACCGTGGTCGACGAACCGGGATCGTTCGACGACCTGATCGATTCCGAGTACGCGGACGCGCTCATCGCCCAGAACGCCCAGACGTCCGACCCGGGGCAGGCGTTCCTGCTGTGGACGATCGACGCCTACGGCGCGGACGGCTACCTCGGCTACTGGCGGGACCTCGTGGACAACGGCGTTCGCATCATCGACGACTGGAGCGAGTCCTACTACGGCGCCTACATGCAGGAAGAACGGCCGATGGTCGTCTCCTACTCGACCGACCAGGTGTTCGCCGCGGACGAGGGCTACGACATGAGTCGCCACCAGATCGCGTTCTTGGACGATCAGGGGTACGCGAACCCCGAGACGATGGGGGTCTTCGAGCGCGCCTCGGAGGTCGACCTCGCCTACGCGTTCCTCGATTTCGTCCTCTCGAACGACGCCCAGGCCGAGATCGCCCAGCGAAACGTCCAGTTCCCCGCCGTCGCGGACGAGTTCGTCGACCTCGACGAGTCGTTCGACCGGTACGCCCACGAGCCGCCGGAAGCGGTGACCGTCGGCTACGATCGGCTTCGGGGGAACCTCGACGGGTGGGTCGACGACTGGGCGCGGGAGTTCGCCGGCCAGTAGCGCCGTGTTCCGATCGGGTCGACTCGACGGGGGCCGCGACTGGCTCGCACGCCACGCGCTCTCGCTGACGGCGCTCGCGACGGCGGGCGTCCTCGGCATCATGCTGTATCTCCCCGTCGGCGTCGTCTTCGTCGACGCCGTCGTCGACGACGGGGTGCCGACGCTCGCCGCCTTCCGCGAGGTACTGACCGATCCGTTCTACGTCGGCGTCCTCGCCGCCGTCTTCGCCGACCCGCTCGCGATCGGGAACCACCTCGGCGCGCTCGCGGGCTGGCTCGGTGCCGTCTCCGTCTCGCTGACGATCGCGTACCCCATCCCCGGCGTCGACCTCCGGGTCCCGTGGCTCGGGATCGACACGCCCGGCGTCCGCCTGGGGCTGTTCGGCTTTACGGCCTACCAGGCGGCGCTCTCGACGATCGCGAGCGTCGCGCTCGGACTGCCCGCCGCCTACGTGCTCGCGAACTACGAGTTCCGCGGCCGGCGGACGCTCCGATCGCTGACGATCCTCCCGTTCGTCCTCCCCGGGATCATGGTCGCGGTCGGCTTCTACGCGATGTTCGGCCGCACGGGGACGCTCAACACCCTGCTCGGACTCGTCGGGGTCGGTCCGGTCCCCTTCATCGAGTGGAACCCGCTGGCGATCGTGATCGTCGCCCACGCCTTCTACAACGCGCCGCTGGTCGCCCGGGTCACCGTCGCCGCCTGGGAGTCCGTCGACGTCCGAACGGTCGAGACAGCCCGCAGTCTCGGGGCGAGCGAGCGCCGCGCGTTCCTCGACGTGGTCGTCCCGCAGCTCCGGCCGGCGGTCCTCACCGGCGCGTTGCTCACGTTCATCTTCACGTTCATGACGTTCCCGATCGTGCTCGCGCTCGGCGGCCTCCAGCTGGCGACCGTCGAGGTCTGGATCTACGATCGGGTCCAGCGGCTGGCCTACACCGAGGCCGCGACGCTCGCGGTCCTCGAGACGATGCTCTCGCTCGCCCTGACCTACGCCTACCTCCGGTACGAGTCCGCTCAGTCCGGACTGGCCAGGGCCGCGTCGCCGCTGGATCGTGAGCCCCTCTTTCCGACCGTTCGATCCGCGCTTTCCCCTCGCCGTCTCGCGATCGTCGGCTACGGGGTCGTCGCCCTGATCGTCTTCGTCGGCCCGATGGCGAGTCTCGTGATCGGGAGCGTCACGGACGGGAGCGGGTTCACGCTTCGTCACTTCGGGTTCCTGCTCGAACGCCAGCTCGAGGGCGAATCGTTCCAGACCAAGCCGCTGCCGGCCATCCGGAACTCGGTGCTGTTCGGGCTGGGAACGCTCGCGATCGCCGTCCCGATGGGGGTCGTGATCTCGGTGCTGACCGCGCGTGCGGGTCGGGCCGGAACGATCGTCGACACGCTCGCGATGGTTCCGCTCGCGGTCAGCGGGATCGTCTTCGGGATCGGCCTCCTGCAGGGGCTGGTCTTCGGCATCCCCCTGCCCGGCGGCTGGCGGCTCCAGGTGACCGGCGCGGTGGCCATCGTCGCCGCCCACGCCGTCGCGGCCTACCCCTTCGTCACGCGGAACGTCTCGCCGTTGCTCGCGTCCCTCGACCCCGCGATGGTCGAGTCCGCGCGGGCGCTCGGTGCCTCGCGGTACCGGGCGCTGCTGGACGTCGAACTCCCGCTCGTCGCCAGCGGGATCGTCGCCGGCGCCGCCTTCGCCTTCGCCATCTCGATCGGGGAGTTCTCTTCGACGGTGATTTTGGCCAGCGGGAGCGACGCCTACACGATGCCGGTGGCCGTCGAACGCTATCTGGGACGCCGATCGGGCCCTGCGATCGCCATGGGGACCGTCCTGCTCGTCGTCACCGCCGCGAGTTTCGTCGTCGTCGATCGGGTCGGCGGGAGGTTCGAACGGTGACCGAACTCCGCCTCGACGGCGTCTCGAAGCGGTACGGCACGGGAGCGGGCGAGACCGCGGCGCTCCGGGACGTCGACCTCACCGTCCGCGACGGGGAGTTTTTCACCCTCGTCGGTCCCTCCGGCTGCGGGAAGACGACGACTCTCCGGACGATCGCCGGGTTCGAGGAGCCCACGACCGGTCGCGTTCGGTTCGATCGGACGGAGATGACCGGCGTCCCGCCCGAGGATCGCGACGTCGGCGTCGTCTTCCAGAGCTACGCGCTCTTTCCCCACATGAGCGTCGCCGAGAACGTGGGCTACGGCCTGCGGTTCCGGGAGCCACCCGCGGGAACGACCGTCGACGAGCGCGTCACCGAGTTGCTCGACCTGGTCGACCTCGCGGGGATGAGCGATCGGAGCCCGGACCAGCTCTCGGGCGGGCAACGCCAGCGGGTCGCGCTCGCCCGGGCGCTCGCGCCGGAACCCGACCTGCTCCTGCTCGACGAGCCGATGAGCGCGCTCGACGCGCAACTCCGGGAGTCCCTTCGCCGACAGATCGTCCGGATCCAGTCCGAACTCGGGATCACCACCGTCTACGTCACCCACGACCAGGCGGAGGCGCTGGCGATCTCCGATCGGGTCGCCGTGATGAACGACGGCCGGGTCGAGCAGGTCGCGACGCCGCAGACCCTCTACCGCGAACCCGCGACGCGGTTCGTCGCCGAGTTCGTCGGGGACAACAACGTGTTCGACGCCGTGGTAAGGAATCCCGACGGCGACTACGCACGGGTCGCCGTCGGCGACGAGACGTTCACGCTGCCCGCCCTCCCCGACGGGGCCGATCGGGCGACGTTCTGCGTGCGACCGGGCGCGCTCTCGCGGTCGGCCGATCGCAACCGGTTCGCCGTCACCGTCGAGACCAGCGAGTTCCTCGGGGAGACGGTCCGGGTCAACGGCCGGTGGAACGGCACCCCGATCGTCCTCCAGTTGCCGGCGGTGCCCGAACGCGACGAACTGACTGTCGGGTTCGAACCCGAGGACGCCCACGTCGTCGACCTGGAGTGAGCGATCGCCTGCGGGGCCGGATCGGATCGGTGCGGGGCTGGATCGGCAGTTCCTCGCGCCGACGCGATCGAACACGGAGCCTGCAGGCAGTGCCTTTTCCGCGTGGTCGTGGTAGCAACCCGCATGAACGTGACCCGTCAGCTCCGACTCGAAGTCGAACGGCGGGAAGTGGCGGCCGGGACGCCCATCACGATTCGCGTCCGCGACGCGCAGGGACGACCGATCGAGAACGCGCTCGTCGACACCGAGACGAAGTCGGCGCGGACGGACGAGCGAGGGCTGTGCCGACTCCGGTTCGATTCGCCCGGTTTCTGGAAGCTCACCGCGGCGAAAGCGCCGACCGATCGCGTGGCGTACGATCCGGTATCGGCGCTCGTCCGGGTCGTCCCGAACGAAGCGTCGCTCCGGCCCCGTCGCCGGATCGGCTCCCGGTAGCCGCTCGTGGCGCGCTCGACGATCGCGGGCGTGCCTGACTCGTCGCCGGTGAAGCCGCCGGATCGTTCGTACGTATAGTAGCCACTGAAACGATTTACATACTGATCGCACAGCCATCCTGCGATCAGGTGTGCATTGACTTTCAGCGACTACTATAGCCTCCCGAACCGGTTCGGGCCAATTCCGTTGGCGTGGGAAATCGGAACGGTACTAAAGTACGAGAAGGGAGGCCTAGCCAGTAACGCGATCGCGACGCTGGTATCGATGGCCGCCGGCACCGGGACTGCGCCGACGGCGGCCGACCAGCGATCGGCCGGCGAAACGACGATCCATGAACGAATACACGCTCCTCATCGCGGCAGCGAACACGGCGACGCTCGTCACCGGCGGGGCCGTCGCGACGCTCGCCTACCGGGCCTTCCGGCGAACCGGCTCGCCCGCGCTTCGCGCCCTCGCGCTCGGCTTCACCTGCATCGTCCTCGGCTCGGTCGTCGGCGGTGCCATCCACCTGCTCGGCGGGAACGTAGGCCTCGGCGTCGCCGCCCAGAGTTCGGCGACCGCGGGGGGGTTCGGGGTCCTGCTGTACTCGCTGTTCGTCGATCGATCGACCACGGAGACCATCTCGGTCCGGTGGTCGGGATGACCGACGGGACCCGCGTCGTCGCGATGGGCACCTTCGACCTCCTCCACCCCGGCCACGTCCACTACCTCGAGGAGGCGGCGTCGATGGGCGACGAACTCCACGTCGTCGTCGCGAACTCGGCGACCGTCACGCACAAATCCCCCCCGATCGTCCCGGACGAGCAACGGCGGGACGTCGTCGCGGCGCTCGAAGCCGTCGATCACGCCCGCGTCGGCCACCCGGAGGACTTCTCGGTCCCGATCCGGGCGATCGATCCCGACGTGCTCGTGCTCGGCCACGACCAGCACCACGGCGAGGACGAGGTCGCGGCAATGCTCGACTCGTGGGGGATCGACTGCCGGGTCGAGCGGGCGAGCGCGAAGGAGCCCGCGGGCGGCGAGATTCTCTCGAGCAGTGCGATCAAAGCGCGGGTCCAGGACCGGCGGGAACGGCCGCCGGCGATGCGAAGCGACGACTGACGACGAGCGGGTCGAGGACCGAAACGATGAGCGACGGCGATCAGGAGCGTCGTGATCGGAACCGATCGAGGCCGTGTTCGAGCATGTCGGGACTCACGGCCTGGAACTCGCCGTCGTCGGGGAGATAGGGGCGAACGGAGTCCCAGCTGTCGCGGGCGTAGCGCTCGTCGAGCAGGACCCGGACGCCGACGTCCTCCGGCGAGCGGATGACCCGTCCGATCGCCTGGCGCGCTTTTCGTACTGCGGGGATCGTCAGCGCGTAGACGAATCCGTCGCCGAACGCGTCGTCGTAGGCCCGGCGGACGGCCTTCGTTCGGGGACTCGAGGTGTTGACGATCGGGACGCCACAGACGACCGCGGCCGCGAGTCGATCGCCGCTGTAGTCGACGCCCTCCGTCAGGGTTCCCCGGAGGCTGGTCACGAGCACCTTGCCGTCGCCGGCGAAGAACTCGGCCTTGAGCGACTGGGTCGTCTCGTCGTCGCTCGAGGCGTCGAGGAGGACGGGTTTGTCGACGCCGTCCTCGAGCACGCTGGCGGCCCACTCCGCCTCCGCGTAGCTCGGCATTCCGACGAGAACGTTCCCGGGGAGGCGTGCGACCTTCGCGATGGCGTCGGCGTAGTGGGTTCGGGTCGGGTTCGTCTCCCCCGGACTGCCGCGATTGTCGTAGGTGAATTTTGGCGCGGCGACGGCGAAGCTCTCGCGGTTTTCTGCGGGGAAGTGCAGGCCGTAGCGGCGCTCGACGATGGGCCTGTCCTCCTCGCCGGCGAGGTACTGGAGACCCGTCACCTCGGTGAACGCGTCGATCGGTTCGAGCGTCGCGCTCATCAGGACGCCGCCGCCGAACTGGCCGAGTCGATCGCCGATCGCGTCGCTGGGGACGCAGTTGTGCAGGGCGAGCCTGGCGGTGTAGGCCCGCCGCCACGAGTCCGGCGGTTCGGTCTCGTCCCACGTGCGTTCGAGTTCGATCTCCCGGAAGTAGTCGGTGTGACCGCAGCGGTACCACTCGCCGAGGACGCGGCCGACGGTCGGGGCGGCGCGGGTACGCTCCTCGTCCTCGGCCTCGTTCAGGATCCGCGCGACGACAGCCCCGACGGCCTCGACGCGGACCCAGTCGACGTCGCCGTAGCCGGCCTCGCGCGCCCACTCGGAAATCTCGTCCTCGGCGGGTTCTCCCGGGTCCCGGAGCGGGATCTCCTCGTCGTCGAGGTCGGTGAGGTCCGACTCCCAGCCACGATAGTTCCGATCGAGATAGGCCGTCACACGCCGATCGAGTTCGCCCCGGAGGTCCCGGACGAACTCGAGGGTGCGCTCGAGTTCGTCGTACGAGACGTCGCTGTCGTTCAGTTCCGCCCGGAGGAGGTCGGCGTCGGCGGTTTTCGACCCGCCCTCGGCCCGGCGACCCTCGCGTTCGAACCTGATCGGCTGGACGACCCGCGAGAGTTCGGTCTCGGCGTCTCGAAGCGTGGCGTCGGCGACCCCGTCGCTGACGAGGTCGCGCACCCGCGGTTCGAGCATGTGCGCCTCGTCGCAGACGACGAACGTGGAGTCGTCGAGCAACGCGCCGGTGAACGCCGTGGTCGTGGTCGGATCGAACGCGTGGTAGTAGTTGCCGATGACGACCTCGGCGTGGCCCAGCAGTGCGCCCATCGCGGAGTGTGGGCAGGTCCCGTGCCGGACCGATCGAGCGACGAGGTCGTCGGGCGTAACCATGCCGGCCTCGGTGAAGTCGAAGGGAACGGCTTCCGCGGCGTCGCCCTCCTCGTCGTCCGGCAGGTCTTCGAGGTACTGCGCGTAGAACGGACAGTACTCGGTTTCGACACCGACCGCGCCGCCGTCCGAGTAGGCGGGCATCTCGAGCGGGTACGGGGCCGTTTCGTCCGCAGTCTCGAGGAATCTGGCGGTGGTCCCCGTCCGGCCGCTGTCCGCGAGCCCGGTCTGTTGCTGGCGGGCACGTGCGGTCAGGCTCCCGGCGGTCGTGTCGCCGCCCTCCCCCGTGAGGTCGCGGGTTCGATCGCGGAGGGTTTCACAGCGATCGTAGACGTTGCTGTCGTCGATCCCGCCGGCGTTTTCGCGATTGTACGGGCAGACGTCTGCCTTCCCGACGAGGGTGAGTCCGGAGACGGGATTCCAGTCGTCGGGCAAGTTCTCGTTGATCGTCTCGAGGTCGGCCTCGAACTGGCGCAGTTGCTGTTTGACGCTCGTGAGCACGAACACGCGCTCGTAGTCGGTGTCCGGATCGCGCACGAGGTCGATCCCCGCGGTGAGCGCGATCATCGTCTTCCCGGTGCCACAGGCGCCCTCGATGACGGTGTAGCCACCGTCGCGAGCGGTATCGATGGCGGTCTCGATGCCGTCGACCTGCGCGTCGTAGGGCTCGTCGTGGCCGAACACCGGCCGCCAGTTCGTCATGGATGCCGTACTCGGCGGTCGTCGTCCATAGCGTTGACGGACTGGAATGGCTGCCCTACCCAATATAAACCGTGGCCCGAACTCGCGATTCCGTGGCCCGGGCTCGCGATTCGTACCGGCTGCCGAAATCTGTAGGGGTGTCGCTTTAACTGCGTGAACGCCTAGTACTGGTATGAAAGTCCCAAAGTCCCTCCAGAACGTCGATCACAGCGGCGCGGTCGTCAGAACGATCGAGTACGACGACGGGAGCGTCATCGCGATCGACTTCGGCCACGCGGGCGACGATATCTCGGTCGACGTCATCGGGTCGACGGCGATCGTCGTCACCGGCGACGAGCAGTACGAGTTCGAACTGCCGCCCGAGGCCAGCGACGTGTCCGCGCGGAACGGCGTCCTGACGATCGAGGAGTAACGCCGGGGCCGGACTCGCCGCCGACCCGAAACACAACCCATTCCCTTCCCGCCCCGCTACGTGGGGTATGACCGAGTCCGACGACGCGCTCGACGTCGATCGCTGGCGCGAGGACCTCGAATCGAAACGCGCCGAGAAAGACGAGTTCTTCGCCGAACATCCACAGTCGCCGATCCCGCCCGAGGAGCGCGAGGCGTTCTCCGGCCTCGATTATTTCGATCCGGACCCCGACTACCGGGTGACGGCGACCGCAGCGGTCCACGACGATCCCGAGGTCGTGCTACTGGACACGACCGCCGGACGCGAGATGCGCTATCTCCGGACCGTGACGCTGGAGTTCGAACTCGTTCGGGACGATCCGGACCTCGAGGACGGCTCCGTCGAACTGGCCGCCTACCAGCTCGAGAGTCCGAACGACGAACCCTACTTCGTCCCGTTCCGGGACAAGACGACCGGCCAGCAGACCTACCAGGGCGGCCGGTACATGGAACTGGCCGCCGATCGAGACCTCGAAACGGGCGACGAGATCGTCATCGATTTCAACCTCGCGTACACGCCGTTCTGCGCCTACAGCGAAACCTTCGACTGTCCGCTCCCGCCCGAGGAGAACTGGCTCGGGGTCGCGATTCCGGCGGGGGAGCGGTTCGAGTCGAACTGATTCCCCGAGACCGATCGCGTCGGGGCTCCGAACGGGTGACAACGGGGCCTGCGTTGCGACTCGAGTGGAAACGGAGGGGTTTGGAGAGAGCGAACCATCCGGGTGGCATCCGTGAGAGCGAACCTTCCGAGTGGCGTCCGTGAAAGCGACACCTTTCGGGGTCGCCGTTCGACGATCGCGATCAGGGGGCTACGCCGACGGTCAGCAGCGTCCCGTACTCGCGGTAGCGTTCGACCATCGCGTCGCGCGTGTCCCAGTCGTCGGTCGGGAACTCGGCCTCGCTCGGGATGGTGATCTCCCGATCGGGGATATTGTCCTGTTCGGCCACGTGGAGGCCCGCCCGGCGGAAGGCCTCGCGGTACTGCTCGCGATCCCAGCGGGTCATCTCGATGTCGATAACGTCCTGCCACTCGTGGGAGTGGACGTTCTCCTCGTAGTAGTTGACGGCGCAGTAGAACGTGCCGCCGGACCGGAGGACGCGGGCGATCTCCTCGAGCGTATGGTGGGGATCGCTGGCGTAGTAGAACGCCTCCATCGACCAGACGTGGTCGATCGAGTCGTCGGCGAAGGGGAGCGAGCCGAAGTCGCCGACGACGAAACCGACCCGGTCGTCGTCGGTGTACCCGGCCGCGTTGTGAGCCATCTCGGGCGCGCCATCGAGGCCGTAGACGCGACCCGCATCGCTGGTTTCCCGGAGGGCCCGCCCGGCGTAACCGCTGCCGCAGCCGAGATCGAGGACGGTATCGCCCGATTCGACGGGCATCCGTGCGAGGGCGTCTTTGGCGGTGTGCCAGTGGCGTTCCTCCATCCCCTTGTCGCGACCGCTCGTAGCCCACTCGTCGAACTCCTCGCGTACGCTCATACGTGGAGATCAGCCTCCGATGGCAAAACGAATTCGACTCGACGCCGATCCGTCGGTGCCGAGGCGATCGCCACCGACAAGCTTTTTAGGCTGGCCTAAAAAGAGGTAGTCGGAGAGGGGCCGGCCACAATCCGTGGGCATCGGATCGAGGCCGACTGACCGACGATCGCTGTTTCCTCCTCTCGCCCCCTTCGCGATCTAATTCCTGGCACGCCGAGAGCGCCGCCGAGCGCTCGATCGGAGCCAGGACACGATCGCACGATTACGACGTGTTCCACATCCCCACTCTTAAGTCAGTGCCGAAAGTTGTTCTCTCCAGTATGGAGTACACGCTCGAAATCGACGGCACTCCCGAGACGGTGCCAGGTGGGACTGGCGTCCTCCTTCTTCATCCCAGCACCGGCGAGACCGATCGGATCGACACCGACTTTCTCAAAACGGACACGGACAACTTCCTCGTCGTCTCCACCCGAACTACGGCCCGCGAAGTCAAGCAGAAACTCGAATACTACGACGTCGACGAGGAGCGCGCCGAGATTCTCGACACGCTGAGCATCGAACGCGGCTACTCTCGGCGCACGAGCGACACGGTCCACTACGTGGCCGCGCCCGACGACGTCGACGGCATCGTCGACCACATCGACGGCTTCCTCGACAATCACGACGGCAAACTCCGAATCAGCTTCGACTCCGTGACCGAACTCGCCTACTACGCCGGCGACGACCGCGCACTGGACGCCGTCGAGCGGATCCTCGTCCTGCTCGAGAAGTACGACGCGATCGGTCTCTTCCACCTTTCCGAAGAACCCCACGACCCGGCGCTGGTCGACGAGTTCCGCGAGCTATTCGACGGCGTGATCGACCTCGACGAAGACGGCACCGTCGACGCCGAGTTCTGAACCGCGGTTGCGCTTCAGCCGATCCCGTTCCACCCCACTCGAACACATGCCCACAGAGTACGACAAACTCGTTCGCGATCGGATTCCGGAGATCATCGAGGCCAACGACGATCGGCCGTCGATCCACACGGCTGACGACGCTGAGTACGCCGAGAGACTCGCCGCGAAACTCACCGAGGAAGCGACGGAGTTCGAGGAGTCGCGCGACTTCGATGAACTGGCCGACGTTCTCGAGGTAATCCGTGCGATACTCGACGATCGGGGGCGGACGATGGCCGACCTCGAGACGCGGCGGCGCGAGAAACGGGCCGAACGCGGCGGGTTCGACGATCGAATCGTCCTCGAACGGGTCGAGTCCGATTAGCGGATCGGGTCGATCGAACTGGGAGGATCACCGTCGATCAAACTGGGAGGATCGGGGTCGAGCGGTTCTGGATACCGGGCCGTCGCTCAGTCCGCCAGCGAGTCGAACGTTTTCTCGGCCCACCGGATCGCGTAGTCGGGCCCGTGATCCCGGTAGGCCTCGGTGTCGAGCGCGGCGAACGGCGCCGGCAACTCGATCGCGTGCTTGATGGCCGCACAGGCGAGTTCGGTCGCGTCCGCGAACTCGGTGTCGCCGCGGGCGACCGCCTGCGGGAGGTTGGCGACGCGATTCTCGAGGCGGGTCCCCGCGTCCTGCCACGCGTCGGCCAGTTCCGGATGGTCGTCGTGCCAGCCGGCGAAGACGTCGCGGCTCTGGAGGCCGACCCACCCGTCGAACAGCGCCGCGGCGACCTGGTAGGTACCACCGGGATCGAGTTCGACCGCCCGGTTCAGATCGTGATAGTCCGCCTCGAAGAACCCGAGAAAGTGTTCGGGAACCCCGAGGTCCAGTTCCACGAACGCTTCCGCGATCAGGAATTCGACAAAGGACTCGGGCGAGCCTTCGACCCGCGGTTTGACGATGACCGTCGGTGGCTCGGTCTGGCGCGTCCAGACGACGCTCCCGTCGCCCGGCATCCCGATCGTGAAGTCCGAACTCGCGTAGCGGGACAGAAGCGTCGGCGCGTCGTCCGGGAGCCACTCGGCGGGATAGCTCGCGGGGTCGAGCGCGTCCGCGAGCAAGCCGAGGTCCTCCGCCTGCGCCGGCGGGAGCGTCTCGAAGTCCCGCGAACAGTCGACGACCTGCGCGTCGGGCGCGTACTCCTCCTGGACCGCTTCGAGCCGACTCGAGAGCGATCGGGGCTCGAACATCAGGCGAAGGCGCTCTGGAAGAGGAGCAGGACCGCAAGCAGTGCCGAGACAGCTACCGTACCGAGGACGATCTTGGTTGGAGTGCTCATACTCGGTGGCTGTCGGTCACGTCGCTTAAATCCATCTGTCTCGGGCAAACTCGCCGTCGCGACAGCAGGTGCTCCAGGACGAGGAGAAATCCATCGTTTCAGATGGACGTAATTTCCTACAGTAACTGGCTGGTGTCCCAGATTCGGAGATCGTTCCAGTCGAAATATCCCGGTCCGGGAGTCGCCGTCGAAGCGGGCTGAACTTTGCGGTGCTGGAGTCGCCGCCGAAGCGGAATCAGCCGTGTGGACGATTACTCGTCGTCGTTGCCGCGCCACGAGTCCGGGACGTCGATGACGTATCGGCCGTCCTCCTGCAGCGAGATGATGTACTCCTCGCGGTTGTACAGTTCCATGAGATTGAGTTCGTACTGGCCGGGGCTGACGATCTTGATGCTCTCGAACTGCTCGTTGAGTTCCTCGCGGAGGTCTTCGATCGACGGCTGATCGGCCGACGGTTCGCTGACGACGCGGCCGTGCTCCGGCGGTGCATCTTCGGTGTCTGCCGGCCGAGATGGGCGATCCGCGTCCTCGATCGACGGATTCTCGCCGGTACTGGCCGACCCCGAGGGGAGGTCGTCCCGACTCACGACTTCGGTCCTGGCGTCTGCCTGTGCCGTGTCTTCGTCGTCCACAAACGAGGTCGAATCGGCCGACAGCGCCGGATCCGAGGACACTGACTGGTCCGGATCCGCAGTCGTCGATCGATCAAGATCCGTAGACACCGATCGATCGGCGGCGGCTGTGGTTTCGTCGCCGGTCGATCGGTCTTCGGGTCGTCGTGCCGTATCCGGCCACTCGGCGAACTCGCCCACGTCGCCCGAACTGCCGTCCGGGCCGGCGCTTCGGTCGACCGGCGATTCGGTCTCCGTGGGCCACGGCGTACTGGCTTCGGTAGAACCGTCCCCCCGTTCGGTCCCAGATCGGCCAGTATCCGACGAGTCCGACGTCACGAAGTCACGAACCGTTTCGGCGGCCCGGGTCGCGACGCCGTCCCCGGTGTCGGAACTGGAGTCTGGATCGGGCCGTTCGGTCGACGGGGCAGATCCGGTACCGCCGGAACCGCGGGACTCCTCGATCGTGACGGCGCCGTCGGTCCGGTCCGACGATTCTCGTGCGACCGTCGCGTTCGGCGCAAACTGGAACTTGTTCCCCCCACAGTCGGGACAGCCCGAGAGCATCTCCTTCGAGCCGTCGGGGAACGTGCGGCCGCAGTTCGTGCATTCGTGTGGCATTAGTTTCGGGACACGAGCGCGCTGATGAGCGTTTCGTCCTTGTGGAGTGTTTCGATCTGGTTCGCCGGACCGATCACCGTCAGTTTCGTCGTCGGTTCGTCGGAACCCATGATGCGACCGAGCAGGGACGAATCACGGGTCTCCGACTTGGGGTAGGTCTCGATTTCGATCCCGTTGAACTCGTCCGGGCTGATCTCGGCCATCGTCACCTCGATGAGCCTGCTCTCCTCGTCGGGGGTCAACCCCTCCTCGAGGATGACGATGTTCCCGTCGTGGACGCCGTCCAGGATCATCCGGATCTTCTCCATGGCCGCCATTCCGTCCATGCGCTCGCCGCTGATGAGGTCGATCTGGACGCCGTCGGGACCGTCCGGGTCGTCCGTATTGGTTGCTTTGGGCATGCCTGTTCACCCGAAGTACTCCGCGATGCTATCGTACACTTCGTCCATGTTGTCGCCCTCCTTCGCGGAGAGGGGAACGGTCTTGTGCTGCGGGAACGCGTCTTCGATCCGCTTGACGCTCGACTCCTCGAGGTCGATCTTGTTCGCGAAGATGAGGACTGGCAGATCCTTGGACTCGATGATACCGATCAGCATCGTGTTGACCTGGGTGATCGGATCCTCCGCGCTGTCCAGTACGTAGATGACGCCGTCGACGTCCTCGCGCAGCCAGTGCATCGCCTCGGCGACGCCCTCGGTGGCCTCGCGCGACCGGCGGATGGCGTCGTCTTCCTCCATGTCGTCGGTGAACTCCTCGTAGTCGACTTTCGTCGTGACACCCGGCGTATCGACGATGTCGATAGTCACCGTCTTCCCGTTCCGCTCGATTTCGACGCCTTCCTTTCGACGTGCGCGGCGCGTTTCGTGTGGCACGCGGCTCTCCGTGCCGATCGCGTCGCCGGTCCAGTCGCGTGCAATCCGATTCGCGAGCGTCGTCTTGCCGGCGTTTGGCGGACCGTAGATACCGATTCGTTTCGGTTCCTGTTCGGAGAACAGGCGATCCGTCACCCGAGAGATACTATCTTTGAGTTCTGTGAACAATCCCATCCTTGGGGACCTCCAGCACCGCGGGGTGCATCTGCGCGTACTACTGACTGAACTCACTTAAGCCTACGTCAGACATATTGACTATCCAAGACTACTGAATGCAATTCTGTGACGAAGTACGACTCGTATTTCAGGTCGCGATCGAGATAGATTTTGAAGCGCGCGACAGAACGATCGCGTCGAGGACATCGAGAGCCGTAATACGGGAGAGCGACGAGAAACGGGTCCGCCGAAATCGACGTGGATCATCATATCGATCTTACGACGGCCGTCACTGGCACGATGATTCGTGAGAGTTTCAGTTCTGCAGGAGTAGCACATCCGCGGGAGTAGCACCCGAGTGAGTAGCATCCGGGAGAGTAGCCATCCGCACGGGAAACTATTCTCGGTCGCATCCTGGGTTCTGATACCAGTCATGGTACACGATTCCGAGTTAGAGTATGTAACGGGAAGCCGAACTGGAGTATGTGGTGGGAAGGCACGATACACGATATCAAGGGCTGGGTGGTGCCGAACCGATCGATGTGATCGGAACACCCCCACCCCTTCGTTTCAACTGGAGAGTGCCGAAGCAGTCCTCGGTCGAATGGGCGGATTCACGTGAATAGGACGTACTGAACACCTGACTTTCGACTCGAACCCGCTCGTCGGACCCGCTACGGTGGAGAATCGAGAGAATACGGAGAGGCTAGCAACAGAAACGGCTGAGACCACCAGATCTAGCAGGCTCTAGCAATAAACTACTACTCTCTAGTAAATTTCTTCTTTTGCTAGGATTGCGGATATTGTTTTTCCACCACCATCATAAAACTTCCCGTTCTCAGTACCCCTCCCCCACCACCCCTCCTTCGAACTCCTCCACCTGAAACGAAGGGGTGGGGGGCTAGAGCCAGGCTTCATACTAGGACGCTAGAATGGTAATATTATCACTCTCTTCGTCCGATCAATCGATCGTCTTCACGCTGACCTCCAGGTCCTCTCACCGATTGACTACCTATTCCTCCCAGCGATCGATCGACCAGTCACTCCATCAGACCAGTTACTCCATCGAACGATCGATCTCATGTTCTTCGCCCCCTTCACTCGACCGTCCCCTCGGATCCTCACTTCGCGCGACATCAGCTCTCCAAACTGATCCGCTGATCCCTGAGACGATCTGATAGCCTCTGAGACGGTTCGTTGGCTCCGAAACGATCCGTTCGTTCCGCTCGACGAGTCGCTTCTCTCCGTTAGATCGCGTCGGCCGATCCGGTCGGCACGTTGAATTGAATGGAAGAATTTAATACGACGGTCTCCCACTGTTTCGTTTGCATCAACTGGACTCGGTCCGAAGACATGGGATAGTAGATACGGTTCAGAAGGCCATCTACGGACCAATATTCCTGTATTCGGGGTCCGAATTCCACTCGAAACGAGGGGGTACGTGTACGACGGATGTCAGACGACAAACCAGAAACTACGAGAACCGACGCCGACGATGCCGAGGTCGAGGGTGAGCGGACGGCGGGGTTCTCGACGGACTTCGGGAGTTCCGACATCGCCGAGGAGGAGTCGAACCAGGGGCTGTTCGACGATCTTCTCAGTGGCGAACCGATCTTCGAGAACAAGGAAGTGTTGCGTCCGTCCTACACGCCACACGAACTCCCCCACCGAAGCGACCAGATCAACAAGATGGCGACGATTCTGGTCGCCGCGCTTCGCGGGGAGACCCCCTCGAACATCCTCATTTACGGCAAGACGGGGACGGGAAAGACCGCGAGCGCCAAGTTCGTCAGCAAGGAACTCGAGAGCACGTCACAGAAGTACAGCGTCCCGTGTGACGTCGAGTACATCAACTGTGAGGTGACCGATACCCAGTATCGCGTCCTCGCACAGCTGGCCAACAAGTTCATCGAAAAGAACGAGGCCCGCATCGCCGATCGGATCGAGACGCTCGAATCCCTGCGCGCGGACGTGGACGAGTACGACGACGCTGGCGCACGATCGACCGACGAGGGATCCGATCTCTTCGCGGACGTCGCGACGGACGAGACGCCCGGACCGGCGTCGAACGACCCCAACGAAACTGGTTCAACTGGAGACGAGATCGACTTCACGTCTGCCGAATCTCCAGTTGAAACAGAGGGGTCGAACGACGACGCGGCCGCCGATCGCGACCTCCCGCCGGACCACCCGCTCGCCTCGACGCCGTTTGCCTCCCGATCGGAACTCGAGGACCGAATCGACGAACTCGAGGCCGACCGGGACTCGTTCGAGGAGGTCCCGATGACCGGGTGGCCAACGGATCGGGTCTACAGCGTCTTCTTCGACGCCGTCGATTACGACGAGCGCGTGGTCGTGATCATGCTCGACGAGATCGACAAACTCGTCGAGAAGAGCGGCGACGACACGCTCTACAACCTCTCGCGGATGAACTCCGAACTCGAGAACTCGCGGGTGTCGATCATCGGCATCAGCAACGACCTGAAGTTCACGGACTTTCTCGACCCCCGGGTCAAGTCCTCGCTCGGCGAGGAGGAGATCGTCTTTCCGCCGTACGACGCGAACCAGTTGCGGGACATTCTCCAGCACCGCTCGGACGTCGCGTTCAAAGAGGGCGCACTCTCCGACGACGTGATCCCCCTGTGTGCTGCCTTCGCGGCCCAGGAACACGGTGACGCGCGCCGCGCGCTCGATCTGCTTCGGACCGCGGGCGAACTCGCCGAGCGCGCCCAGACGGAGACGATCGTCGAGGAACACGTCCGCCAGGCCCAGGACAAGATCGAACTCGATCGGGTCGTCGAGGTCGTCCGGACGCTCCCCACGCAGAGCAAACTCGTCCTCTTCGCGATCATCCTCCTGGAGAAGAACGGCGTTCACAGCATCAACACGGGCGAGGTGTTCAACATTTACAAGCGCCTGTGCGAGGAGATCGACGCCGACGTGCTGACCCAGCGCCGGGTTACCGACCTCATCAGCGAACTCGACATGCTCGGGATCGTCAACGCGGTCGTCGTCTCGAAGGGCCGGTACGGCCGCACCAAGGAGATCAGCCTCTCGGTGCCGCTCGAAGAGACCGAGGCGGTCCTCCTCTCGGACTCACGGCTTTCCGACATCGACGACATCCAGCCGTTCGTCCAGGCGCGATTCGAGAACTGAGCCGATCGGCGTCGATTCGCCGGTGCTTCTCAGGCACTCGGATTTCGCTTTTCCAGCAGAAACGGGCGTGTTCGTGGACCGCGAGGATCGGCCTCAGAACCGTCGTCGCGTGACGGCGACGGCAGCGGTCACACCGGTCGCCGCGACGCCAGCGCTCGCGGCTCCGACGGTGTGTGTTCCCGTCGCGGTGGGTCCCGCTCCGGCGGGACTGGCCCCGACGATCGTCGGCGACGTGGTGGCGGTCCCGCCGAAGATCGTGTCGAAGGTCAGGCGAACGTGGCCGAGCCACGGGATCCGGTACATCGCCTTCCCCGTGACCCATTCGGGTTTGACGACGGAGGACTTGGGATTCAGCCCGACCTGATCGTAGTTGTGGTTCGCGTCGCCTTTCGTGACGAACCCGTCGTGGGGTGCCGGACAGGACCGAATATCGTCGCAGTCGTTTCCGTTGAGATACGACGGATTCGCCTGGGTCGCGACCCAGTTCTCGCCCTCCTCGACGTAGAAGTGAGCTCGATGGATGATCGGCGTCCGCTGGTCCGTCCCGTCGGGCCTGAAGACGATAACGTCGCCGGAGTTGCCGAACTTCTCGTGGTTTCCGCCGTTCTCCATCGTGACGATACCGGTGGCGTCGGCGGGATTCTCGCCCACGAACCGATCGTCGTCGACGACGAAGACGAGGTCGCCGCGTTCCATGTTCGGTTCCATGCTCCCGCTCTCGACGGCGACCAGCGGCGGCCAGATCCCGCTGACCCCGAACAGCAAGAGCCCGACGACCGCGACGATCGCCACGCTGCTCAATACGTCGCGGGCGAAGACGACGGTTCCGTCGTCCGTCTTCAGGAACCAGCGGATCACGCCGTCGTTCTCGATGGTGACAGCGTCACCGCCGCCCTGTTCACCGGGCCCGGCGGCTGTACCCGCGCTGGCGTCTCGATCGCCGTTCGAGCCTGCGATTGCGCTGTCGCCCGCCGTGCCAGTCTCGTTACCACCGGTTCGATTCGACGCCTCACTGGCCTGACGGCTCGAGTTGCCGGTTCGCTCGTTCGAATCGTCGGCTCGCCGGGTCGAGTCGTCGGGTGGGCCCACCGGGGTGTCTCTCGCGTGCGTCTCGTCCGGAGCGTCGGTCTCGTCCGACGGCGGCTCGTCGTGGGTGTCGGCAGCGTCGTCACCGTGCCCGTCGTCGTCGGAATCTCCGGAATCGGGACCGCTCATCGTCCCGTGTTTTGCCGGGGCCGGCAATCAACCTTCTGTTCGGGCTGGTTCGACCACGTCGCTCGAGTGCGGTCGTCGCTACCGAATTCGATCGGGGATTCGCTACGTTTTTCCCCGCGGTCACGAATGCGAGGGGTGTGCCACTCGAGGGCCCCGCCCGGATCGTCAGCGAACTCACCAGTCGCGGGTACAACGCCGAACGCGAGGCGGTGACGAAGATCGCGTCCGCGGACGACTCGCGGGCCGCCCTCGAACACGTCATCGAGACGCTTCCCGAGGACGCCCTCGTCGTCACGACCGATCACGTCGACGCGGCCCTCGACGGAGGTCAGCCGTCCGTTTCCACCCCCGATCGATCCGGTGACCCGCCCGACGCCGCGACGCAGTCCGGGGCGACTCCCTCCACGACCGACCCCTCCGTTTCAACTGGAGCGGCAACCCCGAATTCGACGGACGACGTCGAGCAGTCTCCAGTTGAAACGGAGGGGTCTTCGACGTCGGTCGAGCGATCGGTCGATCCGGATCTCCGGTCGCTCGAGATCAGTAACGACATGACCGGGGCGAGTACCGGAACCGGCGAGTACAGCGACTTCGTCTCGGTCTTCCGGGATCGGCTCGATCGACTCGGCTCGAAACTGCGGAGCCGGGTCAACCACCGGCCGGCAACGGCGATCGAGTCGATGCCGGGCGGCGAAGATGTCGCGATGGTCGGACTGGTCAACGACGTCCGATCGACCGCCAGCGGCCACTGGCTGGTCGAACTCGAGGACGCCACGGGCACCTTCCCGTGGCTGGTGATGAAAGACCGGGAGTACGTCGACCTCGTGGACGAACTGCTCTGTGACGAGGTGCTCGCGATGGAGGGGACGCTGGCGGACGATTCGGGGATCGCGTTCGTCGACTCGATGCACTTCCCCGACGTTCCCCGGACCCACGAGCCCTCGACGGCCGATCGGCCGGTCCAGGCGGCGCTCATCAGCGACGTTCACGTCGGCAGTCAGGAGTTCATGGCGGACGCGTGGACTCGCTTCGCCGACTGGCTCCACACCGAGGCGGGCGAGCGCGTCGAGTACCTGCTGCTCGCGGGCGACATGGTCGAGGGCGTCGGCGTCTACCCCGACCAGGACGAGGAACTCGACATCGTCGACATCTACGAGCAGTACGAGGCGTTCAACGAGCACCTGAAACGGGTCCCCGGCGATCTCGAGATCGTCATGATCCCCGGCAACCACGACGCGGTGCGACTCGCCGAGCCCCAGCCCGGATTCGACGAGGAACTCCGGGAGATCATGTCGGCCCACGATCCGCGGATCGTGAGCAACCCGTCGATGGTGACGATCGAGGGGGTGTCGGTGCTCATGTACCACGGGGTCTCGCTGGACGAGGTGATCGCCGAACTGCCCGAGGAGAAGGCGAGCTACGACGAGCCGCACAAGGCGATGTACCAGCTCCTGAAGAAACGCCACGTCGCGCCGCAGTTCGGCGGCCACACCCGTCTCGCACCCGAAGAGCAGGATTACCTCGCTATCGACGAGGTCCCCGACATCTTCCATACGGGTCACGTCCACAAACTCGGGTTCGGCAAGTACCACAACGTGCTCGCGATCAATTCCGGCTGCTGGCAGGCCCAGACAGACTTCCAGAAGAGCGTCAACATCGATCCCGACGCGGGGTACGCGCCGATCGTCGACCTCGACACGCTCGACGTGACGGTCCAGAAGTTCAGCTAGCGGCCCGGTACCGGGACGTACTGCCAGCAGTACAGCTATCCCTTCCGATCCAGTATCCACTGGCGTCCGACAGATATGTCATCACCCGAGCGACGGTCGATAGCAGAAGCGTCTGTATCCGCGTTTCGCCCGGCGATCGACGCCCACACGCACGTGTTCCCCGATCGACTCGCCGCCGCGATCCAGCGGACGCTCACCGAAGAGGCCGGCTGGGAATTTTCCTCGCCGACGTCCCGAACGGGAATCGAGGACGTCCTCCGATCGGCCGGCGTCGCGGCCTACGTCGCCCTCCCGTACGCCCACGAGCCCGGACTCGCGCGCGACCTGAACGCGTGGCTCGGTGCGCAGGCCGAGGCGTCGACGGACATGATCCCGTTCGCGACGGTCCATCCAGACGACGAGGACGTCGCCGACGTCGTTCGCGAAGCGTTCGAGGACGGCGCTCGCGGCCTGAAGATCCACTGTCCGGTCCAGGAGTGTCGGCCCGCGGACTCGCGTCTCGAGCCCGCACTCGAGGTCGCGGCAGAGTACGATCGGCCGATCACCTATCACGGCGGCACCGCGCCGATGTTCGAGGACAGCCCCTACGTCGGCGCGGACGCGTTCGCGGAGGTGGTGAACTCGTACCCGGACCTTCGGGTCTGCTGTGCGCACATGGGTACCTACGAGGTCGACGCGTTCCTCGATCTCGCGCGGACCAACGAGCAGGTCTACCTCGACACGACGGTCGCGATGTCGGCGTCGGCTCCCGAGACGGTGGGATTCGACCCGTCGACGATCGCAGACGAGACCCTGATCGACTGCTCCGACTCGATCATGTACGGGTCGGACTTTCCGAACGTCCCGTACCCCTACCGCGAGGAACGGGCCGAACTGCTGGCCCGGGACCTCCCCCGCGAGACGGCCCGCGACATCTTCTACCGGACCGCGATCGACTTCCTGGGACTCGAGGACGATCCAGTGCTCGAAACGGGAGCCGCATAGAGAGGCGCGCTCCGGGCTCCCCGGACCGGATCCGGTTCCGACGCGCGGTCAGTCGGCCTCGACCTCTTCTTCGGCCTCGTCCTGGAGTTCCGTCCGGCGGATCTTCCCGGTGACCGTCTTCGGGAGTTCGTCGCGGAACTCGATCTCGCGGGGGTACTCGTGGGCCGACAGTTCGTCGCGGACGTGGGTTCTGATCTCCTCTTTGAGGTCTTCGGAGGGCGTCGCGGCCTCGCTGGGGACCACGTACGCTTTCACGATGTTCCCGCGCTCCCGGTGGGGTTTCGGCACGACGGCGGCCTCGGCGACGGCCTCGTGCTCGCCGAGCGAACTCTCGACCTCGAAGGGCCCGATCCGGTACCCCGAGGAGATGATGACGTCGTCGGCCCGGCCCTCGAACCAGAAGTAGCCGTCTTCGTCGACGTTCGCGAGGTCACCCGAGAGGTACCATTGTCCGTCCGGGCCGTCGACGAAACACGACTCGGTCTGTGCGGGCTTCTCCCAGTACTCCGCGAAGAAACAGGGATAGTCCCCGCGCTGAGCGATCTCGCCCGTCTCGCCGGGATCGAGCACCTCGCCGGTCTCGGGGTCGACGACGGCGGCCTCGATGCCGGGTAGCGGCTTGCCCATCGACCCCGGCCGCACCTCCATCGTCGGGTAGTTGTTGATGATCATGTTCCCCGTCTCGGTCTGGCCGTAGGTGTCGTGGATCGTCACGCCCAGCGTCTCCTCGCCCCACTCGACGACGCCGGCCGAGAGGGGTTCCCCGATCGACAGCGCGTGACGCAGATCCAGGGAGACGCCCTCGAGGACGTCCTCGTGCTCGCGGAGCATGCGGTAGGCCGTCGGGACGGAGAACAGCACGGTGATCGGGAACCGATCGAGGAGGTCGGCCCACTCCGCGGGGTCGAACTCGCCCTCGTAGGTGAACAGCGCGGTCCCCCAGAACCACGCGCCCAACGTGTTGATCGGGCCGGTCAGCCAGCCGAGGTCGCCGGTCGACCAGTACAGGTCGCCCTCCTGGAGGTCGACGGCGTACCTCTGGGTGGCGGCGACGCCGGTGACCCACCGGTGCTTGTGGAGGACGCCTTTCGCCAGTCCGGTCGTTCCGCTGGTGTAGTACAGCAGAGCGTCGTCCTCGCCGCCGGTGTCGGCCGGTTCGTACTCGCGACTCGCGGTTTCCGTCTCGCCGTGGTAACTGACGTCTCCGCGCCGGATGCCCGTTCCGTCGTCGCTGACGACGATCACGTGTTCGACGGACGGGGCGTCCTCGAGCGCGTCCGCGACGGTGTCGCGGTTCTCGGCCGTGGTGACGATCGCTTTCGCGTCGCAGTCGTCCAGGCGATAGGCGATGCCGTCGGGGCCGAACCGTTCGTTGACCCCGCCGAAGACGGCCCCACGCTTGAGCGTCCCCACCAGTGCGACGTAGTGTTCCGGGATCCGCGGCATGTACGAGAAGACGCGATCGCCCGCCTCGATCCCGAGGCTCTCGAGGACGTTCGCGAACCGGTTCGTCCGTTCGGCCAGTTCCCAGAACGTCAGCGTCGTCAGCTCGCCGTCCTCGCTCACCTGGTAGAGCGCCACCTTCTCCCTGTTCTCGGCGTGCCGATCGCAGACCTCGTGTGCGATGTTGATCCGGTCCGGTGCGTCCCAGTCCGCCGCGTTGTAGATGTCCTTCCACGAGAACCCCTCGCGGATCTGCTCGTAGTCGGGCATGTTGTGTTCCGACGGCATACATCGCGGGAGGCACCGTTGCCGGCAATAATTGCTTCGGTTATTCTCGGTTCCCTGGACGTGACAAAAATAACGTCAGCCGTCCGGTCCGTATCGACGGCGTTCGGGGTGGACGAGGCTCCTCAGGGATCGAGACGGAACCGGACCGTCTGCGACCCGTTGAACTGGGGGCCGTTCCCCCGTCTCTCGAAGCCCAGTTCTTCGGCCGCCGACTCGATCGGTTCGGTCCCGGGTGTGACCAGCACCTCGACGGCCATCGACTCCTGCTCGGCGAACCGGACCGGTTCGGCCAGCAGCCGCTTGCAGGCCTCGCTCGTGCCGTCGAGCTGGGTAACGTGGACGGTGTCCTCCCGCGCGTCGAAACTGATGAACCCGAGGAGATCCTCCGGATCCGAGCCGTCGTACTGGGAGTCGCCGACGTCGGCGTTCGGGTCGCGCGGGCCATCCTCGGCGACGCGAACCGTCCGATCGTGAACCAGGTTGCGCATGACGTCCGTCGGAGAGTTCGCGATCGACGCCAGCGCGTCGGCATCGGCCTCGAGTGCGTCCCGTACGTTCATTTACGTGTGGCAATGCTACCCACGAACATAAATCCCGCCCGCGGTTCACGACGGCCGAACAGTCACGAGGTCCGATCGATCCCGCTCGAGGAGGGCGATTCGCCGATCGGGTTCCGGCGAAAGACCGGTAAAAATGCGGGCAATGGGACACAGTTATCTGCTCGCTCTGGTTACGCACTGCCACATGAGCCACGCCACCGGTACGCGAACGAACCGCGATCGCGAGGTGCCAGTATGCGCGTTGTAGCCAAGTTCGGCGGGACGAGTCTCGGGAGCGGCGATCGGATCAACCGCGCGGCGGATTCGATCGCGGCCGCCGTCGAGGACGGCCACGAGATCGCCGTCGTCGCGAGCGCGATGGGATCGACCACCGACGAACTGCTCGAGGAGATCACCTTCGAGACCGACGAGGCCGATCGGGCCCAGATCGTCAGCATGGGCGAACGGACCTCGGTCCGGATGCTCAAAGCCGCGCTGTCGGCCCGGGACATCGACGCGACCTTCCTGGAGCCCGGCAGCGACGACTGGCCGGTCGTCACCGACGAGTACGGCGAAGTAAACGTCGAGGAGACCCAGCGACGCGCCGGCGAGGTAGCCGCGGAGCTCGACGAGACGGTTCCGGTCATCACCGGCTTCCTCGCGGAGGGCCCGGACGGCTCGATTACGACGCTGGGCCGCGGCGGCAGCGACACGACCGCAGTCATGATGGGCAAGTACATGGACGCCGACGAGGTCGTCATCGTCACCGACGTCGAAGGCGTGATGACCGGCGATCCGAACGTCGTCGAGGGTGCCCGCAACGTCGGCGAGATTTCGGTCGACGAACTCCGGAACCTCTCGTTCCGCGGGGCCGAGGTCGTCGCGCCCTCCGCATTGTCGTACAAGGACGGCAACCTCGACGTCCGCGTCGTCCACTACCAGCACGGCGACCTCCTCTCCGGCGGGACCAGCATCGAGGGTGAGTTCCAGAACCTCGTCGACCTGCGCGAACGGCCGCTGGCCTGTCTCACCGTCGCCGGCCGGGCGATCCGCAACCAGCCCGGCGTCTTCTACCACCTCTCGGAGGCCCTCTCAGAGAGCGACGTCAACATCGACGCCGTCGCGAGCGGCCTCGACACCGTCACGTTCTACATCGACGAGGAGGAGGCCGAACGCGCCGAGAACATCCTCCACCGCGAGGTCATCGCGCGCGACGAACTTTCGAGCGTCACCGTCGACGAACCGATGGCCGTCGTCCGCGTGACCGGCGGCGAACTCCCCAACCAGCCCGGTGTCATCAGCGACATCGTCAACCCGCTGGCCGAGGCCCGTATCAACGTCCAGGACATCATCACCAGCGCGACCAGCGTCGCCATCTTCGTCGACTGGGACGATCGGGAGGAGACCCTCGAGTTGACCCAGGACCTGTTCTAGTCCCCCCTGTGGACCTGTTCTAGACCCTCCTATTTATCACACGGACGGCGCGTTCGATCGCCGCTGAGATATCAGTACGCCAACTTTTTCACGCCTTGCGAGGTATCCTCGTTTATGGACCTTCGTGACTCGCTTACCGAACTGGGAGCGATACTCGACGGGGAGGAGATGACCGGCAGACAGGCGGCGATCATCGTCACCGTCTGGATGGGGGCTGTCGTCGCCTTTGGAGTGATCTCGTACCTGGTCGTGTTCGTGCTGATGGGCTTTTGACGCGATCGACGGGGCCTACACGACGTGTTTTCCTGCGCCCGACTCCAAAACGGTCCCGTTCGCCTATTCCGATCGAGTGGCCGTGTGTAGCGTCTCGGTCAGGTCGGTCCGATACCGATCGACGAGTTCGCGAACGACGAGTCGATCGCGAGGGTCGATACCGAGCACGTGGAGCGTCAGGATGTAGCTGCCCAACCCGGCGACAGTACCGAGTACGGGGGCGAGCCCACTCGAAACGCTGACGCGGATCGTCCACATGACGAGCAGCGTGACGCCGCCGGCCACGATCGGCGTGAGGAACGTTCGATCGAACGGCCACAGGCCCTCGAACCGTCGGAGGAGGAGCACCTGGATTCCGTTCTGAATGGCGATCGCGAACGACGTGCCGAGCGCGGCACCGACGAGGCCGAACTGTACGATGAACAGGTACGTCAGCACGACGTTGAGGGCGGCGAGGAGCCAGTCGAGGAGCATTCGAGCGTACTGATGGTCGGTCATCATCAAGAGCCACCCGGTCGCCCCCACGGCACTGCCGACGAACACGCCGCCGAGATACACGATTAGCGGAACGTACCCCTGCGTGTACGTTGGGCCGAACAGCGCGAGGAGTTCCCGCCCGTACACGAGGAGGACGGCGAGGACGGGGACGAGCGTGGTGACGATCAGCCGCGTGACGGACGTGTAGATCTCGTTGAGCACCTCGACTCGCTCGTCGGCGTACAGCTCCGATGCGACCGGCGGTAGCAATTGGTTGAACGACTGCAGTGGAATCCACGCGATCGCTATCAGCACGAGGAGAGCGTTGTACACGCCGGCCGAAACCGTCGTCAGCAACGCTCCCACCAGAAGCACGTCGACGCGGTTCTGGAACACTTTTCCGAGACTACTCATCGCGACGGGAGCCGCATGATCGTAGAATCGGCCAAGCTCGCTTCGAGCCTCGCGCAGGGACGGCACGATCCCCGTCACTCGCGCCGCGATCGGGACGGCGAGCGCAGCGAGGACGCCGGTGCCGATGACGATCGCGCCGGCGACTCCGACGACCGAGTATCCGAGGGCGAGTGCCGCCGTCGCACAGACGAGCCGAACCCCCAGGCGGAGCAGCTTGTTGAACACGACCTCGCCGCGGGCGGAGCCGACTGCCCGGAAGCTTCCGGAGACGATCGTGACGACGCCGAGCAACACCACGAGGAATCCGAACCCGCGCATCGTCGGCACGAACGACGGCTGGTCGACGGTGACCTCGTTGATCCACGGGGCCAATCGCCAGACGCTGACGGCTAACACGACGCCGAATCCGACCGTCGTCGTGTACGCTAACCCGACGACGACTGACTGGCGCGTCGGCGTTTCCGTCGTACGCGGGGACGTATCGCTGAAGGACCGGCACGCTCCCGAAGGTCACGATTCGGACGAGTAGCTGTGCGATCCGCCATGCCATCGCGTACACGCCGTACGCCATCGGACCGAGCCCTCGTGCGAGGACGACCTCGACGGCTGTGGTCAATGCTCGTTGTCCGGAGATGCCTCCGGACGTGACGACGGCACCGTGAGCGATAGTCAGGAGGGCTGCTCGCTCCTCGTCCGGAATCGTTTCTTCATCGCCTCGACTCACTATCGTACCCGTACCACTCTCTCTGACGGTGAAAAGTCAATCGTTCCGGGGTGTGTCGCGTCGGTTCCTGCTTCGTACCGAATACGACGAGAGAGCAACGATTCGTGCGATCCGATCGCCGGAAAGCGGGAGAAGACTCCGTGTGCGATACGCGCAGTAGGCCCGACTTACTCGGCGTCCGGGTCCGGGGCGTCGTCGAGTAGCGACTCGATATCGTGTTGTTCGCGGAGCGTCTTCTTGTCGAACTTGCCCGTGGCGGTCTTTGGCACCTCGTCGATGTGGACGACCGAGTCCGGCGTCCACCACTTGGGATAGTCCTCCAGGAGGAACTCGTTGAGTTCCTCGAGGAAGGCGTCCTCGTCGATCGCGGCGTCGTCGGTCGGGACGACGAACGCGACGGGTCGTTCCTGCCACTTCTCGTGGGGTGCGCCGACGACGGTCGCCTCGCTGACGTCGTCGTGGGCCATGATGGCGTTCTCGAGTTCCTGAGAGGAGATCCACTCGCCGCCGCTCTTGATCACGTCTTTGGCGCGGTCGACGATCTTGATGTAGCCGTCCTCGTCGACGGTGACGACGTCGCCGGTCTTGAGCCACGACCCCTCGAAGTCCGCCTCGTTGGCGTCCGGCCGCTTGAAGTAGGAGTCCGTTACCCACGGGCCGCGGACGTAGAGTTCGCCGAAGTCCTCGCCGTTCCAGGGGACCTCGTTCCCGTCGTCGTCGACGACCTTGAACTCGAGGCCGGGAACGACCAGGCCCTGTTTGGCCTGCTTCTTGTACCGTTCTTCTTTCGGGATGTCCTGGAGATCGGCCTTGAGGTGGGCGACCGTCCCGATCGGGGACATCTCGGTCATGCCCCAGGCGTGGACGACCTCGACGCCGAGGTCGTCGTACTGGCGGATCAGGCTCTCCGGCGCGGCGGCGCCGCCGATGACGATGCGATCGAGGCTCGAGAGGTCGGCGTCGTGCTCGTCGAGGTACTCGAGGACGCCCAGCCAGACGGTCGGGACGCCGGCGGTCATCGTGACGCCTTCCTCCTCGATCAACTGGACAAGGTCGGCGGGGTCGGGCGACGGGCCGGGGTAGACGTGTTTCGCGCCGGCGGCCGTCGTGGAGAACGGCAGCCCCCACGCGTTGACGTGGAACATCGGGACGACGGGCATGACGACGTCGTCCTCCTCGATGCCGAGCCCCTGCGGGGTCAGGGTGGCCATCGTGTGCGCCCAGAGCATCTTCTGGGTGTACTCGACGCCTTTCGGCTTGCCCGTCGTTCCGGAGGTGTAACACATCCCGGCGGGGTTCTCCTCGTCGAGTTCGGGCCAGTCGTACTCCTCGTCCTGCGCGCCGACGAACGACTCGTAGTCGGTGACGGGTTCGAGGCTCGTCTCCGGGACGTCCGAGCCCATGACGACGAACTGTTCGACGGTCTCGAAGGCGTCCTCGTCGTAGGCCGCCTCGAACGGTTCGAGCAGCGACTGGTCGACGAACAGCACCTTGTCCTCGGCGTTCTGGACGATGTACTGGACGTGCTCCGGCGGGAGCAGCGGGTTGATCGTGTGGAGTTGGCCGCCGATGTTCGGGGCCGCGAAGTAGACCTCGGCGTGGCGGTGGTGGTTCCAGCAGAACGTCCCGACGCGATCGCCGTCCTCGATCCCCGCCTCCTCGAGGGCGTTCGCGAGCTGTCGCGTTCGATCGGCGTACTCGCTGTAGGTGTTGCGGACGATCCCCTCGTGGGTACGCGAGACGACCTCCTGCTGGGGGTGGAGGCGCTCGGCGCGCCAGAGGAACGGCTTCAGTGTCTGATCGTATCCTGCCATAATTTCTTACCAGTGGTTGCTTGCGAACCGACTGTAATAATAGTAGGTGTCGGACCGCCGCTGGCCATCGGTTTCCACGTCTGGGATCGAGTGCGCCGATCCGCGACCGGAGCGGCGAATCGGTCCGTTGACGTCCGCTTCCGGTACACTGATCGCCACCCACGTTCACTCGAATTGAACTACCTGGCCGTTCGACTGGTCGTATGGTCGCCTATCGGACGAAGATGGTCGAACGGATCAGGCTCCCGTCACGGGAGCGACGTGAACGGACGCTCGCAGAGGCCGGCTACAACGTCTTCAACGTTCCCGCCGCGGAGGTGTACGTCGATCTGCTGACCGACAGCGGGACCGGCGCGATGAGCGACGAGCAGTGGGCCGCCCTCGTCCGGGCCGACGAGGCCTACGCCGGTTCCGAGAGCTTCGATCGGCTCGAGTCGGCCGTCGCGGACGTAATGGGATTCGAACACGTCGTCCCGGCTCACCAGGGCCGGGGCGCGGAGAACGTCCTCTACGGGACGTTGCTCTCGGCCGGCGACGTCGTCCCCAACAACACCCACTTCGACACCACCCGCGCTCACGTCGCGAACCAGGACGCCGACCCGATCGACTGTCCGGTCGACGGGGCGTACGACTTCGATTCCGACGCCGCCTTCGGGGGGAACCTCTCGCTCGATCGGGCCCGGACGGTCGTCGACGAGGTCGGCCCGGAGCGGGTACCGATGGTCATCCAGACGATCACGAACAACTCGGCGGCGGGCCAGCCGGTCAGCGTCGAGAACACCCGTCGCGTCCGGGCGTTCGCGGACGAGATCGACGCCGCGTTCGTGATCGACGCCTGCCGGTTCGCGGAGAACGCCTACTTCGTCAAGCGGCGCGAAGACGAGTTCGCGGACGCCTCGATCGCCGAGATCGCCCGCGAACAGCTCTCCTACGCCGACGCCGTCGTGATGAGCGGCAAGAAAGACGGGCTGGTCAACGCCGGCGGGTTCGTCGCGACCGACGACCCCGACCTCTTCGAGCGGTGCAAACAGCGAGCGATCCTCTACGAGGGGTTCCCGACCTACGGCGGGATGGCCGGGCGCGACGTCGCGGCGATGGCCGTCGGGCTGCGCGAAGCCGTCGAAGAGGCGTACGTCGCCGATCGGGTCGAACAGGTTCGCGAGTTCGGCTCGCTACTCGACGCGGTCGGCGTTCCGGTCGCGGCCGGCGGCCACGCGGTGTATCTCGACGCCGGGGCCGCCCTCACGCACCTCGATCCCGACGTCTTCCCCGGGCAGGCGCTCGTCTGCGAACTTTACCGCGAGGGTGGCGTCCGTGGCGTCGAACTGGGAAGCTTCGCGTTCCCGGAGACCGATCGCCCCGAACTCGTCCGGCTGGCGGTGCCCCGCCGGACCTACCACCGGGAACACTTCGATCACGTGGTCGAGACGGTCGAGAGCGTCCTCGAGACCGGGTCGGCGATCGACGGCCTGCGGCTCGCGTCCGAGCCGTCGATCCCCGAACTCCGCCACTTCACCGCCGACCTCGAACCGGTCCAGACGTAGCGTCGGAGCCGATTCGGCGGTCGCGTGAGCCGGTACCGCCGCCTTCTCGACCGGTGTTTGTCGTTATCGGCTGGCGATGACGTCCCGAGCGCGATCGGCGAGCGTCGGCTCCGGGGCCGGTTCGGACGCGCCGCCGAGGCGGTCTCTCGCCATCGATCGCAGTCCCGTCGACTGGTCGGTCGACCCGCCGGCGAGCCAGTCGGGAAGCTGGGACTCCAGTTCGGCCTGTTTCTCCGCCTTGATCCGGCTGTACTGTCGCAAGAGCAGTCCGACGCCGAGGAACAGGCCGGCGTCGACCAGTTCCCGACGGAACCGCTCCGAGTCGTTCCTGACCGCGATCGCCTTCACGAGCGAGATAACGCCGATCGCGAGGTAGAGTTTCGAACTCCGCGAGGGGTCGCCGCTGAGCATCCGTTGTAGCGCCATGCGAGCCGACGTACCACGTTCTCTCTGATAAAAGTCGCTGGCGCTCGGACCGGTAATCGGAGCGTACTACGCCCGTTCGGTCGCCTCCGCAATCCCCCGGTGGCGCCGCTCGTCGATCGGTTCGATCGCGAACCCGACCCGCTCGTAGAACGGTCGGACGCCGTCGTCGAACCGCGCCGTCAGTCGGCCCTCGCGTTCGAGCGCCCGCTCGATCAGCGCGCGCCCGATCCCGCGACCCCGGTGGCGACGTCGGACACCGATCGCGGCGACGTGGCCGCCCCGATCGCGGGGTTCGAGGACGAGCGTACCCAGGATCCGCTCGTCGGCGCGGGATCCGCCGCCGTCGCGGCCGGCGCTCGCGGTCCCGCGTCGATCGCCAGCGACGAGAACGTCTCCTGCCGCGGTCCGGGTCTCGACGTCCCCGGGTTCGAGCATCGCCGCGTCGAGGATGCGCCGAACCTCGAGGACGTCGTCGGGGGTTGCAGTACGGACGAACATCGCACTCCTCACGATCGTTGGTCGACGTCGCCCAACAGGGTGTCGATCCGGGGCCGATCCCAGATCGACTCGCCGCGATGCGTCGCGAGAACGGCGACGTCGCCGGGGGACCGGACGCGCTGGCCGAACGCTTCGCCCGCCTCGGCGGCCGGATCGGCACAGATCGGGTACGGGAGGTCGTAACGCGCCTGCCACTCGCGGACGCGGCGGCGCGGTTCCGGGACGACCGAGACGATCTGGGTTTCCCGTTCGCGGAACTCGTCGTACCGATCGGCGACGGCCCGGACCTGACGGCGGCAGTTCCCGGCGTGATGGTCCCGGTGAAGCAGGACGACGATGGCCTCGTGCGCTGGCTCGGGGACCTCGACCGTCGTCGGATCCCGGGGTGCGACGGGCGCGGTCAGGTCGACGAGCGAGAGCGGATCGGGCCCCGGGCCGACGTTCGGGAGCCGAAGTCCAGCCTCCGTGGGACGCGTCTCCATACCCGAACTGACGACGGCCATCCCGAAAATGACCGGGCTTTCATCGCCGTGGTTCGATCGACGCGTCGGATTCCCGCGCCGAGTTCGGCGGCACCGCGGCGGCCCGTCCGCCTCCTCGCCGGTCGCCGCGCCCGTGACCGGTACCGGTTATCGTCTCCCCCGACGCGCTGGAAGTAATGGTTAAGCATGGGTGTGTGCTATCTCTCCACAAGATGGGCTACGAGCACGGTCGTACTCGACACCGATTCGCCGATCCCACCGGATTCGCTATCTCTGATCGAGGGACGGAACGAACGCAACTCGAACGGGGGTGAGATCCGATGAGCCTGACCGTGATCGCCGACATCGCACATCCGGACCTCGCGTTGACGCCGACGATTCGGGAGCGGCCGGACGCATCCATCGAAGTCGTCCCCCACTCGACGACGGATCCGGAGACGGGCCTGTTTTTCTTCCTCGTCGAGGGGACGGACGAGACGTTCGACGAGGCGCTCGACCGGGACCACACGGTCGCGAACTGGACGCTCGTCGAGGACCTCGGATCGACGCGCGTCTACCGCATGGAACACACCGACGAGACGAAACTCATCTCGCCGACGACGAGCGAACTCGGCGGGTTGATGCTGAAAGCGGAGAGCAACGATCGCGGCTGGACCGTTCGGCTTCACCTCCCCGATCGGGACGCGGTCGCCACGCTGTGGGAGTTCTGCGAGGAGACGGACATCTCCTTCGAACTGCACCGGATGTTCCGTCAGGACGAGTGGTCGAACGGACTGACGCCGAAACTGACCGACGAACAGCAGGTCGCGCTGGTGAGCGCCTACGAGGACGGATACTTCGAGGAGCCCCGCGAAACCTCGCTCGAGGAACTCGCCGACCAGCTCGGCATCTCGCCGACGGCCGTCGGCGGTCGCATCCGTCGCGGCACGGGCAAACTCGTCGAAACGACGTTGCTCGAGGAGTAGCGCCGACGGGTACTCCCGCGGCCCGAACCCGCCGGTCGACCCGCTCGCCGACGAAGTGAGATGGGAAATCGAACAGCGTCGATCACAATTACCGCTCACACGGCGGCGAGGTGATCGTCGCGAGGCTCGTAGAGCGCACCGGTCATCCGCACCTCGCGGATCGCATCGAGCGTCTCGCCGACGGTTGTCCCCTGCTCGCTCGTCGCAGCGACGACGATCCCGACGGGAACGCCGTCCTCGTACTGCGCCTCGAGGGCGTCGACGAGCGCCAGAACGTCGTCGGTCGCCGGCACGTCGAACCCGAGGTCGGCGCGTGCTACTTCGACGTCGTGGCCCGTGTGGCGCCGGTGGCGGCGGTAGAAGTCGACGATCTCGTTTGCCTCCGCGACGTCGCTCGTGACCGCACAGTCCGGACACGCGACGGCGAAGGGAGTCTGCTGTTGGTGACTCATGTGTGGGTGTCGTGGCTCGTGGTCGGTTACGCACCGTACGTGTCGTACGCCTCCTGGGCGAGGAGGTGGAGTCTGTGCACCGTGTGCTCGTTCGGGCCGAGCTGGGCCTGAGCGATCGCGCCGGATTCGAGCCCGCGCTGCTGGCGCTCGACCAGTTCGAAGTCCTCCTCCTGAAGCTGCCTGCTCGTCCGAACGAACTCCTCTTCCTCGTCGCTGAGTTCGGACTCTCTGAAGTAGTAGTCCGCGACGAGCTGGAACCGCCCCTCGTCGATCGGGTCGATGATGTAGGTGCCGTAGCCGTCGGCGGTGCCGTACATGTTGACCGCGAAGTTCGGCCAGAAGTAGTGGAACTGGGCCTCGTGCTCGTCGTGGATGCGCATCTCGTCGTCGACGTCCTCCTTGTGCTTGTAGTGGAGGACCCAGTGGTAGTCGTTGACCTCGAGTTCTGATTCGAGCAGTTCGAGGTTCTGGACCCAGTCCTGGTGGTTGGCCTGGCAGTGATCGCACTCCGAGTAGTTGCCGCCGAAGACCTTCCAGTTGCACTCGACTTCCGAGACGATCCGCCGGGCGAGCTGGTACTCCTCGAGCGGGAGCGACTCGAGTGCGGCCTCGAGCCGTCCGGCCTGTTCCGACAGGGGCATCGGATCGTCGGCGAAGTTGACGAAGACGAACGGCCCGATGCGATCGCTGTGGACCTCCATGAGGGAGTTCTCCTCGGCGTCTAGCCCGGGGACGTCCTCGTCGTCGAGGTCCGGATTCAGCGGTGCCTCCTCGAAACTCCGGGGCGTGCTCGCGAGGTCGCCGTCCAGGTCGTACGTCCAGAGGTGGTACGGACACTGGATTCGGCTCGCGTTGCCCGGATCGGTCATCGGCGTCTCCTCGACCATCGCCGACCCGCGGTGGGCACAGACGTTGTAAAATGCCTGGACGTCACCGGTATGATTCCGAACGACGATGATCTCTCGATCGCCGATGGTCCGGGTGAAGTAATCTCCGGCGTCCGGGATGCAGTTCGCGTGGCCGGCGTACACCCAGTACTGGCCGAACACGGCGTCTTTCTCCATCTCGTGAACGTCCGGATCGGTGAAGTACCGCGCCGGCAGCGCGTTCGTCTCGTCGGTGATGTCGGGGCTCACTCGCTCGACCTCGTCGAGCCCGTTGTTCCATCTGGTCATGCTCTGTGCCATGCCATGCCGTACCGTTCAATAAGGGTTGATCGCAGATGGTTCGGACGTATAAGTGCCGGCGGACGGACTCGTCCGGGCGGCGCGCGCAGTCGACCTCGAGAGCGGCGTTCGACACTGCCCCGCGATCGCCGACCGGCCTGAAAAAGGTGTGACGTGAGACAGCCGAACGCTATTGACCGCGTTCGACGAACGAGACTGCAGCATGCCGACGACAGCAGAGCGGTACGACGTCATCGTCATCGGCGTCGGCGGGATGGGGAGCGCGACGACGTCCCATCTCGCCGCCCGCGGGTACGACGTGCTGGGACTCGAGCGATACGACGTTCCCCACACGATGGGGTCGTCTCACGGAATCACGCGGATCATCCGCCGAGCCTACTACGAACACCCGTCGTACATCCCGCTGATCGAGCGGGCGTACGAACTCTGGGACGACCTCGCGGACGAGACCGGCCGGCCGGTGATCCACCGCACCGGCTCGATCGACGCCGGTCCCGAGGGTAACGTGGTCTTCGAGGGCTCGCTGCGCTCGTGCCGGGAGTACGACATCCCGCACGAGGTCCTCACGAGCGAGGAGGTGAGCGAGCGCTTCCCCGGCTACCGACTTCCGGACGGACACCGGGCGCTGTACCAGCCCGACGGCGGGTTCGTCGTCCCCGAGCAGTCGATCGTCGGCCACGTCGAGGCGGCGCAGGCCGCCGGTGCCGACGTCCACGCCCGAGAGCGGGTCGACGACTGGGAGGAGACGGCGGACGGCGGGGTTCGCGTCGAGACCGATCGCGGCACGTACGAGGCCGCGAGCCTGGTGCTCGCCGCCGGCGCGTGGAACTACAAGTTCGCGGACGCGCTCGACGGACTCGCAGTCCCCGAACGACAGGTGCTGGGCTGGTTCCAGCCGGACCAGCCGTCGACGTTCGAACCCGACAACTTCCCCGTCTGGAACCTCAAAGTTCCCGAAGGACGGTTCTACGGGCTCCCGATCTACGACGTTCCCGGGTTCAAGATCGGCAAGTATCACCACCGCGACGAGCAGGTCGATCCGGACGAGTACAACACCGAGCCCGAACCCGAGGACGAACGCCTGCTCCGGGAGGTTACGTCGAACTACTTCCCCGGCGCGAACGGCCCGACGATGCGGCTGGCGACCTGCATGTTCACGAACTCTCCCGACGAGCACTTCATCCTCGATACGCTCCCCGACCACCCGCAGGTAGCCGTCGGCGCGGGCTTTTCGGGTCACGGCTTCAAGTTCGCCAGCGTCATCGGCGAAATCCTCGCCGACCTCGCGGTCGACGGCGACACGGACCACCCGATCGACATGTTCCGACTCGATCGGTTCGACGAGGAGTAGTGTCCCCGTCGAACGTCCACCGGAGGGGTAGCGTGCCACCGAGCGGCCGACCCGTTCGCGGCGCGTCGGCCGCTGATCGATCGATGTCGGTGCCGTCGTCGCCTCTCGTCGCCCCGCCCTCAGTCCCGACCGTTGTTATACCTCACAGATTATCCACCCGGATAGCTATGTCCAGTCGTCTGGCAGTAGCTATGACACATGAGTACAGGGACCACACTTCCCGACACCGCGGGGACCGTCATCGTCGGCGCCGGCTGCGTCGGCTGTAGCGCCGCCTACCACCTGACCCGTCTCGGTCGCGAGGACGTCGTCGTCGTCGACCAGGGACCCCTGTTCGAGACCGGCGGCTCCACCTCGCACGCGCCCGGGCTGGTGTTCCAGACGGCCGGGAACAGGCTGATGACCCGAATGGCATCGTACACGCGCGAGCTGTACGAGGAACTCCGGAGCTTCCGGACGTGTGGCGGTATCGAGGTCGCGTACACCGAGGATCGCTGGGACTACCTCAAACGAAAGCGCGAGCGCGGTCGGGCCCACGGTATCGAGGACGGCGAACTCCTCTCCCCCGGCGAGGTTGCCGATCGCGTCCCGCAGATCGACGAGACGGTCATCCACGGCGGCTACTACGTCCCGACGGACGGCAAGGCCCACGCCGTCGACGCCTCGGCGACGATGGCCGAGCGCGCTCGCTCGGCGGGCGCCGAGTTCTACGGCGAGACGACCGTGACCGACCTCGAGACGAGCGACGGCGAGATCGAGGCGGTCGTCACCGATCGCGGACGCATCGCGGCGGACGAGGTCCTCGTCGCGACGAACATCTGGGGGCCGCTGTTCGGCGAGATGGTCGACGTCGACATCCCGCTCGTTCCCTGCGCGCACCAGTATCTCGTCTCCGACGGTCTCGATGCGCTTCGGGGCGCGAGCCGCGAGATCGAGCAGCCGCTGTTGCGCCACCAGGACCGATCGCTGTACTTCCGCCAGCACGGCGAGCGCTACGGCGTCGGCTCGTACAATCACGAGCCGCTGCTGGTCGATCCCGGTGACATCTACGGGCCGGAGAAACTCGAGGACCTGGGCCTCGAGTACCCGTCGCTGCGGGAGTTCACCGCGGAGCACTTCTACGAGAACACCCACCCGGATCACGACCAGACGGCCTACGACGCGGCCTGCGAACTCGTTCCCGACCTTCGGGACGCCGAGTTCGAGTCCGGAATCAACGGCATGTTCTGCTTTACTCCCGACGGGATGCCGATCCTCGGCCCGACCGAAGACGTCGACGGCCTCTGGTGGGCGCTGGCCATCTGGGTCACCCAGTCGGGCGGTGCCGGGAGCATCGTCGCCCACTGGATGGAAGACGGCGTCCCGCGACTCGACGGCGAGCGCGTCGACGCCACGCCGGCCCACCTCTCCCGGTTCCAGCCCCACGCCGGGTCTCGCGAGTACACCTGGGGTCGCGGCGCACAGCAGTACCAGGAAGTGTACCAACTGATTCACCCGCGCGAACAGCCCGAAGACCAGCGCGCGCTCCGCCGAAGCCCGTTCTACGAGCGCCAGGCCGAACTCGGCGCGGAGTTCTACGATTCCGGCGGCTGGGAGACCCCCCAGTGGTACGAGACCAACGAGTCCCTGCTCGAGGAGTACGACGTCCCCGACAGGCCGGAGTGGCTCGATCGGAACTGGTCGAAGGCCCAGGGCGTCGAACATCGGGCCGTCCGCGATCGGGTCGCGATGGTCGACATGACCACGTACACCGGCATCGAGGTGGCCGGCGACGGCGCGACCGGGTTCCTCCAGGGCCTCCTGACGAATGACGTCGACGTCTCTCCGGGTCGGATTCGCTACGCCGCGATGTGCAACGAGGACGGCGGCGTCCTCGCGGACGTGACGGTCGCCCGACTCGCAGCCGATCGGTACGTGCTGTTTACGGGCGGCGGCAACTCCGCGACGCTACACTCCCGGTGGGTCCGTGAGCACGCGCCCGACGACGGCTCCGTGACCGTGACGACACACGACTCGAGCCTCTGCGGCGTCGGCGTCTTCGGCCCGGACGCACGGAACGTCCTGTCGCCGCTCGTCGAGGCCGATCTCTCGAACGACGCGTTCCCGTTCTACACCGCACGGGAGACCTACCTCGAGAGCCTTCCCGTCACGATGCTTCGGCTCTCCTACGCCGGCGAACTGGGCTGGGAACTCTACGCGCCGATGGAGTACGGCGCGCAACTGTGGGAGGCGATCGAGGACGCCGGCGAGGAGTACGGCATCGTCCCGATGGGGTGGGCGGCCCTCGACTCGACGAGCATGGAGAAGGGGTTCCGGCTGTGGGGCACCGACGTCACTCCCGAGTACAACCCGTACGAGGCGGGGATCGGCTTCGCGGTCGACCTCGAGACCGACTTCGTCGGCAAGGACGCGCTCGTCGCGGCGCGTAACGAGGGCATCGACCGGAAGATCGCCCCGATCACGCTCGACGAACCCGGAGCGATCGTCGACGCGGGCCACCCGGTGCTCGATCCGGACACCGACGGCGGCGGGGTGCTCGGATACGTCGCTCGCGCGGACTACGGCTACACGATCGACGCGGGCATCGCCTACGCCTACCTCCCGGCCGACGACGCCGAGGCGGGCCGTGCAGTCGAGATTAGCTACGAGAACGAGCGCTACGACGCGACGGTCCGGGAGGGTCCGCTGTTCGATCCCGACCGCGAACGAATGCTCCGATGAGATCATGAACCAGGGGTTCGAGACGGTCGAATTCGACGATATCGAGGCCGCCCGCGATCGACTCGACGACGAGTCGGTCGTCAAGCACACGCCGGTCGAGCGAAGCACGTCCCTCGACGAACTCACCGGGGGTGAGGTTCACCTCAAGATGGAACACCTGCAGTGGACGGGCTCGTTCAAGACCCGCGGCGCGTACAACAAGATCGCGCAGTGTACCGACGACGGGACCGAACAGGTCGTCGCGGCCAGCGCCGGCAACCACGCACAGGGCGTCGCCCTCGCGGCGACGAAACTCGGCGTCGGCTCGACGATCGTCATGCCGAAGGGGGCGCCCCAGGCGAAAGTCGACGCGACTCGAAGCTACGGTGCCGACGTCGAACTCGTCGGCAGCGACTTCCGGGACGCAATGGGCCACGCGCGCGGACTCGTCGACGACGACGCGACGACGTTCGTCCACGCGTACGACGACCCGGCGATCGTCGCCGGCCAGGGAACGCTCGGCCTCGAAATGTACGAGGACCTGCCGGCGGTGGATACGATCGTCGTCCCGATCGGCGGCGGCGGACTCATCTCCGGGATCGCGACTGCCTTCGCGGAACTGTCGCCGGAGACGCGCGTCGTCGGCGTCCAGGCCGCGGGGGCGGCGACCGTTCCCGAGAGCCTCCAGAAGGGCGACCCGGTCTCCCTCGAGTCGGTGACGACGATCGCCGACGGCATCGCTACGGGCGGGATCTCCCGGTTGACGCTCTCGCTCATCGAGGAGCACGTCGACGAGGTGGTGACGGTGACCGACGGCGAGATCGCCCGCGCAATCTTGTTGCTACTCGAGCGAGCGAAACAGGTCGTCGAAGGTGCGGGCGCGGCATCCGTCGCGGCGGTCATCAGCGAGGAACTCGACGTCGCGGGTGAGACGGTGATGCCGCTGCTGTGTGGTGGCAACCTCGATATGACGATGCTCCAGACGGTGCTCGTCCACGCGCTGAGCGATCGGGAGCAACTGTTGCGACTGCGCGTTCGGATCGACGACCGGCCGGGGAAGATGGAGGAGATTTCGGGGCTCATCGCCGATCACAACGCCAACATTCAGACCGTCCGCCACGATCGATCGGCGCCGGAACTTGACGTCGGCGAGGCTCACCTGCTCTTCCAGATCGAGACGAGCGGTGCGGGGCAGTCACGAGCGATCATTCGATCGATACGCGACCACGGGTACGAGGTCAGACACGTCAACGCGTAACGCTACCGTGAGCGCGAGCCCTCTCTCGTCGGCCCACTTAAAAGCGTTGCTGATAATTAAGATGAACACTGATACGGGGGCTTGTCAACATATGCCATGTCGTCCCGTGGCATAAATGGCCGTCGTATGGCGGGTGGATGCGCCGATGGACCGGTAGTCGCTCGAGTCTCGGGGCAACGACGCGACACGGTGACCAACAATGGATGACTCAACCACACGCAATACGGCAAGCGAGTTCTTCGACGAACTCGACACCGTCGTCTTCGGGGTCGGGTTCGTCATCGCGGCCGCCGCGGTACTCGCGTTCGTTCTCAGACCGGAGACCGCGTCGGGTTACATGAACAGTGTGAACGATTTCCTGTGGACGGCACTCGGGTGGTGGTACCTGATCGCGATGTTCGCTCTCGTCGCGTTCGTCGGGTTCCTGATATTCGGCCCCTGGGGGAACATCAAACTCGGGGGCGACGACGAGGAACCCGAGTTTACGTTTCTCGCGTACTTCGCGATGCTGTATTCGGCGGGGATCGCCGCCGGGATCGTGTTCTGGGGTCCCGCCGAAGCCATCTTCCACTACGACGCCGTTTCGCCGTTCGTCGGGGCGGAGTCGCAGACGCCGGAGGCCGCCGTCGGCGCGATCCAGTACACGTTCTTCCACTGGGGCATCTCCGCGTGGACCGCCTACGTGGTCATGGCGCTGCCGATCGCGTACTACGCCTACAACCACGACGCGCCGCTGCGGATCTCGACGGTGATCGCCCCCTGGATCGGACTCGACAATCTCGACAGCCCGATCGCGAAACTCGTGGACGTGCTCGCGGTGTTCGCGACGATCGGCGGCGTCGCGACGACGCTCGGGTTGGTGGGGAACCAGTTCCTCGTCGGCGTCGAGTGGACGACCGGCGCGAGCGTCGGTGACGCCGGTACCGTGCTGGTGATCACCGGACTCACCGTCGCGTTCACCGTCTCGGTCGCACTCGGGGTCCGAAAGGGAATCCGTCGGCTCTCGTACTTCAACATGGCGCTGTTCGCCGTGATGACCGTCGCGACGTTCCTCCTCGGACCCACGACGTACATCATGTCCGTCGGGACCGAGGCCCTCGGGGCGTACCTCAACCAGTTCGTCACGATGAGCTTCTACACCGGCGCTGCGGAAGGAGTCGGTGGTGGCGTCGGCGCGTGGGTCGGCGGCTGGACGGTCTTCTACTGGGCGTGGTGGTTTTCGTGGACTCCCTTCGTCGGACTGTTCATCGCCCGGATCTCGCGCGGCCGGACGGTACGACAGGTCGCCGTCACGGGCGTGGTCGCGTCGACCGGCGTGACGATCCCCTGGTTCGCCACCATGGGCGGAACGGCGATTTTCCTGCAGGAGACCGGCCGGGCGGATATCCTCACCGTCGTCGGCGAACTGGGCGAGGCCGGGTCCGGCTACCCGCTGTTCGAAGCGCTACCGCTCGGCGGGCTACTGACGGTGCTGTTCCTCGTGCTCGTGACCACGTTCCTCGTCACGTCGGCCGACTCCTCGACGCTGGCACTCGGGATGCTCACCACCGGCGGCGTCGAGAGTCCCTCGACGATCAACCGCGTCATCTGGGGGTTCCTCATCGGCGCGCTCGCGTCGCTGCTGATGGTCACCGGCGGCGTCGACGCCCTCCAGGCGGCCGCGATCATCACCGGCGGGCCGTTCTCGGCCATCGCCCTGATCGCCATCGCGTCGATGGGATTCTCGTTCGGGACCGAACGCCCGCTGTTCCTCCAGGAGGAGGACGGCGTCGAGGTCCCCGGTTCCGGCGACGTCGTCAGCACGCAGGACGACGACTGAATACTGGTCGACTGTTCGTCGCCGTCCGTTCATCGCTGATCTGGCATCCGTCGCCGTCCATCCGACGCTGACCGTCCGGTCACTATCCATTGCTGGCCATCCGAGCGGCGAACGCATCGACGGCCGGTCGGGTCCCGTCACCGGAAGCGGGAAAACGAACGACGCGGCAGGCTATCGACGCGTTCGACGGCCCCTCACTCCTTCGGACTGAGTTTCCCGGCGAACGTCTGGAAAGCGATCGTCTCGTCCGGGATGTGGAACGTATCGGTTGCGAACTCGTAGACGTTCTCCGGGGTTTCGGCGGTCCAGATGATGTAGCCGAACTCGCCTTCGACGAGTTGCTCCTCCATGGTGATCGACGCGTCCGGATCGTCGAACTCGTCGAAGAGGTTCGTGAACAGCCCCTCGATCTCCTCGAGTCCGCGGAACGTCCCCATGTTGGTGACGACGGTCGATTCGTTCGTGTAATCCTCCATGACCGCCTCGAGGTCCTGGTTCTCGAAGGCCTCGAGGTGGTGGTCCAGTACGTCTTCTCTCGTCGTGGTCGTGGACATGTGTACCTCCCGCCGGGGCCGAGGCCGGCGAGTCTCTCTGAGATTCAACACGATTAGTAATAACGATTCGGTCGGTTCGTCGCGCCGGTGAGCGGCCCGACGGACGCCGGAGACTACTCGTAGACGGGGAACGACTCGCACAGGTCGTCGACCGCTCCGGAAACCCGTTCGAGCGTCGCGTCGTCGTCGGGTGCCTCGAGGACGTCGGCGACGAGGTGGGCGACCGCTTCGATCTCCTCGGCACCGAACCCGCGCGTCGTCAGTGCGGGCGTCCCGATCCGGATCCCGCTGGTGACGAACGGCGATCGCGTCTCGCCCGGGACCGTGTTCTTGTTGACGACGATGCCGACGGTCGACAGCGCAGCCTCGGCGTCCGCCCCGGTGAGGTCGGGGTGCGAATCGCGCAGATCCGCGAGGACGAGGTGTTTGTCCGTCCCGCCGGAGACCAGCGAAACCCCACGATCCTGGAGGACCTCCGCGAGCACCGCCGCGTTCGCGACGGTTCGCTCGGCGTACTCCTCGAACGCCGGGGTCGTCGCCTCCGCGAAGCCGACGGCCTTGCCGGCGACGTTGTGCATCAGCGGACCGCCCTGACTCCCGGGGAAGACGGCGCTGTCGACGTCGTCCGCGTACGCCTCCTCGCACATGATGATCCCGCCGCGACCGGCCCGGATCGTCTTGTGCGTGCTCCCGGTGACGAACGCCGCGTGCTCGATCGGACTCGAGTGGACGCCCGCCGCGACGAGGCCGGTGATGTGGGCGATGTCGGCGAGGTGGTGTGCGTCGACCTCGGCGGCGATCCCGCCGATGCGCTCCCAGTCGAACTCGCGGGGGTACGCCGAGGAACCGCTGACGATCAGGTCGGGATCGACCTCGTGGGCCTGTTCGGCCAGCGCGTCGTAATCGATGTACCCGGTCTCGGGGTCGACCTCGTACTGGTCAACCTCGTACAACTGGCCGGAGAAGTTGACGTAGTGGCCGTGACTGAGGTGGCCGCCGTGGGTCAGGTCCAGCGAGAGGATCCGGTCACCCGGTTCGAGGGCGGCGAAGTAGACGCCCATGTTCGCCTGGGTGCCGGAGTGGGGCTGGACGTTGACGTGGTCCGCTCCCCACAGGTCTCTGGCTCGCTCGATCGCCAGCCGTTCGACGTCGTCGACGTGTTCGCAACCGCCGTAGTAGCGCGCGCCGGGGTAGCCTTCGGCGTACTTGTTCGTCAACGCCGTTCCCTGGGCCGCCAGCACGGCCTCGGAAACGTGGTTCTCCGAGGCAATCATTCCGAGCGTCGACTCCTGGCGCTCGCGTTCCCGCTCGACGGCGTCGGCGATCGCCGGATCGGTCTCTTTGAGATGGTCTATCATATCATGCTCATCGAGAAATCCGGCTAAGTATCTTGATCGCAGGTGATCGACCCGTTCAAGAGTCCGGCCGCGAACTCCTCACCCGCCCTTTATGAGGCGCAAGACGGTGACGTGGTCGCTCTCGACCGGCTGATCCTCGGGGACGGGGCGGCCGTCGACGAGGACGCTCACCTCGTGGGGGCTGAGGTCAACCTCGCGGAGCAGGTCGGCGTAGATCGGCCCGCGATCGGCGTCGGTCGCCACCGCGTCGAGATCAAACTCGTGGGTGTCCTCGCCCTTGACGTCGACGGTGACGTGCATACCCGTCGTTACGAGTGAGTGGTCTTGAGGGCGTTGTTTGCGCGGTTCGGAGCGAACGAAGTGAGCGAGAACCGCGGTGCGAACGGGGAGTGAAACGACCCGTGAGCCGCGAAGGGGCCGAGAGACACGAATACGCGAACAGGGAACAGGTGTGACCTGTGAATGCGTGCGGTTCGGAGCGAACGAAGTGAGCGAGAACCGCAGTGCGAACGGGGAGTGAAACGACCCGTGAGCCGCGAATACGCGAACGGGGAGCGAATGCGAGACGCAACGCGCCTCGAACTGCGATCGACGACCGTCGGGAGCCGAGAGCAACGACCCGTGAGCCGCGAAGGGATCGAGAGCCGCGAATGCGATCGCCACCGCCCTACTCCGCCGCGGGACCCCCGGACTGGGCCGCCGTCGGGGTCTCGCGGGTCTGTCGGCGGCGCGCGTAGAGTCCGATCGAGAGCGCGCCGAGTCCGAGCAAGAGGATCACGAAGTTGATGAGATCGCCGAGAACGGGGATCAACCCGAGGATCGCGCCGCCGAGCAGGCCGACGACGAGCGCCAGCCAGCGGTTCTCGACGTCGACGGCGGCGAGGAGCCACGCGGCGACGGCGAACCGGCCGTAGACGACGCCGATCCACACCAGGAGCCCGAACAGCAGGCTGCCGACGATACTGACGGGGATCCCGACGATCGTGATCGCGATCGCGACCAGCAGGACGGGGACGCCGACGAGTACGCCGAGGCCCGCGAGGCCGGTCCTGACGGGATCGGTCGCGACCCGACGGGCGACGTCGGCGGAGAACCGGGGGAACAGCGCGAGCAGGACCGCGCCGAGCAGGAGGTTCATGACGAACGCGTAGGCCGCGAAGAGCCACTCGGTGATCGGCTGGAGCGTCGGTTCGATTCCGACCCCGATCCGCGAATCCTCGGTGATCGTGCCCGCGACCGCGTCGGTGTTCCCCTCGAGCGTGCCGCCGTACCGGAGATCGCCCTGGATCGCGGCGTTCTCGCCGAGTCGGATCGTCTCCGCGCCGATCGCGGCGTCACCCTCGATCGTGCCGTCGATATCGACCGTGCCGGCGCCGGCCTCGAGCGAACCGCCGATCGTCGCGCCCTCGGCGACGACGAGGTTCCCGCCCGCGCCGCTCACGTCGCCGTCGACGGTGCCGCTGATCTCGACGTTACCGGCCACGGCCTCGACGCTGCCGCCGACGTCCCCCTCGACGTGGACGTTCCCGGCGAAGGCGCTCACGTCGCCGGTGACGGTGCCGCGGACGATCACGTTCCCGGCGAAGGCCTCGATCTCGTCGACCGTCTCGCCCTCCTCGACGACGACCGTGCCGCCGGTTCGCTCGCTCGACTGGGCGACGGACACGATCGGCAGCGTTCCGAGGAGTACGACGACGAGGACGGCGACGACGAGCACCTGGGTCGACGAACGTGGCGTGCGATCCATACTGTTCGTACGATGTCCGCGACCAAAAAGTGTTACCTCGATTTCACGAAGGCGGACGTGTTCGGTGCGTGGCGAGAGAATCCACGACTCGGCCGTTTCCCGTGCCCTGGTCCGATCGGTCCGCGGCGATCGGCGCGTCGGAAACAGCCCTTCGGGCGATTTATCTGCGGGCCGGCCCTTGCGATCGGTATGAGCGAGGCCGACGCCGAGGCGGCGGAGCCGACACCCGGCAAGACCGAGGTCTGGATCGAGAAGTATCGGCCGGAACGGCTCGACGAGATCAAGGGCCACGAGAACATCGTTCCGCGACTCCAGCGGTACGTCGAGCAGGACGACCTGCCCCACCTCATGTTCGCGGGGCCGGCCGGAACGGGCAAGACGACCGCAGCGCAAGCGATCGCCCGCGAGGTCTACGACGACGACTGGCGCGAGAACTTCCTCGAACTCAACGCCTCCGACCAGCGCGGGATCGACGTCGTCCGCGATCGGATCAAGGACTTCGCGCGCTCCTCGTTCGGCGGCTACGACCACCGGATCATCTTCCTGGACGAGGCCGACGCGCTGACCAGCGACGCCCAGTCCGCGCTCCGCCGGACGATGGAGCAGTTCTCGAACAACACGCGCTTTATCCTCTCGTGTAACTACTCGAGCCAGATCATCGACCCCATCCAGTCGCGCTGTGCCGTCTTCCGCTTTACCGAACTCTCCGAGGAGGCGGTCGAGGCCCAGGTACGCGAAATCGCGGAAACCGAGGGAATCGAGGTGACCGACGACGGCGTCGACGCGCTCGTCTACGCGGCCGACGGCGACATGCGCAAGGCGATCAACGCCCTGCAGGCCGCCGCGGTGATGGGCGAGACCGTCGACGAGGAGACCGTCTTCGCGCTCACCTCGACCGCTCGCCCCGAAGAGGTCGAGGAGATGGTCGAGCACGCCATCGACGGCGACTTCACGGCCGCCCGCGCGGCGCTCGAGGATCTCCTGACCGATCGCGGCCTCGCCGGCGGGGACGTGATCGACCAGCTGCACCGCTCCGCGTGGGAGTTCGACGTACCCGAGCGGGCGACGGTGCGACTGCTCGAACGGCTCGGCGAGGTGGATTACCGCATTACGGAGGGCGCGAACGAGCGCCTGCAACTCGAGGCGCTACTCGCGTCGTTGGCGCTCGAAGACGAGTAACGGGCTCTTCTCGGGCCCCGATTGCCGCTTGCTCGGCGTTCGATCACCCATCGGTTCCTCTCCCCGCGATCGACCGTCGATCGGCGGGCGATCACCGATCGGCGTCCCGATCGATCGCCGGCTCCTGGAGCGAATCGGGAAAGACGTCGGTCGCGTCGACCGCCGCGCCGGTGAACTCGACGCGCGTGCCGCCCGCCTCGCTCTCGTCGATCGCCACCGACCAGCCGTGGGCTTCGGCGATTCGTCGCACGATCGCCAGGGTGTAGCCCCGTCGATCGTCCGTCTCGGAATCCGGCTCGAGGAGCCCCTCGCGCTGCGCTTCCGGTACGGGGGCGCCGTCGTCAGCGACGAAGAACCCGTCCGAACACGTGCCGACGCGGATCGTGATCGGCCCGGCAGGGTCGGAGTCGTCGGCAGCGTCGGCCCCGGTGCCGGCGTCCGGTTCGGCGGTCCGGAACAGGTACTCGAGAACGTCCGTCAGCCGTTCCTTGTCCGCCTCGAGCAGTCGATCGTCCTCGAGATGGAGGTTCAGGTCGGCCTCCCCGTCCAGCCGCGCCAACGCGCGGCGGGTGATGTCCTGCAGGGCGACGGGTTCGACGGTGGCGATCACGTCCCGCCGGCGGGCGAGCGTCGACAGCGTGTCGATCCACTCCTCGAGTCGATCGTGGGCCGTCTCGACCTCCGCGAAGTGGTCGGGATCGTCCGTCTCCTGTGCGACCATGAGGTAGGCCTGCGCCACGTTGAGCAGGTCGCGAAGCTTTCCATCGACGATCCGCTCGAACTTCTCGAGTCGCTTCCGCTGGGCGGCGAGTTCGCGCTTGCGCCGCTTGCGATCGGTGACGTCCCTGAACGTCGCGAGGCCGCCGCTCGACTCGTCGCCACGATCGAGTGCGACGGCGGTGACGAGGACGGTCCGGCGACCGTCCGCGGTCTCGCAGTGGTCGACGACCCGGGCCGGGACGTCCCCCGATCGACGCTCGGCGGGGGACGCCGCGTCGGTCGGGACTGTCTCGAGCACGTCGTGATCCGCGAGGCGCGTGCCGACGAGCGCCTCGCGATCGATCCCGAAGACGTCCTCGAAGGCCGCGTTGACGTCTCGAACGATGGCGTCGGCGTCCGACTCCGGATCCGCGTCGGAATCCGACATCTCGTACCGGACGGCCGGATCCGGGACGGCCTCGACGAGCGTCGCGAGCCAGCCGTCCACGTCGAGTCCGTCGGGGTCGTTCCCGGTGACGTCCGAGCCGGTCGACGGCGCGTCGGCGGACGCGGCCGACTCGTCCACCTGGGAGTCGGGCTCGGCTGGCGGATCGGCCGGCCCGATCGGGATCGGGAATCGTTCCGACCCGCGTTCCGGTGCGTGACACGCCCAGCGGACCTCGTCGGCGAGGTGGACCACTGAGTGATCGCCGTCGCGACGGACGTACCCCGCGATCCCGTCGGTCGCCCGCGCGGTCGTCGGCGCGTACTCCGGATCGGTGTAGAGGACGACCGGCGTCGCGTCGCAGGCGTCGATCACGTCGAGCAGGTGGGACCCGTCCGCGGTCGTCGGCGTCTCGGCGAAGACGACGCAGTCGGCCCGCGGCGCTCGGTTGCGGACCGTCTCGATCGAGACGGCCGGCGCTACGGAGAGGCCGGCAGCGGCTCGCTCGAGGTCGGCGGCCCCCGAGACGGCGTCGGACTCGGTCGCAGCGACGTACAGGACGATCTGGGTCATTCGAATCGATCGCTGTGTGGACTTCAGGTCCTCGTCACACACAGCGAGTGAACGGCAATAAATACGTACCGGTCGACTCGGCTCGCGAGTCGCGGTGGGGCGCGGCGATCGACCGGTTCGCCGCCCGGAGGACCGCTGCATCGAAAGGCCGACCGATCGCCGTCTCGACCGTTCTTCCGACCGTTCCGCCGTCACGATACCGACGTTGCATACCAGTTGCGGAACTGTTTTACCCGCTGCACGGTCAAACACGTACAATGAGCGAACTGGCGGAGGAATACCGCCTCGAGTACTTCGAGGAGGAAGGATTCGAGCGCAAGGAGTGTCCCGAGTGTGGGGACCACTTCTGGACGCGCGACCACGACCGCGAGACCTGTGGTGAGCCGCCGTGCGCGGAGTACGACTTCATCGGCGAGCCCGGGTTCGCGGAGGAGTACAGCCTGTCGGAGATGCGAGAGGCGTTCCTCTCGTTCTTCGAAGATCACGGCCACGAGCGGATCGATCCCTACCCCGTCGCGGCCAACCGCTGGCGGGACGACGTCCTGCTCACGCAGGCGTCGATCTACGACTTCCAGCCGCTCGTGACGAGCGGCCAGACGCCGCCGCCGGCGAACCCGCTGACGGTCTCCCAGCCCTGCATCCGGATGCAGGACATCGACAACGTCGGCAAGACGGGCCGGCACACGATGGCGTTCGAGATGATGGCCCACCACGCGTTCAACACGCGCGAGGACGTCGACGAAAGCGAGTACGCCTACCACGGCGAGGTGTACTGGAAGGATCGTACCGTCGAACTCTGCGACGAACTCCTCGCCGAGATGGGTGCGGACATCACCGAGGTCACCTACATCGAAGATCCGTGGGTCGGCGGCGGCAACGCCGGTCCCGCGATCGAGGTCATCTACAGGGGACTCGAACTCGCGACGCTGGTCTTCATGTGCATGGAGCAGGATCCCGACGGCGAGTACGAACTCAAGGACGGGAACCGCTACTCCTACATGGACACGTACATCGTCGACACGGGGTACGGTCTCGAGCGCTGGACCTGGATGAGCCAGGGTACTCCGACGGTGTACGAAGCGATCTACCCCGAGATGATCGGGTTCCTGAAGGACAACGCGGCGATCGAGCACACCGAGGCGGAGGCCGAACTCGTCAACCGCGCCGCCCGGCTGTCGGGCCAGCTCGACATCGACGACGTCGACGACGTCGAGGCCGCCCGGGACGACATCGCCGCGCAACTGGACGTCTCGACGGACGAACTCCGCGACCTGGTCGAACCGCTCGAGGACATCTACGCGATCGCGGACCACTGTCGCACCCTCGCGTACATGCTGGGCGACGGCATCGTCCCCTCGAACGTCGGCACGGGGTATCTCGCGCGGATGGTGCTTCGGCGCACGAAGCGCCTCTGTGACAACGTCGGCGTCGACGCCCCGCTGGACGAACTCGTCGACATGCAGGCCGAGCGCCTGGAGTACGAGAACCGCGACACCATCCGCGACATCGTCCGGACCGAGGTCGAGAAGTACCGCGAGACGCTCGAGCGCGGCGGTCGACGCGTCGAGAGCCTCGCCGAGGAGTACGCGAAAAAAGGCGAGCCGATCCCGACCGGGGAACTGATCGAACTCTACGACTCCCACGGCATCCAGCCCGACATGGTCGCGGAGATCGCCGCGGACGCCGGGGCCGAGGTCGACGTCCCGGACGACTTCTACAGCCTCGTCGCCCAGCGCCACGACACGCCCGAGAGCGTCCAGACGATCACCGACGAGGGCGACGATCGGTTCGAAGACCTCCCCGAAACCGAGAAGCTCTACTACGACGACCAGCAGCGGACCCAGTTCGAGGCGGTCGTTCTGGACGTCTTCGAGCGCGAGGACGGCTACGACGTCGTTCTCGACCAGACGATGTTCTACCCCGAGGGCGGTGGCCAGCCCGCCGACACCGGGACGCTCTCGACCGACGACGTCACCGTCGAGGTCGAGGACGTCCAGATCGAGGACGGCGTGATCCTCCACCGGACCGACGAGAGCCCCGGCAAGGGCGAGTTCATCAACGGGCAGGTCGACGCCGCCCGTCGCCGCCAGCTCATGCGCCACCACACGGCGACCCACATCGTCATCCACGCCGCGCGACAGGTGCTGGGCGAGCACGTCCGCCAGGCCGGCGCCCAGAAGGGCGTCGAGAGTTCGCGGATCGACCTGCGCCACTACGAGCGGATCGATCGTGAGGCGGTCAAGCGGATCGAACGCCGCGCCAACGAGATCGTGATGGACAACACGGCCGTCTCCCAGGAGTGGCCCGATCGCCACGACGCGGAGGCCGAACACGGCTTCGACCTCTACCAGGGCGGCATCCCGCCGGGCGAGCAGATCCGGCTGATCCACGTCGACGAGGACGTCCAGGCCTGCGGTGGCACGCACGTCGCCCGAACCGGCGACATCGGCGCGATCAAGGTCCTGAACACCGAGCGCGTCCAGGACGGCGTCGAGCGGATCACCTTCGCGGCCGGCGAGGCGGCCATCGAGGCGACCCAGGTGAAAGAGGACGCCCTCTACGAGGCCGCCGAAATCCTCGACGTCGCCCCCGAGGAGGTCCCGGACACTGCCGAGCGGTTCTTCGAGGAGTGGAAGGACCGCGGCAAGCAGATCGAGGACCTGAAAGAACAGCTCGCCGCGGCCCGCGCCGGCGGCGGTGGCAGCGGCGAGGAAATCGAGGTAGGCGACGCCACGGCCGTCGTCCAGCGGATCGACGCGGACATGGACGAGCTGCGCGCGACCGCGAACGCGATCGTCGAGGAGGGCAAGATCGCCGTCATCGGCAGCGGCGAGAACGGTGCCCAGTTCGTCGTCGCCGTCCCCGACGACGTCGGGGTCAACGCCGGCGAGGTCGTCGGCGAACTCGCCGCCAGGGTCGGCGGCGGCGGCGGCGGTCCGCCGGACTTCGCACAGGGTGGCGGCCCCACCGTCGAGGACCTCGACGACGCGCTCGAGGACGCGCCCGACGTGTTGCGGCAGGTCCAGGACGCGTAGGAACGTTTTTTCGATTTCGGTCGCTGTCGGCTTCACCAACGAGTACGAGAAATCGGTGACGGAACCGATCGGACGGCGCTCTCGCACCGGAGACATCCGGTCGGTCTCGATCAGCGCAGGTGGTCCCGAATCCGCTGCTCGATTCCCTCGACGTCCTCGAGTCCCTCGAGATTCTCGAGGAACGATTCGATCTCGCGGAGATTGTTGTCGGTGACGCCGCCCTCCTGCGCGACGCGGCCGAGGCTGATGAGCAGATCCACCTTGGCGACGTCGACGTCGAGGGCTGCGACCTTCGAAACGATGGTTTCGTCGTCCGGGTCGTCGAGGCGGACGAACCCCGGCGGAACGGCCTCCTTGAGCAACGTCGAGACCATCAGCTCGTCGGCAGCGGCGTCGGCGGGGATCTCCTCGAGCATCGCCTGCATGAACGCGGCGGGATCACCGGGATCGTCGTCGACGACGTTGCGGACGAACGCCCCATCGTCGACCCGTCGGAGGTCCCGCTGTTCATCGACCCGGACGCGAACCAATTCGAGGTCCTCGTTGCGGAACTCGGGTCCGATCTTCTCGCGAGGGACGCAGAGGTCGGTTCCGATTTCGCCGGTCTCGAGACTGGCGAATGGGTCGGCGAAGCCGTAGTGGACCTGCTGGACGAACTCGTCGGGATCGGAGAGCGAGGTGGTCTCGAGGAACTCCGCGTCCGTCGGTGGCGTCCAGTCGCGCTTGTTCCACGGGAAATCCTCCTGGATAACGATCGTGTGTCCGGTCGGAAGCCGTGCGACGTACCACGGCGATCGATCGAACATCTCTGAGAGGCCGCCGAGGTCCTCGAGTGCCGACTGCGAGTAAATCCCGAATATCGGGAGTTCCTCGATGTTGTCAGTGATCGGGTAGTCTGTGGGCCAGCACTGGAGCGGATCGACGAAGCCCAGCATCGGCGCGTACTCGACCTCGAGTCCCATCGCGAGCCGACAGATGAGTTCGAATAGCCGATCGACGCGTCGCTGGTACTCGTCGTCTCCGACGTCGTTTTCCCACGGATCGGAGAACCAGGAGGTCCCCGCGATAACGATTTCCGGTACCGGTGCCTGGCCGTCGGAGTCGGAATCGAATCTAATTTCGAAGTCCCACTCGTCCTCCGAGACGAGAAATACGGACGAGTCCGGGTTCGCGTTGGTCTGCTCGGCGGGGACTCTTTCGGCTTCGAGATCGACTGCCGCACAGGTATCCCTGATTACCTCATTGGTGGCTTCACCCGCGGACGAGGTGTAATACGGGAGACTGATCATATTATTCTCCAATCTCTTTGTAGCTGGTGTACGTTATCTGGACCTCGTCTGCAGTAACTTCACTGTTGGCTTCCAGGTCCCGTTTCGTGTTCTCGATTACGTCGTCGAATTTGCTCTCGTGTTTGACGATCGTTTCCTCCGGCAACACTACGATCAGGGTATCTTCGCCGTCGACCGCCTGAGTCACTAGCTTGTCCCTCAGATCGGACAGTTGACTGTCCCACGACGGGTCAACATCGATGTTTTCCGGCGGCCACTTCTCGGGATTCCAGTGTTTCGATTCGATCGCTGGTGACTGGTACGTCTCTCCTTCGATCGAGACCTCTCCCTCAACCTTCACGTCGATCTCGGTTTTCGAATTCGGAGCGTCATCGATACCGCTGGATTTCTGCTGCATCTGAACGTTCTTCCCGTCGATATTCTCGCTTCGCCGAACCCTGTCTGCAACGTCGACCTCACCGGCAATTTGTCTGAAGCCGCTCTTCGACCCCGAGACGGAACCCATTGCACCGCGTACGTTCTGGATGTCGGCATCGTCTAGGTCTTCGATCGTACTCTGCACTTGATCAGCGGATTTACGACCACCGGGACCGATATCAGCGTCGTCGGCCTTGGTGTACGCTTGGAGTAGTTGTTTGGTCTCGGAGTTGCTCAACCCGTCTCCTCTGTACTCGTTGACCGATTCGAAGGTACTCTTGCACGGACTGTTGCAGATATCGGCTCTGAGCAGTCTCGCGCCGCTATCGCCGTGACGGGCGGTTAATCTCCCGGCGGCTTCCGCTCGATCACTCTCGAGTCGATTAATCGCGGTCCCGTCGACGTCGGTTCGATCGATCGATTTCGCCACCTTGAGCTGCTGGCCGTTCGTTCGGACGCCGCCCAAGAGACGTTCACCGGCTTCCCGGGTCGCACCGACGCTGGCCGAGAGCCCGCGCGCGAGTTGATACCGGCTGTACCGGACCGGCGCTTTCGCGGTGTGACTCGCTCGACCCGCCATCTGGGCCGCCCGGCGCATCTGTGGCGTGCTGATGGTGTCGACGGCCGACTGGACCCGCTTGGAACTCGAGAGGGCCTTCCCGGCCTCGCCGGCGGGGATCACGGCCTCGACGACGAACCAGGAGAGGTAGCCGCCGTACCAGCCCTGGCGGTACGCCTCGTAGAGGTCCTCGTCTTCCTCCGGATCGTGGGGGTTGTTGCGCTCCTGCTGGGCGTCGATCGCGTCGGGCATCGACGCGATGATCTCGTCGAGGTTGAGGATGGCGTCGGGAATCTCCCGCAGCGCGGCGATGGTCTCGACGGGCTCGTTGTACAGCGCGCGCAGGCCGTCGATCGATTCGCCAGCCCCGGTCGTCATCCCCTGGAGGAAGCCGAGGTCGCGTTCGATTCCGGTGCTCGAGATGCCCTGGGCCCGGATTGCGTCCGACGCTGCTGCCCAGACGCCGCCGACTTCGACGGCGGCGACCTCGGCGGTGCCGTATCCGTCGACGGTCCCGTGGCGGTCCTCGGCCTGGACCGTCACCCGCGAGCCCGCGAAGGCGTCGGTAAAGGTATCGACGGTTCCGATCTCGAATTCGACGTCGGCGTCGTCGCTCGTCCCGGACAGCGAGACGGTCTCTTCGACGTCGCCGTCGCGAACGACCCGCGCCTCGTCGAGGCCGGCCGGATCGGACACGAAGAACTCGACCTCGTAGCTGCCGGAGACGCGAACCGACCAGTCGCGGGGATCCCAGCCGGAGAGGTCCGCGTTCGGATCGTTGAACGTCGCGTACGTGACGGTGATCTCGGGCGGATCGATGTCGAACAGGGTCGGATCGTCACCGCGATCGATCGCCTCGCCGTCGGTAATCCCGTCACCAGTCGTATCCCTCGATTCGGGATTCGTTCCGAACCGGATTTCCTCGCGGTCCGTTACCCCGTCCCCGTCCGTGTCGTTGACGAGCGGATCGGAGTGAACGGTCTCGGTTTCGAGGACGTCGCCTTCGACCCCCTCCAGGTCGTCGACGTCGTCGGCGTCTTCGAGTTCCGCGAGCAGGTCCAGCGAATCCTCGCGCGAGGTCGTGTACGCGATCTCGCGGCCCTCGAGTTGTTCGGCGTCTGTCACCCCGTCGCCGGTCGTATCGATCCGCGCCGGGTGGTGGTCGGCGTACGTGACCGACGCGTGGAGTTTCGTCTCGTTGTCCTCTTCGAAGACCCGGTAGCTGATGTCGACCGTTTCGTTGTCGAGAAGGCCGTCGCCGCTGGTGTCGAGCGCGATCGGATCGAGGTTCAGCGGTTCGCCGACGACGCCGGGCCCGCCGGTCGGCATCGAGAGGTTCATCTCGGCGACCAGGTCCGGAATGCCGTCGCGGTTGGTGTCCTGCAGCTGGACCTGGGTTTCATTTTCGGCGACGCGTTCGAAGGTTTCGGGCAGGTCGTCGGCGTTTTCGACGTGGTAGAAGTCGCCGCCGGTGACGCCCGCGACCTCGCGGAGTTCGTTCTCGTCGATGCCGCCGCCGACGCCGATCGTGTTGATCTGGATGTCGCGTTCGGCGGCCGTTTCGGCGACGCTGACCGGATTCGGCCCCCTGTTCGTGTAGCCGTCGGACAGCAGGATGATCGTCTGGGAGCGGTTCTCCCAGCCGTTGCGTTCGAATTCGCCGAGTGCCTCCTGGAGCCCGGCGCCGGTGTTGGTCGAGCCGCCGGCGTTCAGGTCGTCGATGCTCTGGTTGAGCGAGTCGTGGTCTCGCGTGAGGTGGTGTTTCAGACTGCCGCCGTAGGCGTAGCCGACGAGGCCGGCCTGTTCCTCGTCGGTCAGTGCGCCGGCGAACCGCTTGGACGCCTCCCGGGCGTTGCGAATCCGGGAGCCACCCATGCTGCCGCTCTCGTCGACGACGAACATGACGTCGATCAGTTCGAACTCGGCACCACCGTTGCCGCCATCGGTCGCGTTGTCGTCGAGCGTGATCGTGTCGCTGTACTCGTCCTCCCACTCCTCGATCCAGAACACCGAGAAGAACGAGAAGTGGTCGACTTCGGCGATCGCCGTGCCGTTATCGTGGTCGATCTCGGTCTCGACCGGCGTCCACGGCTCGTCGCTGTCGGGATCCCACGTCATCACCGAGAGGTTACCCTCCCGATCGAGGGCTTCCTCGTCGAGGGGAATCTCGACGGTCGCGTCCTCGACGTCGCGCTGGCTCTCGATGCGAACCATCGGCCCCGCGCGGTAGGGGTCGTCGGTCGCCGGCGTCTCGTCGGTGATCGAGATATCGGTCTCGTGGAGGCCGTCGCCGCCCACCGCGACGGAGACGCCCGACGACTCGTCCGATACCTCTACCTCCCGGTATTCGTCGGGAGCGGGTCGATCCGGAATCACGTCGTCTTCGTCGACGTGAATCTCGTGGGTCGCCTCGACCGTTCGATCGGCGTCGTATGCCGCCGTCGCCGTCACCGTCACGGTCACGTTCTCGAGGTCCGGCCCGACGTCGACGAGGGTCGTTCCGCTCGCGATCGACCCGGCCGACTCGCCGGCCACGAGCGACAGCGGTTCGGCGTCGGCGTCACCGTCGACGGTCACGCTGGCCTCGTCGTAGGCGTACGGGCGGACGTCGGTGAGGGTCGCACCCAGTTGAACGAAGACCGTGTCGTTGCGCTCGAACGCCCGCCCCTGCGAGAGCGAGAGCGACGGTTTGCTGTTGGCCTCGACCGTGTCCAGCGCACGCTCGGCGTGTTTCCAGGCGTTCCCGAGGTGGGTCAGTGCGTTCGCGCGGTCGTCGGGACTGATCGTTCGGTCCGGTCCCGTGGCCTTGCCGTTCTTCCCCTTCCCCCCGCCGGGGGCGTCCCGAGAGACGGTTTCGTCGGCCCGATCGAGCGCGTCGACGGCGTTTCCGAGCGCGCTCTCGGCCTTCTGTCGCTGACCGGGGTCGCGGAACCCGCCCTCGTTCGCCGCGACGACGACGTTCGCGTCGGACACGGCGAGCCGCGCGGTCGCGTTGCCCGCCGCGTACAGGTCGGCGCTGATCGCGTCGACGATCGCCTCGTCCTCGCCGTCGACTTCGCCTCGCAGCGTCGCGAGCGCTCGCTGGGCCTCGGCCAGGTGTTCGAACGCCGCTCGCGAATCGGCGTACCGGACCCGCCGGTACTCCTGCAGCGAGGCGTTGACCGCCTCGACGGTGTCGTTCGCCGGCGTCGTCGCGGCGTCGTCGCCGTCGATCTCGAGTTCACCGAGGCGTTCGGTCGCGCTCACGATCGCCTCGAGGGTCGTGTTCGCCTCGAGGTCGGGAATCGTGACGTTCGCGTCGCCGCGATCGTGTCCGGGCGGGTCGCCGTCTCGTCCGGGCGGTTCACCGCCGCTCCCTCCCGGCGGCCCGTCGTCCGCCCCGGGCGAGGCACCGGTCTGGGCCGCGAATGCGGTCGTTCGACCGTCCGCCGCGCTTGCACTCGACCCGCTGGCGAGTGCGGGCATGGCGACCAGCGAGGTCGCCATCAGCACGGCGAAGAGTACTGCCCATAATCGCTCCTTGCTGAAACCCATACTCGGGATAGATTAACCACCATATTTATAATTTATCTATACTTTATTGTATAGGATCATATTCGCCGAATCGAATCCAATGCCGATACCGGCGTATCATTCGTCGCGGCGATCGCTGGCCGCCGACGCCGCACGGAACCGAAACCGTCGCCTTGCTGGGCCCGCACGGTTCCCGTATGCCGACTGCCTCGAACGGATCCGTCTCCCTGTACTACGACCGCGCGGGCGAGGGCGAGTCCGTCGTCTTCGTCCCCGAAGCGGGTCTCGGCGGCTGGCTGTGGGGGTGGCAACACGCCGCCGTCGCCGGCCCCTACGAGGCCGTCGTCTGGGACCTCCGCGGTACCGGTCGATCGGACGCACCACCCGGCCCCTACGCGATGGAGACGCTGGCGGGCGATCTCGAGGCGGTCCTGTCGGAGTGCGAGATCCGGAACGCTCACCTCGTCGGCTGTGGACTCGGCGGGGCCGTCGCGCTCGAAGCGGCCCGGAGGTCGAATCGCGTCGAGACGCTGACCCTGTTCGGGACCGCCGCCCGCGGCGACGCGTACGACCTCGACCCGCTGTTCGCCCCGCCGGACGATCGGCAGGCGCTTCGTGACTCGCTCGCGGCGGGCCTCTCCGAGGATTTTCGAACCGCGCAGCCGGACGTCTGCGACGGCATCGTCGACTGGCGGGCCGACGGCGACGCGACCCGCGAGGGCTGGGACGCGCAGGTCGCCGCGCTCGAGGGCTTCGACGCGACCGACTGGCTCGTCGAGGTGACCCAGCCGACGCTCGTGTGTCACGGGACCGGCGACGACCTCGTCCCTCACGACGCCGGCCGTGACCTCGCGCAGGGACTCCCGCGCGGCGAGTTCGTCGTCCTTGACGGGGCCGGCCACCTGGCGTTCGTCGAGCGATCGCGGACGGTCAACGACCGGCTGCTGGGCTTTCTCGAGGCCCACGGCGACGAGTGAACGGTATCGAGAGCGAACCGTCGCTCGAGCTACTTGAACCGCAGGAACTGCCGATCGTACTCCGGATCGTCCTCCCGTGGGTGTAACAGGACGAACGACGCCGGCGGGAGCTCCGCGAGACGGGAGGGCAGCTCACGGAGTTCGTCGTGCCAGCCGACGCTCCCCGGTCGCGAGGAGATCACGCTGATCAGGTCGTCCGCCGTCGCGTCGTCCTCGAGTTGCGAGTGCAGCGCCCGCCACGAGGACAGCTCTCGGAACTCGGCGTCCAGTTCCGGCTCGACGAGGTCGAAGAGCCGTTCGTACTGGTGGGCCGACCCCCCGACCGCGAGGACGGTAACCGGCGCACCGAGTCGGTCCGCGATCCGCTTGAGCAGGGCAACGCTCTCGAAGAAACCCTCGTGATGGTCGATCCCGTCCGGGAGGACGACGAAGAGCCGGTCGGTCGTGTTGACCGGGTGGCCGAGTCGAGCGACCATCACGGGATCGGTCGTCCGATCGAGGACCTGGTCGATGACGCTCCCGAACAGCCGCTGGCCGATCGATCGCTGAGCGTCCCAGCCGAGCAGGAGCAGATCGGCCTGTACTTCGACCGCGCCGCGGACGATCCCCGAGGCGGGGTTGTGATTGACCCGAATCTCCGGATCGACGGGGACTTCGGCCTCGCTTCCGACGGCGGTGAGTTCCTCGAGGTCCTCGTACGCCTCGTCAACTGTCCGGTCCGGGGGCCCACGACGGGCGGGCTGGACGACGGTGAGCGTGTGGATCGGTCGCTCGCGTTCGTCGTCCTTGAGTAACAGGGCCAACTCGAGCAGTTGCCGCTGGCGATCGGCGGCGTAGGAGATCGGAAGCAGGATTCTCGGGTCGCCGAGGGCGCCGTCGTCGTGTTCGACGTCCTCTGCGAGCGCGAGCCGCTGTCCGGCGCGTTTCGTGACCCAGGGGCTGAGAACGGCGGACACGATCAGCATGAGAACGACTGCGTTGAGGATCGCGGCGTCGAACAGCCCCACCTCGAAGCCGATCAGCGTGATCGCCAGCGCCGCCGCGGCCTGCCCGATCGAGAGGCCGAACATGACGTCCCGCTCGTCGGCGGTGTACCCCTTGACGCGGGCGACGAGCCACGCCGCCAGCCACTTCAGCGCGATCATGACGCCGACGATGACGGCCGCGACTTCGAGGGTCCGCCGGCCCTGGAAGATGACCGTCGCGTCGACGAACATGCCGACGTGCAGCAGGAAGAAGGGAATGAAGAAGGCGTTGCCCGCGAATTCGATCCGGGAGAGCAACGTCCCACCCTCGGGGATCAACCGATTGAGCGCGAGGCCGCCGACGAAGGCCCCGAGGATCGGCGCGACGTCCAGCAGCGTCGCGGCGCTGGCCGCACCGAAGAAGACGACGGTGACGAACAGGAACTCGAAGTAGCTCTCCTCGCTGAAATTCTGGAAGAACCGGCGCGCGATCGGCGGGACGACGAACCAGGTCCCGGCCAGCAGGACACCCAGCGCGACGACCTTCTCGACGACGACGCTGGCGGTCAGTCCCGCTTCGGCCGCGCTCCGGACCAGCGCGAGGACGAACAGGGCGAGCGTATCAGTAAACAGAATACCGCCGAAGACGGCGGTTACGGCCCGGTTCCTGGTGACGTCGTACCGGTTGACGATCGGATACGCCAGCAGCGTGTGGGACGCGAACACGGCAGCGAGGAGCAGCGCGGGGAGCCGATCCAGGCCGAGCAGGGCCATCGCGACGATCGTTCCGACGACGAACGGAAGCCCGAAGCTCACGAGTCCGAACAGGGCCGCGCTACCCGGGTCCTCCGAGAACTGCCGAAGATCGAGTTCGAGACCGACGGTAAAGAGGAGATAGATCAGCCCGACCTCGCCGAGCAGGACGATCGCGTCGCTGTGTGCGACCAGCCCCGTCCCGCCGGGGCCGAGGATCGCCCCGAACAGGACGATGCCGATGATTCCCGGCTGTCCGAGCCGTCGCACGAGCAACGGTCCGACAAGGAAGACCGCCAGCGCGATGGTGAATACCAGGACCGGCTCCTCGAGCGGGAGCTCGGGAATCGCGACTGCGACTACCAGCGGCGTGTTCGACCACATGAACGTAGTTCTCAGAACGGAGGGTGTCGTCTTTGGTGTGGTGCTTTTGAACACTTCGTCCGGTGACGTCCGTTGTTTCGATGCTTGCGAATGACCCCCTTCCTACTACGGTTGCGGGTGTCGCAGTCGCGTCTGTGACGCTCTCGCTGGCCCGCCGCGCCGATCGGTTTCCGGACCGGACCGCAGTCGTCGACATCTCCGAGGAACGGCTGTACGCGCCCGCCGAGACCGTCCACGAAGACCGCGTCTCGTACGGAGAACTCTCCGCGATCACCGGTCGCACCGCCGGGCGTCTGGCGTCGCTCGGAATCGGGGCCGGCGACACCGTCTGTTTCGTCTCGCGCAACCGGGTGGCCTCGCTCGCCGTCCTCTTCGCTTGCCGACGGCTGGGGGCGACGTACGCCCCGATCTGTCACTGGCTGACGCCGGCGACGGTGAGGCGCCCGTTCGGGGTGCTCGACCCGGACCTCGTCGTCTCCGAGGCCGCCCAGCGGGACCTCGTCCGATCGATCCCGTTCGATCGATCGGTGACGCTCGAGGAACTGGCGGCCGAAGAGGGCGCGTCGATCGAGCCGTCCGACGCGGACGACGGGGATCCCGAATCCGAGCGCGCGGACGGCGATCGGAACGCCCCGCTCCTCGCGCTCCACGGCGAGTCCGGACGCCCGGTCGCCGGTTTCTCGGCGCGCGCCGTCGAGTGGAACTGCATCACGGCCGCCGTGACGTGGGGGCTCTCCGGCGCCGACTCGACGATCGTCTGTACGCCGCTCTCGACGGCCGACGGGCTGTTCCGGGTGGCGCTTCCCCTGCTCTACGCCGGGGGAACCGTCCTGCTCGATCGGGCCTTCGATCCCGGCGACGCGCTGACGGCGATCGCGGATCACGGGGTGACGACGCTGGCCTGTCGATCGACCGCGATCCGCGACCTGGCGGCCAACGACGGGGTCGCGGCGGTCGACGGGCTCGATCGCGTGCTCTGTGATGCCGCAACGCCGGCGGAGATGTTCGCGCCGCTCGTCGACCGCGGCGTCCCGATTGCCCGGGCGTACGGTCGGCTCGAGTGCCCCGTCGCCCTGAGCGGAGCGATCGATCCCGATCGAGACGAGGCCGAATCCGTCCACGAAACCGGCGTCGGCCGCCCCGTACTGGACTGTCGGGCCCGCCTCGTCGACGCCGAGGGAACCGTTCTGGAGGGCGCAATCGAGGGACGACTCCAGCTATCGGGGCCGGTGCTCGCCGACGGCTACGCAACCGATGCCGGAACCGACGACGAGTGGTACGACCCGGCGGCCGAGGAGACCGCCGAATCGACGGCCGAGTCCGACCCCGATCGCGGTCGGTTCACCGACGGCTGGTTCGACACCGGCGAGTCCGTCCGGCGCGACGAGGACGGACGCTATCACCTGCAGTATAGTAGCAACTGAAACGAGTTACACACTGCTCGCGAAGCCGTCCTGCGATCGGGTGTGCAGTGACGTTCGGTTGCGACTATCGGTCGCCCCTTCTCTCCCGCGGTGAACGTCGCACGGCCCGCAATTCCCGTCTCCGCTCGCGGCAACGCCGGCGCGCGACGGAAGGCCTATTTCCGTCGAGTCGCCACTAGCGGCCAATGAGTCAGCTCCGTCTCGCCGTCCTCAACGCGGCCCACGAGGACGCGAACACGACGCGAAACTTCCGGCGCGAACTCGACGCCTCGCTGGCCGAGTTCGACGTCACCGACGGGACCGTTCCCCGACACGTCGCGTTCGACGGGATCGTCGTCACCGGTTCGCGCTCGTCGGTCTACTGGGACGAGGACTGGATCGACGCCACGAAGGAGTGGGTCGGCTCGGCGATCGATCGCGGGATCCCGGCCCTCGGGATCTGCTGGGGCCACCAGTTGCTGGCGGACGTCCTCGGCGGTACGGTCGCGGACATGGGGGCTTACGAGGTCGGCTACAGTCCGATCGAGCAGGTTTCCGACTCGCGACTGTTCGACGGCGTCTCGCGGGAGTTCACGGCCTTCACGAGCCACTCCGACGCGGTGACGGCGCTGCCGCCGGGAGCCGAGCCGCTGGCCGAGAACGAGTACTCGAACCACGGCTTCCGCAAGGACCGGGTCTTCGGCGTTCAGTTCCACCCGGAGTACGACACGAAGACGGCCCGCGAACTCGTCCACCGGAAGGACCTCTCCGACGAACGTCGCGAGTCCGTCCTCGACGAGATCACCGCGGCGAACTACCGGGACGCCTGCGAGGCGAAACTGGTCTTCGACAACTTCGTCGAGTTCGTCCGCGAGGTGACCGCGACCGGGCCGGCCGTCGAAGCGGACACCGCGGACTGCGCTGCGACCGTCGGCAGTTCTAACGATCGTCCCAACTGAACCGATCTCCAGTTTGTCAGCAAACGGGGGTAAGCGACGTCGAATCGGTCTCGAACGTAAAACGAACCGGTGAGTGGCAGATCAGTCGGCGGCCGCCGCGACCTTCGCCTTCTCCTCGGCGCCGATCGCCTCGACGATGAGTTCGGCGACGTCGACGACCTCGATCTCGTCCTCGTAGCCGCCGGTCTTGCGGCCGTCCTCGTACATCGTCATGCACATCGGACAGGCGACGACGAACTTCTCGACGCCGGCGCCGGCGTCGGTGTCCTCCAGGGCCTCGCGGATGCGCTCCTCGCTCGGTTTCGGCTCCTCCTCGAAGTCCATCCAGAGGCCGCCACCGCCGCCGCCACAGCAGAAGGAGTTGTCGCGGTTGCGGGGCATCTCGTCGAGCGTACAGCCCGTGGCCTCGATGAGTTCGCGCGGGGCCTCGTACTCGTCGTTATACCGGCCGAGGTGACACGGATCGTGGTAGGTGACCGTGTAGTCGAGTTCGGTTCCGTTCAGGTCGAGGTGGCCCTCGGAGACGAGTTCCTCCACGGCCTGCGTCCAGTGGAGCACCTCGATCTCGCCGTCGGCGTTCCACTGGTCCTCGTAGTCGAACGGCATCATCGGGTCGTCCGAGAACTCCTCGAAGTCGACCTCGGGATACTCGTTCTTGAACGTGTTGTAGGAGTGGGGGTCCGTACAGACGATCTTGTCGAACTCGCAGTCCTCCCAGGTCTCGACGTGGTGGCCGGCGAGTTCCACGTAGAGGAACTCTTCACCGACGCGGCGGATGTCGTTGCCGTCGTACTTCTCGTCGTCGAAGAGGATCCCGAAGCTGACGTCGGCCTCCTCCAAGATTGCGGCCAGCGATCGAGCCACCTTCTTGTTGCGCTCGTCGTAGCTCGGGAAGTCGCCGACGTACCAGAGGTAGTCGACTTCCTCCTCGCGGGCGTCGGCGACGTCGAATTCGAGCTCGTCGCTCCAGTCGCCGCGGTTCCGGGGACTGTCCCCGAAGGTGTTGCCGTTCTGCATGACGTTCTGGAAGACGTCCTGCATGGACGAGGAGACGTCTCCCTGGTCGGTCAACTGACGGTTGAGCCGGGTGAACGACTGGAGGTGTTCGATCTCGACCGGGCAGGCGTCCATGCAGGCCATACAGGCCATGCAGGACTCCATCGTCTCCGCGTCGATCACCGAGGTGCCGCCGTCGGCGATGATCGGCTGCTCGTCGCCGCCAGCGTCGAGTTCCTCGCGATACGTCTTCAGGTCGAGGATGACGTTGCGCGGGTCCAGCGGCCGATCGGACGCCTTCGCGGGACAGACCGAAGAACAGCGACCGCACTTGGTACAGGCGTCCTGGTCGAGGATTTCCTTCCAGGTGAAGTCGTCGATCGACTCGGCGTTGGTCGCGTCGAGGTCCGACGGGACGTTCGGGAGGCGCTTGCCGGCCTTCTCGTCGCGGACGACGACGTTCGCGAACGAGGAGATCATGTGGAACGGCTTGGCGTAGGGGATCCACGCGATGAAGAAGAACGCGAGCAGCGAGTGCGACCACCAGGTCAGCCAGTGGAGCGTCTCGGCGTTTACCCCGAGCACGCTCACCGCGGTGTAGGTCGGGTCCGTCGCCGTCCCCTCGATCGTCGGAAGTCCGATCGCGTCGAGGACCATCGCGAGGCCGTACCCGACGAAGCTGACGATCTCGTGTTCGGGCATGCCGGTCGCGTAGATGCGAAAGCCCTCGAGCAGGAAGCCGCCGACGCCGAGACCGAACAGCGTCCAGATGAAGACGTCGTCTTCGTTGGAGGTGTGGCGATCCCAAAGCCGTTCGTTACGAACCCAGTACCGGCGGTACATCGCCATCCCGATCCCGACGACGAACAGCAGGCCCATCGCGTCGACCATGAACTGGTAGCCGAGGTAGAAGTCTCCCTGCCAGAAGTCGATATCCAGCAACAGGTCGGTCCCGTACTGGTTGAACGCGATGATCGACGTCGCGATGAACAGGGTCAGGAACCCCCAGAGGATAAAGGAGTGCATCAGACCGCCGTAGAGGTCCCGATTGAAGTTCTTCTCGTTCGAGAGGACGATCTTCGCGGCGCTCGTGATCCGACCCGGGAGGTCGTCGATCCGAGCGAACGGATCGTCGTCGCCCTCGGCGTAGCGACTGAAGCGCTGGTAGACGCCGTAGAGCAGGACGACGATCGTGATGGTCGCGAGGAGATAGAACAGTGCGTACTCCGTACTGCTGATTCCCCAGTACGTTTCCCTGCTCACCTCCGACTGGGCTACGATGTTCATGTTCTATGACCCGGAGGGATGTGACTTAACTCTTGTCACACCAACCGATCCGTCACCCCGGCGCCCTCTTGCGGAAATAAATTCGCGGTTGTGAGTTTATAAACGTTGTCCGTGGTCGGTTCCCGACCGACGTTATCTGGCAACAGGCTTAAATAGCCGCCCGTCGGGAGTGTCCACCCATGAACGACAAAACCGAGGAGCTCCGGGACATCTTCACCGACGTCACCGATGGTGAGGCGACCGTCACCGAATCGCAGGAGGACACTCGCGGCTCGCTCGAGAAAGACGAACGGAGCGTCGGGGAACGGCTCGAAAACGTCATCACGCAGATGCGCGAGCGATACGAGTTCACGACGCCGCTCTCCGACGACCAGCTCGTCGACCTCGCCAAGGCGTTCTACGACGACCAGAGCGACGCGGCGATCGCCGACGAACTGAGCGTCTCCGAGGACGACGTCTTCGAGGCGCGTCTCTCCCTCCACCTCGTGGCCGACGACGACGCCGACGAGGTCGACCTCGTCGCGATCCGCAACCGGGACGAGGACGACGCCACGCTCGCCAACGAGTACGACGTCAGCGAAGCCCAGATCCGCCGCTACCGGAAGATCGCCGCCGCCGAGGACGAGTCGCGCGCGGCCAACGATCGCTACCGCGACGAGTTCGACAGCGTCCTCGCCGACGCCGACCTGACCGATCGAATGGCGAGCGACGTCCGCGAGGACGGCCTCGAGGACGCTACCGAGGGGATGGAGACGGACGTGGAGTTCTAGAACCGAACTTTTTTACCGGGGTCCTCCCTCGCTTCGCTCGGTCGAACCCCGGTAAAAAACTTCGATGAAAAAAGGCCGAGCGCTCGCTTCGCTCGGTACAACTGCCGGTGTGTTGGAATATCAGCAGCTTTCGTAACCGATCTTGACCACACCTTTTTATATGAACGGGCGGCCAGACGTCCCGTGACTCGACACGTCGCGTTCAGCGATCTCCGGACGGTCGCGTACTGCCCGCGCAAGTGTTACTACCAGCGAACGCGAGACGATCACGATCGGGAACCGCCGCCCGAGATCGATGCGATCAGGGACCTCGCGACACGGTACGGCGAGTTGCTCGACGCATCCGCCGCGGAACTCGCGGCCGAACCGATCGCCGTCCCGCCGGCGACGTATCGCGAGCGCCTGGCGAGCGCACGGGACCGCCTCGATGGCGGCGCGGGCACGGAGGGCGGGGACGACACGGATCACTGGGCCAGACTGTGCGACCCGGCCGATCGGAACGTCCTCGTCACCGGGCGCGACTGTCGCGGGATCGTCCACAAGGTGCTGGAAGCGCCGATCGAACCCGCGATCGTCTCGGCCGGAAAACCGCCCGAACGGGGGGTCTGGCACCCGCAATCGGTCCACGCGGTCGCGGCGGCCAAGGCACTCTCGTGGGAGCACGAGACCCCCGTCGAGGGGGCGTGGTTGGAGTACCCGGCCGCCGGCGTGATCCGGCGACTCGACCTCACGACCCGCCGGAAAGCCGAGTACCGGGCGGCCCTGCGGACGGTCCGGGAACTCGACGGGCCGCCGCCACGGATCGACAACCGATCGAAGTGCGCGGCCTGCGAGTTCGCTGAGGAGTGTGGCGTCCGGACGCGGACGCTACGATCGCTGCTCGGGTTCGGTTAGTGCCGATCGAGCCAGGCTTCGATCTCGTCGGCCAGTGCCCCCCGCCGGTGGATGGTTCCGCTCGAGACGTCGACGACGGTACTCTCGGTGCCCGCGGTCTCCCCGCTGTCGAGGGTCACCGCGGCCGCCTCGCGGATCGCCGGATCCAGGTCGTCGAGCCGTCGAACGCTTCCCTGCCCGCTGACGTTCGCGCTCGTCGCGGTGATCGGCGTCTCGGCCCGTTCACAGAGCGCCAGCGCGAGGTCGTGGTCCGGGATCCGGACGCCGACCCGATCGCGCCCGGCCGTCAGTTCGTCCGGAACGGCCTCGCGTCGTCGACAGAGCACCGTCACGGGGCCGGGCAAAAACTGCGCCATGAAGTGGCGCTCGCGATCGGTCGCCCGCACGTACTGGAACGCGGCCGGGACGGAGGGCACGGCGAGCGAGACCGGCTTCGATCGGTCCCGGCCCTTGGCGTCGAAGACGCGGTCGACGGCGTCGGGATCGAGCGCGTCCGCACCGAGGCCGTAGACGGTCTCCGTAGGGTAGACGACGAGTTCCCCGTTCGTGATCGCGGCTGCCGCACGATCGAGCTCACTCATTCGATCGACTATCGGGCCGTAACCGGCAAAAGCGTACCGCGTCGCTACGCGAGTCCGAGTTGCGACTCGAGGTCGTCGTAGTCGGGAAACTCGGGCCACTCGGTCGCGACCCACGCCGCCTCGACGGTGCCGTCCGTGTCGATCGCGACGAACGCGGGACGCGGTTCGCCGATCCCGGTCATCCCGTCGAGGTCGTGTGCGATCCCGTACGACTCCGCGACCGCGTTGGCGGGATCGGCGAAAATCTCGAACGGGGAGTCGTTCTCGTCGAGGAACCTCGAGATCCCGTACGGCGTCGAGGCGGTGACGCCGACGACGCGTTCGTCGCGCTCGTCCCAGCCGCGATCGGCGAGTTCGTCGTAGACGTACTTGCCCACGAAGGAGCCGATCATGGGGGTGAAGACGAGGATCGTCTGACCCTCGTTCGTCAGGTCCGAGAGCGTCCGATCCTGCCAGAACTCGTCGGAGACCAGCGGCCGGGTGAAGTCGGGGGCGTCGTCGCCGGGTTCTGGACCGTCGGCGGGGCCGAGGTCGACGACGTCGAACTCGGGCATTACTCGTCACCTCCGGCGTCGGCGGCGGCCGCCTCCGGAGCGGCGTCGGCGGCGGTCCGATCGCCGTAGGTCGACTCGAGGTAGTCGACGATGTTCGCGCTTTCGGCCATCGTGACGCCGGTGGTTTCGTCGACGACGACGGGGACGGTCCGGACGCCCGCGACGCGCCTGACGACGTCCCGGCGGGAGTGCATCGGGTCGACGAACCGCGACGTGTAATCGAGGTCGTACTCGTCGAGTAGCCGAACCACGCGCTCGCAGTAGGGACACCCCTGCAGTCGGTAGAGCGTGATCGGTGCGGCCGCCGCTGCGCTTCCTGACGCGGTCATAGACTTTCGTTCGGGAAAGGCGCGGGTAAACGTGTCGTCGGCGGTGGTTCCGACCGCAAAACAGTAAACGGTTAACCGATCCGGTAACAAGTCTCCACATCAATGCCGATGTCTTCGCTGTTCGAAGCCGTGCTCGCCGCGTACGACCTTCCAGTCGTGGGTCTCGAGTTCGATCAATCGACGGTGACGATCCTCGGCGTGCTGGCCGTCGTGGTCCTCATCGGCCTCTCCGCGTTCTTCTCCTCGTCCGAAATCGCGATGTTCAACCTACCCAAACACCGGCTGGAGGGAATGATCGAGGAGGGTATCGACGGTGCGGAACTGGTGAAAACGCTCAAGGACGACCCGCACCGACTGCTCGTGACGATCCTCGTCGGCAACAACATCGTCAACATCGCGACGTCCTCCATCGCGACGGCGATCCTGTCGATCTATTTCGGCGGTCTCGTCGGCGTGTTGCTGGCGACGTTCGGGATTACCACCCTCGTCCTCCTGTTCGGCGAGAGCGTCCCCAAGTCCTACGCCGTCGAGAACACCGAGTCCTGGGCCGTTCGCATCTCGAAGCCGCTGAAAGCCACGGAGTACCTGCTGTTCCCGCTGATCGTTCTCTTCGACTACCTCACCCGGCAGGTCAACCGGCTTACGGGCTCGACGGGGGCGATCGAGTCGCCGTACGTCACCCGCGACGAGATCCAGGAGATGATCGAGTCCGGGGAGCGCGAGGGCGTCCTCGAGGAGGAGGAACACGAGATGCTCACCCGTATCTTCCGGTTCAACAATACGATCGTCAAGGAGGTGATGACTCCCCGGCTGGATATGACCGCGGTGCCGAAAGACGCCGAGATCGACGAGGCGATCGAGACCTGTATCCAGAGCGGCCACGCCCGCATCCCGGTCTACGAGGGGAGTCTCGACAACGTCCTCGGGGTCGTCCACATTCGCGACCTCGTGCGCGACCTCAACTACGGCGAAACCGAGGTCGAGACCCTCGAACTCGCGGATCTCATCCAACCGACGCTCCACGTCCCCGAGTCGAAGAACGTCGACGAACTGCTGACCGAGATGCGGGAAAACCGGATGCACATGGCGATCGTCATCGACGAGTTCGGCACCACCGAGGGGCTGGTGACGATGGAGGACATGGTCGAGGAGATCATCGGCGAGATCTTAGAGGGCGGCGAGGAACAGCCGATCGAGGACATCGACGCCGACACCGTCCTCGTCCGGGGCGAGGTCAACATCGAGGACGTCAACGAGGCGCTCGACATCGACCTGCCCGAGGGTGAGGAGTTCGAGACGATCGCCGGCTTCATCTTCAACCGCGCGGGCCGCCTCGTCGAGGAGGGCGAGGAGATCGATTTCGACGGCGTCCGGATCACCGTCGAGGACGTCGAAAACACCCGCATCATGAAGGCTCGCTTGCGAAAACTCGAGCAGGAACCCGACGACGTGGACGACCTCGAAGCGGAAGGCGAGCAGTAACGCGCGATCGCGTCGTTACCGCGCGGGCGAGGACTTCGATCGAACCAGTGCCTGTACCTCGCGAGCGACGGCCGGCGGCATCGTCAGACGGCGCGGTCCCTGGACGTACTGGCCGTCGGGCTGGGCGTAGTCGAATTTCACGATCGCGGTGTCGCCGACCTGCCGGATCGACGCGTCCTGGATCACGTCGAGATCGATCGCCTGGTCGGGATCGTAGAGGTAGATCGCTTCGTCCTCGGGATCGAAGGTGCCGACGGATTTGAGGAACACCGCCAGCGCGATCGCGACGAACGCGAGCGGGATCATCAGCGCGGCCAGCCCCGTGAACGGGCCGGCTCCGACCGCGAGGAGGTCCCGCTGGGAGACGATTCTGCCGGCCACGATCAGCGTACCCATGACCGCCACCATGACGATCGCACCGATCGCGGCGTCCATCGCGCGGTCGAGACTCTTGCCCGTGGGCGGCGTGATCGGCAGTCGCCGGCCGATCGCCTCGACGTGCTGTTCGGTCCGGTTGGAGACGGCGAGCACGAGGATCGTCGCCACGATGCCGGCGGCGACGGCGGCGACGATCGATTGGCCGCCGATCTGGCCGGTCAGGTCGAAGATGCGCCAGAATGCGATGATCGAGATGGCCGCGAGGAAGGTGCCGACGCCGAGCGACCACAGGACGCGGACCGTCCGGGAGGTCGTGGCGTCCCGTCGCCAACTGATCGGTTCGGAGTCGTCCATACCCGATCTGGGTAGCGTTGCTGTAAAGGCGGTTCGATATGCCGAGCGGGATCGGACGCCGATAGATCGAACGCGGATCGGTAACTGCCGTCGACGGCGGCGACCTGGTGTCGGCGGCGGGTCGTACTGGTGGTCCAATCCAGCCGACTCAACCCAGCACCGAGAAGACGACGCGGAAGCCGACGTAGGAGACGACGATCGAACCGGCGAGCGAGCCGATCCACGCGAGCACCGTGTAGCCCATCTTGCGGCCGCTGACCCCGCCGCCGGCCCCGGCCGCGGCGTAGCCGCTCCCGATGATCGCGCTGACGATGATCTCGTTGAACGAGACGGGGATGCCGTAGAGGACGGCGGTCTGAGCGATGATGAACGACGGGATGAGCGCGGCGATCGATCGCCGGGGGCCGAGCGAGGAGTAGTCCTGCGAGATCGCCTTGATCATCCGCGGGGCGCCGGTCCAGGAACCGAGCAGGAGACCGAACCCGCCGCCGAGCAACAGGGCGGGGAGCGGCAGCCCGAGGTCGCCCGACAGCGGGATCAGCGGACCGACCGCCAGTCCGACCTGGCTCCCGCCGGCGGAGAACGCGACCAGGCCGCCGAGGACGAGCAGGAAGTGTCGCTCCCCGCGTTCGGTACCCTGCCGGAGATCGACGCCGATCGCGAGCGCCCAGGCGGCCGCGATCACGACTGTCGCGGCGGCGATGCCGGCGACCGTCGGGCCGGGGAGCCAGCCGCCGGCGGTCTGGGCGATCGACGCGCCGCCGGCCTCCTCCGGGCCGAGGATCGCGAACTCGAGGTTGGCGACGAGCGCGCCGACGAAGGCCGCGAGCACGACGATGAGCGTCTCCTCGTCGATCGGTTCGGCACGGAGCGTCCGGGCGATCGCGTAGGCGAGACCCCCTCCGACGAACGGGGTCAGGATCCACAGGGTGGCGATTTCGGTGTACTTCGGCCACGCGGGATCGCCGCCCATGGCCAGTCCGACGCCGATGACCGCGCCGGTGACGGTGAACGCCGTCGCTATCGGATACCCCGCGAAGACGCCGATCGCGACCAGGACGGCCGCGATGGAAAGCGCGATCGTCGCGGCCATCGGCGAGAGCGTGACACCGCCGATCAACTCGGCGCCGACGGCTTCGGAGACGTTCGCGCCCTGGAGTACCGCGCCGGCAAAGCCCAGCAGTCCGACGAGGAAGCCGGCCCGCATCACGGAGATCGCGTTTGCGCCGACCGCAGGGGCGAACGGCGTCGATCCGCTCGATCCGGCACCGATCGCCCAGGCCATAAAGAGGCTGGCGATCGCGGCGACCAGAAACGTCCCAACCGTCGCGATCTCGACCATCTACTGGGTTCTTACCGGTGGCCCTACAAGTGTGTGCCGACCTGCGGGTGCCGGCGACGGCGCGGTGGATCGCGAGTTCGGGTCGGATCGACGATCTGTGCGTCCGGCGCGTGCACGCACGGAACGAAGAGATCTTAAGGACTAAGGGCTATCCGTGGCAGTAGCAACCATGAGCGAACGCTCGAACTCGATCGACAGGCGGCGTTACCTGAAGCTGAGCGGGGTCGCGGGACTCGGCACGGTCGGACTGGCCGGCTGTCTCGAAGATACCGGCGACGGGGACGATGGTGACGGCGGCGACGACGGAGACGGTGACGATGGTGGTGACGGTGGGGACAACCAGATCGTCGCGGGAACGGCGCCCGGCTTCCCGCCGTTCGAGATGAACGAGGGGGGCGAACTCGTTGGGTTCGACATCGACCTCCTCGAGGCCGTCGTCGCGGAGACCGAGTACGAACTGACCGGGTGGGAGGAACTGGAGTTCGACTCGCTGATTCCCGCCCTCGACAGCGGGAACATCGACGTGATCGCGGCTGCGATGACGATCACCGAGGAGCGCCAGGAGTCCATCGCGTTCTCCGATCCGTACTACAGCGCCGACCAGTCGGTGCTCGTCCAGTCTGGCGGGGATTTCCAGCCGTCCTCGCTGGATGACCTCGAGGGGTCGGCCGTCGGCGCCCAGTCCGGGACGACCGGCGAGGGCGTCGTCGAAGACGAACTCGACGACGTCAACTACACGTCTTATGATAATTACGTGTTCGCCGTCGAGGAGTTGGAACAGGGGAGAATCGACGCGGTCGTCCTCGACGAACCGGTCGGCGCGACGTTCGCGGCGGACCGCGACGTCGAGGTGGCGTTCACCTTCGAGACCGGCGAGGAGTACGGATTCGGTCTCCGGCAGGGTGAGGACGACCTCCAGTCCGCACTCAGCGACGGGATCGCGGCCGTCGAGGAGTCGAGCCAGTACGAGGAGATCACGCGCGAGTGGTTCGGCGAGTAACCTGATACAGAATGGATTTCGTCGCACCGATCGGCGGCCCCCTGACGACGCTCCCGGTGGCAGAGACGATCGCCGCGCTCGACCACTCACCGGTACTCCAGGGCGTCGTGAGCGACGCGCTCGGCGAGGACTGGGCGTTCGTCGCCGAGAACGCCGACTACCTGCTTGCAGGGACGGTCATCACGATCGTCCTGACGATCACCAGTCTCCTGCTCGGCTTCGTCGCGGGCTTTCCGGCGGGGGCGATCGAGGTGTATGGCGACGGCTATCTCCGCTCGATCGTCCGCAAGGCCGGCGTCGTGTTGCGCGGCACGCCGATCCTCGTCATCATCATCTTCACCTACTACGTGCTGCCGATCGAGATCGTCCTCGAACCGACGGGCGCGGTCCTCGAGGGGATCGACTGGGTGCTCGGGCCGACGCCGTTTACCGTCCCGACGGCCGTTCCCGAGGCGTTCATGGCCGCGACGATCGCGCTCGGCTTTCGGAGCGCCGCCTACCAGTCCCAGATCTTCCGGGGGGCACTCCAGAGCGTCGACGAGGGTCAGATGGAAGCCGCACGATCGATCGGGATGAGTCGCCTCGAGTCGATCCGCAACGTGATGGTCCCGCAGGCGCTGCGCCGGAGCGTCCCCGGGTTCCAGAACGAGTTCACGATCGTGCTGAAGGACACGTCGATCGCGTTCGCGATCGGGCTGGGGGAACTGCTCAAGCGCAGTTACGACCTGTTCACCGAGCAGACCACCGCAATTCTGGAGATTATCCTCTTCATCAGCCTGATCTACTTCGTGTTGACCTTCAGTACCAACCGCACCCTCGATTACGTGAGTAACCACTTCGAAATTCCAGGTGAGTCGTCGTGACAGAATCTCGAACGGACGGCGCGAGCGGACGTACAGCACAGGATCGAACCGAATCCAGCGGGCGCGAGTCGATCGCGGGCGAACCGCTGTTACGGATCGACGACCTCCGGAAGTCCTACGGCGACGAGGAGGTGCTTCGGGGGATCTCCCTCGAGATCGATCGCGGCGACGTCGAGGTGCTCGTCGGCCCCAGCGGGAGCGGCAAGTCGACGCTGCTGCGGTGTCTCAACCGACTGACGGAAATCGACAGCGGACACATCTACCTCGGCGACACCGAGGTGACGAGCCCGGAGACCGATCCGAACGAGATCCGCCAGCAGATCGGGATGGTGTTCCAGGACATCAACCTGTTCGCTCACCTGACAGCGCGGAAGAACGTTACCCTCGGGCTCCGCAAGGTCCGCGGCATGAGCAAGGAGGAGGCCCGAGAGCGCGCCGACGCCGAACTGGCCCGCGTCGGCCTCGCCGACCAGGCCGAGTCCTACCCGGCACAGCTGTCGGGCGGGCAGAAACAGCGCGTCGGGATCGCCCGCGCGCTCGCGATGGATCCCGAGGTCATGCTGTTCGACGAGCCGACGAGCGCGCTCGATCCGGAACTGAGCAACGAGGTGCTGGCCGTGATGGACGAACTCGTCGCCGAGGGGATGACGATGGTCGTCGTCACCCACGAGATGCGGTTCGCCCGCGGCGCGGCGAGCGGCATCACGTTCCTCGACGAGGGCCGGATCGTCGAACGCGGCCCGCCGGCGCAACTGTTCGACGATCCCGAACACGAGCGAACCGCCCGATTCTTCGAGAGCATTCGCCATGACTGAGCGGACGGAGGGCGCCGAATCGATCGGCGAGACGCGATCGATCGGGACGCGTCTGCCGGGGCGGTCCTGGGACGTCCAGGGACTGCTCGCGCTCGTCGCGGGCGTCGCCTTCTGGGGCTGGCTCGTCACGCGCTGGCTCTACGACTGGACGCTCGGTCGGTGGGGCATCGGTCCCGGTGGGGGGGAGAACTTCCTCTCGCCGGTCCCGTTCGAACGCGCGGCCGAGACGTTCGCGAACACCAGGGCAGTGGTCGGACCGGTCGGCGTCTCGACCGAGTGGCTCGCGAGCGCGTTCGACGGGATCGCCCTCGCGATCGAGATCGCCCCCGCGCTGGCGACCGGCGCCTGGTATACGATCGTCCTGACGGCGGCAAGCGTCGTCCTCGGGTTCTGTATCGCGGTCCCGGTCGCCGTGCTTCGGGTGTACGGCGGCCCGTTCCGCTGGCTCGCGATCGCGTACACCGAACTGATCCGGGGGACGCCGCTTTTGGCCCAGCTGTTCGTCCTCTACTACACGCCCTATCTGGCGGTCCCGCTCAACGACGTCGACGTTGTCGGTCGGGGCTTCGTTCCCGCGTACGCGTTCTGGATCGCCATCGTCGGCTTCACGATCAACGGCTCGGCCTACCAGGCCGAGTACATCCGCGGCGCCCTAGAGAGCGTCGACGAGGGACAGCTGACCGCGGCTCGCGCGATCGGGCTCTCGAAATTCGACGGGATCCGGTACGTCGTCCTCCCGCAGACGCTGCGGTACGCGATCCCGGCGTGGACGAACGAACTCGTCTACCTGATCAAGTACTCCTCGCTGGCGGGGTTCATCACGGTCCCGGAACTCTACTACCGCGCCAGCCGCATCGCGTCCTCGAACCTCGAGTACACGACGATTTTCGGCCTGCTCGCGCTGGTCTACCTGGGACTGGTGCTGACGGCGACGAACCTGATGGACCGCGTCGAACGCCGCGTCGCGGTCCCCGGTCTGGGCCGGGTTGACGGCCGCCAGCAAGGGACCGCCGAGGAGGCGGCGAGCGAGGCCCGGTAGCGATCGGCCGCGCCGTCAGTTCGTCGTCGATTTTGACTGCTCCTCCGGCTCCGGTTCGGGCGGCGGTTCGGCGCCCTCGATCGCTTCGGCGGCGTCCGTGTCCTTTTCGACCTCGACGTGCCACCGATCGATCTCCTCGTCGAGTTCGGCGAGTCGATCGGAGACGTCCTCTTTCAGGGCGTCGTCGTTGACGTTGACCTCGAAGACGAACTGCTCGTCGCCGTTGCCGCCGCGGGTCGACTGCTGGATGTTGGCGCTGACGAGTTCGTTGTCGAAGTAGTACGGCGCGAGCTGGGTCATCACGTTCTGGTAGACCGTGTCCTCGACCCGGCGGATCGCCTTGCGGCTGGCGGAGTCGGCCGCCCGCGCGACGTAGTTGACCGACTCCTTCCAGGTGCCGACCGCGGCTTCCGGATCGTCATCCTCGAGCCGTTCGTACGACTCCGACAGCTTCTCGCCGGCGGTCTTGATGTCCTCGTCGGGCTTTTTCCCGGCTTTCTCGCCTTTCCCTTCTTCGACGCTCGCCTGGTCGGCGGTCTTCTCGCTGACGTCCGAATCGAGGGTCTCGTGGGCGCGCGGTCGCCACTCCTCCCACTCCTCGAAGGCGGGTGAGAAGTCGGTGCCGTTTGTCCGGTCGGGGTCGTGGACCCCGGCGTCCCGGAGCGCCTGCGTGATGCGTTCGCCGTGCTCGACGACGTCGCCCCAGTCACCGCGAACTTTGAATCCCGAGATGCTCTCTTCCATTCGGTTGGGCGGGTGGTAGGAGATGGATCGGCATAAACTTCGTTGCTACCCCTGCAACGTGCGGTCAGTATTGCTGTCCCGTCATCTCCGATCGGCCCGTCGGCTGGCCGCTCATTCCCCGGCCGTGCCGTCCCTGCTCGGGCAGTCCCTGCATTCCCTCGCCGCCCATCTGGGCGCCCCGTCCGACCTGCCGGAGGACGGTCTCGCACGACGTCATCGTTCGCTCGATCGTCGCGATCGTCTCGGCGACGTGTGGATGGTGCTGGTACCGGCGGAGTTCCGGCAGGCCTTCGCTCGCGACGTCGATGAACATGTCCGCGACGTCGGGGCCGAACATCGAGTCGCGGGCGATCAGCATCTCGTTGAGGGCGGCGATCTCGGCGAGGTCCTGGCAGATTCGGGCGCAGGTCCCGAGTTCCGGCCGACCGGATGCACACTCCGTGGCACACCAGGCGGCGACGTGTGAGAGGTCGCTGAAATCCTCGAGAACGATGCGCAGCTCGTCGGTCATGTGGTCCTCGAACGATCGATCCCGACTCCCGGTCTCTCGGCGCCCCATCTGCTCGGTCAGTTGCTGTGCGCCGGTCCGCTGTCTTCCCGTCCGCCGCTCGCTCGTCCGCTCGGACCGTCGTTGGCCTTCCATCTGCTGCCCGCCCGTGTGGTGACTGCTCCCGCCCATCGCATCGGCTATGTGCGGGCTGGCCGACCGCTGTTCCTCTCGCCGGTGTTGACCCTGTTGCTGGTACCGTTCCTGCCGTGGCCGGTGCTGGTCCTGTGTCATAGCGTCACCTGTCCGCTACCGTGACGGTCGATCGATCGCCGAGTAAAGCGACCACACTGTTACGACCGCTCTCGTCCCCTAATCAGGCCTTTCGAGGGACGGCCCGGGCCGCGCCGTCAGGTGATCGGACCGCACCGAGCGGGTAACCTCGCGTTGAGCGCGATCGGTGCGGGGGAATCCGCGGTCCGGCCCATAACGGGGATCGCGACCCCGATCGTTCTGTCAGCACGGTATCGCCGTTCGCGTCGGACCGATACCATGAACTACCCGGCGAATCCGTATTCGAGTATGACGATCGAAGATCGGGACAACGCCTATCTCGTCACGCACGCACTGGCGAAAGATACGCTCTCGCGGCTCCGAGACGTCGAAACCGAGCAGGTCAGCTTCCGGAAAGGACTGGTCAAACTCGGGCGGATCTGCGGCTACGAGATCATCGACGGCCGGATGGAGACCGAGTACGTCGAGATCGAGACGCCCCTGGAAGCGACGATGGGCGAGCGCGTCCGCGGGCTGGACGACGTGGTCATCATCAACGTCCTGCGCGCCGCGACGCCGTTCGTCGAGGGGCTGTTGAAGGCGTTCCCGCGCGCCAGGCAGGGCGTCATCAGCGCGAGTCGCAACGAGGAGGCCGGGCGCGACGAGGACGGGTCGTTCCCGATCACGGTCGACTACGTGAAACTGCCCGAGATCCACGAGGAGGATACGGTGATCGTCGCGGATCCGATGCTCGCGACGGGGAGTACGATGTGTACCGTGCTCGACCACGTCGTCGAGAGCGCCGCGGCCGAACCGGAGAACCTGATCGTGCTCTCGGCCGTCTCGGCCCCAGAGGGACTGCTCCGGGTCGGCGATGCCGTCCCACAGGCCGACCTCCTGACGGTCTCGATCGACGATCACCTCGACGACGACGGCTTCATCGTGCCCGGCCTGGGCGACGCCGGCGATCGGGCGTTCCGGACGACCTGAGCGCGCGTTCGCGACTCTCGGCCGATCGGGTAGGTGGATCGCTTACGTCCCGTCCTCGCCCCGGTCCGCGTCGTCGTCACCGCTCGAGAGGCCGGCGTTCCGATCGCGTTCGAGGGCGGGCGGCGCGTCGTGGTGGTCGGAGTAGCCGTCGAACCACCGGGCGATGCGTTCGATGCGATCGACGACGTGGCCCGGTTCGCCGGACCGCGAGAGTTCGTGACCCTCGCGGGGGTAGCGCACCATGCGGGTCTCGACGCCGTGTTTCTGCAGCCCGAGGTAGAACAGTTCGGCGGTGTTCGCCGGCGTCCGGTAGTCCCGATCCGAGTGGACGACGAGCGTCGGGGTGTCGACCTCGGGGACGTGTGCGACGGGCGAGCGCTCCCAGAGGAACTGGGGCTCGTCCCACGGTGTCGTGCCGAAATCCCCCTCGACGAGCTTGAACGCGTCCGTCGAGCCGTAAAAGCCCGTGAGATCGTAGACGCCGCGCTGGGCGACGGCCGCCCGGAACCGATCGGTCTGCGTGACCGCCCACGCGGTCATGAAGCCGCCGAAGCTCCCGCCGGTGACGAACTGCTCGTCGGCGTCGACGTAGTCCCGTTCGCAGACGGCGTCGGCGCCCGCGAGGACGTCCGAGAGCGTCACCGCGCCCCAGTCGCGTTCGATCGCCATCGCGTGGTCCTCGCCGTAGCCCGTCGAGCCGCGCGGATTGCACCAAAAGACGACGTAGCCCCGCGCGGCGAGGGTCTGGAACTCGTGCCACATCGTCCCCGCGGTCGTCCACTGGGCGTGTGGCCCGCCGTGGATCTCGACGACGAGCGGGTACGTCTCGTCGGGATCGAACTCGGGCGGTCTGAGGAGCCAGCCCTGGATCTCCGTCCCGTCGTTCTCGAACCGTACCTCCTCCGGCTGGGCGACCGCCCGATCGGTGAGGTAGTCGTCGTTGACGCGGCTCAGCCGGGTCGCCTCGTTGCCCCCGCGGGTCGTCACGAAGACGTCGCCGGGGTGGTCCCACTCGCTCTGGACGTACGCGATCGCGTTCCGGCCGACCGAGAAGTCCGCGACGGTGACGCCGTCGCCGTATACGGTCGTCGGGTCGGCGCTCGCGTCGCCGGGAACCGAGTGGACCACCGTCGATCCCTCGTCCGGCGTGCTGAAGTACAGCAGTTCCTCGTCGGGCCCCCACTCGAAGCTGCCCTTGTAGCCGAACGTCCTGTCCAGCGGTTCGGTGGGTATCACTTCCTCGCCGCGCTCGCGGTCGTAGACGGCGATCTCGGTCCCGCGGAGGGTGAACTTCTCTTCGGGGGTGTACAGGTAGGCCACGCGGCCGTCCGCGGTCGCGTCGATCGATCCGGGGCCCAGCATCCCCGTCGTCTGCGTGACCGGTTCGGCCGTCCCGCTCTCTATGTCGTGCGCGTACAGCTCGTACGTGATCGAGTCGTCGGGTCGATCGCCGGTCTTACTCGCGTAGTAGACGGTCTCGCCGTCCCCCCAGGCGGGCGCGACGTGGTCGGCGTCGCCGTCCGTGAGCCGCGTCACGGCGTCGGCTGCGGGATCGGTCGGGACGTCGCCGTCGAGCGCCGATTCGACGTCTATGGTGTAGACGTGACTGCGGCGGCCGTCGAAGTACTCCGCGTCGGCGCGGTAGACCATTCGATCGATCACGCGCGGATCGGGCTCCTCGCGTTCGAAGTCGGGGTCGACGGCGCGGTCGCGACCGGCCTCCCGGTCGTCGGCCGTTACCGCCTGGGTGAACAGCAGCCGGGAGCCGTCCGGACTCCACGCGAGGTCGCCGATGCCCCCGACGACGGCCGTGACTCGGCGCGCCTCGCCGCCGTCGGTGGGAAGCAAGTAGAGTTGCTGGCGATCGTTCTCCTCGCCGCGGGTGCTGGCGAAGGCGAGCCAGTCGCCGTCGGGGTGCCAGCGCGGGTGGCTGTCGACCCCCTCGCTCGCGGTGAACTGTCTGGGTTCGTCGCCGCCGATCGGGACGACGTAGACCGTGGCCTCGTCGGTGGTGTCGTCCGCTGGACGTCGTCGTACGTACGCGACCCGATCGTCGTCGGGGGAGAGTCGCGGATCCGCGACGCGGGCGATGTCGTGGTAGTCGGCTGCCTGGATTCGGTCCATGTTCCCCACTCTGTGTCGCACGACGAATTACTCTACCGTCCGGGCGCTGGAACGTGCCGGCCCGTCCGACGATCGTATCTGCCCGCCGGCGAGCGCTCTCCGCTCGTAGTAACATGTTATTGATGTTTATAATCCGTATTTTTTACACACTTGTCAGGAAATTTCCCGACACGATTGAATATCGAAGGACTATTAATAAGTTGGCCTGTATAGTGCAGGTATGGTTCGCCATATCAAGAGGCGCCAGTTCGTTGCGCTGAGTGGGGCTGCTGGACTCGCCGGTCTGGCAGGTTGTATCGGTGAGGATGCCGTCGACGAGGAAGAAGACGATAACGACACCGACGACGGGGGGTCCGGCGGGAGCGGCGAGACTCTCACGTGGCACGCCGGCGGAACCGGCGGCACGTACTACCCGCTATCGAACAACTTCAAAACGATCGTCGAGGACAACACGGAGTACAGCCTGCAGGTGCAGTCGACGGGCGCGAGCGTCGCGAACGTCGGCAGTCTCACCCAAGAGCAGGCCGACTTCGCGCTGATCCAGAACGACATCGCGTACTTCGCGGTCAACGGAACCGGCCTCGAGGACTTCGAAGGGAACGCGATGGAGAACATCCGGGGCGTCGCGACGCTGTACCCCGAGACGATTCACGTCATCACCCAGGCCGACTCGGGCATCGAGAGCGTCGAGGACCTCGAGGACGCGACGATCAACACCGGCGACCTCGGGAGCGGGACGCAGGTCAACGCCCTGCAGATCCTCGAGTCCGCGGGTATTGGAGAGGGTGACTTCAACGAACAGAACGCCGACTTCGACACGGCGGCCGACCAGATCCGCGACGGCGACGTCGACGCGGCCTTCGTCGTCGGCGGTTGGCCGGTCGGTTCCATCGAGGAACTCGCGACGACGTCGGACATTTCCCTGGTCGAAGTCTCCGGTGACGTTCGCGAGAGCGTCAAGTCCGACGCCGAGTGGTTCGCGGACGACGCTGTCCCGTCCGGCACCTACGACGGCGTCGACGAGGACGTCGAGACCGTCTCCGTCCAGGCGATGATCGCCACGCACGAGGGCGTCGACGAGGGCGTCGTCGAAGCGGTGACCGAAGCCATCTTCGAGAACACCGGCGACATCACCCAGAAGGCGGACTTCATCGACGTCGACTCGGCACAGGACGGCATGCCGATCGACCTGCACCCGGGTGCGGACGCGTACTTCAACTAACTCCCGGACCAATCCACCTTCTGGATCGTGTTCCGACCATCTCGCCGGCAGCTCGTCGTCGCCGTGTTGGCCCTTCTGGTAGCAACGGCAGCCACGGCGGCTGCGGTCGCGACCGCGTCGGCGGATCGGACCCTCGTCGTCACTGACTCCGAGTCGGGGGACCGACTGCTGGAACGGCCGATCGAGAACGGCACCGAAGTGACGCTCCGCTATACCCACAGCGTGGAGAAGACGACGGTCGAGGACGTCTACGTCGTCGACGGGACGGAGCTTCGAATGGACCGGATGATCTTCCACTCCCATGGAGCCGGGCTGCCGTCCGACGCACCGATCGAGCGGACCGACGAGGGGTTCGTCCTCCCGCTCGACGAATCGTACGACCAATTCATCGTCGCGCCGAGACCGATCCCCGGTCACGAACTCGTCGTCGGCGACGACCGCTACGATCTGGTCGCGCTCTCCGACGGGTCGGTGACCATCTCGGTGACCGAGCGGGGCCCGACCGATCGGCTCTCGGACCTGCTCTCGATCGACCATCGATCCGAGCCGATACACGCGAACTCGACTGCTATTCACTCCTGACAGCCATGAGCGTAGACACGCCCGATACGGACACACTCTCGGACGAAGAACAGGAAGAAATTCTACAGGAGGTCGAACGTCGCCGGACGCACGGCGGGCTGACGGCCGTTCTCGTCGCCCTGGTCGCGATCGCCTTCTCGGCGTTCCAGTTGTGGCTCGCCGCCCGCGGCCGGACGTTCGGGGTGACGCTCCCGATCGTCGGCGAAGTCGGTCCCTCGCTCGGGCTGCCGTTGCCGATCGTCGGGGAGATCGAACCCGTCCAGCTCCAGCAACTGCAGGTCAACGCGATCCACGTGACGTTCGCGCTGGTTCTCGCGTTCCTGCTGTTCCCGGGAACCCGGGGCGACGGGTTCGTCGCCCGCCGACTCGGCGCGATCGAACCCGCCGTCCGCCGGCGGTTCGGATCGGACAGCGCCGCGACGCGGGTCGTCGAACGGCTCGGCGACGGCGTCCGCTGGGCGTTCGTCGATCGCGAACTCGGCCGCGTCACGCCGGTCGACGCCGTCCTGATCGCCCTCTCGCTCTTGCCGCCGCTCTACATCCTGACCGAATTCAGGGCGGAAATCCAGAGCATTCCCCTCTTCGGGATCCAGGCGGCGCGACCGATCCAGGAGGTCTATCCATTCTTGGAGCCGATCGTGACGGCGCTCGCCGCGATCGGCATTCCGCTCGACGAGATATCCTACGCCTTCCTGCTCGGCGTCCTCGGCATTCTGCTGGTGCTCGAAGCGACCCGTCGAACGCTCGGGCCGCTGCTCATGTCGCTGGTCGCGTTCTTCATCGTCTACGCGCGGTGGGGCTACTTCGTTCCCCGCGATTCGGTGATCGGCGCGCTGGCGATCCAGGAGACCACCTGGGGGAGCATCGTGTTCAACCTCTGGTACACGGTCGAGGCGGGGGTCATGAGCACGCCCGTCACCGTCAGCGTCCGTTTCATTTACATCTTCATCCTCTTCGGGGCGTTCCTCGAGATGAGCGGCGCGGGGAAGTGGTTCATCGACCTCGCGTACTCGCTGACGGGGACGAAGAAGGGCGGTCCCGCCAAGGCGAGCGTCGTCTCGAGCGGCTTCATGGGGATGCTCTCGGGGTCGTCGATCGCCAACACCGTCACGACCGGCGCGTTCACGATTCCGCTGATGAAGCGCTCGGGCTACACGCCCGAGTTCTCCGGTGCGGTCGAGTCGTCGGCCTCCTCGGGCGGCCAGATGCTCCCGCCGGTGATGGGTGCCGCCGCGTTCCTGATCGTCGAGTACCTCGGGATTCCCTACGGCGACGTCATCATCGCCGCCACCCTGCCCGCGATCGCGTTCTTCTTCGGAATGTGGATCATGGTCCACTTCGAGGCTGTCCGGGGCGGCATCGGCGGCCTTCCGCGGGACCAACTTCCCGACCTTCGCGGTCGCTTCCGCGAGGGCTGGTTCTACCTTGTCCCGATCGTCCTCCTGCTGTACTACCTCATCGTCGCTCGCCTCTCGATCGGCCGGTCGGGCTGGTACACGATCGTCGCCATCATCGCGCTGATCGCGTTCGTCGCGGCCTACGACGAGCGCACCCGCGTTCCGCTGTTCGGGACGATCGGCGCCGTCTTCCTCGCCCAGATCGGGGCCTACGCGGTCGCCGGCACCGGCCTCGCGGGCGCGATCCGATCGGCGGTCGGCGCCGACGTGGCGACCGAGGCGTACTCGATCGGGGCCGCCGCGTCCGCCGCGGCCGCGGACCTCGGGACGATCGTGATCCTCGTCAGCGTCGCGTTCCTGCTGGTCCGTCCCGATTCGGACGCGTCCCTGCTCGAGTTCGACGACGACGTCGACGAGAGCGCCCAGCGGACCGCGTCGGCGATCGGCCGGCCGCAGGCGGCGGACAACACGGCATACCGGTTCCTCTCGTTCATTCTGCAGTCCATGGACTCCGGCGCGCGAACCGCGACGACGGTCGTCGTCGCCGTCGCCGCCGCCGGCGTCGTGCCGGGGGTCATCAGCGTCACCGGACTCGGACCGAACCTCGCGGCGCTCATCGACACCGTCAGCGGCGGTTCGATGCTGATCCTGCTCTCGTTGACGGGCGTCGCCTCGATCATCTTCGGGATGGGGATGCCGACGACCGCCATGTACATCATCCTGATCGCGATGCTCGAGACGCCGCTTCGTGACGCCGGTATCGCGGCCCTCGCCGCGCACCTCTTCGTGCTCTACTTCGGACTGATGGCGGACGTCACGCCGCCGGTTGCCGTCGCCGCCTTCGCCGGTGCGGGCGTCGCCAAGGCCGATGAACTCAAGACCGCGTTGATCGCGTTCCTGCTCTCGCTGAACAAGATCCTGGTGCCGTTCGCGTTCGTCTTCTCGCCGGGCATCCTCCTGCTCCGTGACGGCGAGGTCATCAATCCGGGCGACATCGCCGACGTCGGATTCTTCCTCCCGGAGGTCGTGATCCCGGTGATCGGGATGTTCCTCGGCGTCTACGCGCTGGGCGTGACGATCATCGGTTATCAGTACGCGTCCGTCTCGGGGGGCGAGCGGGTCGCGTACTCGATCGCCTCGATCCTGCTGATGGTGCCGGAGATCCCCCTGCTCGTCGTCGAGGCCGTCCTCGCGCTGGCTGGCATCCCCTCGGCCCTGACGATCACCGTGATCACGGTCCCGCTTCGCGCCGCCGGCCTGGCGATCCTCGTCGGCCTCTCCACCCGTAACCGACGCGTGGCCGACGGTGCCGACGTCGGGACGGCGGTTCCGGGAGACGCCTGACCTCGGTTGCGGCCACCCCGATATCCGTTTCTTACTCGTCACCGTCCCATCATCTGTGCCGACGCAAAACGGCGTGTCCTCGGTCGCCGATCCCGACGGACCCGACGATCCGGTCGGGTGTGTCGACTCGTTGCGGCTCTCTACGGCGGCGTGTTCATCGGTGGACTCGGGTCAGCCTGACGCTCACTCGAGGTCGACCCGGCCGCTCGTCGCGCTCCGAAGCCGATCGCGGAGGTCGTCGGCCGCCGCGACGGGGACGCGCACGTCGAAGGACACCTCGGCCTCGTAGTCGGCCTCGAACTCGTAGCCCTCGCTCTCCAGGATTCCCCGCACCGTTCCCGAGTCGTCGTACGCGACGGTGATCGAGACGCGCTCGTGCGGGCGCTCTTCGACGACGCCGGCCACCTCGACGGCCTCCTTCACGGCCCGGGAGTAGGCCCTGACGAGGCCGCCGACGCCGAGGTTCGTCCCGCCGTAGTAGCGCGTGACGACGACCGCGCAGTTCTCGATCTCCTGCTGGGTGAGCACGTTCAGCGCCGGCTTCCCGGCGGAGCCTGACGGCTCGCCCGCGTCGCTCGAGTACTCCCGGAGCATGTCGCCGTCGACCCGGACCCGGTAGGCGGGCACGTTGTGCGTGGCGTCGTCGTACTCCGTCTCGATCGCGTCGACGAACGCCTCCGCGTCCGCGACCGAGTCGACGGGACGAACGTGGCCGATGAACTCCGAGCCCTGCACGACAAACTGCGCCGTCGCCGACTTCGCGACGGTCCGGTAGGTCTCGCTCACGGTCTCCCCCCGTCGTCCCGTGGATCCTCCATGGCGGCGCTACTCCAGCCGGCGAAAAGAGCCCATCGGTCCCGCCGATCGTCCGTCGCGAGTTCTCCCGGAACCCCCGATGCTATTAGCGAGGATGTGGTGGCTGTCGGCATGGACGGGAACGCGATCGATCCGGCGTTCGCGGACGAACTCCGCAGTACCTGTCGGACGACGGTCGGCGACGAACTTCGAAGCATCACGTACTTCACCGAAGACGCGATCGAACAGCTGTATCTCCGCTCGGACCTAGAGCGGACGGCGGACCTCGTCGGCTTCGCCGATCACGAACGGCTCGGCTTTCGGTCCCAGTCGGCTTACCGCAACACGCAACTCGGCGACTACCGGGCGACGATTCGGCTATTCGAGAACGGCTACCTGACGCGGGTCATCCGCGACGAGCACGGCGTCTGGGTGACGACGGATCCGATGTCGATCGATCGGTTCGAGGAGCTGACGAGCGCGCTCGAGACCGTCCTCGTGGAGCACGACGTGGCGATCGACGCCTGAGACGACCGAAAGCGTCGATCGACTCTCGCAGTGTGCATCACCCCAGTCGTCACTGCAGTTCGATCTTGCGGACGAACTCCAGGTCCCGAAGCTGGGTGATCACCTCGCCGGGCAGGTCCTCGTCGGTGACGAGGTAGAGCCGCGGCTCGTCGGTGAACTCGGGATCCTCGCTGATCGTCTGGCGGATCGAGATGCCGTTGTCGGCGAGCGTGCCGGTGACCTGGGAGACGATCCCCTCCTGTTCCGCGTCGTCGACCGCGATCGACAGCACGGTCAGGTCGAGCACCGGCGCGAGGTCCATCAGGCTCGGCACCTGGGAGATGTTCTGGAAGATCCGCCGCAGTTCGGGGTCCTCGAGGATGGCGTCGGTCGTCGAGTCGACGACCCGCCGATCGACGTCGATCTCCCGGGCGATTCCCGTGTTCGGAATCTCGATGCCGCCGGATACCACGCGCCCGTCGTCGTTGACGGAGAAGCCCCGCTCGAGGAGCAGGCGGATGACCGCCTGCTGGCTCGGCGACCCTTCGAACTTCTCCATGATCTCGTCGAACATTCGCTGGCGGATGTACGCGGGCCGGAATATAATGTCCGGTGATCCGGACCGCGACGACACTGCCGACCGCCGGCAGGGTGTGACCGTCTGACGGAGCTTTTTAGCCTCCCCACTGATACCCCTCGTCTATGCGCGCACTCCGGAACTGTGACTTCTGTGACGCCGAGGCCGTCGGCACGTTCGAGGTCGTGCCGTCGGAACTCGATCCGACCGACGCCGAGCAACGACGCGTGGTCCTCTGTACGGACTGCTCGAACCGACTCGAGACGCTGCTGGAACCGCTTCTCGATCGGCTCGGTGCCGACGGGACCGACGCAGCCGGTTCGGGAACCGCCGTCGCGACCGCCGACGGATCGACCGCGACCCGCGGGCGCTCGAGCAGTCCGAACGCGACCGTGTCGGACGCGGTCGACGCCGATACCGAGGGCAGCGATCGGTCCACCAGGGCGACCGCCGACGCCGCCGCGGTGGCGGACCCCGACGAGCGCCGATCGATCGAGGGAATCACCGTCGAACACGACGCGACCGGCGAGCCGGACTCCGAGACGAGCGAGACGTCGGCGAGCGAGTCCGGGGCCGACGCCATTCGCCCCGAAACGAACGACGAGACACCGTCGGCTACCGCCGCGGAACTGGATCACGAGGAGACGAGTCCCGACACCAGCGACGACCCGGACGGGACGGCTCCCGACTCCGCCGCGGGCGAATCGGAGGGGACCAGTGTCGAGACACCGGGTGAGGACGGCGCCGAGACGGGTGCCGATCGGGACGGGGACTCCGGCGCGCCGGCGACGGCCTCGACGCGGAACCAGGCCCCGAAGGCCTACGCCAAGGTCGTTCGCCTGCTTCGCAACCGCGAGTTCCCGATGGAACGCGACGCCGTCGAGTCGCTCGCCGCCGGCGCGTACGACCTCGAGAACCACGAGGTGGAGGCGATACTCGATCGGGCGATCGAGAACGGGGAGTTCGCGGAGGACGGGCGACTCCTCCGGCGTGCCTGATCCTCAGAGGGCGCCTTTCGTACTCGGCGTCCCCTCCCGGCGCTCGTCGATCCGCGTCGCGTCGTCGAGGGTCCGGGCCAGCGCCTTGAACAGCGCCTCGACCTCGTGGTGGGCGTTCTCGCCCTCGACCGCGAGGTGCAGGGTCAGTCCGGCGTTCATCGCGAGCGATTCGGCGAAGTGACGCGCCATGTCGCTGGTGAACTCGCCGATCCGGTCCTGCGAGAACTCCCCGTCGAAGTAATAGCGCGGACGACCGCTGACGTCGACTACCGCGCTCGCCACCGCCTCGTCGAGGGGGACCCGCCGATCGGCGTAGCGGACGATGCCCGATCGATCGCCGAGCGCCTCGTCGAACGCCTCCCCGATGACGATGGCGCAGTCCTCGACGGTGTGGTGGTCGTCGATCTCGAGGTCGCCGTCGCAGTCGAGTTCGAGGTCGAACAGGCCGTGTTTGGCCAGTGACGTCAGCATGTGATCGAAGAAGCCGATTCCCGTCTCGACCGTCGCCTCGCCGCGCCCGTCGATCGTCACGGTACAGTCGATCGCCGTCTCGGCGGTCTCGCGCATCACGGTCGCCGTTCGATCGCTCATGCCGTATCGATGCGGCCGACGGTACAAGGCGATTCCGCTCGCCTCGATCGGTCGGCGTCTCGACAGCGCGTCGCTCCGTATTCTGACCTTCGTTTAGTGGTCAAATACGAATACGGCGTTAGAACGGCGGGTGAAACATCTAACTGTTTTTCAGACGGTTTCGAAACGTCGGTTTGGACCGGTTACCGGGGTGAAACGGGCCGAAACAAGAGCAATATTCGGCCCGTTATATGATGTCTGCAGTGAATGTCGTGAATACGATGAGGTGAATCGTCGACCTATGTCTAACCACTCCCCGCTCTCGAACGACTCGATCGCACCGTCGAACCCTGAGGCGGAGCGACAGCGCGAGGGACACCGCAGCCGGCTCGCCCGATCGGTCAAGGGCCCGGCCCAGTTCCTCTCGTTCTGGATCGCCATCGCCCTCCCGTTCGTCCACGTGCCCTTGCTCGCGCAGGGGCTCGACACCGCCGCCGCCACGCTGACGTTCCTCGCCCTCCTCGTGCTCAACGTGATGGCCCTCTACGTCGGCCACGGCTACAACGAGGGGCGGTGAGCGGCAGCGGGTCGCGATCGCACGCTCCCACCGTCCGGCGTGCCCTCCCACGGCGTTTCGGCCGTGTTTCCCTCACCACCTTCCACTGGGTTTCGTCGTTTCGATCCGTTTCACGTTGCCCGAATCCGAACTAATTATTTCGGCGCACCGCCAGTAATTCGCAGTAGATGGAGATCCGAGTCGACTGGCGATCGAGTTGTAGTCTCACCGGGACGGTCCTGAAGTGGCTCTCCGTCCCGCTCGCGGCCCCGCTCGTGCTCGCCGTCGTCGACGGCGACGATCCGCTGCCGTTCCTCGTCGCGATCGCCGTCGCAGTCGTCCTCGGTGTCGCCCTCGAACGGCTCCGCGAGGAGCGGACGCTAGAACAGCGGGAAGCGTTCCTGATGGTCGCGCTGACCTGGTTCGGCGTCGCCGCCGTCGGCTCGATCCCCTTCTTCGTCGCGGGCCTCGCCGCGCCGTCCGCGTCCGCGTTCGCCGGCCCGGTCGACGGCCCCGTCAACGCCTTCTTCGAGGGGATGAGCGGGATCACGACGACGGGTGCGACCGTGATGAGCGGCTGGGACTTCGAGAACCAGTCGCGGGCCGTCCTGCTCTGGCGACAGCTCCTCCAGTGGCTCGGCGGGCTCGGGATCCTGATCGTCGCGATCGGGCTCCTCTCGAACCTGCTCGTCGCCGGTGCCCAGCTGATGGAGACGGAGACCCAGACGCGAAACGTCCGGAAGCTCCACCCGCACCTCGACGAGACGGCACGACTCATCTGGGGGCTGTACGTCGGGCTGACGGCACTGGCGGCGGGAACGTTCTACGCGTTGCACCTGCTCGGGCTGGCGCCCAACATGGATCTCTTCAACGCCGTCTCCCACGCGCTGACGAGCGTCTCGACCGCCGGGTTCTCGCCGGAGCCCGACAGCGTCGGCGCGTTCACGCCGATCGTTCAGTGGGCGATCATCCCGTTCATGATCGTCGGTGCGACGAACTTCGTCCTGCTGTACTACGTGACCCAGGGCGACTGGACGCGCCCGGTCGCGTCCGAGGAGTTCCGGTTCTACGTTGGCATCCTCGCAGTCCTGGGGGCGATCGTGTCGGCCATGGTCTGGCTGGACCCGGAAACGGGTTCGGCGCTCGAACCGACGATCCGCCACGGGCTGTTCAACGTGGTCTCGATGGTGACGACGACGGGCTACGCCTCGACCGACTTCGACCTCTGGTCGCCGGGCGCGAAGCACATGCTCTTTCTCGGGATGTTCCTCGGCGGGATGGCCGGGTCGACGACCTGCTCGATCAAGTCGCTTCGCTGGCTGGTGACGATCAAGGCCTTCCGTCGAAATCTCTTCACCTCGATCCACCCGGAGGCGGTCCGGCCGCTGCGGCTCGGCGACGAGGTCGTCGACGAGGAGACGATCCGTGACGTCTACGCGTACGTCCTTCTGGCGCTCGTGATCTTCTTCCTCCTGACGGTGTTCGTCGTCGTCGACTCGGCGCGGGTCGGCGACGGCGTCGGCGAGTTCGAGGCGATGGGGGCCTCCGCGTCGATCTTTCTCAACATCGGCCCGGCGTTCGAGCGCGCGGGGCCGTTCGAAAACTACGCCGGGTTCCCGACCACGACCCGGTCCGCGATGATCGTCATGATGTGGGTCGGGCGCATCGAGATCATTCCGGTGCTCGTCCTGTTTACGGCCGCGTTCTGGCGATCGTAGCCGCGCTCACGCTTCGGTCGCGGCCTGTGCCTCGGCGAGCGTGAACCGTCCCTCGTACAGCGCGCTGCCGACGACCACGGCGGCCGCGCCGGCGTCCGCGAGCGCCAGCACGTCGTCGATCGTCGCGACGCCGCCGCTCGCGATCACCGGGATCTCAGTCGCTTCGACCAGGTCCCGGACGGGATCAGTCGCGACGCCCTCGAGCTGGCCCTCGACGTTGACGTTCGTAAAGAGGATCGCAGCCGCGCCCAGATCCGCGTACCGCTCGGCGGCTTCGTCGGGCGAGACGCCGGCCCCCTCGGTCCAGCCCTCGACGACCACCTCGCCGTCTTTGGCGTCGAGACCGACGACTACGCTGTCTGGGTGCGTGTCGCTGATCTCCGCGACGATCTCGGGATTTTCGACCGCCGCCGTCCCGAGGATGACCCGATCGACGCCCCGATCGAGCAGGCCGATCGCCTCGTCGGCGGTCCGGATCCCGCCCCCGAGCTGTGTCGGAACGTCGACCGCGTCGATCACGGCGTCGATCGCGTCGGCGTTGGCCCGTTCGCCCTCGAACGCGCCGTCCAGGTCGACGAGGTGTAGCGTCTCGGCCCCGGCGTCGATCCACCGCCGGGCGGCCTCGACGGGGTCGCCGTAGGTCTTCTCCGTGCCGCGCTCGCCCTGGACGAGCTGGACGACCTCCCCGTCCTGGACGTCGACCGCCGGAATCACTTCGAACTCCGCCGCAGTGTCGTCGGCGTTCATATCCGACCTCGCGGTACGAACGCGAGTAAAGGCGACGATTTCACGACCGTCATCGGTCGTACACTGTCCGCTATCCGTTCGGAATTATTACGTGACCGGTCGGCGTTGCTCGTCGTATGTCCGTTGCGGCCGGCGTGACCCTCGCTCAGGAGCCAGCGGCACAGCCGGCACTGACGACGGACGTTCTCGTCGTGTTCGGCGTCGTCGTGCTCGCGCTCGTCCTCTTTCTCACCGAGCGACTGCCGATCGACGTGACCGCCCTCTTGCTGATCGTCCTGCTGGTCGTCCTGGAGCCGTGGACGGGGATCGATCCGAACACCGGCATCTCCGGGTTCGCGAACGAGGCGACGATCACCGTGCTCGCGATGCTCATCCTGAGCGGCGGGATCAGCCGGACGGGGCTGGTGCAGGAACTGGGCCGGCGGATGGCCGCCTTCGCCGGCACGAGCCTCCGCAAGCAGCTGTTCGCGACCGTCCTCGCGACGAGTCCCGTCTCGGGCTTTCTGAACAACACGCCCGTCGTCGCCCTGCTGGTTCCCGTCGTCACCGACGTCGCCAATCGGGGGAACACCTCGCCGTCGAAACTGCTCATCCCGCTGTCCTACGCCTCCCAGGTCGGCGGGATGCTCACGCTGATCGGCACCTCGACGAACATCCTCGCCAGCGACATCAGCGCCCGTCTCGGAGCGGACTACCCCGAACTCCACCGGTTCTCGATGTTCGAGTTCACGGGGCTGGGTGTGATCGTCGTCCTCGTCGGGGGGCTCTACCTCGTCTTCGTCAGCCACTACCTCCTGCCGGAACGCGTGCCGCCGCGGGCCGACTACGTCGCGGAGTACGCGGTCGGCGACTACATCGCGGACGTGGCCGTCGTCCCCGGGTCGCCCCTCGCCGGCGGGACGATCCGCGAGGCGACCGCCGTGCTGGGGCCGGAGGTCGACGTCGTGCAGGTCGTCCACGACGAGGGTCGATCGGTCGCCCCGCGACAGGCGACCCGTCTCAGCGAGGGCGACGTGCTCGTGGTCCGGACGGACCGGGACGCCATCGCTACCCTCGAGGACGTCGAGGCGATCGAACTCGTCGGCGATCCGCAGTCGGCGGCGGAGATTTCGACGCCCGACTCGGAGGGGATCCTCACGGAACTGGTGGTCTCGCTCGACTCGCGACTCGTCGGCGAACGACTGGACCCCGAACGCTTCCGCGAGGAGTTCAACGCCGCAGTGCTCGGACTTCGCCACCGCGGGACCGTCGTCGGCGAGCGCCTCGTCGGCCGGCGACTCGCCGTCGGCGACACGCTCCTCGTACAGGCCCCGCCCGACACGCTCGATCGCCTCTCGCGGCGCGACGACGTGATCGTCGCCCGCGAACCGCCCCGACCCGAGTACCGGGCCGACAAGGCCCCGATCGCCGTCGCCATCATGATCGGCGTCGTCGCGATCGCCGCCCTCGAGATCTATCCGATCCTGCTCACCGCGCTCGCGGGCGTGGTCGCGATGGTCGTCACCGGCGTCCTCGAACCGAACGAACTGTACGACGCCGTCGAGTGGGACATCATCTTCCTGCTGGCGGGCGTCATTCCGCTGGGAATCGCCCTGGAGGGAACGGGCGCGGCCGCGTACCTCGCGTTCCTGGTCGTCCAGACCGCCGGCTTCCTGCCGACGCTCGTCGTCCTCTGGCTGTTTTACATCGTGACCGGGTTGATCACGGAGGTGATCAGCAACAACGCCAGCGTCGTCCTCCTGATTCCGGTGGCGGCGGCCGCGGCCGCCGGGATCGGGTCGAACCCGTTCGCGTTCGTGATGGCGGTCACGTTCGCCGCGAGCACGGCCTTCCTGGGGCCGATCGGCTACCAGACGAACCTGTTCGTCTACGGTCCCGGCGGCTACCGCTTTACCGACTACTTCCGGGTCGGCGCACCGTTGCAGTTGATCCTCTCGGTCGTCACCGTGGTCGGCATCGCTCTCATCTGGGGGGTCTGAACGGCGTTCGCACGAGCGAGTCGGTCCGCCCGTTGCGACGTCACGCTCGCCTGACGGGAGATCGGCCGGATCACTGGAACGTCCAAAGTGTCAAATAGTGAAAAACGTATCACGAACGGGAGAGTTCACCGCGGGAAAACAGTGACTGCAGCGTCCCAAACTGATTTCACACGGTACGGTGAACTGATACTACGTTATGAGTGCGGGTATCGATCGAGTCCGAAACGGATCCGCGATCGTACTGGAGGGGCGCCCCGAGCGATGAATCCGCGTCGCGTCGATGCGCTCATCGATTTCGGCTACGGCGTCATGATTTTCGTCTCGGTCATCCTGATCGTCTCGGTCGGAACGCTGGTCGGGTTAGCGTTCGGGCTGGGCGTGCTGGTGTCTTACGGGTTACACGTCGCTTGGAAAATGGCTCGATTCGATCCGGAGTGGATGACGCAGGCCGTCGAGGAGACGGTCGAACAGACCGTCGAGCAGACGGTCGGCGACCAGGTCGAAGAGGCGGTGGGCGAACAGGTCGATGCGGTCCGGGAACAGATCGATACGGTCGATCAGCGGATCGATCGCCGGCCGCGCGAGGACGAGATCGAGCAACTGCTCGAGGAAACGGTGACAGATGAGACAGAAGATACGTCCGACGGTTGAAATCGGCGGCGTTCGACGGTTGTCGTTCGACCCGCGATCGACCGGGCGAAGACGCTCGGCTCTCGATCGGTGTCCCGCGGGCTACCGAACGGCACCGGCTCGAAGGCTCCGGACAGTGCGACGCGCCCCTCGCGATACTGCCGGGCAGAAGTCGACGAAGAGAATTCGCCGGGCGAGAGCGGCGAATCCTCACGATCGTTCTGCTCGACAGTACGAACACCCGCATACATCTCGTCTCCACGCATGACTTCGACGCTGCTCCTCGTCGGGATCCTCGTCGCTATCTTCGTCGGGTACAACATCGGCGGCGCGACGACCGGCCCCGCATTCGGGCCGGCCGTCGGAGCCGACGCAATCTCGAAGACCCTGGCCGGTGCGTTGATGACGGTCTTTTTCTTCGTCGGCGCGTGGACGATCGGTCGGCGGGTCGTCGACACGCTCGGACGGGAACTCGTGTACGATCCCGCCGTCTTCACGCTCGAGGCGAGCGTCGGCGTCCTCTTTTTCATCGGCGTCGCGCTGTTCATCGGGAACTACGCGGGCGTCCCTGCCTCGACGTCGATGACGGCCGTCGGGTCGATCGCGGGCCTCGGGTTCGCAGCCGGCGAACTCAACCTGGCAGTGATGGGCGAAATCGCGATCTGGTGGATCGTCTCCCCGTTCATCGGCTTCTGGGTCTCGCTGGTGATCGGTCGCTACTTCTACGCCTCGCTCAATCGGCGGATCGCGATGGAGCGAAGCGAGGGGCCGCTCTTCGAGATCGATCGCTCCGGGATCGTTCCGGTGCCGTCCCTGAGCGACACTACGAACGTGCGCGAAGCCGGCGGCGTGGTGATGGTGATCGTCATCGGCTGTCTGATGGCCTACAGCTCCGGTACCTCGAACATCGCCAACGCGGTTGCCCCGCTGGTCGGCAGCGGCGAACTCGAGATGAACCCGGCTATCGTCATCGGCTGTTTCGCGGTCGGCATCGGGACGTTCACCATCGCCCGCCGGACCCTCGAGACGATGGGCAACGAACTCACGGAACTCCCGCTGACGGCGGCGATCATCACTGCGACGGTCAGCGCCTCGCTGGTCATCTTCCTCTCCGCGATCGGCATCCCGGCGAGTTTCGTCATCATCGCGACGATGTGTATCATCGGCCTCGGCTGGGGACGGGCGACGCGGCCGATCACGGTTTCGGAAGCGGTCCGCGGCGAGGAGTCTCCCCCCGTTTCGGTCGGCGCGCTGACCGCCGACGAGGAGGGCGAGGAACTGCCGCCGATCGGCGAAGAGGAACCCGAGCGGATCCCCAGCGCGGCCGACCTTTTCGATCCGGCGACGACGGCCCGCGTCGTCCTCATGCAGAACGTCGTCCCGGTCGTCGCGACGGCCGGCGCGTACCTGACGTTCCGGTTCGTACCGATCTTCGGGCTCTGACGGACTGCTGTAAGTCGTGGCTGGCGACACCGGTGTCGAACTCGGAATCCGGTTCGCGCCATCGTCGGTCGCGCCGTCGACTACGAGACGGTCGTGATCGCCGGCCACGGCGGGAGCGTCGCCCACCGGATCTTCGTCGGTGACGTCGCGGAGAAGGTATTCCGGCGGGCCGCGGTGCCGGTCGTCGTCCGGTGATCCCGGAGTCGCGGCCCGCCGCGATCTTGATCGTCGCGTCTCGAGACGACTCGAGAGCGAACGCAAACGGTGGATCCGTTCGTGAAGCGCCCGTCGCTCGATCGCCGACCGCAGTGTGCAGTTTCAGGAACCGGACAGGTAAGCGATACGGCGAGGTGTAATACGGGGTTGCGGACCGCCGTCGTCGAAAGCGGCGGTCGAATCGGAAACGCGATCATACAAACTATACAACATGTATGGGTTTCAGTACTTATTTTACAAACACCGCTATACTATCCGCCGATGGTCGAAACGGTGTTGATGGTCGGAGTTGTCGCCTCGATTTTCGTCGGCTTCAATATCGGCGGTTCGTCGACCGGGATCACGTGGGGGCCCTCCGTCGGCGCCGGGATCGTCACGAAAACGACCGCCGCGGCAGTCATGACGTTTTTCGTCTTCTTCGGCGGCTGGACTGTCGGCCGGAACGTGATGGAGACGCTCAGTGAAGGGATCACTACGATCGAACTCACGCTGCCGGCCGGCGTCGCCGTCCTCTTTTTCATCGGGCTGGGAATGCTCGTCGCCAACATCTTTGGCGTCCCCGTTCCGACGTCGATGACGACAGTCGGCGCGATCGCCGGACTGGGACTGGCGACCGACACGCTCAACTACGCAACGATCGCGGAGATAATCTCCTGGTGGATCGTGACGCCGATCATCGGGCTCTGGATCGGCGTGCTAATCGGCCGCTACATCTATCCGTGGGTCAATCGGCGGGTGAACATCGAGAAGTCGGACGGGCCGTTGCTTCGATTCGAGCGTCGCGGCGCGATTCCGACGCCGGTGTTCGGCCCGAACACGACCTGGCAAGAACTCGTCACGACGGTCGCCGTGCTCGTCATCGGCTGTTACATGGCGTTCAGCGCCGGCGCGAGCAACGTCCCGAACGCCGCCGCACCGCTGGTCGGTACCGTCGCCGGGCTGGAAGCGAACACCGCGATCGTCGTTGCCACCCTCGCAATCGGCCTCGGCGGCTTCACCATCGCTCGGCGGACGATGGAGTCAGTCGGCGGCGAACTGAGCGACATCCCGTTGCTCGCGGCGCTTTTCGTCATGGTAACCGCGTCCACGATCACGACGCTCCTCTCCTGGGCCGGCATCCCGATCAGCCTCGTGATGGCGACGGTGATGACGATCGTCGGCATCGGCTGGGGTCGGGCGACCCGTCCGGTTACGGTCCGCGAAGCGGTCACCCGCGACGCGGAGAGTACCGAGATCACACTGGGCGCCATCGTCGCTGAAGACAAGGTCGGCCAGACGGCACCCAAGATCGGCGAACCGGAGTCCGAGGAGGTGCTCCATGGTGACAACCTCTTCAACCCTCGAGCGATCGTCAAGTACGTCTCGATGTGGATCATCGGCCCCTCGATGTCGACGATCCTGGCCTACGGGTTCTTCACGATCCTGCCGGGAGTCGCCTGACTGTGGATTTACGTCACCGGCCGACATATCCCGTCGTATGATCTCCCGTATTCTCGTCCCGATGGACGATTCCGACTACGCCGAGCACGCCCTCGAGTACGCACTCGAGAACTACCCCGACGCCGACGTGACCGTCCTGCACGTCGTCGGCGTTCCGTCGATGATGATGGGCGACGCGGTGGGGCTCTCGCTCGAAGACGACCTCGAGGACGCGGCCGCCGAACGCGCCGAACCCGTCTTCGAACGCGCCCGGCAGGTCGCGGCAGAACGGGACCGCGAGATCGACACGGTCGTCGGGATCGGCCATCCGGCCCGGAACGTCATCGATCGTGCCGAGAACTACGACGCGATCGTCCTCGGTAGCCACGGTTCGGACTGGGACCGCGCGACGCGCCAGTTTCTCGTCGGTAACGTCGCGGAGACGGTGTCCAAACGTGCACCGGTGCCAGTGACGATCGTTCGATAAAAACGACCGCGCGATCCGCTACGTTTCCGAGTCGTCTTCGACCGACCCCTCGATGATTTCCTCGACCTCCTCCTCCCGAGGACGCCGATCGACTCGTTCGTCGACGGCTTCGACCTGTGCCTGGACCTCTTCGACCTGTTTCTCGACCGTTTCACCGACCGTCTCTTCCACGGTGTCGCCGACCGTCTCCTTGACCTGTGCTTGAACCTCTTCGACCTGTTGCTCGACCGTTTCCTCGACCTGTTCCTGAACGTCTTCGACCTGTTTCTCGACGGTCTCGCCGACCGTTTCCTCGACGGCCTGCGTCATCCAGTCGGGATCGAACCGGGCCATCTTCCAGACGACGTGGACGACGTACGACGCGAACACGCCGATCCCGAACGAGAGACCGATGCTCGTATCCAGCCTCGCGATAAGGACGACCGAGAGCGCGATCAACGCACCGTAAGCGAGGTCGACGGCCGCGTCGACGCGGACCGGGTTCAACATCGTCGATCGTCACCCGACTGTTTCGGGCGGGTGGACCCTCGGCGAACCTCGACGCGTTCGGTTCGATCTGCTCGTCGGGTCGACTCGGTTCGCCGTCCTCCCGTCTGCCGCACCAGTTCCCGGTCGAAGTACATGCTATCGGTACGTATGGTCCACCCAGTTGAAATCCTTTGGCAACGAATCCGAGTACAGCGGCGACGAAACCGGGATTCGACGGCTCCCGGACGCCGACCCTCGAGACAGTGACTCGAAACGGGTCGACGCGTCGGCCGGACCGTCGAACGCGACGCCGTTCACGCTCGATGAGGTGGCCGATCGCAAACAGGCGTGCTTTTGAGGTTGGATCTCGTGACTCTCGAACGTGACGGAAGTACTGTTGCTCGTGGGGCTTCTCGTTGCGGTTTTCGTCGGCTACAACATCGGCGGTGCGACGACGGGGCCGGCGTTCGGCCCCGCCGTCGGCGCGAACGTGATCACGAAACTCATGGCAGCGGCGCTGATGTCCGTGTTCTTCTTCGTCGGCGCGATCACGATCGGCCCGAACGTCGTCACGACGCTCGGGGACGAACTCGTGCACACGACCGACGTCTTCACCATGCGATCGAACGTCGCCGTCCTCTTTTTTATCGGCGGCGCGCTGTTCGTCGGCAACTACGCGGGCGTCCCTGCCTCGACGTCGATGACCGCGGTCGGCGCGATCGCCGCGCTCGGCCTCGCGACCGGCGAACTCAACTGGGCGGTGATGGGCGAGATCGTCGTCTGGTGGATCGTCGCCCCGATCATCGGCTTCTGGGTGGCCGGCGTCGTCGGCCGGTACTTCTACCCGCAGATCAACGCGTGGGTCGCCATCGAGGCGAATCAGGAGGGCCGCGAGATGATCACCGTCGATCGATCGGGGACGGTTCCCCGACTCCGATTCGGGGTCGGCGCGGATCGGCGGGAGATCACCGGGGCGTTCGTCGTCGTCGCGATCGGCTGTCTGATGGCGTTCTCCTCGGGTACGAGCAACATCGCGAACGCGATCGCCCCGATCTACGGCACCGGGGACGTCGACATGATCCCGCTCATCCTGCTCGGGTCGGCGGCCGTCGCGGTGGGCTGTTTCACGATCGCCCGCCGGACGCTCGACACACTCGGCAACGACATCACCAACCTCCCGCTGACGGCGGCCATCGTCGTCGCCGTCATCGCATCGACGATCGTCATCCTCCTCTCGGCGATCGGGGTCCCCGCGAGTTTCGTCGTGGTCGCGACGATGTGTATCATCGGTCTCGGCTGGGGCAGGGCCACGCGGACGACGACGCTCTCCGACGCCCGGCGGGGCGAGGAGACCCGCGTCTCCGTCGGCGCGCTCACCGCGGAAGAGGAGGGTGAGACGCCGCCCAAAATCGGCGAAGAGGAACCCGAGGACATCCCCCAGGCGTCTGACCTGTTCGATCCGTCGACGACGGCGCGGGTCATCATCATGCAGAACGTCGTGCCGATCATCGCGACGGTCGGCGCGTTTCTCACGTTCCGGTTCGTCCCCATCTTCGGGTTCTGAACCCGGATCGATTTCGGAACGTCCGCGACCGTCCGCCGATTTCCGACGGCTAACGCGGTATTCGCCCCGATTCTCTCCGCCGGGCTACTCGCCGCGATCTGCCCGCCCATTCCCATTTCGATTCTCCGTATCGCCACGAACTTCGTCACGTCGTGACGATCTTTCGGTCTGATTGCTCGATTCTGACTGAAAGACAATTGAGGACCGAACAGCAAGCTATACCAGTACGGGACTCGAATCGCAGAGTGATGCCCACGGTAGAATACCTCAACTACGAAGTGCTGGACGACCAGGGCTGGGACATGGACGACGACGATCTCTTCGAGCAGGCCGCCGACGCCGGTCTGGACGATGAGGATTACGGTTCCCTCGACGTCGCCGAGGGCGAATACATCCTCGAGGCCGCCGAGGCACAGGGCTACGACTGGCCCTTCTCCTGTCGCGCAGGCGCCTGTGCGAACTGCGCGGCGATCGTCAAGGAGGGCGAGATCCAGATGGACATGCAGCAGATCCTCAGCGACGAGGAGGTCGAGGACAAGAACGTCCGGCTGACCTGCATCGGGTCCGCCGAGACTGACGAGGTCAAGATCGTCTACAACGCGAAACACCTCGACTACCTGCAGAACCGCGTCATCTAAGGTCCAGTCTCCGACTGGAACCGATTTATCGGGTAGCACCGTCTATAGCAGCCACTGAAACGATCTACACACTGATCGCAAAGCCGTCCCGCGATCAGGTGTGCATTGACTTTCAGTGGCTGCTATAGCCGCGGATATCGTCCGAGCGTCGATACGAAGCCGATCGCTTCGATCCGGCGCTCCGCTCCCGTCGACGTTCTCCTACCAGTCGCCACGGGACCGTCGGGTCCGCCGGACGGGATTGCGCTCCCGTGCCCGATTGAGCGCGCTCGGCTCGACGGGCGCGCTCGTGACGCCCGGCGTGCGGTGAGGGTGGCATCAACAACCCCACCGTCGGTGCGTCCTGAACCGTACCGGGTCTTCGTCTCGTTCGATCGAGCCGAAAACGTAAGGAGACCCCGCTCCGCAGGGGAACCTGTGACACTCGCCTTCGCGTCGGCGACGGTGCCGGATCTCCTGCGACTCGTCGCCCTCCCCGTCTTCGCGTGGGCCGCGATCCGCGACGTTCGGACCAGACGCGTCTCGAGTACCGTCTGGATTCCCCTCGCGGCGATCGGCACCGTGACGCTCGTCTGGGACGGCTGGACCGCCCGACAGGCCGGCGGCCTGACCTGGACCCACGACTTCCTCGTTCCGGCGGCGATCAGCCTCGGGCTGGTCGTCCCGATCGCGTACCTGTTCTGGTGGCTCGGCGGCTTCGGCGGCGCGGACGCGAAGGCGTTGCTCGTCCTCGCCCTGCTGTTCCCGACCTTTCCGCAGTACACCGTCGGTCCGTGGACGGTCCCCCTCTCGGGCACGCCGATCGAGGCATTCTCGTTCACGATCCTCTCGAACGCCGTCCTCGTCGGACTCGTGCTCCCGCTCGTCCTCGCGGCCCGCAACGCCGTCGCCGGGCGCATCGCGCCCGTCATGTTCGTCGGCTGGCCGATCTCCTGGGAGGCGGTCGCCGAGCGCCACGGGACGTTGCTCTCGACGCCGGAGGGACTCTCCCGGAACGGACTCGATCTCGACGCCCTGCGGATGTACCTCCGCTGGCGCGGCCTGACGCTCGCCGACCTGCGCGACGCGCCCGATCGGTACCGGGACCCGGCGACGCTCCCCGACGAGCCGAATCCGCCGACCGACGGGGCGGTCGCGGCCGGCCCGGACGTTCGAAGCGACGGGGGATCGGCCGGGACCGGGGTCGAGACGGCCGCCGTCGACGGCTCGCGTGCCGATCGAACGCCGGCCGCCGCTGACGACCCGTGGGGTGCCGCGGCCTTCCTGGACGACATCGAGGGGACGGCCTACGGCACCACGCCGGACGACCTGCGGGCGGGGCTTGAGGTGCTCGCAGCGAACGAGACGGTCTGGATCTCGCCGGGTGCGCCGTTCCTCGTCCCGGTGTTCGTCGGGCTGGTGATCGGCCTGCTGTACGGCGATCTGCTCGTCGGGACGATCGTCTAGCGCGTCCGTTCGTACAGCGGCACGATCGCGGTCCAGAACAGGACGAACGCCGCACCGACGCCGACGAGCGCGAGCCACGGCGTCGCCGACTGCGACGGCGGGACGGTCGCGAGCGCGACGAACGTCCCGAAAAACAGCAGACAACAGACCAGGACGCTCCCGAGTTCGAGGGTCGTGGCGATCGGGTGGGCGCGAAACCGGGCGACGAGACTCATACGCGACGCTCGCGCGCGATCGGCAAAACCCTCACGGCACCGGTTCGGGGCCGGTCGGCCAGACGCTGGGCCGATCGTGAGTCGATCGAATCATACGAACTACTGTCCGTCAGTTCCGGCGCGACCGCGATCCGTCTACGGTTGCGCCGGTACATCGGTACAGCACTCCGTATCAGGCGTTCGACTGGATCTCCCCGGCGATCTCGTCGAGTTCGTCGTCGTCCAGGTCGGGTCGCTCGCCGGCGATGGCGTGGATGGGGCCGCCGCCGTCGCCCTCGAACCGGGGGACGATGTGGCAGTGAACGTGGGGGACCTCCTGGCCGGCTTCCTCGCCGTTGTTGAACGCCACGGTGGTCGCGTCGGCGTCGACTGCCTCCTCGACGACGGGGACCAGCCGGTGGACGGTCGCGTAGAGGTCGTCGGCGACGTCGTCGGGGACGTCGTTCAGCCGTTCGTACTCGTCTTTCGGGATCACCAGCGTGTGACCCGGCGCCAGCGGGTTGGCGTCGAGAAAGGCGACCGTCGTCTCGTCTTCGTACACGATACGCGCCGGAATCTCTCCCTCAACGATCTGGCTGAAGATCGTACTCATAGGCGAGTGTGTGTCGCCCGCCTGTAAGAAGCTTACTCGCCCACCGCGGGATCGAACGCGGCGCTATTCCCGCTTCGAGTCGACCCTCGTCGCGCACAGGTCGTCGAGCGTCTCCTCGATCGCCGCGAGGTACTCGTCGGGGTCGTATCCCAGTCGGCCGATCCAGACGTCCTGGTAGGAGGGATGCAGGACCGGGACGAGCCACACCCCGAGCCGATCGCAGTCGATCGGCTCGAGCACGCCGTCGACGAAGCCGTCGAGGTCCCGATTCTCGGCCGCAAGCACCGTCTTCGTCGCGTGTTTCCCGGTCGCGAGGACGACGTCGGGATCGACGAGATCGAGTTCGGTCAGCAGGTGGGTCCGACAGTTCGCGCGCTCCTCGGCGGTGGGTTCGCGGTTGCTCGTCGGTGTCTCGGGATCGGCGGGAAAACACTTCACCGCGTTCGTGTAGTACGCGTCCTCGGCGTAGCCGACCTGCGCGAGCAGGCGCCGAATCCGGCGACCGGAGTGACGCGAGGTGTAGGCTTTGCCGGTCCAGTTGCCGCCCCGCCACCGATCGGCCTCGGGGTTGCCGTAGCCGGGCGCTTCGCCGACGACAACCACGCTCGCGTCGGGATCGCCGGTGCCCCACGAGATGCACTCGCGGTGCTCGACGAGCGCCGGACAGCGTCGGCAGTCGGCTTCGAGGACGTGGCGAGCGGTCGGGGCTGGAGGGTCGTCTCGGGATCCGGAGTCGAAGTCGGAGTCGGAGTCGGAGTCGGACGCGGGCACACGCGAGGATACGTCCGCAGGGATATATGCGGGCCGGTCCGACGGCCGTCGATCGCTATCGGCCGACGAACTCGGGATCGTCGTCGCCGAAGAACGCGTCGAGTCCCCGGGCGTAATCCTCGGTGTGGGTCGCGTTCGCGATGGCGTCCGTCTCGGCCGCGAGTTGGGCCTCGAGGTCCCGATCGAAGCTCTCGGTCAGCAGGCGGGTCGTCGTGCCGAACGCCGCCGTCGGCCCCGACGCCACCTCGCTCGCGAGTTCCGCGAGCCGATCGTCGAACGCGTCGGTCGGGACGACCTCGGTCGCGAGCCCCATTTCGACGGCCTCCTCGGGGTCGATCGGCTCGTCACGCAGGACGATCTCCTTCGCGGTCCGGAGGCCGACGAGTCGCGGCAGGTAGAACGTCGCCCCGCCGTCGCCGGTCAGTCCGATCCCCGGGTACGCGAACTTCAGCGTGGCCTCGTCGCCGAGGACGACCAGATCGGGCACGAGCGCGAGGCTGAACCCGGCCCCGGCGGCGATGCCGTCGATACCGCCGACGACCGGCGTTTCGGCCTGGTGGAACTGGACGATCGCCTCGTGGAGGCGGCCGGCCAGCCGTCGAAGCAGCGGGGCGTCGGATTCGTCGCCCGAAAACGCGGTGAGATCGGCCCCGCTCCCGAAGAAGTCCCCGTCGTGAGTCAGCACGATGCATCTCGCATCCGGATCTTCGCCGAGTTCGGTGGCCACGGCCACCAGTTCGTTCGCCATCTCCAGGTGCAAGGCGTTCCGGCCGGCCGTGCTCTGGAGGCTTACCGTCGCGACGCCGTCGTCGCGATCCACGGTGAGGTTCTCGTACGCGGGCATGGTGGCTGGACGTTCCCGGGACTGTCAGTTAACAGTTCTCGTGGCGGTCGAACGGCGGGCGCTGCGTCACTCCTCATCGCGTTCCGAACGTGGGGACAGATTTACGTTCTCCCGGGAACTCTGACTCGATAATGACATCGGAACTCATCGTGGAATCGCTCTCGTTGGTCGTCTACACCGCCATCGCGGGGCTCCTCACGGTCGGCGGTATCGCCGCGGAGTACGCGAGTTTCCAGCACCTCGGGGCGGGCGACGCGATGGTCGCCATGTGGCTCGCCGCGATCGGCTGTGTCATGCTCTACGCCGGTGCCTACGGCCTCGGCTACCAGAAGATCCTCTCGAAGGTCGTCTGATCGGCCCCCAAACCGCGGTTTTCGTCGCCGTCGATCGGTTTCTCGCGTCGAACCCGCGGCCGCCGACGATCCGGTCGCGGGGTTCACAATATCGATTCCTCTTTACTGCACCAGCCAGTTACCTCTGGTATGAGCAGGTTCGGCGAGGTCGACGACCAGTACGATCCCCACGAACTCGAACAGCAGGTGTTCGAGTACTGGGACGCGGTCGACGCCTACGAACGGACGGTCGAGCATCGCTCGGACGGTGACTCCTTCTTCTTCGTGGACGGCCCGCCGTACACGTCCGGTTCGGCCCACATGGGGACCACCTGGAACAAGTCCCTCAAGGACGTCTACCTCCGGTTCTTCCGGATGCAGGGGTACGACGTCACCGATCGGCCGGGCTACGACATGCACGGGCTGCCGATCGAGACCCGGGTCGAGGAACGCCTCGGGTTCGAGAACAAGCAGGACATCGAGGAGTACGGCGAGGAGAACTTCATCCAGGCGTGCAAGGACTACGCCAACGAGCAACTCGAGGGCCTGCAGTCCGACTTCCAGGATTTCGGCGTCTGGATGGACTGGGAGAACCCCTACCGGACGGTCAGCCCGGAGTACATGGAGGCGGCCTGGTGGGGCTTCTCGAAGGCCGCAGAGCGCGGTCTGGTCGAGAAGGGCCACCGATCGATCTCGCAGTGTCCCCGGTGTGAGACCGCTATCGCGAACAACGAGGTCGAGTACGAGGACGTCGAGGACCCCTCGATCTACGTGAAGTTCGACCTCGAGGATCGGGAGGGCTCGATCGTCATCTGGACGACCACGCCGTGGACGATTCCCGCGAACACCTTCGTCGCCGTCGACGAGGCTGGCGATTACGTCGGCGTTCGGGCGGAGAAAGACGGCGAGGAAGAGCTGCTGTACGTCGCCGAAGCCAAACACGAGGACGTCCTCAAGGAAGGCCGCTACGAGGACTACGAGGTCGTCGAGGAGCTATCCGGCGAGGACCTGATCGGCTGGTCCTACGAGCACCCGCTCGCCGAGGAGGTACCCGACCACGTCGACGCCGAGGGGGCGTTCGAGGTCTACGCCGCCGACTACGTCGACACGCACGGCGAGGGTACCGGCCTCGTTCACTCCGCGCCGGGCCACGGTGAGGAGGACTTCGAGCGCGGGCGGGAACTCGGGTTCCCGATCTTCTGCCCCGTCGGCGGCGACGGCGTCTACACCGAGGAGGCCGGCACGTACGCGGGCCAGTTCGTCAAGGACGCCGACGACGGCATCATCTCCGATCTCGAGGACAACGATGCGGTGCTCGCCTCGAGCACGACCCAGCACAGCTACGGCCACTGCTGGCGCTGTGATACGGGCATCATCCAGATCGTCACCGACCAGTGGTTCATCACGATCACGGACGTCAAGGACGAACTGCTGGACAACATCGAGGACAGCGAGTGGCACCCCGAGTGGGCGCGGGACAACCGCTTCCGCGACTTCGTCGAGGAGGCGCCCGATTGGAACGTCTCCCGCCAGCGCTACTGGGGTATCCCGCTGCCGGTCTGGACCCCTGAGGACCGTGACGACGATCAGGACCGGATCGTCATCAGCGATCGCGAGGAACTCGCCGACCGGGTCGACCAGGATATCGACCCGGACGAGGTCGACCTCCACAAGGACACGGTCGACGACCTCACGATCACCGAGGACGGCACGACCTACACCCGCGTGCCCGACGTCTTCGACGTCTGGCTCGACTCCTCGGTCGCCTCGTGGGGCACGCTCGACTTCCCCGCGGACGACAGCCGGTTCGACGAACTCTGGCCCGCGGACTTCATCCTCGAGGCCCACGACCAGACCCGCGGCTGGTTCTGGTCCCAGCTCGGCATGGGGACCGCCGCACTCGGCGAGATTCCCTACCAGGAGGTGCTGATGCACGGCCACGCGCTCATGCCCGACGGACGCGCGATGAGCAAGTCCAAGGACATCCTGATCGACCCCCACGAGGCGATCGATCGCCACGGCCGGGACGTGATGCGGCTGTTCCTGCTGTCGAACAACCCCCAGGGCGACGACATGCGCTTCTCCTGGGACGGGATGCAGACGATGGAGAACCTCCTCCGGACGCTGTGGAACGTCTTCCGGTTCCCACTGCCGTACATGCGGCTCGACCAGTTCGATCCGCAGCAGACCACCCTGGACGACGTCGACGAGGACCTCGAACTCGTCGACGAGTGGGTTCTCGCCCGGCTGCAGTCCACGAAGGCCGAGATGACCGCTCACTTCGAGGACTTTCGCCAGGACAAGGCGGTCGACGCCCTCCTCGAGTTCGTCGTCGAGGACGTCTCCCGGTTCTACGTGCAGGCGGTCCGGGAACGCATGTGGGAGGAAGACGACAGCGCCTCCAAACGGGCCGCCTACGCGACGATCTACCGGGTGCTCCGGGAGACCGTCGCCCTGCTCGCGCCGTACGCGCCGTTCATCAGCGAGGAGATCTACGGCACCCTGACCGGCGACGCCGGGCACGCCACCGTCCACATGTGCGACTGGCCCGAAGTCGAGGAGTACTGGCAGGACGAACAGCTTGAGGAGGACGTCGCACTCCTGCGGGCGATCGAGGAGGCCGGCGCGAACGCCCGACAGCAGGCCGGGCGCAAACTCCGCTGGCCAGTCCCGCGGGTCGTCGTCGCCCCGAACGACGAGCGGGTCGTCGAGGCCGTCGACCGGCACACCGACCTGCTGGCCGATCGGCTCAACGCCCGCGAGATCGAACTCGTCTCGCCGGACGATCGCTGGGGCGAACTGAACTACAGCGCCGAGGCCGACATGAGTGAACTCGGCCCGGCCTTCGGCGATCGCGCCGGACGGGTCATGAACGCGCTCAACGAGGCCCGGATCGAGGAACCGAGCCTCGAGGCGATCGCGGACGCCGTCGCGGACGTCCTCGAGGACGACGAGTCCATCACCGAAGAGATGGTCTCCTTCGTCACCCAGACGCCCGAGGGCGTCGCCGGAAGCGCGTTCGGCCTGAACGGCGACGATCGCGGCGTCGTCTACGTCGACGCCTCGCTGACCGACGACATCGAGAGCGAGGGCTACGCCCGCGAGGTCATCCGCCGGGTCCAGGAGATGCGCAAGGATCTCGACCTCGACGTGGAAGAGCGGATCGCGCTGGATCTCGAGATCGAGGACGATCGCGTCGCCGCCCTCGTCGAGGAGCGGACGGACCTGGTCCGCGAGGAGGTCCGCGCCGACGAGATCGGGACGGTCGAGGACGGCTACCGCGAGGAGTGGGACGTCGACGGCGTGACGATGGAACTGGCGATCGAGCCGATCGCGACGGCCGAAGCCTCGGACTAGTCGAACCGCCGCGAGAAGATATCGAATTTGGGCGCCGCCGATCGGTTCGGCGGCCTTTCAGATCGGCGTCGAGCCGGCGGTGGCCGAACGGCTCACCGTAGTGTCCTATGTGTCGTCTTCGCTGTCGTCACCGTTTTCTCCGGTTCCGTCTTCGTTGGCGTCATCGTTCTCGCCAGTTTCGTCTTCGCTGTCGTCACCGTTGTCGCCGGTTTCGTCTTCGGTCGTCGTTTCGTCGTCTTCGCCGTCGTCCGCGTCTGCTTCGCCGTCCCCGTCGTCATCGTTGGAGTCGTCCGTCTCGTCTTCCGAGTCGTCGCCCTCGTCATCGTTGGAGTCGTCCGTCTCGTCTTCCGAGTCGTCGCCCTCGTCACCCACCTCTTCGACCTCGACGTCTTCGCCGTTGACACCGCTCTTCGAGATCACGGGTTTCAGGTTGTAACCGTTGTCCGGGCCGCGCTTGACGACGTTGATGTCGAACACGAAGTCGACGGAGCCGTCGTCGCCGACCTCGAAGGGGCTGGTGAGCTGTAGTTTCTCGCTCGGAACTTTCACCTCCACTTCCTCGCCGTCGACGATCCCTTCGACGTCCGAGACGTGGAGTTCGATCTTCTGGTAGGTTCCTTCGGATAGCCCGACGTCGCAGATCGGTTTTGCCTTGTCGCCGATCACCTGCGTCAGATCCACCGTCGCGCCCTCGAGGTCGACGACGTAGAAGCCGCGTTTTCGTTCGACGCCGTCTTCGGTCTCGTCGTCCTTCTCGTCTTCTTCGTCTCCGTCTCCGTCTTCGGTCTCGTCGTCCTTCCCGTCCGTATCGTCGGCACCGTCTCCGTCGTCCGCCTGTTCTTCGTCGTCGGTCTCTTCCTCCTCGTCGCCGTTCGCCTGTTCCTCGTCGGATTCCTCTTCGTCGGACTCCTCGCTCCCGCCGTCGAAGATCCGGGCGCGATCGAACGAGACGTCCAGTCGCTCGAAGTCCCCGATGTCGGCCGGCATGTCGCTGATGAGCAGTCGGAAGTTCCCGCCCGACGCGTCCGCGTCGTTCGTGGCCGTCTCGCCACCGTCGTCCGTCGAATCGGCATCGCCGTCCGACGGCGATACGTCCGACGTACACCCGGCGAGTATCGCGGCACTGACGCCACTTCCGGCGGCGATGAACGTCCGTCGGTCGACGGCGTCGATTCGATCGTCGGATTCGGACTGATCGCGACTCGACTGGTTTTCTGGCATAGTCGACTCGTCGAACGGTCGGGGCTTAAGGGACGACGGCCGTTCGTCGTTTCAGGACCGTTTACGATCGTTTTTAACGGACAGACAATCCGGTCGAACGGTCCGCTGGCCCCCGACTGGGGCCGGATCGTAGCCGTTGCTATCAGACTCGTGCCACGATAGCGTCCGCAGTCCGGCCGACGCCTGCACGGAATCTCCCCAAAAGTCTTGACTATCAGTTTCCAGTGTATCTCTGTGAACACCCGACTCTCGCTCGCGTTCGTCGTCTGTTTGCTCGTCGCCGCGGGTCCCGCGACCGTCGGCGTGGTCGCTGCGACCGGATCGGCTGGACCGACGGCAGGACCGGACGCGACCGCGAACACCGACTCGTCCGCCGCTGCTGTGGGCGGTTCGACCGCTACGGCATCGCAGACGGACGACGTCCTCCACCGGACCACCGTCCTCCGACACCGCCCCGATCGGCCGGGCGAGTTCGAGGCGGAAATGACGTTTCGCGTGCCCGATCCGGTGACGGCACTCGAGATCGAACTCGAGCCCGCGGCGTCGGTCGACTCGACCGACGGCTTCGAACCGACCGGGGACGGGACCTACCGCTGGACCGAGACGACCGACGAGCCGACGGTCCGGTTCACGATGCCGGCCGATCGGACGGGCTCCGACGATCACGCGGACGGGTCGGTCGATCGGGACGTGACGCCGTCACGCGACGACGCTGGCCTGGCCCAGTCGCAGGACGGTGACGGCTACACGTTCGTCGATACGGGTGACTGGGCCGTCGTCCAGGTCCCCGGGGTCGGCCTCTCGCTCCGGCAGACCGCGTCCGTCGACATCGAGGAGACGGTTACCGTCGACGGTCCCGGCGCGACCGGCGGCGATATCGCGTACTTCGGACCGGTGACCGAGTACGAACGCACGGGCGACAGGGAGCGCATCAGGCTCGCCGTCGCCGACGACGCGGAACTCCGCGAGTCGCCTGCGGCGATTCTCGACGCCGTCGTCGCCGCGAGCGATCGGTTCGACGTCGGTGCGAGCCGCGAGGAAGTGTTCCTCGTCGCGGTGCCGGCCGACGACGTCGAGTGGGCGGTTCGGGGGATCCAGTACGGTGAGTCGGACGCGTGGGTCGTCGCCGACGCCCCCCTCGACGAGGCGAACACCGTCTGGTTCCACGAGTACGTCCACGCGAGACAGTCGTTTGCCAATCCCGACGTCGGCACCACGAGCGAGACGGCGTGGCTCGTCGAGGCGCAGGCGGAGTACTACGCGGGGCTGTTCGCACTCGAAGCGGGGCTGGTCGGCTTCGACGAGTTCGCCGACGTCCTCGGGACGGGCGAACGCGAGCCCTACGCGGACGCCACGCTGGCGGATCCGGCGACCTGGACGGACGATCGAACCGACTACGTGAAGGGCGCGCTCGTCTACGGCGAGATCGATCGCCGACTTCGGCTCGCGACGGACGGCGATCGAACGCTCGCGGACGTCGTCCGCACGCTGAACCGGGACGACGGGGCGGTGACCGAGGACGACTTCCTCGCGGCGGTCGAGGCCGAGGGCGGCGCGGACGTGCGATCGGTCGCCGAGCGGTACACCCGGACCGATCGGACGCCCGAGATGTGGACCCGAACGGCCCACGAGGCCGCTTTCGAGGGACCGGTCGCGCAGTTCGAGTACGACCTCGACGCGGCCCCGATCGAGGTCGGGGACGAACCGTGGGGCCCCGACGAACCAGTCGAGGCGGACGCGGTGGACGAGATCACGATCCCGGCCGGCGAGACCGTCACGATCCCGGTCGCGATCAGCAACGTCGGCGATCGGGACGGCACCGCGGACGCGACGCTCGACGTCGACGGGAACGTCGTCGATCATCGGCAGGTCGAACTCGCGGCCGGCGATCGAACGACGGACGCCCTCACCTGGACGCCGCCGGAACCCGGCGTGTACGACCTGCGGGTCGGCGCGGATCGGCTGACGGCGTACGTCCGATCGCCCGCGAGCGTCTCCGTGACCGGGCTGGAGGTCGACCCCGGAACCGCCGACCCCGGCGAGGCCGTGACGGCCACCGCGACGGTCGAAGCCGCCGACGACCGGCCGGGAGCGGCCGTCCTCGCGTTCCGGACCCCGTCGGGAGTCGCCGCCGAGGTTCCCGTCGTCGTCGCTCCGGGCGAGCGCGAGACGGTCGCGACGACGGTGACGTTCGCTGACGCCGGCCGGTACGAGGTCGCCGTCGGCGACCGGACGACGACCGTCACGATCGGGTCGAGTCCGATCGACAGGGTCGAGGACGTGCCCGGATTCGGTGTGCCGGCGACGATCGCGTCGCTCGCGGCGCTCGTCCTCTCGCTGGTCGCGGTGCTCGGTCGTCGCGCCTGATCACGCGAACTGGACGCGGAACCGGCAGGCATCGCTGTCGGCATCGTCGATGCAGGCCGTCTTCGTGACGGTCGCGTCAGCGTCGAACGTCGTCACGATCCCCTCGAGAATCCCGTGGGCCAGCGCACAGTAGTCGCGGTCCCGGTGGGTTCGGTAGGTGACGACGACGGCGTCCGCAGCCGGTTCCGACCGGGAGGTGACGTCCGGGGGCGACGTCTCCTCGCTCGCCGCCGCGACGTCGTCGACGATCGTCTCGAGCGACGTGAGTACCCCTTTCAGTCCCCCATCGGCGTCGATGTAGGCGTCGAACGTCCGTACCAGGTTCGGCGCGAGCATTCGGCCGAAGTCGCGTTCGATCGCTCGTCGGCCCTGGACCGCCATCTCCGAGACCGTCGCGAGGATCGCCTCGGCCTCGTCGTCGTCGTAGTGCGAGATGGGAAGGTAGAGCGTCGACTCGACGTCGGCGCGATCGACGATGGTGGCCCAGGTCTCGTCGTCGGTTTTCGCGACGACGTACTCCTTGAGCGTCTTGTGGACGATCCCGTGCATCTGGATCGGGGTATCGGGGCCGGTCCACGGCGGGCCCCGAACTGCGATCTATTCGAATCGCTAACAACTAGGCGAGGGACGGGTGAACACTTAAGAATTGAGATACCTGTCGTTGGGCGAAGACGTTACCCGGCCGGACGATTACAGGCGGGCGGCGATCTCCGGGGCGACCGAGACGGTGCTGACCGCCCGCTCGATCGTGTCGGTGCCGTAGATCGCTTCGACGCCGGCCCGCGAGAGCTTCGCCAGGGCGTTGCTGGCGAGCAGCGGGTGGACGCAGGTCACGAAGACGCGGCCGACGTCGCGCTCGCCCAGGACGCCGACGGCCTCGCTCATCGTCGACCCCGTCGCGATGATGTCGTCGGTGACGACGACGTCTCGGCCGGCGACGGCGACGTCGCTGGGGGTGATCTCGACCTCGGTGCCGGAGTGGCGGGTCTTCTCGAAGTAGTCCGTCTCGCCGGTCCCGTAGGCGTCACGGACCGTCTCGGCGAGATCGATCGCGCCCGCGTCCGGCGAGAGGAAGACGGGATCGGCGAGGTCGTCGGGCAGCGGCTCGGCCAGCCGGCCCGCCGCGTCGATCGCGGTCGCCGTCGGCTCGAAGAACTCGCAGACGGCCTCCTCGTGGGGGGTGACGGTGAGCACGCGATCCGCGCCGGTCGAGATGGCTCGCGCGACCGCACGCGCGGAGATGGGGTGACCCGCCTCGAAGGACTTGTCCTGTCGACCGTACCCCATGTACGGCAGAACCGTGACGACCTCGTCGACGCCCGCTTCCCGGACGGCGTCCTGCAACTGCAGCAGTTCGACGTGGGCGTCGCTCGAGACTGTCGCGGCGACGATCACCGCCCGATCGGCGTCAGTCGCGTCCCTGGCCCCAGCGCCGGGAACCGACGCGAGCAGTTCGCCGTCGGGAAATCGGTCGTACTCGACGGCGGCGAGCGGTTCCTCGAGTTCGCGTGCGAGCGCCGCGGCGAGAGCCTGCGACGCGGATCCGCTGACGATCATACTCGTGGCCACAGCCCGCGGGGTAAACCAGTTTTCGTTCTCGTGGTCGCGCGGCTGGGGCGATAGCTGCCGTCTCGTACGGATTGCTGTCCGCCAGTTCCGGCGCATCCGTAGACGGGGCGCGGCTGTGCGGGAGCTCGGTACAGTAATTCGTCTCAGTCGTCGCTCTCGTTGTCGAGTTCAGCGTTACCCGACCCACACGGGCCGCCGTTGGGATCGCTCGTGATCGACAGCTCGCCGTTCCGGACCATTATGACGAGGTTGAGACAGTCCGGGTCGTTCCACTTCGCCGGCGTGACCTGGACCGGCTCCCCCTCGTCGAGCCGTGCGATCACGCGGAACGAGCCCGGGTTGGTCGGCCAATTGGGTTCGAGCCTCGTGTCGGTTCGCCCCTCGAGGTCGGTCGTCTTCCACTCCTCGAACGACCCGTCGAACTCGACGATGATGTCGACCGTGTGGGGCTCGTCCTGGAAGTTGGCGATATCGATTTCGCCGAGGACGGTCCCCTCGACCCGAACGTCGCTGTTCTCTTCGGTGTCGGTCGGGCTCTCCTCGTCTCCGTCGCTCTCGTTCCCCTCGTCACCCTCGTCACCGTCGTCACCGTCGTCGCCACCCATACAGCCGGCGATCGCTGTGGTGGTCGCGGTCCCCGCGAGGGCGAGCAGTCGGCGTCGCGGAAGCTCGCTCATGTACGCGACCCATGTATTCAGGGAAGTTAACTGCTCTTGCTCGGACCGCCGCAGCGGCGGCGGATCCGCGCTGTCCGCCGCGTCGACAGGTCATCGATCGTCTCCGCTCGGCGTTCCGGCGACTTACTCCGTCCCCGGGACGGCGATTCCCGTCACGTCACCGACGCCGATCGTCTGCGATCGCCACGTTCCGGGGCCATCGCCGCCGATCGCGGCGTAGAAGGTCCCTCGTTCGGAGACGGCGTAGACCGTCTCGCCGTAGTCGATCCCGACGACGGTCTCGTCCGGCCCGTCCATCGCCCGCCACTCGTCGTCGTCGTCCGGATCGTGCGCGTAGACGGTCCGCCCGGCGACGGCGTGGGCCCGGCCGAGCTGGCCCCGACCGGACCGCGGGTCGGCCGTCACGACGTCGATCGGCTCCTCGCGGATCGCCATCCAGCCGTTGCCGAGTTTGTAGAGGCCGTCGGCGGTCGCCGCGAGGGGGACGCTCGCCGCGGAGACGTCGCGGACGTCCGTCAGACCGGCGTGATCGAGCCCGTCGCCCCGGACGCGGTAGACGCCCGATCCGGTGCCGACGAGGTCGCCGTCGATCGCCGTGACCGTCTCGATGGCGTCGTCCGCGAGCGTCGTCCACTCGTCGCCGGCCCGGCGAGCGATCCGCCCGTCAGCGTCGGCCGCCAGGAGCGTCTCCCCGTCGTAACCGACGGCGACCGCCGGTCCGAAGCCGGTATCGACGAACGTCGGATCGTCGGCTCGTTCGTCGTCGGATTCGGCCGGCGTCGCGTCCAGCACCCGGACGTCCTCCTCCGTTGCGATCGCAACCCCGGCTGCGGTTCCCGTCCGGGTGGCGGCGACGTCGCGTGCGTCACAGCGATCGCAGAGGCCGAACTCGCCGACGGTGTCGCCGGCGACGCGCACGCGAACGACGCCGACCGAACTCGCGACGTAGGCCTCGACCGCGCCCGATCGATCGCCGTAGACGCGCTTTTCCTCGATGGAGTGCATATCCGAACCGTGGGGATCGCGGCCCGAAAGCGTTCTGTCTGCCGCCCTCTCGTCGCCCGAGCGGAATCGGTCGATCGATTCCGGACGCTACACCGCAGGACACCCGACTGACGTGCTGTCGATGTCGGAATCCCTTTGAGGAGTCCGTCCGGACTAGTACCCGATGCAAGTCTTCGGATCGAGCGGGACGCGGGGCGTCGCCAACGAGGAGCTGACGCCCGGGTTCGTCCTGCGCGTCGCGAAGGCGGCGGGAACGGCCTGGGGGGTCGATCGGGTCGCCGTCGCACGCGATACGCGACACACGGGACGGATGCTGGCCGACGCGGCCGCGAGCGGGTTGGCGAGTACGGGGACGGCGATCGATCGCCTCGGGATCGTCCCGACGCCGGGTGCACAGGCCTACGCCGAGCGCGAGGGGGTGCCCGTGATGGTGATTACGGCCTCGCACAACCCGCCGCAGTACAACGGGGTCAAACTGGTCGGGAGCGACGGGGTCGAACTCGCGGTCTCCGATCTGGAGTCGATCGAGGAGACGCTGCTCGCCGAATCGTTCGCGGTCGCGCCGTGGAACGAGACGGGCCAGGTCCGCGAGGTCGACGGCGTCGCGCGCGAGTACGTCGACGACCTGCTCGCGGCCGTCGATCGCGAACCGATCGTCGACGCCGACCTGACGGTCGCGCTGGACCCCGGCCACGGCGCGGGCGCGCTGACCAGCCCGCAGTTCTTCCGGGAACTGGGCTGTCGCGTCGTCACCGTCAATGGCCAGCCCGACGGCCACTTCCCCGGGCGGAACCCCGAACCGGTGCCGGACAACCTCGAGGATCTGGGCCGCCTCGTCCGGGCCACGGACGCCGACGTCGGCATCGCCCACGACGGCGACGCCGATCGAGCCATCTTCTTCGACGAGGACGGGGAGTACGTCGAGGGCGACGCCACCCTCGCGGCGCTCGCGGCGGCCGAACTCGAACCCGGCGACACCACGGTCTCGGCGGTCAACGTCTCCCAGCGCCTCGTCGACGTCGTGAACGAGATCGGTGCCGACCTCGAACTCACCCCGATCGGGTCGACGAACATCATCACCCGGATCGAGGAACTCGAGACGAAGGGCAAGCGCGTGCCGATCGCGGGCGAGGGCAACGGCGGGATCTTCTTCCCCGGCTACCGCCTCGCCCGGGACGGCGCGTTCACGGCGGCCCGGTTCCTCCGCCTGGTCGCCGAGCGGCCGGTCAGCGAGATCGTCGCCCCCTACGACGGCTACGCGAACGTCCGGCGCAACGTCGCCTACGAGTCGACGGCCGAACGCGACGCGATGTTAGACGCTGCCGCGAACCACGCGCAGGCGGCCGATGCCGAACTCAACACCCGGGACGGCTACCGACTCGACTTCGGCGACGCGTGGGTCCTCGCGCGGCCCTCGGGCACCGAACCGCTCGTCCGGGTCTACGCCGAGGCCCGCGACGAGGAGCGGGCGATCGATCTCGCGGCGGACATGCACGGGACGCTGACGGACGCGAAGGACGACGCCTGACGATTTTCGATCACGATCGCAGCGACTCGCCGTACCGCGCCCCCAGGCGCTCGGTCGCGAGCAGGAGCCGGTGGGCGACGACGAGCACGACGACCGCGAGCAGGATCAACGCGCCCTCCACGACCGTCGACAGCAGGCCGAGCGAGACGATCAGCGTCGTCGCGCACGCGGGTGGGTGTCGGGTGTCCGTCGCGAGCATCCCGCCGGCGGTGAGCGTCGTCGCGACCACGCCGCTCGCGGCGAGTCGTAATCCCTCGATCGATCCCGCTGGCGCCGTCGCCGTCATCGTCACCCCACCGGCGAGCAGGTGATAGGACAGCAGGCCGGCGGCGACGCCGATCGCGTGGCCGCCGATCACCCGCTTTGGGGACGTCGCGTCGCCGTCCTGGAACAGCGCGAGGACGAACGCGGAGGGGCCGAGACTCGGGAACAGCATCGGCAGGCCGGACAGCCACGCGAGGCTGGCCGTCGTCGAGATCAACAGGGCGGTGTGGAGCGTGGTCCCCGTCCGATCGTCCATGCTGGCCGGTCGTCCCGCGGTCGTGAAAACCCCGCTGGTTCTTCCTACCGGTTCTCTTCGGCGTTCCGGGAGCGGTTCGCGCCGAGTTCGCGGGGAACGATCGTCACCGGCACGTCCGCCCGCCGCGCGACCTGTTCGGCGACGCTCCCGAGCAGCACCCGCGAGACGCCCGATCGGCCCTCGCTCCCCATGACGATTCCGTCGACGGCTTCCTCGTCGACGCATGCGAGGATCGCGTCGGCCGCCTGCCCCTCGATCACCCGGGTCTCGATCGTCCTGTCGCGCTCGGCCGCGATGCGTTCGACCTCGTCGAAGAAGTCGGGGTCGCGATCGGCCCCCTCGCCGCCGACCGCGGGCGGGCGGCCGCCGTAGCCCGCTTCGAGGTCGTCGACGGCGTGGACGACCGTGATCTCGTCGTCGGGGAACCGATCGAGAGCGTACTCCAGTGCCGATCGCGCGGGCCCGGAGTCGTCCATCGGGACGAGCAGGTGGCTGGTCATACCGGGTGTACGACCGCCGTCGCCTTCAGTGTCGGCTCGCAGGTCGGAGCGACGAGATGCCGCGCCGGCTCAGACCGGGTCCTCCTCGTCCAGCGCTGCTTCCAGCCGTTCGCGCTCGGCCCGCAACGCTTCGAGTTCGTCCGCGACCCGGCCGTCGGCCAGCCGATCGCGTTCCGCCGGTGACAGCTGTTCGACCGCCTGCGCGGCGGTCTGGAGCCGATCGTAGTCGGGGTCGCGCGTCCGCTGTCGGACCGCACGCAGGGCCGCGACGGTCTCCTCGCCGGCGACGCGGGCGACGAACGGCCGTACCTCCCGGGTGCGTCGCCGGAGTTTGCCGGCCGGATCCGGCGGCCACTCGATCGCGAGCGGGTCGGCGTCGATCCCCTCGAGGTAGGTCTGCTGGGTCGCCACCCGCCGCTTGAGCCGATCGGCGTCCTCGACGTAGTGGGAGAGCTTCGACCGGGAGTAGTCGGCGTACTCGAGGAGCGTCGGGATCGTCTCCTCGCCGGCGGGAGCGTCGGCGACGAACGCGCGCAGGTCCTCGGGGGGCTGTTCGTACTCGACGAAGGGGTACCACCGACTCCGATCGACCATCGCGAACACCTCCCTGGCCGACGCGGACTGGCGGTAGTCGGCGAACGCCTCGCGGATCGCGTCGTTGTAGGTCTCGATCGGATCGCGGAGGTCCTCGACCGGCGCGTCGAGGTCGGCGTCGGCGAGTTCCAGCAGGCGTTCGCGATCGGTGATCTCGTCGCCGATCGCGCGGATCCGCCTGCCGGCCGCCTTGCGCGCCTCCGCGAGGGCCTCGCGGGCGGCCTCGCGTTCCTCGAGGAGGTCGGCGTACCGCCTCGCGGGTTCGAGCGCGTCGTGGGCCCGCTCGAAGTCGGACTCGCTCAACCGCCGTTTGTCGATCGCCTCGAGGGCGTCCTCGAACGCCGCCCGACTCGCGAGGTCCTCCGGTAGATTCTCGACGAGCGTGGCGAACTGCCCCTCGAGTTCGATGTAGGCCTTGAAGTTCTCCCGGCCGGTGCCGGTCGCCCGATCGACGTAGTCCTCGAGCAGGTCCGTCGCGTCCCGGTAGGCGTCGGCGGCGTCCGCGACGGCGTCGCCGCCCTCGTCTTCGATCGCGCCCTCGGCCCGGGCGAACCGCTCGCGAGCCGATTCGAGTCGCTCGAGCGCGGTGGAATCGACCTCCTCGGCCGATCCGCGGTGGACGCGCTCGCTCATCCTACTCCTCGTAGACGGCGTCCGGGTCGAACACCCGCTCGCCGACGTGCTCATCCTCGATCGTCCGGTAGAAACACGATCGGTGGCCCGTGTGACACGCGCCGCCCTCCTGGTCGACCAGGTAGAGCAGGGTGTCGGCGTCGCAGTCGACCCTGACCTCCTCGATTTCCTGCGTGTGGCCGCTCGTCGCGCCCTTCTCCCACATCTCGTCGCGGCTCCGGGAGTAGTAGTGTGCGCGGCCGGTCTCGCGGGTCCGCTCGAGGGCCTCGGGGGAGACGTACGCGAGCATCAGCACCTCGCCCGTCTCGGCGTCCTGTGCGATGGCGGGGACCAGGCCGTCCTCGCCGAACTCGACGGCGATGTCGTCCATGTTCGAACGCATGACCGTCCGGGCGATAGGTCTTTTGCCGCCCGCGGGCCCCCCGCCCGATCGATCCCGCTGTCGTTCGGGTCAAGGTTTATACGATATTGGGTGGGCGGGGATCCGTGATGGCCGACTACACGAAGACGAACTACCGGGACGTCGACGACCGGCACGGCATGCACTTCCTCCGCGACGAACTGAACTGCGAGAACATGGGCGTGACCGTCGTCGAGTGTGAACCCGGCTGGGAAGGCAAAGAACACGACCACGAGGCGGAAGCCCACGAAGAAGTCTACCTGTTGATAGAGGGTGAGGCGACCGTCACCGTCGAGGACGAATCGGTCGAGATGCGCGAGGGCGACGCGATCCGGATCCCGCCGGACGCGACCCACCAGATCCACAACGGCGACACCGAGAGCCGGTTCGTGCTGATGGGCGCGCCCTAGCCCGTCGATCCGGTTTCTCGCCTCTCGAAACACCCGGGAGGGGCCGCCTCAGAGTCGTTCGTACGCGACGCCGTCCTCCGTCGCGACCGCGAGCGTCACGCTGCGAGCCAGCCGGCCACCCGCCTCGACGTGCCGTTCCGGCACCAGCGGCCGCGGGACCGGCCGGTAGGCGTTGGCGCGCATCGCGGCGATGCCCGCGTACTGACCGATCTCGCCGTCCCGATCGAAGACGTGGATGCGCTTGTCCGCGCCGCGCCCGTACCGGTAGGGGAACGCGTCCGGCGCTGGCCGGGGGCAGGTCAGCGCCTCGGGCGAATCCAGGACGGCCTGGATCGTCCCGTCGGCCTCGAGCAGCAGCCGGGGTTCGTCCGTCCCCGTCCGATCGCGGTCGTCCTCGATCGACGGCTCCTCGCGGCCGTCGCCGACCGGGGCCACCGCACTCGACGGGTCCTCCCGCCACTGGGGCTCCTCGTCGGCCCGAACGCAGGCGTATCGCCCGTCGGCCAGCGGGATCCGGTCCGGGATCGAGTAGAACTCGCGGTACCCATCCGTCCGGCCGCGGAGCAAGAACGGTTCGCCGAGGACGGCCCGGGCGTCCTCGAGACCCCACTCGTCGACGACGAGAACCGGCGCGCGACCGGCGTGGGCGGCATCTGCAAGTCCGCTGGCGATCGTCAGCGGCGTGACCTCCCGGACGCGCTCGATCGACAGCGGCGCGTCCGGCCCGTCCGCCGGGTGGTCGCCACCGGTCGCCACGACCGGCGCGTCGACGTCGATCGGGTCCGGGCAGCTGTAGCCGCGGTCACGGAGGTCCGCGATGACGGCCGCGAGCCGCGTGGTTTCGGGTGCGTTCATCGAGTTCCCTACGGCGCCGAGCGACAAGAGCGTACGCCCACCCCGATCGATCGGATCGACCCGATCGGCCCCGCTCGTTTGGCACCAGCGCCATCCCTTCCGGAGCCGTCTCCCTCCTATGGACCGACAGGAACTCCGGCGGGCGTGGGACGCCGTCGCCGACGACTACGCCAGGAACCGCCGGGCCGACGGGGAAGACGCCGCGCTGATCGACGACCTGCTCGCGGCGCTTCCCGCGGACACGACCGTCCTCGACGTCGGCTGTGGCGACGGGATGCGAACGCTCGCGAATCTCGCCGGGATCGAGCGAATCGGTCTCGACATCTCGGGTCGCCAACTCGAGTTGGCGGCGGCGAACGTCCCCGACGCGCACCTCGTCCAGGGGGAGATGACGTCCCTCCCGATCGCGGCGGACTCGATCGACGGGATCACGGCGTACCACGCCGTCTTCCACGTTCCCCGGGCGGAGCATCCGGCCGTCTACGCTGAGTTCGCGCGCGTCCTTCGACCGGGCGGTCGGCTCCTCGCGACGGTCGGTTCGGGGAGGTACGAGACGGTCCGGCGCGACTGGCTCGGGAGCGGCCGATCGATGTTCTTCAGCACGCCCGGCCGTCGCCGGACCCGCGACGAACTCGAGGCAGCCGGCTTCGATATCGTCTGGGAGCGGGTCGTCGACGATCCGCTCGGGAGTTCGGCACTGTTCACACTGGCCGAGTTGCGGTCCTGATTGCCTGTTGCGTCACGTTTGCGTTCGAAAGTCGTCGCGACGTGGCGTGTCGCAGCCGCTGTGGTCCGTACGAACTGTTGTAACTGGGTCCCGGAGACCGCAGGACGGGTCGCCGTCGCTCCGGACCGGACTCCAGCGGTCCATCTCATACGGTTTACTGTATGCCATTTCCGGCGCAACCGCCGCCCGGATCGCGGTTGCGCCGGGAAATCGGTACAGCAATCCGTCTCAGTCGTCCACCGCTTTCGACCCCACGTATTCCTGTTCGCGCGGGCCGCCAGCGTGGCCCTCGTGAGCGACACCCGTCGCGAACAGGTCGTCGGAGATCGCGGGTACCGCGTCCTCGGTGACCGGCCCGTCGGCTCGAATCTCCTCGATCGAGCGGGGGAACGCGCGGAGCTCCTTGTGGATCGCGAGGCCGGCGTTTGCGCCCTCGCCCATCGCGACCGGAATCTGGTTGTGGCCGGGGGTGAGGTCGCCGACGGCGTAGACGCCCTCGACGGACGTCCGCCCGGCATCGTCGACGGCCACGGTGCCGTCGCCGTTGCGATCGAGGCCGAGGCCGTCGGCGAGTTCTGCGTGATAGTCCGACCCGTACATCGGGAAGCCACCGCGGAACTCTCGTACCGTTCCGTCCTCGAACTCGAAGGACTCGAGCCAGCCGTCCTCGCCTTTGTTCATTCCGGTCACGTCCTCGGTGACGATCTCGACGGGATGGTTCGCGAGCAGTTCGTCGGTCTCGTCGCTCCACTCGGGGTCCTCGCCGCGGGTAAGCAGGGAGACGGAGTCGGTGAAGTTGAGCATGATCATCGAGACGTACGCCGCGGCGTCGCCGGTGCCCATCACGAAGACGGGTTCGTCGACGAACATGAACGCGTCACAGTGGAGACACCAGTGCAGGCCGCGCCCCGTCCGGGGGAGGGGTGGGTCGGGGCGCTCGTCGGCGAAGCCGGTCGCGAGGACGACCCGCCGGACCCGGTACTCGTCGTCGCCGCTCGTGACGCGAAAACCGTCGTCAGCCGATCCGAGCGCCTCGATTTCCTCGACCAGCCCGCGCTGGTAGGTTGCTCCATACCCCTGGATCTGTTCGCGCGCGGTCTCGAGGAACTCGTTGCCCGAGACGTCCTCGGTGACGCCGATGACGTTGTGCGTGTCGGTCATCATCGCCGCTCGCCCGCCGCCCCGATCGATGACGATGGTGTCGAGGCCCGTTCGCGTCGTGTACAGTGCGCTCGTGAGTCCCGCCGGGCCGCCGCCAACGACCGCGACGTCGTAGTCGAATCCGGTTCCAGTCATTCGGCTAGTCGTTGTGACTACACGAATAAAAGCTGCTCAGGATGCGTCGGTTTGACACGATCGTCGTGAGCGGGACGATCGTCCGTTCGACGGTGGCGGAGACGAACCGTTCTGGTTCCCGTACCGGTGCACGGATTCGATCGAGTTACGCGGACGCGATCGGGGAGCGGTGCCGGAAACGGGACGAAGACGGCGACCGATCTACTGTCCGTTCAGCGTGATGTAGTCGACGCCGATGATCCGCTCGTCGCTTTCGAGTTCTTCTTTCGCTTCGTCGGGGACCTGACTGTCGACGTTGTAGACGGTCAGCGCCTCGCCGCCGATCGTCTCGCGGGCGTTGAACATGCCGGCGATGTTGACGTCGTGTTTGCCCATGACGCTCCCGATGAGTCCGATGACGCCGGGTTCGTCGGTGTTTCGCGTGACGACCATCTTTCCGTGGGGGATGGCGTCGACGCGGTAGCCGTCCACGCGGACGATTCGCGGGTCGTCGCCGGCGAAGAGGGTACCGTCGACGGTGACCTCGTTGTCGCCGTTGCCGACGGTCACCGAGACGAGGCTCTGGAAGTCCTCGGCCTGCCGGGTCTTCGACTCGGTGACGTCGACGCCGCGATCCTCGGCGATCTGGGGCGCGTTGACGGCGTTGACCTGCCACTCGAGCGGTTCGAAGACGCCTTTCAGTGCCGACGCGGTGACGAACTCGACGTCCTCGTCGGCGATGTCGCCCTCGTAGGTGACCTCGACGTCCTCGATGCGGCCCTCGAGCAACTGGGCGGCGACCTTGCCCGCGGTCTCGGAAATCTCGATGTACGGTTCGAGACGGGGGAAGGCGCTCTCGTCGATCGAAGGCGCGTTGAGCGCGTTCGCGACGGGTTCCCCGGCGAGCGCGGCGATGACCTGGTCTGCGGTGGAGGTGGCGACGTTCTCCTGGGCCGCTTCGGTCGAGGCCCCGAGGTGGGGCGTGACGATGACGTCGTCGTGCTCCAGCAGCGGCGAGTCGGCCGGGAGCGGTTCCTCGGCGAAGACGTCAAGCGCCGCGCCGGCGAGGGTGCCGTCCTCGACTTTCGCCGCGAGCGCGTCCTCCTGGACTATGCCGCCGCGGCCGACGTTGACGAGGTGCCCGCCCTCGAGCAGGTCGAGTTCCGCCGCGCCGATCATCCCCTCCGTCTCGGGGGTCAGCGGCGTGTGGATCGTCAGGAAATCCGCGCGCTCGAGGCACGGCTCGAAATCGACGAGTTCGGCGCCGAGGCGATCGGCGCGTTCCTCGGAGATGTAGGGGTCGAACGCGACGATGTCCATCCCGAGCGAGTCGAGTTTCTTGGCGACCTCCTGGCCGACGCGGCCGAGGCCGACGACGCCCAGGGTCTTCCCGTCGAGTTCCGCGCCGAGGTACTCGCTTTTCGCCCACTCGCCGTTCTTCAGGCGGATGTGGGCCTGCGGGATCGATCGGGCGGTCGCGAACGTCATCGCGACGGTGTGTTCGGCGGCCGCGCGCACGTTACCCTCGGGGGCGTTGGCGACGATGACGCCCTCGTCCGTCGCCGCGTCGATGTCGATGTTGTCGACGCCGATCCCCGCGCGGCCGACGATGACGAGGTCTTCGGCCGCCTCGAGTACCTCCGCGGTGACCTCGGTTCCGGAACGGACGATCAGCCCGCTCGCGTCGGAAACCGCCTCGAGGAGGTCCTCGCCCTCGAGTTCGTAGCCCGTTTCGACCTCGTGGCCGGCGTCTCTCAGTACGTCCAGACCCGCGTCGGCGATGGGGTCCGTGACGAGCACTTTCATGCGCGAGACAATCGGGCGGAAGGGGTAAACCCTTCCGTTGTCGCCGCGTCCGGCAAAAACTACCTCCGGCGGAGTCGTTTCCGTACGTGCCCGGGATCGGCCCGACTCGATCGTGTCGACTGGTCGCTCGCGTCGTGACGAACGAATCGCCGACGCCGGGACAGTAATACGGGTCCCGTCCGAAAGCGCCCCATGGCCGACGGAACGGACGCCGATCTGACGCCCCAGTCGGCGTTTTCCGCACTCGCCAACGAGGTTCGCGTCGAGATCCTCCGAACGCTCGGCTCGGCGCCGACGTCGATCGAGGACCTCGAATACGTCCCGATCGATCGCCGAGACGCATACGGACTGCAGTATTCGACACTCAGAGAGCGCGTCGGCGTCGACGACAAGGGTCGGTTCACCTACCATCTCACGCAGTTGACCGGCACCTTCGTCGACCACTGCAACGGCCGGTACCAGTTGAACTGGCTCGGCCAGTTCGCCTATCGGTTTCTCGTCGCGGGCGCATTCTCGTCGACTCCGACCCGTCGCGAGTTCGAGACGGACGCGGCGTGTCCGCGCTGCCGGTCGGTGGTGCGAGCGCGATACACCGAGGAACAACTCTTCTTCATCGACTGTCCTGACTGCGACTGCCGTCTCGCGATGACCCACGTTCCGGGCCGAACGAACGGGGAACGATCGAGAACGGCGCTGCTCGACGCGGCGGCCCAGCGGTTTCGCGCCGTCCTGTTCTCGATCAGCAACCGGCTCTGTCCCTGGTGTGCCGGCGAACTCGAAACGACGATTACGCTTCCGGAGGGCGACGACTCGTTTCTCTCGCGGTACCGGGATCAACCGATCGTCGCCGTCCGGTGTCGGGACTGTGCCGGCGTATACTTCCCAACCGTCGGGGAGACGCTGGTGGTTGCACCGTCCGTCGTCTCGTTTCTCCACCGACACGGCATCGACCCGTCCGATCGCCCCCCTTGGGAGTTCCCGTTCGCCGTAGACGGCGATCGAACGGCAGTCATCGAGCGCGATCCGACGCGGGTGGCGGTGACCGTCCGGGCCGGGGAGGACGAACTGACCGTCGTCGTCGACGAGTCCCTCGAGACCGGCGTCCGGAGATGAAATCAATTTCTCCGAACGCTTTAGTCGCAAGTTGCCGTATCGATCGTCCATGTCGCCCCACGATCCCTTGGGGAGCGAGCGCCGTCGTCTTCGGGAACCCGCCGGCCCGGACGAGCGGTTGATCGACGCGATCATCTACTACGGACTCGCACAGGTACTGATACTGACGGTGCTGATGCTCTGGTTCGTCTTCCAGTCGGCTGTTCACCGCGACTCTCACGTGATCGGCAGCATCGTCGTCCTGGCGCTCTTACCCACGTTGATCGGACTCCGACGGCGCGACCTGATCGGCGGCGATCGCGAGTGGCCGCGGATCGAGGCGGTGACGCTCGGGATCGGTGGCGGATACCGGCTGCTGCTCGGTCGTGCCGTGTTCCTCTCCGCCGTCGTCGGTCTCGGGACCTACGGTGCCGGCGTCGCGGGCATGGTCGCGGACGGCCCGATTCTCCCTGCCGTCGTCGCCGCCGGTCTCGTCGCCGGCTGCGTCGCCGTCTTCCCTGCCATCTCCGGAACGGACCGGCGGGCGCGCAGGGGCCGGTTCGCCCTGTATGCGACGGCCCTCGTCGGGGGGTATTACTTCGGCGCGCCGTTCGACGCCTCGATCGGCTTCCACTCGGCGGTCGTCCTGTACCCGACGCTGGTCGCGCTCGGCGTACTCGATCTGGCGATCGGTGGCGAGTCCGGGACGGGACGGTAGCCGGCAGGCAGTACGCCGCTTTTCAGTTCAGAGTGTAATCAAGACGACGCCGACGACGACCAATGCGGCACCCGCCACGACCCCGCGGGTCACCCGTTCGAGGTCGCGTAACAGGACGGCGGCGAAGAGCAACGTGAACAGCGGCGCGGTCGCGACCAGCGGATCGACGATCGCGATCCGACCCGCCTCCAGGCCCAGCGCGGCCATCAGCGAGAGCATCGCGACCGTCGTCAGGAGTCCGCTGCCGGCGAAGTACCGGTAGGACGCTCGCGGTCGTTCGAGCACGTCGCGGCCGTCGGTGGCGACCACGAGTGCGACGAGCGCGACCAGTCCTACCGTTTCGTTGATCGCGACGGCCTCGAGCGCCGAGAGGGGCGTCTCGGTCATCCCGTACCGTCGGCTGACGTTCGCCACGGCGAAGGTGGCCGCAGCGGCGATCGGCCACAGCAGGTCGCGTGGCTGCCAGCCGCCGAGGTCGCCGCCCTTCGAGACGGTCAGCAGGGACAGGCCGGCGACGAGGACGACGATGCCGACTCCCGTGACCGGCCCCAGCGGTTCGCCGAGGAAGACGAGCGCGATCAGCGTCGCGAACAGCGGGCGCGTGCTGAGAATCGCGCTGTTGAGGCTCGCGCCGACCCGATCGACCCCGACGAAGATCGTGATCCGCCCGAGCGCGGTCCCGACGACGCCGGCGAACCCGAAAATCGCGATCGCTTCCGTCGTCAGCCCGGAAAACGCCGATCGGCCGTGGAGGACGGCGATGACGAGCCAGTAGATCGCCGAGTCGACGATCACGACGACCAGCGACGCCTGGACGGACCCGCCGCCCGCCGCCATCCCGCGCTTGTCGAAAATCGGCGCGATCCCCCAGAGAAGCGCGGGGAGGAGCGCGAGCGCGACGACCTCGACCGTCGCGCTCGTCACGCCACCACCGGGAACGCGATCGGCGGGCGTTCCCGCGACAGGACTGTCATTGTCGCCACTGGTGACGCTCGAGCCAAAGACGTTGCGATGACGGCGACTCCCGGCCGCCATCGGCGGTCCCGTTCCCAGGTCACGGGAGCGGGACGTGGATTTATTCGGTTACTCGACGAACATATTCGCATGTACGATCGGATCCTCCTGCCGACGGACGCGGAGAAAGGGACGGAACTGGCGACCGACCACGCGATCGCGCTCGCAGAGCACACCGGGGCCGCGTTGCACCTGCTGTACGTCGTCGACAGCGACGTCTACAGTTCCTACACCGGCGACGAATACGTTCACGAGTTCGAGGGGCTGGAGGCCGCGCTCGAACAGGTCGGCGAGGACGCGCTCGAGGCCGCCGCGGAGGCCGCGCGGGAGGCGGGACTCGAACCCACGGTGGCCGTCAGGCACGGCCGGCCCCACGAGGAGATCCTCGATTACGCCGCCGACGAGGACGTCGACCTGTTGATCATGGGCTCGAAGGAACGATCGGGCGAGTACAGGCGACTGCTCGGTAGCGTTACCGATCGCGTCGCGCGGCTGGCCTCGCGGCCGGTGACGATCGTCAAGACGCCGATCGAGGAGTAATTCGTCGGGGCCGGAGTTCGCTTGCGACGCGGCTCCGTCAAGCGGGGTTGGATTCGTCGGTGGGTGCCCGATCGCGCTCGAGCCACCGCGGAAGGACGGCGATGGCGGCTCCGATCCCCGCGAAGACGACGACGGTGACGGCGACCGTGAGGACCGTTCCGGCGTCGACCGAGACGGCGATCTGCCCGGGTTCGCCGTTTGCGCCGACCGGTTCGTCTTCGGGCGTCCACGTGGCAACCTGGGCGAGTCCGATCGCCAGTACGACGTACGCCACTCCCATCGACCCGATCGCCTGCCACGCCTCGGCGCGGGTTTCGAGTCGGGCGTACCTGACGAGGAGGTAGCCGGAAAGCGCCAGCACGACGATCGGGACCAGCGAAGTAACGTGGGAGGTAAGCCCGGCGTACGTTGCGTACCCGGCCTGTAGTTGCTCGCCGCCCTGTTCGATCGACGCGCCGTGACTGCCGAGCGTCGAGAGTGCGGCGATCGCCACCCGGCTGGGCTCCGCTTCCATGCGAGCGAACGCGCCAGTGGCGAACATCGACCCGACGAGGTGGTAGATCACCGCGAAGACGACCGCGAACGCGCTTGTACCCGCACAGAACCCCGCGATCCAGGGCGGGACGGTCGTAGTCGACTGTGGCGTCTCGCCGTCGTCCGGCGGTTCCGGTTCGTCGGTCGTTCCGGTTCGATCGCTGTCGCCTTCGGTATCCGACTCGTCGTCGAGGGGCGGGCCCTTGTCGTACTCGAGGTGGGGTCCAGATGACATATACGCGGTCACCGAGTCCTGGGAAATAATCATTTCGGTCAGGTGTTTCGGCCAACCGCCTCTCCCGTGGCGCCCCGTCGGTTCGGGCCGCGTCCGATCGCGCGCCACACTGGCCGAAACCTGAACTGGTTTATCCGGGGCGCGACAAGCGCCGAGCGATGACAGTCGTCGCTTTCGACTTCGACGGGACGCTTTCCGACTCCGAGATGACCGTGTTGCTCGGCGATCGCTGCGACGTTGCCGACGACATGGCCGCCATCACCGAGCGCGCGATGAACGACGAGATCGGCTACGCCGAGAGCCTCCGCGAGCGCGCGGCCTTGCTCGAGGGCCTCCCCGCGGACGACGCCGCGGCCGCGTTCGACGAGGTCGAACTCCGGCCGGGTGCCGCCGATCTGATCGCCGAGTTGAACGAGGCCGGCGTCACCACGGCCATCCTGACGGGTGGGTTCGAACGCGGCGTCGCGGCCGCCCTGGAGCGCGAGGGGGTCACCGTCGATCACATCGTCTCGAACCGGCTGCCGATGACCGAAGACGGAACGGAACTCACGGGTGCCGTCGAGGGGCCGCTGATCGAGGGGACCAAGGACGACGCCCTCGCGAATCTGGCCGACGAGGTGGGTGCCGTCATGGCCGAGACCGTCGCGATCGGCGACGGGGCCAACGATTTGCCGATGCTGCAGGTCGCCGGCCTCTCGATCGGGTTCCAGCCGAAACCGGCCGTCGAACCATACTGCGAAGTCGTCGCGACGTCGATGGCCGAGGTCCGCGAGACGCTCCTCGAACGGGATATCCTCGACTAGTCCTCATTCCGCTGGACTGTCTTTCTCGGCGGTCTATCCGGTTGATCCCCCTCTTTCCGGACCGAGGGAGTTATTAACTCGAGACCGAGTAAGTGGTTTTGATGATGTGGCAAGACTTCGTCTTCATGCTCGGAAGCGGGCTCTCGATCGTCTTCCTCGCACCGACGCTCCGTGACGCGACGGCGAACGTCCCGCTCGGGACGAGCCTGCCGTCGATGGGGATCGGGTTCGTCTACGGGCTGACCTTCCTCTCGCTCGGGATGGCCTTCTCCGCCGCCGGTGCGATCGCCGCCGGGTCGATGTGGGCCCTGATCGCGCTCGTCCGCTCACCGCAGGGTCTCTCCGGCCGACTCGCTCGCGTCGAGAGTCCCGCCCTGTTCGCCCGCGACCTCCAGCGCTGGCTCGCTCGCCGTCGTTCCGGCGGTCTGGCCGTCGAACAGTACGTGGCCGTCGATCGTCCCATCGGTCGCGATACGGGATTCTGAGTCGGTTTCGAACGGGGTCTCGCGATCGACCGCGGCGACGGAACACTGCCCGGAAATCGCTTCGATTCCGTACGTGTACTCTTCGATCCGTGCCACGACCCGATCGACGGGGCCGGCCGGCCGGCGAGCGATCCACCGAGGAGTCCGAACGGCGCCGGACAGAGGATACCGAGGTAGAGCACCGCCGGGGTGCGGCGTTGTCACTCCGAAAAGAGACTCGTGTGGACCGGTGCGAACGACTCCGACTCGTCGTCGGTCCCGGAGTCGGTGTCGGAAATCGTGCGACCGGCCAGGCCGGTCTCGAGCAGGTCGGAGACCGGCGGTCCGACTTTCTCGGGTTCGACGAGGAAGGCGTCGTGGCCGTGGTCCGACTCGACGACGTGGTGGGCGACGTCGACGCCGGTCTCCCGGCAGGCCTCTGCCAGCGCCTCGGCCTGCTCGACGGTGAAGTGCCAGTCGCCGGTGAACGACATGACGAGCAGTTCGCCCTCGAAGGCCGCCAGCGCGTCGGCGTCCGACTCGTAGCCGGCCGAGAGGTCGAAGTCGTCCATCGCCCGGGTCATGTAGAGGTAGCTGTTCGCGTCGAACCGATCGGTGAACTTCTCGGCCTGGTAGTCCAGGTACGACTCCACCTCGCGGTAGGGGAAGAAGGCGGCGGCGGGATCCGGCGGTTCCTCGCGAACCGCCTCGCGACCCGCGGAGCGGCGGCCGAACTTGCGCCCCATCGATTCCTTCGAGAGGTACATGATGTGACCGATCTGGCGCGCTCGTGCGAGGCCGTCTTCGGGTTCCGGGCCGCCGTAGTAGTGGCCGCCGTTCCAGTTCGGATCGCTCGTGATGGCGCGCCTGGCGACGGTATCGAGCGCGAGACACTGGGGGTCGAGGCGGGGGGCGGTGGCGACGGCGGCCGCGCGTTCGACGTCGTCGGGATACCGTCGCAGCCAGTCCAGCACGTTCATCCCGCCGACGCTACCGCCGACGACGGCGTGGAGTCGACCGATGCCGAGTTCGTCGAGCAGCCGTCGCTGGGCGCGGGTCCAGTCACCGACGGTCACGGGAGGGAAGTCGGTGCCGTACGGTTCGCCCGTCTCGGGGTTCTCGCTGGCGGGACCCGTCGTCCCGTAGCAGGAACCGGGGCTGTTCGCACAGACGACGAAGTACTCGGTCGTGTCGATCGCCTTCCCGGGGCCGACGACGTCGCCCCACCAGGCGCGGGCCTGGCCCGCCGTCTCCCCGCCCGCGTCCGGCCGCCGGGCGACGTGGGCGCTCCCGGTCAGCGCGTGACAGACGAGGACTGCATTATCGCCGGTGAACTCGCCGTAGGTCTCGTAGGCTACCTCGAGTGTCGGGATCGACTCGCCGGAGAGAAACTGGAACTCCCCGAGATCGGTCACGTTCTTCGTCGTCATGCGTCCCCTCCGGGCCCGTCGCTGATCTGCGTCGCGGTCTCGATCGCCTGCTCCAGATCCGCCAGGACGTCCTCGGGGTTTTCGATCCCGACGGACATGCGGATGAGGTCGTCGGTGACGCCCGCCTCTTCGCGCTCGTCCGGGGTAAGCTGGCCGTGCGTGGTGCTCGCGGGGTGGATCACCAGCGTCTTCGCGTCGCCGATGTTCGCGAGGAACTGGGCGACCTCGACGTTCTCGCAGAAGACCTTGCCCGCCTCGTAGCCCCCCTCCAACCCGAAGGCGATCATGCCGCCGTAATCCGAGAGGTAGCGCGAGGCGTTGTCGTGAGTCTCGTGGCTCTCCAGCCCCGGGTAGGTGACCCACGCGACGTCTTCGTGCTCGGCGAGGTAGTCGGCGACGATCGCCGCGTTCTCGCAGTGTTTCTCGACTCGCAGGGGAAGCGACTCGACGCCCTGGAGGGTCTGCCAGGCGTCGAACGGCGACTGCTGGTTGCCGAGGCTTCGGAGCGATCGGTACCGGGCGGCCGCGGCGAAGGGTGCCTCGGGGAAGTCCCGGGAGAAGTCGACGTCGTGGTAGGCGTGGTTCTGGCCGGCGATCTCGTCGTAGCCGTGCTCGCCCCAGGGAAACGATCCGCCGTCGACGAGCACGCCGCCGACCGTCGTGCCGGATCCGTGGAGCCACTTGGTCGTCGACTCCCAGACGACGTCGGCGCCGTGGTCCAGCGGGCGACACAGCGCGGGCGTCGCGAAGGTGTTGTCGACGACGAGGGGGACGCCGTTGTCGTGAGCGATCTCGGCGACGCGCTCGAAGTCCGGCGTCACGAGCGACGGGTTGCCGATCGTCTCGACGTGGACGAAGGCGGTGTCCGCGTCGATCGCGTCCTCGTAGGCGTCGTACTCGAGCGTGGGGACGAACCGGGACTCGATGTCTCGCCGACTCGCCGTCTTCGAGAAGTAGGCCGTGGTTCCGCCGTAGGTGTCGGTCGAACAGACCACGTTGTCGCCGGCCTCGGCGAGGAGCAGGACTGCAGAATCGAGCGCGGCCATCCCGCTCCCCGTCGCGACCGCGCCCGCACCGCCTTCGAGGGCGGCGAGTCGATCCTCGAGCGTGGTGACTGTCGGGTTGGCGATCCGGGAGTAGATGTAGCCGTCGTCCTCGAGCGCGTAGCGGGCCGCGGCAGTGTCGGCGTCCTCGAACACGTAGGAGGTGGTCTGGTGGATCGGCGGTGCCATCGCGCCCGTCTCCGGATCGGGGGTCTGTCCGGCGTGGACGCTCCGTGTGCCGATTCCCGGCTCCGGCGATCCGGTGTCGGGCCCGTCGCTCTCGTCGTCGCTCATGTTTAGTGTGCATACTTCTCCACGTTCATATGCGTCTCAGTAACGGCAAAAACCGCTGGTCGTGCCTGCTATTCACACCCGTGATCGTTCCTCGATCGATCGGTCGACCGAAACGCGCCGGCGGTTCAAGACGAACGGTTTGATAGGCTCGTGGCGCCAACGCAAGCGCGTGCAGTCGAGTGATCGCGATCGGGTCGTGCTCGCCGCCGTCGTCTTCGCGGTGCTGTTCTCGCAGGTGTTGCTCTATCCGGGCGTGGCGACGCTCGTCGAGACCCTGGGAGCGGACGCGACGACGTCGCCGTTCGCCGAGACGGCCCTCGACGCGAGCATGTGGTTCCTGGTCGCGGAGTTCGCCGCCTACGTGGCGTTCGTCGGCGTCTGGGGGGTCGCCAGCGACGCGACGGGTCGGCGACTGCCGTTCATCGTCGCCGGGGCGCTTGCCGGTGCGATCGGCTACGCGGCGCTCGCCGTCGCCCCCGCACTCGGGTCGATCCCCTTCGAGGGCGTGCTCGTCCTGCGAGTCGTGCAGGGTGCGATGACGATCGGCGCGTTCTCGCTGACGATGACGATGCTGATGGACTTAGACGGGGGCCACGGCCGCAACATGGGTGCTGCCGGGATCGCGATCGGGCTGGGGGCGGCCCTCGGCGCGCCCGTCGGCGGCCGGTTGACCCAATTCGACCCGATCGCGCCGCTGGTCGTCGCTGGCGGCCTGCTCGTCTGCGTCGGCGGGCTGGTCTCGCTCGTCGACGATCGCGCGCCGAGCGAGCGCCGGACCGCTCGCGCGCTCGTCGAGGGCGTTCGACGGCGGCCGACCCTGTCGATTCCCTACGCGTTCGGGTTCGTCGACCGGCTGACGGCCGGTTTCTTCGCGCTCGTCGGTACCCTCTACTTTCAGGAGGCGTTCGGCGTCGACGCGGCGGCGACCGGCCTGTTGCTCGCGTGCTTTTTCGCCCCCTTCGCCCTCCTGCAGTACCCGATGGGCGCGCTCTCCGATCGGATCGGCCGGACGCTCCCGATCGTCGTCGGGTCGCTGTGTTACGGGGGCGGCATCCTGGCGGTCGGTGCCGCGCCGTCGGTCCCGGCCGCGGCCGTCGCGATGATCGTCGTGGGCGTCCTCGGCGCGCTGGTCGCCCCGGCGACGATGGCGCTCGTCACCGATCTCGCCGACGAGAGCGAGCGCGGCGTGGCGATGGCCGGATTCAACCTCGCCGGCAGCCTCGGCTTCCTCGGCGGGTTTCTCGTCGGCGGCACCGTCGCCGGCACCTACTCGTACGAACTCGCCTTCCTCGTCGTCGGCGGACTGGAGATCGCGATCGCCGTCGTCGCGGTGCCGGCGTTCGTGCGCCTCTCTCTGAACCGGCCCGGGGGACTGGGGACCGGCGGCAGAAATGACGCCTAACTGGGAGTAATGGTTCATTGTCGGACACGACGAACCGCTAATATGACGGGTTCGTGGTCAATTCTGCCGCGATTCTGTGGCATGAGAATACATCACTAGGCGGCGATAGAGCGTGTTAATTTTTATGTACTCAGTCCCAACCCACTGTTGATGACACGAGACAGCACTATCTCGCGGCGCAAGACGATGAAACTTGCGGGAGCGACGGCGGCAACCGCACTCGTCGCAGGCTGTTCCAGCGACGACGGCAACGGCGGCGACGGCGGCGACGGCGGCGACGGCGGCGGTGGCGAGGGTCCCTACGAGATCGATCCGGACACAACGATCGAACTCAAGGCCAACGTCGGCGGCTGGGAGGGCGTTTCGCCGTCTTCAATCGAGGGCGTCCAGAACCCGACGCTCGTCCTCGAGGCGGACGCGGACTACGAAATCGGCTGGAACGAAGGCGACGGATCCGAACACAACATCCAGCTTCGTAACGAAAGCGACGACGTCGTCGAGGACTACGAGACGGAACTGTCCTCGGAAGGCGGCGACGACCAGTTCATCTCGTTCACGGCCACCGAGGAAATCGTCAAGTACCGGTGCCAGCCTCACTCGGCGATGGAAGGCGAGATCCAGGTCGAATAACGGGTTTCCGCGGTTCTTCTTTCATTTTCTTCGCCGCCCGCCAGCGACGGTACCGTTAGCATAGCGCTGTCGCCACCCGATCGTTTATCATCTGCCGAGGAACAGTTGTCGTATGAGACTGAACAGTAAATTGTCACGACGGGCCACGATTCGACTGGCCGGCGCGTCCGTGTCGGCGACGCTGGTCGCAGGCTGTCTGGATTCGTACGACGGGGGTGCGACCGCGGGCGACACCGATCCCGACAGCACGGGGGAGGACGAGGCGGACGGCTCCGAGGACGCGACCGAGGCCGAGGATGAGACCGGGACCGAGGACGACGACGAAAGCGACGGTACGGACGCGGCCGACGCCGACGACGTGACGGAGATTCTACTCGAGGCCCGAATCAGCGGCTGGATCGGGGTCGAACCCGCCCCGATCGCTGGCGTGGGAAACCCGACGCTCGACCTCGCGGCGGGGGACACCTACAGACTCGGGTGGGTGAACGGCGACGGACAGACCCACAACCTCCAGCTCGTCGACGCAGACGGGCGGGTCGTCGACGACCTCCGCACGCCGCTGACCGACGATCCCGAGGCCGAATCGGATCCGCTCGAGTTCACCGCCACGGACGAACTGGCAAGGTACCACTGCGACCCACACGCGAACACCATGCGAGGGCCGATCGAGGTCGGTGCGGATTCGTTCGGCGACGAGAACACCACCGAAGACGACGGGACCGAGGACGGCGACGACCCCGAGTTCGAGATCGAATCGGGAACGCGCGTCGAACTCGTCGGCGAGATCCCGGGCTGGAAGGGCCACGCACCCGGCGCGATCGAGGGCCAGGTCAATCCGACGCTCGTCCTGCGGGCGGGCGAATCGTACGAGATCGGGTGGGTGGACGGCGACGGTACCGCCCACAACGTCGAAATCCGCGACGAAAACGGCGAGGTGGTCGACGACCTGCAGACCGACGTCGTCACCGAACCCGACGGTGACGAGGCATTTCTCGCGTTCACGGCCAGCGACGACATGCGGCGGTACGTCTGCTGGCCCCACGAGTCGACCATGCGTGGCGAGATCGTCGTCCGTTCCGACTGACCCGCTCCGACGCCGTCCTCGTCGCCGTGCGTCGTCCACTCTTCGTCGCTGTGGATCGATCCGATCGCGGGGTCGTCCGTACTGTCTGCGGGACCGACCCGTCCGTCCCGTCTGCGAGACCGGTTCCTCGTGTCTGGTCACTTACTAGCATGGGGGAAATAACTCATGTTATTTGTTACCGTGTATCTTCGAATTTGGTACTCTGAGCCACTCTTCTCCCCGAATAACAACATACAAGTGCGCGAGTCACGTTTCGTATTGAAATGACTGCGAAGCGAGATCTACTGCTGTTCGTCGCGCTCGCGATCGCCTGGGGGACCGCCTTCGGCGCGATCGAGGTCGGTCTAGCGACGTTGCCCCCGATCCTCTTTGCCGCGCTGCGACTCGACGTCGCGACCCTGCTGTTCGTGGGGGCCATCGCTGTCCTCGGCCTCGAGTGGCGGCCCCGGACCCGCGGTGACGTGACCGCGATCGTCGTCACGGGCGGGCTGATGGTCGGGGCCCACTACGGACTGCTGTTTCTCGGCCAGTCGCACGTCTCGAGTGCGGTCTCGGCGATCATTCTCAGCCTGACACCGATCGTGACGCCGCCGCTCGCGATCGCCCTGCTCCCGCAGGAACGGCTCCGCGCACCGGCCGTCGTCGGCCTGCTCGTCGGCCTCGTCGGGGTCGTCGTCATCGCGGTCTCCGGCGGCTCGCTCGACGGCCAGGTTGTCGGCGTCGCGTTGCTGTTCGTGGCCGCGTTCGTCTTCGCGCTCGGCTCGGTCATGACCGAGCGGATCCAGGGGACCCTGCCGGTGATCTCGCTCCAGACGTGGGCGATGGCCGTCGGCGGGGGCCTCCTGCACGGACTGAGTTACGTCCACCCCGGCGAAACCGTGCCGACCACGGCGACGGCGTGGACGCCCGCGACGATCGCCGCGCTCGCGTACCTGGCGGTCGTCGCCACGGCCGGCGGCTTCCTCGCGTACTTCGTCCTGCTCGAGCGGGTCGGCGCGAGCCAGTTGAGCCTCGTCAACTACGCCACGCCCGTCGTCGCGTCGCTCGTCGGGTGGGCCCTGCTGGGCGAGTCGATCACGCTCGCGACGGTCGGCGGGTTCGGGCTGATCGTCCTCGGCTTCGCGCTCTGTCAGCTCACGACGCTCTGGCGACTCGCGACCCCGATCGCCGGCTACGGCCCGCGGCGGCGATCGACCGCGGCGAACGGCGTCGTCGTCAGGGGTAACGTCTACGAGACCGGGCGCGAGACCGGCCGATCGCCGCCCGTCGCACCCGCTGCGGACTGACGCGGTCCGACGGCGGTCGCTCACCTGCGGCATTCACAAGTACCATACCGTCTCGCGACCCAGTAAGCCGTACTCAGGTGGATTCCGTGACCGAGAAACGCGAATACAGAGACGACTATCCCGAGAAGACGCTGTACATTCCGGGTCCGACCGAAGTGCGCGAGGACGTCATCGCGGAGATGAGCCAGCCGATGTTCGGCCACCGGATGGACCGGATGACCGACCTCTACACGACGATCGTCGAGGACACGAAGGAGTTCCTCGGCACCGAGAACGAGGTCGTCATCCTCACGGCGTCGGGCACCGAGTTCTGGGAGGCCTCGACGCTCAACCTCGTCGACGAGAACATCCTCGTCCCGACCTGCGGGAGCTTCAGCGAGCGCCACGCCAACGTGGCCGAGCGACTGGGCAAGGACGTCGATCGGCTGGAGTACGACTGGGGACAGGCGATCAAGCCCGAAGACATCCGCGAAGCCCTCGAATCGAGCGACAAGCACTACGACGTCGTCGCGACCGTGATGAACGAGAGTTCGACCGGCGTCCGCAATCCCGTCGAGGAGATCGGTGACGTCGTCGCGGAGTACCCGGACACGTACTTCGTCGTCGACGCCGTCTCGGCGCTGGGTGGCGACTACGTCGATATCGACGACCACAGCATCGACGTCATCTTCGCGTCCACGCAGAAGGCCTTCGCCATGCCGCCGGGGCTCGCGGTGTGCGTCGTCAGCGACGACGCCTACGAGCGCGAACTCGAGAAAGGTTCGGCGTCGTGGTACGGCGGCTTCCAGCGGACGATCGATTACTACGATCGAAAGGGCCAGACCCACTCCACGCCCGCGATTCCGATCATGCTCGCGTATCGAAAGCAGATGAAGTACATGCTCGAGGAAGGCCACGAGGCGCGCGACGAGCGCCACCGCGAGATGGCCGAGTACACGCGCGAGTGGGCTCGCGACCACTTCGACACGTTCCCCGAGGAGGGCTACGAGTCCCAGACGGTGGCCTGCATCGAGAACACCCAGGGCATCGACGTCGCCGAGACCATCGAGACCGTCTCCGAGGAGTACGACATGGTCTTCTCGAACGGATACGGCTCGCAACTCGGCGAGAAGACGTTCCGCATCGGCCACATGGGCGAACACGACCTCGAGTCGATCGAGGCGCTGACCGACGCGATCGAGGACGTCGCCGGGCTGTAGGTCGGTCGCTCGCGAGTCCTTCGCCCGCTGGCTCCGGCTTCTCTCTCGAGAACGGACGGTCGAATAGACAGCCGGTAGCCGTGAGTACGCCCCGAGTGACACGAGGCGCTCGAACCGGGAAAGGGCGGGCATTCGGATTCGCTTGCGGAACCAGTGTTGCCGAGTGAACAGCGCCGCTGTGCGCCGCTGTGAGCGCAACGCAAAAGTTCGATTTATTGGATGTGGCCTTCGCGGCGGAGCTGGTCGGCCTCGCTCTTCTCGTAGCGCCAGCTGATGTCCGCCTTCTCGTCCTGCCAGTCCCACGGCTCGACGAGGACGACGTCGTCCTCGCGGATCCAGATGCGTTTTTGCATCTTGCCGGGAATGCGGGCGGTGCGCTCTTTCCCGTCTGCACACCGTACTTTGACGCGATTCGCCCCGAGCATGTCCGTGACGGTCGCGAAGACCTCGTCGTCCTCCGGCATTCGGAGGTTCTTGCGACCGCCCTCGTCGTCGCTCATGGCCCCACGTTGTCGTTCGATCGGTTTAACCCTTTACCGATCGCTTCTCGCAATCGCCACCCGTCGGCGCGACCGAAGCCGAACGGCGAAACCACGTCGTTTATTTCTGTCGGGTTTCCAGACCTGACCATGATACGGAATCTCGGCCCGCTCGGAATCGTCGGACTGCTGATCGTCATTGCCGGCATCGGCCTGATCGCCTGGGCGGATCCGGTCGTCGCGGCCGGGATGGCGCTCGTCCTCGCCGGCCTCGGCCTCGTCGTGAAGGCGCTGATCTCGAACGTGCTCGGTGCCTGGGGGATGCTGTGACGCGATCGGTGCTGACGCTGTGACGTGGCCGACCGCCCCGAGGAACCAATCATTTTCCGCCTCGGTCTCCTCGTGTTCGTATGAGCTACTCGCTACACTACTACGACCTCGTACTGGTCTGTATCGCCGCGAGCCTCGGCTCCGGTGCGCTGATCGGCTACGCGACGCCGATCGCGATCGAACGGTCGCTGGTCGCTCTCGGCCTCGTCGCGATCGGCTTCATCGCACACGCGCTGTTCGTCAACGGCCCGGTCGACGAGCCGACGGATCTGACCGAGGAAGTCGCGGTCGAGGAGGTCCCGCAGGTCCTATCGCCGCTGGACACCTCGGAATAGGACCGTACAGGTTCGAACGGGCCAGCTACGCCTCGTTGTCGCCCGCCCGGTGCTCGCTGATGAGTCGATCGACCATCTCCAGTTTCCGATCGCGCTTGCGGGCCTCTGCACGGTCGTGCCAGTCGTCGATGACGGCCTCGACGTCGTCCTCGCGGGCGACGGCGAGTTCGTCGACCTCCTGCATGGCGACGTCGCCTGCGGGGCCGACCGGGATCTCCTCGTCGAAGAGGATCTCGTCGGCGATCTCGGAGAGCCCGCCGTCTTTCAGGATGACGCGCGGCTCGAAGTCCGCGAGCAGTTCGGCCGTCGATCGGCCGGCGCCGCTGGCGTCGCGCAGGTGGACGACGTCGCCGGGCGCGATACCGTACTGCTCGTCGGCCTCGCGGATCGCGCCCTTCGTGAACTTCTCGACGACCTTGACGGGGACGAGCCCCTCCTTCTCGGCGGAGACGTCGCTGAAGTTCGAGTGGTCGAGCTTCCAGAGGGCTTTCATCCGATCGACCTTCTTCTCGAGCGCCGCGGCGTCCTCGCGGGCCTCGTCGCGCTCGCGCTCCAGCCGGTTTGCCTTCCGCTCGAGGCGGTTCACCTCGCGGTCCCGGCGGACTTCCTTGCGCTCTTCCCGGCGGGCGGCGTCGAGCTCTCGCTCGAGTTCGTCGATCCGGTCGTCTCGCTCCTCGAGTCGATCCTCGAGTGTCTCGACGTGGGACTGGAGCCGATCGACCTGCCGTTTCAGGTCCTTGATCCGCTTTTCCTCCGCGCTGAGTTCGCGGGGTTCGTGTTCGGTCGCGTCCTCGTCGTCCGTCTCGTCGTCCTCGAGATCGGTGAGGACGGCCTCGACGCTCTCCTCGCCGGCGACGACCCGGGCGGTGACTTCGCCCCGATCGACGCCCTGCGGGAGTTTCCGCGCGATCCGCTCGAACTGGTCCTCGTGGGCGTCGACGGCGAACAGCGCGGCGGCCATCGCGTCCCGCTGGTGGTCGTCGTCGTAGGGATGTCGGCGCGTGCGGTGCTGTTTCTCGTCGATCGGAAGGTCCGACGCGGGCGTCCAGCCCGCGGCGTCGAAGCTTCGGCGGAACTTCTCGACCGTCTCGGGGATCGGCGTCACGTCGGCGGCGACGATGATCGGGCGACCCCGCTCGACGATCCACTCGATCACGTCGGCGGTGTCGCTCGTGCGGGAACTCCAGACGTCGAGCACCTCCCCTTCGAGCGAGACGATCGCGACTGCGGTCGTCGTCCCCGGATCGATCCCGACGACGACGTGGTCGCGGCGCTTCGCCAGCGGGCGGAACTCGATGCCGTCCCGTCGTTCGCGTTCGATCTCGACGCGGACGTCGCCCGATCGGCTCCGGGAGACGGGGATGTCGCTCGGTTTCGCCTCGACGGTGAAGACGGCGTTGGCGTAGCCGCCGTAGGCTTCGCGGACGTCCCTCTCGTAGGCGAGGTTCGCCGCGTCGAGTTCGGACTCGACCTCGCGGGCGCGTTTCTTGACCGACCCGTGGATGCGCCGGGTGTACCGGTCCTCGCTCCAGCCACCCTTTCCCGTAGAGCGGCCTCGGGAGACCTTGACCTCGGTCGTGTTCGTGAAGGCGGAGACCTCCTGGCCGACGCTGTGGGCGGCCAGACGCGCCGCGGCCTCGGCCTCCCGCATCGGCTCTTTCCCGTAGGGGATGCCGTGCCGTTTCGCGACGCGCGAGAGTGGCTCGGGCTGTTCGGCACCCGTGACCTGGACGAGCTTCGTCCCGGACGGGAGCGATCCCAGGAAGTGGATCAGCTGATCCTTGTCGGCCGCCAGCTCGTACATGTTGTCCGTCGCGACGATCGCCGGCTCCTCGTCGTCGATCAGTCGCCTGAGTTTCCGGTGCGTGACGACGTCGCGGCTGACGTCCTCGCCGTCGTAGACGACTAGCGCGTAGGAGGGTGCGTCGCCGCGCACGTCACCGCTCTGGACGTCGACACCGAAGACGACTGCGTCGAGCGCACTCGTTCGCGTACTCACGGGCAGGCATAGGGGCGAAGCAGGTATAAATCCGGCGCGGGTTCACAGGATCTCTCCGGGTCCCCACCGGCCGGACAGATTGCCGTTGCCCCCGAGTATTAGGGCCGCCGTCGCCGTGGCTGATCCATGGAGTACACGTCCCTCGGTTCGACCGGGATGGAGGTCAGCAAGATCTGTCTCGGCTGTATGAGCTTCGGGAGCGGCCGGGACTGGATGCTGGACGCGGACGAGAGCCGCGAGTTGATCGAACGCGCGATCGATCTCGGCATCAATTTCTTCGACACCGCCAACGTCTACTCGGCGGGCGAGAGCGAGGAAATCCTCGGCGACGTCCTCGCTGATTACGATCGCGATCGGCTTGTCGTCGCCTCGAAGGTTCGCTTCCCCGGCGCCGAAGACCACCGGAACGCGAGCGGTCTCTCCCGGAAGACGATCGAGCAGGAACTGTCGGCCTCGCTCGATCGGCTCGGGATGGACACCCTCGACCTCTACCAGATCCACCGCTGGGACCCCGACACGCCGATCGAGACGACGATGCGCGCGCTCGACGACGCGGTCCGCCGCGGGCAGGTCCGCCACGTCGGCGCCTCCTCGATGTGGGCCCACCAGTTCCTCGAGGCCCGCCGCGTGAGCGAGCGGGAGGGCCTCGTCCCCTTCGAGACGATGCAGAACCTCTACCACCTCGCGTATCGGGAGGAGGAGCGCGAGATGTACCCGGTCTGTCGAAACTACGACGTGGGGACGCTCCCGTGGAGTCCGCTGGGCGCGGGCTATCTCGCGCGCCCCCACGATGAGTTCCGGACCACGACCCGGGCCGACCACGAGATCGACAACGCGGGCGTTCCGTACCACGAGTTCCCCGCGAGCGAGGCCATCAACGAACGGGTCCAGGAACTGGCCGACGAGTACGACGCGACGATGGCCCAGATCGCGCTCGCGTGGCACTTCCAGAACGACAACGTCACCGCGCCGATCGTCGGTACCTCGAGCGTCGACCACCTCGAAGAGGCCGTCGAAGCGCTCGACATCTCGCTGTCGAGTTCGGACGTGGAGTACCTCGAGGAGCCGTACGAGCCAGTGCCGGTGTACGGGCACGAGTAAGGCGCGCTCACACCGTCGACTCCGCTACGACGTCTGAGGCGTCTCGTCAATCACCGTGGTCAGGGTACGGAATCTCGACCTCGTCCCCGTCGTCGGGCACGCACACCTCGCCGTCGAAGACATCCCGGGCCTGTTCCTCGTGGTCCGCGGTGTGTCCGGCGTAGCGCGAGGAGACGTGCATCAGGGCCAGTCGCTTCGCGTTCGCCCGGTTCGCGATCTCGGCGGCCTGCCGAGCGGTCGAGTGCGCCGTCTCGACGGCCCGATCGGCCCGGTCGGCCGCGAACGTCGCGTCGTGAATCAGCAGGTCGGGGTCGTCCGCGACCTCGATCGTCGCCGCGGTCGGCCGGGTGTCGCCCGTGTAGACGATCGATCGGCCGGGGCGGGGGTCGCCGACGACCTGTTCGGGGTCGACGACGGTACCGTCCTCGAGTTCGACGGACTCGCCCTCGTGGAGCCTGGAGAACTTTGGGCCCACCGGGACGCCGAGTTCTTCGGCCCGTTCGCGATCGAATCGGCCCTTGCGATCGTCCTCGACGAGGGCGTAGCCGACCGATCGGGTGTCGTGGTCGGTCTCGAACGCCCGGACCTCGTACTCCTCGGCGCGGTAGGCGACGTCGCCGTCGCCGACCTCGGAGATCCGCACGGGGAACGAGGGTCGGTTACCGAGGGCGTTCACGAACGACTTCAGCTGTCGGCGCGTCCCGTGGGGCGTGTGGATCGCCAGCGGCTCCTCGCGGTCGTTGAAGGCCATCGTCTGGAGCAGCCCCGGAATCCCCAGGACGTGATCGCCGTGGAGGTGCGTGACGAAGAGCTGCGAGATCGAGAACCCGGTTCCAAAGCGCATCATCTGGCGCTGCGTTCCCTCGCCGGCGTCGAACAGCAACCCCTCACCCTCGCGACTGACGAAGATTCCGCTCGGGTTCCGCTCGGTCGTCGGAACCGCTCCGGCCGTCCCCAGGAACGTCACGCGCAGTGGCATCGTTGGGGTGTCGTCGTGCGGTGGCTAAACCGCCTTCGGATTGACTCCTCGTGAACGGGGTCGCCAGGGTCCGACGGCGCTCGATCGCGGTCCACTCGGCGTCGGCCGGTACCGTCGGGTGCGTTCTCACCAGCCAGAACGGAAAGCGTCCTTTATCACAGTGGCAGCCCAATGGTGGTGCAACGACGCGTTGCCATCCCCTCACAATGAGTTCGAGACTGCAGTTCGGCACGCTCAAGCGGATCGTCGCGATCCTGATCGCGATCCTGGTCGTCGTCGCCGCGGGCATCGTGGTCGGACAGGCACCCGCGCTCTTCGGCGTCGACGAGGATCCGGAGGCGTCGATCACCTTCGAGGACCAGCAGGGCAACGGAACGAGCGTCGAGATCGCCGACGTCTCGCTCTCGGATGGCGGGTTCGTCGTCATCACGGACGGCGGCGAGGAACCCCTCGTCGTCTCGGACTATCTCGAGAGCGGCACGCACGAGAACGTCACGATCGAACGGGAGGAGGGCGGTCCCGAACTGGTCGGGCAGTTGACCGCGACGGTCCACCGGGATACCGACGACGACGAGACGTACACCTACGGGGAAACCGACGGCGAGGAGGACCGCCCCTATCTCGCGGACGGCTTCCCGGTGAGCGACACCGCGACGGTGACGCCGGCCGACGACGAGGGGCCGTTCAGCGACTCGTTCCGCGTCGAATCGCTCGACGCGCCGGCCCAGGCGACGACGAACGAGACGATCGACGTCGTCGCCGAGGTCCGCAACCCGACCGAGTTCGCCACCCAGCAGAACGTCGACATCCGGATCGACGGCCGGGTTATCGAACGACAGGTGGTGGACCTCGACGCCGGGGAGAGCCGCGAGGTGACATTCTCGATCGACACGACCGGACTGTCTCCCGGCGAGGGGACGGTCGGCATCTACACCGAGGGCGACGGCGCCCTCGCGGATATCGTCCTCGAGTTCCACACCGACCCGAGCGTGGCGGTCGTCGACGCGGACGACGACGGCGTCACCGTCGACGCCGCGATTCCCGAGGAGGGCTTCGTCGCGATCGAGGACGGCGACACGGTGGTCGGGACCAGCGAGGAGCTCGATCCCGGCGAATACACGAACGTGACGGTCGAGTTCGACGAGAACGCCACCGTCGACGAGGACGCCGAACTGACGGCTACTCTCTACGCGGGCGATCCGGGCGAGGTCGACGCGGCGAGTCCGATCGAGTACGAGAACGAAACCCTCGAGACGACGTTTACGATCGCGGACGCGAGAGCGGAGACGGACGCGGACAACGAGACGAGCGACGACTAACCGACCGATTCTTACCCGTCCCGTTCGTATCCGCTGGCGATGGACGCGCCGCTGTGGACCGACACCCACGCCCCGGAGCTGGCCGAGTTGCCACAGGACGACGCTCGCGAGTACCTGGAGCGAGCCGTCGAGGAGCCGATCAACCTGGTGCTGCAGGGGCCGCCCGGGAGCGGCAAGACGGCGGCGGCGCGCGCACTGGCTCGCGAGGCCCACGAGGACCCTGACAACGACCTGATCGAGATCAACGTCGCCGACTTCTTCGGCCGGACCAAAACCGAGATCAAGAACGATCCCCGGTTCGCCTCGTTCCTCGTCGGCCGATCGTCGATGTCCAAGCGGGACATGATCAACCACGTCCTCAAGGAGTCCGCCAGCTACGCACCCGTCTCGGGCGACTACAAGACGATCCTGCTGGACAACGCCGAGGACGTCCGCGAGGACTTCCAGCAGGCCCTGCGCCGGATCATGGAGCAACACCACCGGACGACGCAGTTTATCATCGCGACCCGGCAGCCGACGAAGCTCATTCCGCCGATCCGATCGCGCTGTTTCCCCGTCTCCCTGCGCGCGCCCTCGAGCGGCGAGACAGTTGCCGTCCTCGAGCGGATCGTCGAGGCCGAGGGCGTCGACTACGACGCCGACGGTCTCGAGTTCGTCGCGGGCTACGCGAACGGCAACCTCCGGCAGGCCATCCTGGCCGCCCAGACGACCGTCGAGGACGCGGGCGAACTGACGATGAGCGCGGCCTACGAGACGATCGGCGACGTCGGCCTCGACGACGAGGTCGAGGAAATGCTCGACGACGCCGAGGTGGGCGACTTCACGGACGCCCGAAGCACCCTCGACGACCTGCTCGTCGACGAGGGCCTCGACGGCGAGGAAGTCCTCGACCTGATCCTCGCGGTCGCTCGCAAGCGGTACCAGGGCGAGAAACTGGCTCGCGTGCATCGCCTCGCCGCCGACGTCGAGTTCGAGATGCACGAGGGGACGAGCGATCGGGTCCACGTCTCGCACCTGCTGGCGGAGCTGGGCCGGGACGCGGGAGCCGGGTGATCCGCAGTGAACACGGCCGTCGCCGAACGGCGTGATGGCGCTCTCGGCCGGAGCGATCGGATCTGGGCGGCGCTCCCGATCCAGGTGCTTCTCGTGATCGCGATCGGCGGCCCGCCCGCGCTCGACCTGGTCGGCTACTCCCCGCTCGAGATCGGCTCGCTAGCGATCGCGTTCCTGGCGAGTGAATACGTGCTCCGTCGACTCGGCCCGGCCGTGATCGATCAGCTCTGGCGCGGCCCGGTCGCCGCACTGGTGATCGGCGTGGTCACGATTGTCGGCCTTCGAACCACCGGCGCTGCCAGTGACGGTTTCGTTTGTCTCGCCGGAATCGGTGCGAGTCTGGCCGGTGCGGGAATCGCCGGTCGGGCCACGTCCCGCCGCCACTCACCCGACCAGTGACGGCCATCGGTCGACCGCCGCCGGTCTCGGGTCTGATCCGGACCGACGCTAGCTACTCCTTCCTGCAGGGCCACGTGGCTGTATGCCGACAGTCCTGGAGACGCACATCCGAAATCGATTCCGCGTCCAGCCGAACCACGCGAACAACAACGACACGCTCCACGGCGGGAACCTCATGAAGTGGCTCGACGAGGTGAGCGCCATGTCGGCGATGCGCTTCGCGGGCGAGACCTGCGTTACCGCGCGGGTGAACGAACTCGACTTCGAACGTCCGATCGGGATCGGCGACACGGCGCTCGTCGAGGCGTACGTCTACGATGCGGGGCGATCGAGTGTCGACGTTGCCCTGCAGGCCTGGCGCGAGGAGCCTCGGACGGGTGAGACCGAGAAGACGACCGCGTCCTCGTTCACGTTCGTCGCGATCGACGGAGACGGGAAGCCGGTTCCGGTGCCCGAACTCACCGTCGAGAGCGAAGAGGGGAGGCGGTTACGGGAGCGAGCGCTCGAGAACGAATCCTAGGATCGGCCGGCGCTTCGCGATTCTGTCCCCGCCGACAGCACCAGCACGTACCGGGTCAGCGATCGATGCACCCGTCGTTCGAACGCCGCCTCGAGTTCCCACCCGGCCGCTCTCGCTTCCCCGGCCCACGATCGATCGGCGACGACGACCGCGCGATCGGCGACGCGGCGGGTCTCGGACAGCGCTCCCGCCACGAGGTCCTCGAGGCGGTGGGTCTCGATCTTCGACTGGCGGCCGTATGGGGCGTCGAAGACGACGCCGTCGACCGCGTCGTCCGCGAGCGGGAGGCGGGTCGCGTCGCCGCGGGCGACGTGCCACGATCCCCGGTCGACGTCGATCGGCGATGGCTCGTCGCGATCGAGGTAGTGCCGGAGGTTCTCGCTGGCCCCGTCGACCATCTTCGACTGCGCGTCGGTGCCGATCACGTCCGCGCCGACGAGGCCGGCCTCCACGAGTACGCCGCCCGTGCCACACATCGGATCGAGGATCGTCGCGCCCGGGCGGGCACCCGCGACGTTCGTGACCGCCCGCGCGAGAAGCGGGTTCATGCTGCCGGGCTGGAAAAACGGTTTGTCGGTGGGCGCGCGGGTTCCGAAGTCGCGGACGCTCTCGGCCGCGAGCCACCCCAGCGCACAGACCGAGACGCGCTCGCCGATCGGTTCGTCGCCGTCGGCGGGCGTCAGGAGGTCGCCCGTCTCGTCGGCCGCGTTCGCTCCGGGATCGGCGAGACGACCCGCGGAGAACGTCGCCCGCAGCAGGTGGTCGGGGTCGTCGAGGTCGACGCCGAAGCCGCGATCGACCAGCACCTGACCGAGTTCGCGCTCCGCGCGTTCGGTGCTGACGCCGGTCGAGCCGTGGACGTCCGTCGCGCGCACCGCGACCGTCCCCTCGCGATCGATCGGCGCCGTCTCGAGGAGCGCCCGGGCGCTCTCGAGGCTGGCGTCGGTCCGCCCGAGGAGGTCGCTCGCGCGGTGCGTGTAGGCGAGTCCGCGGACGCGAGCCGGATCGATCGCGTTCGCGACGGCCAGTCCGGGGGCGATCCGGCGGACGTCGGCCGCGGCACTGCGGGCCTCGTGGGCCGCGAAGGCGTCGTCCTCGCCGCCGAGTTCGAGGAGGTACACGTCAGTTCGTCGCCGCGGATCGAGTATGAGCCTACCGCTTTCCCGAAGTTTTCCCGTCACCGCCACCGTGGACTGGCCGTCTCAGTCGGTGTGCCGGGGTAATTTCGCTGTACCCGTACAGGCCGACCGGACGTATAAACCGGATATATCAGGTGGCGGTACTAACCTTTATAAACCTTAAATACGTCTTTTTAAGCGACTTATGACGGACCCGAAGGACACCATAAACATCGAAAACGTGGTGGCGTCGACCGGTATCGGACAGGAACTGGACCTCCAGAGCGTCGCGATGGACCTCGAGGGGGCCGACTACGATCCCGAGCAGTTCCCCGGGCTGGTCTACCGCACCCAGAACCCCAAATCCGCCGCGCTGATCTTCCGATCGGGGAAGATCGTCTGTACCGGTGCCAAGAGCACCGACGACGTGCACGAGAGCCTGCGGATCGTTTTCGACAAGCTCCGCGAACTCCAGATTCAGGTCAACGAGGACCCCGAGATCGTCGTCCAGAACATCGTCACCTCGGCCGACCTGGGACGGAACCTCAACCTGAACGCGATCGCGATCGGCCTCGGTCTGGAGAACATCGAGTACGAACCCGAGCAGTTCCCGGGTCTGGTCTATCGCCTCGACGAACCCGAAGTGGTGGCCCTGCTCTTTGGCTCCGGGAAACTCGTCATTACCGGCGGGAAGAAGCCCGAAGACGCCGAACACGCCGTCGACAAGATCGTCTCGCGACTCGAGGACCTCGGCCTGCTCGAGTAACGACGCGCCGCTCCGTTCGGTCGCGACGGGCCCGAACCGACGCCACCAGCGCTGTCGCCCGCACTCGCGGTGGGTCCGGTTCCGTTCGCCGGTCGGCGACTCGATCGGCCTGGATCCGACTGTGAAGCCCGGCTGATCGGTAGAAACGGTTTTCGGCGTGTGTTCTCGCGTCCGCCTGACGCCAGCGGCTCGCCTCGAGCCGCAACGCAGGTCCCGACGCCGGTCGCAGCCGCGTTCCCTGTAGTCGACTTCTCGTCGCTTCCCCCGGATTATGGTGCGTTTAGATCCGTTTAATCCGGTGATACTCGTCGAAACTGGTCGTGATCGTCGAAACGAGCAACCCCGTTTATCGGGTCGAAAACGATGAGTCTCACCTGCCCATGACGATCCACTCCGACGGAACGCATCCCGGTTCGAACCGGCCGATTTCCCGCAGTACCGGCCCGGTTCGCCGCCGATCGCTTTCGCAGGACGACCTCCGGCACGTCCTGGACAACGACCGGCGGCGCGCGATCGTCCGGTGCGTGCACACTGCGGACGCGCCGATTACGGTCCAGCGGCTGGTCGCGTGCCTCGCCGACGCCGAGTACGACGCGACGGCCGTGACGACGCTCCACGAACTTCGCCAGCGCGTCCACGTCTCGCTTCACCGGACGCACCTGCCGACGCTCGAGTCCTGCGGGATCGTGACGTACGATCGGGCCGAGGGCGTCGTCTCGTCGGGCGCGAACTTCGCCGCGGTCGAATCGACTCTCGGCGGGGAGCCCTTCCTCGAACGCCCCGCCGTCCGGTCCGAGTAGTCGTCCCCGTTCGTCGGTGCGATCGGGGCGAGCGTCGATTCGGTCGCGTCTCGAACGCGGAGACCGCGTCTCACTCGACCAGGCGTTCGATCTCGGTCACGAGGATCCCGCTCGCTCCCGCCTTCTTGACCTCGGTGATCGTCTCGAAGACGTCGCGTTCGTCGACGACGGCGTGGACCGCCAGTTTCTCCTCGCCCCCGTTGGCGATGTCCATGATCGTCGGCCCGCCGAGCCCCGGGATGACCTCGCGCACGTCGTCGAGCCGGTCCTCGGGAACGTTCATCATCAGGTACCGCTTGCCCTCGGCGTGTTTGACCGACGAAAGTGCGGTCCGGACCTCCCGAACTTTCGGGTCCTCGCGAACGTCCTCGCGGGCGAAGAGGCGAACCGAACTCGAGAGGACCTCCTCGACGACGGCCAGCCGGTTCATCTTCAGCGTCGTCCCCGTGCTCGTGATGTCGACGATCGCGTCGGCCATCTCGACGTGGGGCGTCAGCTCCGTCGCGCCGGAGACCTCGACGATGTCCGGCTCGACGCCGGTATCCGCGAAGAAGTCGCGGGTGATGTTCGGAAATTCGGTGGCGACGGTCTTGCCCGCCAGGTCCTCGACGGCGCCGATGTCGCCGTCCTCGGGCGCCGCGAGGACGAGTCGACAGCGGCCGAACTCGAGGTCCAGCAGTTCCGCGACGTTGTCGACGCGGGCCTCCCGGACCTGGTCGTAGCCGGTGATGCCCATGTCGGCCGCGCCGTCGGCGACGTACTCGGGGATGTCCGCCGCGCGGGCGAACAGCACCGAGACGTCCGGATCGACGGTGTCGGCGTAGAGTTTCCGATCGGCACCGTTCTCGAGGTGGAGTCCCGCCCGCTCTAGCAGGTCGATCGTCGGCTCGTGCAGGCGGCCCTTGTTAGGAACGGCGATTCGCATTTGCCGGGTGTTCGGGGCCGGCCGGGATTTGTCTTTCCATCCGAACGGGACCGCTGCTCCCGTCAGCGTCGGTCCGCGGGTTGGTGTCCCGTTCGAATCTCGCCGCCGCTCGAGAGCGCGACGCTCGCCCCCGTTCGCGCCGCAGAATCCGTCACTGCTGGGGCTGGGATTCCTCGTACGGTTGCACGATGACGAACCCTTCGTCTCCCGAGAAGTCGAGCTGGTACCGCTCGTCGGAGGACTGTCCGATCAGATCTCCGAGATTCGTATTCCGGCTCGCGCCGGGCGAGAGCGAGCCACTCCACGCGACGGTCGCGTCGGGATCGGTTTTGACCGGTGGGGCCAGGACGAGCGGGTCGCCGTGGGTCGTGATCGCCACGCTTCCGGGGCCTTCGAGGAAGACGTTCGTGAGCCCGCCGGACGACGCTGCCGAGATGCTACTGACCGTTCCGATACTGTAGTCGACCTGCGATTCGAAGGCGAGGATGTCGTTTCCGTTGACCGAAATTTTCTCTCCCGCGTCGAGATGGAGAAGCTGGATTTTCTTCCCCTGGTCCGCGACGTAGACGTGTCCCGTCCCTTCGGCCTCCATTACAGGCGTTCCCTCGTTCGTCACTTTCTCCTTCAGGAATCCGGAGATCCCGCCCTCGGCCGAACTCTTGCCGGTGAACGAGACGTTCCCGGTGTAGGCGATCATCGATCCCGCCTTCAGTATCGCCGTTCCGTCCAGATCGATGTCGAGTAGCTTCTCGTTTTCCAGTTCGAATCGTTTTCCTCCCTCTTCTGGCGCGTTCGCCTGTACAAATTTGTCGAGATCCATCTTGTTGCTCTGCCAGGGCCGTTCACAGAGCGTCGTCTAAATTGTATCGGTATCTATAATTCCTTCAGTTACTGTCCGAGTCGTACGCTATTGCCGATCTCGCGAGTGTAGCTTTCGCCACGAAACTCGACCACGGATTTCGCTTTCTATTCGAAAGTCCAGCGGGGAAATAGTCTCCGTATGCAAGTCACAACCCGCTTGAACGTGTAGCCCCTACGATCGCACAGACATGACCACCAGACGAGCACACCTCGAGATCACGGGGATGTCCTGTTCGACGTGTTCGGGAAGCGTCGAGGACGCCGTGGCGGCTCTCGAGGGCGTGGAGTCGGTAAACGCGAACTACGCGACCGACGAAGGGACCGTCGAGTACGACCCCGACGCGGTCTCGCTGGCCGAGATCTACGACGCGATCGAGTCGGCCGGCTACGAGGCCGCGGCGGCGACGGAGACGATCACCGTGATGGGGATGTCGTGTGCGACCTGTTCGGAGTCGGTGGGCGAGGCCGTCGAGGCCCTGCACGGGGTCGTCCGGGCGGACGTGAACTTCGCGTCGGACGAGGCCCGGGTCGAGTACAACCCCGCCGACGTCTCGCTGTCCGAGATCCACGACGCGATCGAGTCCGCCGGCTACGAACCGGTTCGCGACGAGGGCGACGGGGGCGAGGACGGGGAGAGCGGACGCGAGCGCGCCGTCGAGAAGGAACTGCGCCGACAGCGCCGACTGGTGGTCGGTGGCGGTCTGCTGACGCTCCCGTTCGTGCCGATCATGCTCGCGATGTTCGGCCTCGTGACCCTCCCCGAGACCATCGCTGGCGTCGGTCTGGGCTGGATCGAGTTCGCCATCGCGACGGTCCTGATGGCGACGCTCGGCAGAGAGTTCCTCGTCGGTGCCTACCGCGCGTTTTCCCACAACCGGCGGGCGAACATGGATACGCTGGTCGCCATGGGGTCGTCGGCGGGCTACGTCTACAGTACGGCCGCCCTCGTCGGCCTCGTCGGTAGCGCCGGTCTCTACTTCGAGGCCGTCGCCTTCATCCTCTGGTTCATCACGCTGGGGAACTGGCTCGAGGTCCGATCGAAGGCTCGCGCCGGTAGCGCCCTGCGCGAACTCCTGCAGATGGAGGCCGACGAGGCCACCGTAATCGAAGACGGCGAGGAGAAGCAGGTCCCCCTCGAAGACGTCGAACCGGGCGACGTGATGAAGGTCCGGCCGGGAGAGAAGATCCCGACCGACGGCGTAGTCGTCGACGGCCAGAGCGCGGTCGACGAGTCCATGCTCACCGGCGAGTCCGTCCCCGTCGAGAAGGGCGAGGGCGACGAGGTCGTCGGCTCGACGATCAACGAGAACGGCGTCCTCCTCGTGGAGGCGACGAAGGTCGGCTCCGAGACCGCGATCCAGCAGATCGTCGATCGGGTCAAGGAGGCTCAGTCGCGCCAGCCCGAGATCCAGCGGCTGGTCGACACGGTGAGCGCGTACTTCGTCCCCGCGGTGATCGTCAACGCCGTCTTCTGGTCGATCCTGTGGTTCCTCTTCCCCGAGACGCTGTACGGCGTCTCCTCGGCGCTCGGGGGCTGGATCCCGCTGCTCGATCCCGTCCAGGGCGGCCCCGCGGTCGCCACGGTCGGCGGTACTGGCGTCCCGCTGCTGGAGTTCTCGGTGATCGTGCTCGCCTCCGCCCTGCTGATCGCCTGTCCCTGTGCGCTCGGGCTGGCGACGCCGGCCGCGACGATGGTCGGTTCGACGCTCGCCGCGACCAACGGCGTCCTGTTCAAGGGCGGCGACGTGCTGGAGCAGGTCCGCGGCATCGACACGATCGTCTTCGACAAGACGGGGACGCTGACCCACGGCGAGATGACGCTGACGGACGTCGTACCGGTCGAATCCCGGGCAGTTTCCGACGGGGGAGAGCGGTCCGACGGTGGCGACGGCGAGCCGGCACCGGACGGTGGCCTCCTCGCCGGACGCGAAGAGCCGGTCGAGTCGTTCCTCCTCGGCGCGGCGGCGACGGCCGAGTCCGGGTCCGAACACCCGATCGCGCAGGCGATCGTCGACGGGGCCGTCGAACGCGGTATCGAGATCGGCGACGTCGGCGAGTTCGAGAACGTCCCCGGGCACGGCATCCGCGCGGAGACCGATCGCGGGACCGTCCTGATCGGCCGCCGGAAACTCCTCGAGGACGAGGGGATCGACACCGGACCGGCCGAGGAGGTCCTGACGCGACTCGAGAGCGAAGGGAAGACGGCGATGCCGGTCGCCGTTGACGGCGACCTGCTGGGCGCGCTCGCGGTGGCGGACGAGGTTCGCGAGAGCGCGACGAAGACCGTCGCCGCGCTCCGGAAGCGCGGCACCGAGGTCGTGATGCTCACCGGCGACAACGAGCGCACGGCCCGTGCGGTCGCGGAGCGGGTCGGGATCGACCCCGACAACGTCCGCGCGGAGGTGCTGCCGGAGGACAAGGCCGATCACGTCGAGGACCTGCAGGAGGGCGGGTCCAAGGTCATGATGGTCGGCGACGGCGTCAACGACGCGCCCGCGCTCACGGCCGCCCAGGTCGGCGTCGCGATCGGCTCCGGGACCGACGTCGCGATCGAGAGCGCCGACGTGACCCTGATGCGCGACGACCCTGCGGACGTGCTGAAGGCGATCCGCATCTCCGAGGCGACGCTCTCGAAGGTGCGCCAGAACCTGTTCTGGGCCTTCGTCTACAACACGACGTTGCTCCCGATCGCCTCGCTCGGACTCCTGAACCCCGCGCTCGCGGGGCTGGCGATGGCCACTTCGAGCGTGAGCGTGATGACGAACAGTCTCGCGTTCGCGAAGTACGATCCCCACGAGGAGTACCGGCCCGCGGTCCTGCGACCGTTCGATCGATTCCGCCGGTAACTCCCTTCGTCATCCGTTTTCGGCTCGTTGGAGCGCTACCCGGCCCGCTCGGGGAAGAACAGTTCCGCGATCGGGACCGTCAGGTAGGCCTCGACGAACGCCGCGAGCACGAGCAGGAGCCAGCCGAAGGCGACGAGCGCCCCGGTCCGGACGAAGTAGGGTCGCGTGAACAGCGCGTCACGCGTGCCGGCGATCCGCTGGCCGGCGCGGTGGAGGAACCGAAAGCCCACGCCAGCGGCGACGAACAGCGCCGGCAACTCGAAGATCCCGTGGGGGACGATCAGCGCGACGATGGGGCCGACGCCGATCTCCAGCCCGATCGCGACCACCAGGTTTCCGATGAGGACGCCGTTGAACAGCATGATGACCGCGGTCACGAACCCGAGCGTGAGCGCGCCGACGATCGCGGCCAGGAATGGCGGCGTGTTGTTGGTGATGAAGAACGTCGCCGAGAGTTCGATCCCGCCGGCGAGTTCCTCCTCGTCGAACTCCTCCATCAGCATCTCGAGCAGCAGGTCCGTCAGATCGACCCCGGCCGCGACGAGGAGAGCGCCGAGAAGTGCCCCGAACCCGAACAGGCCTGCCGCGAACCAGACGTACAGCCGGTGTTCGGCCCACCCGTCGGCGAGTACCCCGACCGCGTCGGTGGCAGTCGTCCGGGAGGCCGCGACGATCGCCGCGAAGCCGACTCCGAGGGCGACCGCTCCGAACGCGGGCATCGCGGCGTCGTGAATCGCGACGACGGCGACGGCCGTCAGCGCCGAGACGAGCGCGAGGACGGCGGTGATGACCGTCCAGTTGCGGATCGCGTTCGGGCCGCGATCCGGTCCCGGACCGATCCCGTCCGACCCCGCTCCCGGATCCGGTTCTGCGGGCGTGTCGATCGGAATCGACTCGGTCCCGTCCCCGGACTCGGCGGGCGATCGATCGCCGGGAGCCCCGGGTTGTTTCGTTCGCGTCTTGGACCCGGAGTCGGACGACCGTCGGGGCCCGTTGTCGTCCGTGCGTTCGCGATCGGTCATGGTCCGTATTGTTGGCATGCGGAGATAAGTCCGTGGCCCGGAACGACGCTCCCGACGGGCGGCCGTCCGGCGCGCGATCGAGAGTCGGGCCGGTCCCGCAATCGATACTATAAGAATCTGGGGTGAGAACGCACGGGTAATGACGACGCTGGCAATCACTGGCGGAACGGTACTGCTACCCGACGCGACGGTGACGCGTGCGGACGTGCTGGTCGATCGGTCGGCCGGCGAGATCGTAGAGATCGGCGACGACCTCGGGGCCGACGCCGACGAGACGCTCGACGCGACGGAGTCGCTCGTGACGCCCGGGTTCGTCAACGGCCACTGTCACGTCGCGATGACGCTCCTGCGTGGCTACGCGGACGACAAGGCGCTCGACGCCTGGCTCCGGGAGGACATCTGGCCCGTCGAGGCCGAGTTGACGGCCGACTCGGTCCGGGCCGGGACCGAACTCGGCGTCCTCGAGATGATCAAATCGGGGACGACCGCGTTCGCGGACATGTACTTCTTCGTCCCGACGATCGCCGACGTCGTCGACGAGGCGGGTCTGCGCGCCCGCCTGGGGCACGGCGTGATCTCCGTCGCCAAGGACGAGGACGAGGCGCGCGAGGACGCTCGCGAGGGCCTCGCCGTCGCCGAGGAGATCGACGGGATGGCCGACGGCCGGATCTCGTCGGCATTCATGCCCCACTCGCTGACGACGGTCGACGGCCAGTACCTCTCGGAGTTCGTCTCGGAGGCCCGCGAACTCGGCGTCCCGCTCCACTACCACGCCAACGAGACCGAGGACGAGGTGTCGCCGATCGTCGAGGAACACGGGGTACGGCCGCTGGCCTACGCCGCCGAGAAGGGGATGCTCGAACCGGAGGACTTCATCGCCCACGGCGTCCACCTCGACGAGAGCGAGATCGGTCTGCTCGCCGAGGCGGGAACGGGCGTGATCCACTGTCCCGCCTCGAACATGAAACTGGCCAGCGGGATGGCACCGGTCGAGCGCATGCGCGAAGCCGGCGTGACCGTCGGCCTCGGAACGGACGGCGCGGCCTCGAACAACGACCTCTCGATGTTAGACGAGGCCCGCGACGCGGCCATGCTCGGCAAACTCGCCGCCGACGACGCCAGCGCCGTCCCCGCGGAGGCCGTCGTCGACATGCTCACCGGCGCATCGGCCGACGCGATCGGCCTCGAGTCCGGCCGTCTCGAGGCGGGCGCGCCCGCCGACCTCGCGGTGATCGACCTCGAGAAACCGCACCTGACGCCCGCCCACGACCTCGTGAGTCACCTCGCCTACGCGGCCGCGGCCGCGGACGTCCGCCACACCGTCTGTGACGGCCAGGTGCTCATGCGCGATCGCGAGGTACTGACCCTCGACGAGGCGGCGGTTCGCGATCGGGCCCGCGAGGAAGCCGAGGCGCTGGTGACCCGGGCCGAGTCCTGAGTCGGCAGATCGGCCGACCTCGGTGAACGAAATCTGAACGCTCTCGGGGCTGGATAAACGTTATAAACTATTCTCGGGCCGTTTCGCCGATCCGCAAACTTCCCGAACTGCCGGCGGGGTTTATTCACGGCTCCCTGAATGTCCCGATCGTAATGAGTAGACACAAAGTATTCGCGACGGCATTGGCCACGGTCATGCTGCTGTCGGTGTTTGCGCTACCGGGAGCAGCCATGAGCGCGAGCGGAGAGACGACGGCTTCGATCGACGTCGAACAGGACGGCGACGACGTCGTCGTCACGGTCGCTGAGAACGACAGCGGTGTCGAGAACGCGACCGTCAACGTGACGACGGTCGACGAGAACGCGACGTACGAAGACGCGGGCACGCACACGAACGCGACGGACGAGAACGGCACGCTCACCCTCGACGCACCGTCGGGTAACGAGAGCGTCAACGTCTCGTTCAAGGCGACCGTCAACGGCGAGACGGTCGAGACGACGGAGGAGCTCGAACCGACCGACGACGCGGAACCGGATAACTTCGGCGCGCTCGTCTCACAGTTCGTCGAGGAGAACGAGGGCGAGACCGACGAACCGTTCGGACTCGCAGTCGCCGGCTTCGTCGTCGAACACAACCCCGGTAACGCGCCCGACCACGCGGGTCCACCGGGACACGCGGGTCCGCCAAGTGACGACACGCAGGGTCAGCCGGACCACGCGGGCGGGCCTGACGACGCGGACGACGACGCCGGCGACCCGCCGGAGCACGCTGACGACTCGGACGATGACGACGACTCGGACGATGACGACGAGTCCGGGTCTGACGGCGACGCCGGCGGCCCGCCAGCCCATGCGGACGGGCAGTAACCGACTGCAATCCACCACCCACGCAGCCAGACGATCGATAGCGGTCGACGGCACGTATCCACCACCCACCACCGAGGCACCCCATTCGAACCGCCGTCGCCGTTTTCGAGCAGTATCGCGGCACTCGCGATCGATCGGCAATCGAACGCGGGTGCCGCGTCCCGGTCGAATCGATTTTTCTGCGAGACCCGATCGACGTCGAGCGACTGCTGTCGATCGCCCGTGAACGCGGGTCGTGCGGGTCCGCTTCGGTAGCGTTTTGGCCCCGCTCGCTCTCAGTCGACCCATGAGCGAGTATCCCCCGATCAGCGAGCAACTCGACGATTCCGAGTCCGCTCGAGAAACGGGACGCCGAAAGATGGACTGGGCCGCCCAGCACATGCCGATTCTCGAGTCCGTTCGCGAGGAGTTCGTCGCGAACCAGCCCTTCGAGGGCGAGCGCATCGCGATGGCGATGCACGTCGAGGCCAAGACCGCGATCCTCGTCGAGACGCTCGCGGAAGGTGGCGCCGAGGTGGCAGTCACGGGCTGTAATCCGCTCTCGACCCACGACGACGTGAGCGCGGCGCTGGACGCCCACGAGTCGATTACCAGCTACGCGAAACGCGGCGTCGACGACGAGGAGTACTACGCCGCGATCGAGGCCGTCATCGCCCACGAGCCGACGATCACGGTCGACGACGGAATGGATCTCGTCGCCGCGATCCACGAGGACTACCCCGAACTGATCGACGGCATCGTCGGCGGGGCCGAGGAGACCACCACCGGCGTCCACCGACTGCGTGCGATGGACGCGGACGGGGCGCTTGACTACCCCGTCTTCGCGGTCAACGACACGCCAATGAAGCGGCTGTTCGACAACGTCCACGGTACCGGCGAGTCCTCGCTGGCCTCGATCGCGATGACCACGAACCTCTCGTGGGCCGGCAAGAACGTCGTCGTCGCGGGCTACGGCTACTGCGGCAAGGGCGTCGCGAAGAAGGCCGCGGGCCAGAACGCGAACGTCATCGTCACCGAAGTCGAGCCCCGTCGCGCGCTCGAGGCCCACATGGAGGGCTACGACGTGATGCCCATGTCGGAAGCAGCCGAAGTCGGCGACGTCTTCCTGACGACGACGGGCAACCGGGACGTCATCGTCGAGGAGCACTTCGAGAAGATGGACGACGGCGTCCTGCTCGCCAACGCCGGCCACTTCGACATTGAGATCGACCTCGACGCGCTCGACGATCTGGCGGTCGATCGCTACGAGGCCCGCGACGGCGTCGAGGCCTACGAGATGGCAGACGGCCGCCGGCTGAACGTGATCGCCGAGGGCCGCCTCGTGAACCTCGCCGCCCCGATCTCGCTGGGCCACCCCGTCGAGGTCATGGACCAGAGCTTCGGCGTGCAGGCCGCCTGCGTCCGCGAACTCGTCGAGAACGGCGACGCGTACGCGGCTGGCGTCCACGACGTCCCGGACGAACTCGATCGGGAGATCGCCGAGATCAAACTCGAGGCCGAAGGCGTCGACTTCGATTCGCTGACGGACACCCAGCGCGACTACATGGATAGCTGGGACCACGGGACGTAGCGCCGCTCGATCCGAAGCCGTCTGTCCGCCCGATCGACGTGATCGGCGGCTCTCCTTCTTGCCTCGCCGATCCTGGCGGTCGGGTCGTCAGATCGAATCGCCGGAAGTACTGGAACCGCCGGCACCGCGAGAGTCTCCGGCGCCGTCGGGCTCCCGCCGTCTGGGGACCGGAACGGCCGGATTCGATCCGGAGCCGTGACTCGTCTCGTGGACGGCAATCACGAAACTGCTGTCTTCGAGGCCGGTCACGCCGGTTCTCGCGGTGAACGTCGTTCCGTTCGCTCGCTCGCCGACACAGCCGCCGGTCCACCGCCAGCCGTCGTCGATCGTCGGCAGGACCTCCCGTTCGAGCCGATCGACCTCGTCCTCGGCGTACACCGTCTGCCAGTCGGTCCCGACCAGCGACTCGGGACTGTACCCGAACTGCGTCGCGAACGACTGGTTGACGTAGTCGAAGGTTCCGTCGGGGCCGACGATCGCGGTCCCGTCGTGGACGGTTTCGACGGCGGCGATCCCCCGGCGCAACAACCGCACGAGCTGTCGATGCTCGACGAGGCGGCGAACCCGCCGTTCCAGCGCCGGCACGGGGTCGTCGTCAGCGTCTCGCCGGACGACTTCTACCCACGGATCCGAGCGGAGTCCCGGGACGACGTCGTCTGGCTGTGCGCCGGTGACGAGGACGACCGGCAACTCGCGATCGCGCTCGCGGACCGTCTCGTAGAGCGAGGCGCCGGTCGTCGATCCGGGCGCGGCGTGGCCGACGACGCAGTCGATCGTCTCGAGTCCGTCGAGGCCGCTGCTCGCGCCCGGGCCGGTTCGAATCTCGATCACGTCACTGCTTGTCAGGGTCGTTCGAACCGGCCGGTCGTCGTCCGACGTACCGCCGGCGTAGTGGACGGTGATCGACGTCAGGGGCGGTGCTCGATCGGGGATCGTCGAGTTCCAGTCGGGGTGTGCCATGTGTCGGTGCTGTGTCCGTCGGGGTGGGTTCCGCGGCGGGCGGCCGACGACGGCGACTCCTGGCCTCGTCGGCTGTCTGCGTTCTCCGGTCTGTGCGATCGACCGCACCGTTCGGGCGTCGGCGCGACCGCTGGACGGGGAAGGCGGCGCACCGGGGGCAGCGGCTCAGATTACGGGTGGACTTGAATCGTCACGTCGGACTGGATCCAGGCGTGTTCGTTCTCCGGGTCGGCGATCATGCCGACCCGAATCGAGCCGACGTCGTACTCTTCGTAGGTCTCACGAACGAACCCGTTCCGGGAGTTGGTGCCGACCGCCGTCGAGCGTCGGTCGCCGTCCGTCATCGTCAGTCGTACACGCGACCGTCGACCGCAATAGTGCCGTCACCGCTGACCGTGATCGCGTGCCCCTGGTAGTCGAACTGGACGGAGACGGTCTCCGCTCCCGTGATCAACTGGTCGAGCGCGCTCGGATCGATCGCGTCGTACAGCGGCGGCTGCAGGTCGAGTACGTCCGTGTTCGTCGCGTCGGCGATGGCCTCGACGACGCGGACGCTGGTCGGGTTGCGCTGCCGTGTCATGGTGGAGCCGTTCATCATCGTCTCCTACGACCACGACTGGTATTGGAATGTCCATTATCTGTATAGCGACGGCTCGCGGAAAGTGGCTATATGTATAGAAGGTCGCGCCGATCGTGGGACAGGAATGCGGTCCGGTGGCTCGGCGCCCGCTGTGTGGCATGTAGTCTCGTGGCATCCACGACTGTAATGAGCATTCGGCCAGTAGACTCGGGTGGCATGAGTGACACGATGGCACGGTGGTCGGTGCGGACCGGCACTCCCGCCCGGCGACTGTGGCTCGTGGCGATCGGCGTCGCGGTCGCCGTCGTTGCGGGCCAGTGGATCGGGCTCAAACGGTTCGGCGTCTCGGGCCTCCCGCTCGGCGGACTGGAACTGGTCGGAATCCTCGGACTCACGCGACAGGACGAGCCCGAGAACCCGATCGCGGATCTCACGGCGGCAGTCGAACGGCTGTCGACTGGTGCGGACGACGTGACCCTCCCGACCGATCGACCCGACAACATCGGACGCCTCTCTGCGGCAGTCGCGGACCTCGCGGACGCCCTCCGCGAGTACGAGGGGCAACTCGACCGCGAGCGAACGTACGCGAACGCGCTCTTCGACGGCGTCGCCGGCGTGTTCTGCGTCGTCGAGCGGGACGGCGGGCTCCGGCGCTGGAACGGCGCACTCTCCCGGGTCACGGGGGCCGCGGACGACGACCTCGAATCGAGCCACCTCGCCGCGTTCGTTCCCGCCGACGAACGCGATCGGCTCGGCGACGCGATCGACGCTGCGATCGAGACCGGTTCTGCGCGCGTCGAGGTGTCGATCGAAACGGAGGACGCGACGGTCCCCTACGAGTTCGTCCTCGAGCGGGTCGAGGGTCCCGACGGGGCCCCGATCGCGGCCGTCACGGGCCGCGACGTCACCGAACGGACGGAACGCGAACGGGAGATCGAAGCCGTCGACGCCGCCAGGCAGGAACTCTCCCGGATCGTGTCCGATCCGTCGCTGAGTCGATCGGCGACGATCGAGCGGTTGCTCGAACTCGGCTGTGACCACTTCGGCGTGGCCAACGGGTTCACTACCCGCATCGACGAGGCGACCGGCCGCCACCGGGTCGAAACCGCCGTCGGACCCGGCTTCGTCGAGGAGGGCATCGAAACGGAACTATCGAAGACGTTCTGTCGGCGGACGATCGGGACAGACGACGCGCTCGGGATCTCCCACGCGTCCGAGGAGGGGTACGCCGACGACCCGGCCCGCGAGGAGTGGGGACTCAGCTGTTATCTCGGCAGCGAGATCCGGGTCGACGGCGACCCGTACGGGACGCTCTGTTTCGTAGACCGGGAGCCCCGCGAGGAATCGTTCTCCCTGACGGAGAAGACGTTCGCCGATCTCCTCGCTCGATGGGTGTCTCACGTCTACGAGCGCCGCGAGCACGAGCGCGAACTCCGGCGGGCGGACAGGGCGATGGAGGCGGCCCCGGTCGGGATCACGATGACCGATCCGACGATGCCGGACAACCCGATCGTCTACGCCAACGACGCCTTCGAGGAGATCACCGGCTACTCGTCCGAGGAGTCTCTCGGCCGGAACTGTCGATTCCTCCAGGGCGAGGGAACCGACCCGGAGACGGTCGAGCGACTCGAATCGGCCGTCGACGCGGAGGAACCGGTGTCGGTCGAACTGCGCAACTACCGCCGGGACGGCACGCCGTTCTGGAACCAGGTAAGTCTCGCACCGGTCGAGAACGACGACGGGGAGGTGACACACTTCGTCGGGTTCCAGCAGGAGGTCACCGAGCGCGTGGAGACCGAACGGCGACTCCGCGAACGCGAGCGGCAACTCGAGCGCTACCGGGAGTACACCGATGACGTGTTGAACGCGCTCGACGACGTCTTCTTCGTCATCGACGCCGGCGGGACCCTCCAGCGCTGGAACGAGCGGTTCGTCGGGGCGATGGGGTATTCGGAGGCCGAACTGACGTCGATGCACGCCCTCGAGTTCTTCGCCGAGGACGATCGGGACGCGGTCGCCGACGCGATAGTCGAAGCGAAGGAGACGGGGAGTACCCGCCTCGAGTGCGAGGCGTTCACCAGTGACGGGGAGGCAGTCCCCTACGAGTTCGTCGCGTCCGGACTCGAGGATCCGGAGGGGGAACCGGTGATCGCGGGCATCGCCCGGGACATTAGCGATCGGAGAGCGCGCGAGCGGGAACTCCGCGACCGCGAACGACAGCTCTCGACGCTGATGAGCAACATCCCCGGGATGGTCTACCGCTGCCGGAACGAACCCGACTGGCCGTTCGACTTCGTCAGCGAGGGCTGTGCGGAACTCACCGGCTACGATCCCGACGTGCTGGTCGACGGCGACGTGAACTGGGCGACCGACGTCGTGCTCGAGGGGCAGGACGATCTCTGGGAGACGGTCCAGGAGGCTCTCGCGAACCGGGAGCCGTTCCAGGTCACGTACCCGATCGAGACGGCCGACGGCGAGCGCCGGTGGGTGAGCGAGCAGGGGCGCGGCGTGTACGCCGCCGACGGCTCGTTCGAGAGTCTCGAAGGCGTCATCATCGACATCACCGAGCAGATCGAGACCGAACGCGAACTCGAGCGCTACGAGACGATCGTGCAGGCGCTCGGTGATCCGGTGTACTCGCTCGACGAGGGGGGGTACTTCCAGTTCGTCAACGACGCGATCGAATCCCTGACGGGATACGAGCCAGGGGATCTCGTGGGCGAGCACGTTTCGTCGTTCATGGGCCAGCGTGACCTCGACGACGCCCAGGAACTGGTCCGCGACCTGCGCCGGACCGACACCCCCTATCAGACGTTCGAGATGGAATTGCCGACGAGCGGGGGCGAGGTGATCGAGGCGGAGAACCACGTGGCGTTGTTGCCGTCCGACGACGGCTCGTTCGCCGGCACTGCCGGCGTCGTCCGCGATATCAGCGATCGCAAGGACCGCGAGCGCGAACTCGAGCGGACGACGGAACTGCTCGAACAGGCCCAGCAGATCGCGGGTATCGGTGGGTGGGAGCTCGACGTGACGACCGAGCCGTACGAGCTGACGGTTACGGCCGAACTCAACCGCCTGTTCGACGAGCCACCTGGCACGGAGATCGATCTGCGGGAAGCGCTCGCACGGTACCATCCCGACGATCGGCGGCGGGTCGTCTCGGCCGTCGACCGGGCGATCGAGGACGGCGAAGGATACGACCTCGAGGTCAGGATGTTCCGGGCCGACGGGAGTGTGCGGTGGATGCGCACGATGGCCCAGCCGGTCTTCGAGGACGACGAGGGCCGTCGATCGACCGGAGCCGGGAGCGCGTTCGACGACGGCGAGGTCGTCGCGGTGCGCGGGTCGATCCAGGACATCACCGATCGCAAGGAGCGAGAGCAGGAGTTCGAGCGGACGACGGACCTGTTAGAGCGCGTCCAGCGGCTGGCGGAAGTCGGCGGCTGGGAGATGGACGTCCGGGACGACAAGCGGCCCGAGACCTGGACCGAGGAACTCTATCGGCTCCACGACGTGCCCAGCCACGTCACCCCCGACCTGGAACTGGCGATCGAGGGGTATCACCCGGAGGATCGAGCGTTCGTTCGCGACCAGATCGAGTCGTCGATCGCGTCCGAGACGGAGTACGATTTCGAGGCCCGGCTGGCGACCGACGCGGGCGAGAGCAGGTGGGTCCGGGCGATCGGCGAACCCATCTACGACGACGACGGGATCCTCCGCAAGTATCGGGGCTCGGTACAGGACGTTTCCGACCGGAAACGACGCGAACTCGCGCTCGAGTCGCTCCACGAGACCGCACGCGGGCTGTTGCAGGTCGAGTCGGAGTCCGCGGTCGCGGATCTCGTCGTCGAGACGGCCGCGGAGGTCCTCGACGTCCACGGCGTGGGCGTCTACCTCCTCGACGCGGACGCGAACGCGTTCGAGCCGGCTTCCTGCACCGACGGGTTCGCCGAAATCTGCGGCGGCACGCCGCCGGTTCCCCTCGGCGACGACGACTCCGCGCTCTGGAACACCTTCGTGACCGGCACGCAGACGGTCTTCGACGACGTCTCGGTCGTCGATCGCTCCACGCTGTTCGGGGATGACGTGCCGGGCGGGCTGCTGGTCCCGATCGGCGACCACGGCGTGTTCGTCTTCGTCGCCGAGCCGTCCGCGATCGACGACGAGACGCGACGGCTGGTCGAGACGCTCGTCGCGACGACCGAGGCCGCGTTCGATCGCCTCGAGAGCGAGGCGAGCCTGCGCGATCGGGACGCGGAACTCGAGGCGCGGAACCGACGGCTCGAGCGCCAGATGGGGATCAACGAGATCATCCGCTCGATCGACCAGTCGCTCGTCCGCGCGACCGGCCGAGCGGAGATCGAGCGGACCGTCTGCGAACGGCTGGTCGACACCGACGACATCGCCTTCGCGTGGATCGGGGGCGTCGACGCCACCGAGACGGCGGTCGAACCGCGCGCCTGGGACGGCGACGGGGAGGCGTACCTGGACGCCGTCTCGCTGTCGACCGACGCGGAGCGGCCGGAACCGGCCGTCCGGACCGCGCTCGCCGAGGAATCGACGGTCGTCTCGAACGTCGTCGCCGAGCTACAGGCCGAGCCGTGGCGCAAGACCGCACTCGCCAGCGACTTCGCGTCCTGTCTCTGCGTTCCAATCTCGTTCGACGAGTACTCCTACGGCGTGCTGGCGGTGTACGGCACGGAACCGGACACGTTCGGCGACCTCGAACGGACGGTGTTCGAGGAACTCGGCGAGAACATCGCCAACTCGATCACCGCCGTCCAGACGCGCCACGCCCTGCACGCCGACGTACTCCTCGAACTCTCGCTCCAGTTCGACGACTCGGACGCCTTCCTCGCGCGGATCGCCCGCGAGACCGACGCGACCGTCGCCTACGAGGGCGTCGCCTCCCACTCGGCCGACGAGACTCGCCTGTTCTTCACGACCGACGGGGCGGAATCGGCCGCGGTCGAGTCGGTCCTCGAAGACCTCGTCACCGTGACGGACTGGCGGCTGGTCTCCGAGACGGACGCCGACGACGAAGCGGACGCCGAGGCCGACCGTCGGTGTCTCTTCGAGGCGACGGTCACCGGGACCGAACTCGTCTCGCGACTGCTCCGTCACGGCGCGAGTCCGCGATCGATCACGGCGTCCGGGCCGGAGATGGAGGTCGTCGTCGACGTCTCGCCGTCGACCGACGTCCGCGAGTTCGTCCAGATGCTCGCCCAGGCGTACCCGAGCGTCGAACTCGCCGGCCGTCGCGACGTCGAGCGCGCGATGCACACCAGGGGTGAACTGGTGTCGGCGCTGCTCGAACCGCTGACCGATCGCCAGCTCGAGGTGCTCAGGGCGGCGTACTTCGCCGGCTTCTTCGAGTGGCCCCGCACGTCGACGGGCGAGGAGGTCGCGGCGATGCTCGACGTCTCCCAGCCGACGGTCAACCGCCACCTCCGGATCGGGCAACAACGCCTGCTCGCCGAACTGTTCGGGGGCGAGGGACACACGCTCGTCGGCGATCGGGGCTCGGAAGCGACGTAGGTCGGGCCGGGAGAGGAACGCACAAGGAGCCGGTGTCCATACCCCGTAGCATGGAGACTCCTCCACGACAACGAACGGACGGGCCAGTTCGTTCGACGCTCGTCGCGATCGGACTGGCGGCGCTCGGTATCCTCGCCTCCCAGATTACGACGCTCCCGGCGTTCCTGCTGGATCCCGCCCTCCTCGAGTCGCCGGCGAACGCCTCGATCGAAGCCCGGACCGTCTTCATGATCCTGAACTTCCTCGGGTTCGTCCTCGCCGGCGCGCTCTACCTGGCCGCGACCGGCCGGGGCTGGTCGTACGTCGATGTCCGCTTCCCCTCGAAGCGCGGCTGGCTGTACGTCGTCGGCGGCATCGTCGCCAGTCTGGTCTTCTACTTCGTCGTCGGGTTGCTCGTGCAGGTCCTCTCGTTGCCGGCCGCCGAAAGCCAGGTCCTCGAGTTCATCGACGACGACCAGACGATGATCCTGATCATGATCCTCATCGTCGTCTTCTTCAACGCGCCGGCGGAGGAGTTCCTCTTTCGCAATATCGTCCAGAAGCGCCTCTACGAGGCCTTCACGCGGCTCCAGGCTGTCGGCGTCGCCAGCGCGATCTTCGCGCTGGTTCACTTCCCCGTCTACGTCGTCTTCGCCGAGTCGGCGCTCGCGACGGTCGTCTCGCTCTCGATCGTCTTCGGTGGCTCCGTCATCTTCGGCTACGTCTACGCCCGGACCGACAACCTCGTCGTGCCGATCGCCTCCCACGCGGCCTTCAACGCGTTTCAGTTCGGCCTGCTGTATCTGGCCCTCGAGTACGACATCGAGGGCGCCGAAACGGGACCCTCGCTGCTCGGTGCGATCGTCGGGTTCGTCCCGCTGTAGTCGGGTCCGTTCCTTTATTATTCACCGGCGGTGAGGATCGGGTATGTCCCAGGCGAAGGGCGACCGCCGCGAGCGGGAACTCGTCAACGAACTCGACGGGGCCGGCTTCGCGGTGATGCGCGCGCCCGCGAGCGGCTCTGCGACCGACCGCGAACTCCCCGACGTGCTCGCCGGCGACGGCGAGCAGTTCTACGCGATCGAGGCGAAATCGAGCGCCGGCGATCCGATCTACCTCACCGGCGAGGAGGTCGAGGCGCTGACCTACTTCGCCCGCAACTTCGGCGCGAAACCCCGTATCGGCGTCCGGTTCGATCGGGAGGACTGGTACTTCTTTCACCCCGCCGACCTCCACGTCACCGACGGCGGCAACTACCGGGTCAAGAAGGAGACCGCGCTCGCGGAGGGGACGGACTTCCCGGAGTTCGTCGGCGAGAGCGAGAAGGTCACGCTCGCGGAGGTCGACGAGGCCGACGCCGGCCCCGACGAGGAGATCGTTCGCGTCCTGAACGCGGTCGAACAGGGCGTGATGGACGTCGAGGAGGCGGCTGGGATCCTCGAGTAATCCGGGACCCGGGTTCGGCTCCGATCGATCGAGTCCGTCGACGAACTCGCCGCCGGATCCGTCGCCGATCGAGACCGCCGAAACCGATCGTTACGCCCCGAGAGCGGCCAAACCCTCTTTACGATTCGGCCCTACTCCCGTGTGATGAGTTCCCACTCCCGTCCACCCGGCCCGCGCGGCGTCCCGATCGCGGGTTCTCTCCCCCGGTACGCCGAGGACCCGTTCCGGTTCGTGACGGAGTTGCGCGACGCCTACGGCGACGTCGCGGCCTTCGATCTCGGCCCGAACCGGACGTTCTTGCTCACGTCGCCGGCCGCCGTGGAACGCGTCCTGGTGACCGACGAATCGGCCTTCTCGAAACCGTCGTTCCAGATCGACGCGCTGGGCGACCTCCTCGGCGAGGGGCTGCTGTTGAGCGAAGGGGAGACGTGGCGCGAGCGTCGCTCCCTCGCCGGCCCGGCGTTCGCCCCCGATCGGGTCGCCTCGCTGGCCCCGCTGATGGCCGCACGAGCGACCGCGATGGTCGATCGGTGGGCCGACGGCGACGAGCGCGACCTCGAGTGGGAGATGACCCGGACCACCCTCGAGATCATCGTAGACGCGATGTTCGGGATCGACCTCGACCCCGGCCGGGCGCGCCAGATTCGCCGCCTCCTCGAGCCGATCGGCCGCCGGTTCGAACCCGACCCCCGGCGACTCCTGGTGCCCGAGTGGGTGCCGACGGCCGGCCAGCGCGAGTTCGATCGCTCGATCGCCGAACTCGAGCGGCTCGTCGAGGGGTTCGTCGACCGGCGGCGACGGGAGGGGATCGAGGAGACCGATCGGGACCTGCTCGCACTCCTCCTGCGGGCCCGCGAGGTCGGCGCGATCGACGACGAGGGGATTCGCGACGAACTCCTGACGATGCTGCTTGCGGGCCACGACACGACGGCGCTGGTGCTCACCTACGCGTGGGCGCTCCTCTCGGACCACCCCGCCGTCGAGCGGCGCGTCCACGAGGAGGTCGACGACCTGCTCGCGCCGCTCGACGATCCGACCGACCTGACGGCGGCCGACGTTCGCGAACTCGCGACGCTCCGGAACGTCCTCCGGGAGACGATGCGGCTCTACCCGCCGGTGTACGCGCTCTTCCGTCAGGTCGATCGGCCGGTCGAACTCTCGGGGTACCGGCTCCCCGCGGGGTCGCTGGTCCTGCTCTCGCAGTGGGCGACCCACCGCGATCCGCGCCACTTCGAGGCCCCCGCCCGGTTCGATCCCGATCGCTGGATCGACCCGAGCCACCCCACCTACGCCTACTTCCCGTTCGGGGCCGGCCCGCGCAGTTGCATCGGCAAGGGGTTCACGATGCTCGAGGCGCCGATCATCGCGGCGGTCGTCGCCCGCGAGTTCCGCCTGCGGCGGGCCGACTCGGGCCCGATCGACCTCCGGGGATCGTTGACCGCGCATCCGGACGGCGGGATGCCGATGGTACTCGAGCGTCGCGACGGGGGGCGTTAATCGTCGGCCGTCACCGTCTCGGAGACGGTCTCGGGATCGACCGGCGCGTGGCGGACGATCGGCTCGAAGGCCTCGAGCGCGAACCGATCGCCGCTCGTGATCCCCCGCGCGTCCCGGGCCTCGAGTTCGTTCGCGACGAACCGCCGGGCGACGAGGGCCATCCGCCCGTTCCCGTCTTCGAGGTCCGCCTGGCCCTGTTCGAGCAGCAGGGCCGCGGTGAAGACGTCGAAAACGTAGTGGGCGAGCCGTTTCGCCGAGAGCTGGGCGTACTCGCCGTCCTCGCCGGCCAGCGTCGCCAGCGCGTTCGCGAGGTCGTGGTACTCGGACTCGACGGTCTCGGCGGCATCGGCGAGCGCCGGGTGCGAGACAGTCTCGAGACGGTCCTCGATCGCCTCGTGCAGCGGTTCGTGGGCGCCCTCGCGTTCGAGCGCTCGGAGGACGTCCAGCGAGAGGATGTTCTCGGTGCCCTCCCAGATCGGGAGCACCTGCGCGTCACGGAGCATCCGGTTCGTGACGAAGTCGTTCACGTAGCCGTTGCCGCCGTGGACCTCCATCCCGTAGGAGGCCGTGTCGACGGCCATCCGGGCCGTGCGGGCCTTGGCGATCGGGATCAGCAGCCGCATCAGCCGGTACGCGTCCTCGGCGTCCTCGCCCGCGCTCGCGGTTTCACCGCTCGCCGTTTCCGCGGAGCGCGGCTCCGCGCGCCGCTCCGCACGTTCGCGCTCCGAAAAGAGCCGCGCGGCCTCGAAGACGTACGCCAGGGCGGCCTCGTGATCGACGGTCATGTCGACGAGGTCCTCGCGCATCAGCGGGTACTGGTCGATCGTGTCGCCGAAGGCCTCGCGGTTGGCGGCGTAGATCTTGCTCTCGAGCAACACTCGGCCCATGATGCCACAGGAGGCCGCGGCGTTCGAGAGGCGCTCCAAGTTGAGCATCTCGGTCATCTGCTTGAAGCCGTTCTCCTCCTCGCCGACGAGGTAGGCCTTCGCGCCGTCGAACTCGACTTCGCCCGTGGGGACGGCGATCGTGCCGAGTTTGTCCTTCAGCCGGCGGTAGAGCTGGTCGTTGACCGCGTCGGGCGCGAGCGGGCCGTCCTTGACCCGATCGCCCTTGGTGATGGGACGTCCTTCCGGATCGCCGTGGGGGACGAGGAACATCGAGAGCCCCTCGGTCCCCTCCGGTGCGTCGTCGGTCCGAGCGAGCGCGAGCGTCCCCTCGGCGTCGATGTTCGAGCAGAACCACTTCTCGCCGGTGAGCCGCCAGCACGCCGCGTCCTCGTCCCACTCGGCGCGGGTTTCGTTCGCGCCCACGTCGCTGCCGCCCTGCTCTTCCGTGAGGAACATCGCGCCCTCGATCACGTCCTCGTACTCGCGCGCGGTCAGGCCGTCGTAGTACGCCGACAGCGAGCCGTCGTCGAACTTCTCGAGGACGAGCGCCGCCCCCGCGGTCATCGCGACCGGACAGTCGAAGCCGGGGTCCGCGTAACACAGCAGGTACTGCATCGCGAGGTTGTGCGAGAGGGGCATCGGCTCGTCGCGTCCCGGCGGCGCCTCGAAGGCGTCCGCGACGATCCCCATCTCGTAGGTCAGCCGCTCGTTCTCGATCTGTTCGGCCGGGTAGCGGACGTGGTTCTGGACGTCGCCGTATTTGTCGTACAGTTCGAGCTCCGGCCCGTGGTCGTCGACGTAATCGGCGTTGTCGGCGATCGTGTGGCCGACGATTTCGCCGAACTCGCTCAATCGAGATTCGGCCCACTCGAACTCCGCGTCGGTGTAGATCCGCTCCAGTTCGCGCTGGAGGGCGCGATCGAGGGCCCAGTAGTTGACGCCGCGGCCCTCCTCGAACTGGCCGTAGTCGATCCCGGATGACATACCGTGACAATCGTCCGCGATCGGTAATAAAACGGGAGACAGTCAACGGGCCGTCCGTTCTCGACCGTTCACCGGGGCCGGCCTACGTCTTCCGTCGCTTTCTCGAGACGCGTCCGCGGGAAGACGTAGACCTTCAGCGACTCGGGGACGACGCCGTTCCGGGCCACGGTCGCGTGCGGGTAGATCGCGCCGACGACGGGAACGTCCGGGTCGTAGTTCTCGTTCGTCCCGTACTCGGCGACGGTGGTCCCCTCCGGCCGAATCCGGACGGCGTCGGCCCGGAGCACGGAGACGTCGACGACGGTGAGTCGATCGCCCGTCTCGCGATCGACGACGCGATCGCCCGGCCGGATCTCGTGGTCGTCGCAGTAGACCGGTCCGTCGCGATCCTCGTCGACGAAGACCGCCGTCTCGCAGTCGTGACACTCAACGGCGATCTGGCCTGGCGGCGGCGACCGTCCCTCGTTGATCTCGATCGCGACCCGGCGGATGTGCTTGCACCGGACGCCGCGGAAGACGTGGTCCGGGCAGGTACACCGGCCCGCAGGGAGGTCGACGAGGTAGGTGTGGTCGCTGGCCGATTCGATCTCGTAGAGGCCGTCGCCGAGCGCCAGCACGGACATCGGTTCGGTGCGGGCGCGGCGCGATCGCTCTTCGAGGTGGTCCTCGGACGGAACTTGCAGTGGTGCTTTCGGTGACGCTGTTGTTTTCATGGGTGCGTCGAGGGTGGCCGACAGCGGCCGCGAGCGGCGATTTCGGCGGTCGTGCCGGCGGTTGAGCTATCGAGCGGCTATTCGAGTCGAGTAGGGATTCGATCGGTATAACGACCGCGCCTGCATGCTCCAGCCGCCCCTTTATATACTCGATCGGGTCGGGTGCGCCGCGACGTCGATCGACCCCCCCGCTCGGCCGCTACGGGCCAGCGCGAGCGGTTCCGGCGCGACGCCCGCGAACCGCCCTTCGAAGCGCTTTTGACCGGGCCGGAGAAATCGAACGTACAATGGTCGAACGCGAGCAGCTCATCGAAATCGTCGTGGCCGTCTCCGCCGTCTTCCTGATGCTCGGGATTATGATCGGTATCGGGACGATGTACGGCGGGGACAACGGAAGCCTCTCGAGCGACGGCGGCGAGATGCTCGTCGGTGCGATCGTCGGCTTCATCTTTCTGCTAACCGCCGTCGGGATCGGGCTGGCGTACGTCCTGAACGATTCCGACGATGGCCTCGACCCGGACGAGGACGCCGACAGCCAGAACGCGGTCTGAAGCGTCGACTCTCTCACTCTCTCGTTTCGGTGCGGTCGATAGCGACCGGTGACGCCGATCGCGAAGCGATCGTCCTGCGGTTGCGCCGGGAACCCGGTACAGGGGACCGTTTCAGTCGCCGGCGGAGGCGCTCTCGCCGTCGGTCTCGCGCCAGTCCTCGATCTCGTCGTCGTCGGCGTCGTCGATCCGCTTCTCGTAGTAGGCCATCGGGTGCGGAATCGTCTCGCAGAGATCGTCCTTGTTCACGCAGTCGCCGTAGGACTGCATCGTCGCACAGGAGGGTGGCGAGTACTCCGTCGGCGACGTGTCACCGCGGATGTGGTCGGTCTGGTAGCGGGTCATCTCCTCGCCGAACGAGGAGTTCACGCGGTAGAGGTCGACGATCTCGTCCGTCCCCATTCCGATGCTCGTCAGGAAGGCGGTGATCGCAAACCGCGAGTGGTGGGGCAGGTGCTCGCCCTTCTGGATCCGATCGAGCAGCGCCTTCATACACGGCGGGAACAGGTCGGGGACGACGGTGTCGATCTCGCGGGTCAACTCGAGGTCGGCCAGCACGTCGCGGATCTCGGCGGCCTCGTCCTCCAGTGCCGTCGCGATCGCGTCGGGGACCTCGAACGGGAGTCCGTCCTCGATCCGATCGCGGATCGCCTCCCGGAGGAGGGTCAGCAGTTCCGACTCCGTGACCGGTACCTCGCCGTCGGCCAGTGCCCGGTTGACCAGTCGCCACTCGTCCGCCCAGAGATCCGCCGCGAGCGGAATGTAGGTTCCGACGTCGATGCGGTACCCGTCTGCCGTCTCCCTGACGGCGTCCCGGAGATCGAACTCGGCCAGCAGGGCGTCGACGTCGAGTCCCGTCGAGTCGACGCTCTTCAGTTCCGTCGTGTCCGTCAGGTCGTCGGTGAACCGATCGTAGGCCGTCGCCGCCTCGGCGCGGGCGTACTTCCGGATCAGGACCCGCTCGTCGACCATCGAGACGAGCACTCGGGCGACCGGATAGGAGAGCAGTTCGACGCGCGCGTCGCGGCGCGGATCACCGGTCTCGCCGTCCTCGAGCGAGGCGACGACGCGCTCGCGGGCGCGGTCGACGACCGCCCGATCCTGCTCGACGACGGTGGCCAGATCGACGGCCTCCGTCGCCACGGCGTCGCGGGTGGCCTCGAGGAACGGGTACCGGGCGTACAGTCGCTGCATCGGTAACGAGATATTACTGCGGCAGGGTAAACGTGCTGGTTGCCAGGTCCCTCGATCGACGTGACTGTCTTTCTCTCCCGATAGATCGTCGTGAATCGATCGGATCCCGGCGACGGCGGTAAATCGATTTTACCACCCTACGAGGCCGCCCGTCGGCCGCTGGCCGCGGCGGGCCGTGAGAGTAATTGTTGATTGGCCCGCGTCGGGAGGGTCGATTTCAAGGGCTCCCGACACGTCACTCCGGGTATGCCACGGGCGACTCGGGACGGCGTGTCGATCTACTACGAGCGCGACGACGGCGACGGAACGCCCGTCGTCTTCGTGCAGGGGCTCGGGTACGGGCGGTGGATGTGGCGCTGGCAGCGGGAGGCCGTCGCCGGCGAGTACGGCGTGATCGCCCCGGACAACCGCGGGACGGGTCGATCGGACGCGGGTCTGCCGCCGCTTCTCCCGCGGCTCCCCGGCAAACTCCGGACCCCGTTGCTCCTCAAATTCGCGGGCTACTCGATCGGCGGCCTGGCCGCCGACCTCGAGGCGGTGCTCGACGACGCGGGGATCTACGACGCACACGTCGTCGGCGCGAGCATGGGCGGGATGATCGCCCAGCGGTACGCGCTCGAGTACTCGCGGGCGAAGACGCTCACTCTCTGCTGTACGACCCACGGCGGACCCGACGCCGTCCCGGTCCCCGAGGAGACCCGGGAACGGATCTTCGACGTCCCGTCCGGCGCGAACGAGCGCGAGACGCTCCGCCACCGGATGCGACCGGCCTTCAACGAGCGATTCACGAACCGGAACCCGCACCTGATGGACCGGATCATCGAGTGGCGACTCGAACAGGACGCGAGCGACCCTGCACGCGAGGCCCAGACCGCCGCCGTCCTGAACTTCGACGTGAGCGATCGGCTGGACGGGATCCGCGTCCCCACGCTCGTCTGCCACGGGACGAACGATCGGGTGGTTCCGGTCGCAAACGGCGAACTCCTGGCCGAAAAGATCGCGGGCGCACGGCTGGAACTCGTCGAAGGCGGGTCACACTGTTTCTTCATCGAGGATGCAGACCGCGTCAACGAAGCGTTGCTGTCGTTTCTGGCCGAACACGAGTGAGCGATCGCCGCGGGCACGCCCGAACCGTCGGCGCGGGGCCGCGCTCGCGCTGCCAGGTTTACGCCGTCGGACTACGCGCTCGCGGTCGACTGCGTCTCGAGAATGCGCACCTCGCCGTCGCTGCGGACGCAGACGTCGAACCCCTCGTAGGGAAACCACAGCCGGTGGACGGAGTCGCCGCCGGTCCGATCGGCGTGGGCACAGAGGGCGTCGAGCGCGTCCGGTTCCACGACGTCGTACAGCGGGACGAGATCGGCCGGTTCGTCGCCGGTTAGCGACGCAACTGCCGTCACGACGGCGTCGCTCGCTCGCTCGCCGGCACCGGGATCGAACGTCGTCACGAAGGCGTCCTCGCGGTGACTCGCGTCGTCTCTGGAGGGCATACGCTCCCTACTGCGGCGATACTGGTAGAAGGGGTGGTTCCCATGTGGCGCTTTTATATGGGTAGCTCGATCACCGGGGAACGAGCGGATCCGCGGTTCGGTCGTCTCGTACGGTCTTCGGTGTCGGTTTCCCGGCACAACTGCAGGGCACGGGTGTGCCGGAACTGACGGATGGCGTCCGTCTCATGCGGTTTACTGTATGTCATTTCCGGTGCAACCGCGATCCGGGCGGCGGTTGCGCCGGTAAATCGTTACAGCAACCCGTATCAGTCGCTCTGGATCCGCGGTGCCAGCATGTACGTGACCTGGCCCTGTCCGTCCCCGAAGCCGAAGTAGATCTTGACGGGGAACTCCTCGCCGAGGTGGAGGGTGACCTCGGTGTCGCTCGGGATGGCCTTGTTCATATCCTTGAGGTAGTCCAGCGAGAACAGCGAGTGGGCCGGGCCGACCTGCAGGTCGATCAGGTCCTCCCCGGTGAGTTCGAGGTGGACGTCGTCGGTGTCGCCCTCCGCGTCCACGTAGAAGTACTCCTCGTCCTCGTCGACGCCGAGCGCGATGTGATCGGAGACCATGTCCGCCGCCTTCACCGATCGGTTGACGTCCTTGCCCTCGAGGACGACCTCGGCGGGCAGGTCGAGGTCCGGGATGTCCGGTTCCTGTCGGATGGAGTCGGGATCGATCAGCGCGAGCGTGTACTCGAGCCCGTCGATCTGGATGTGGAGTTTCCGGGTCTCTTCGTCGAGTTCGAGCTGGATCAACTGGCCGGATTCGGCCATGCCCGCGATGTCCTCGAGCCGGGAGAGGTCGACGCCGATCAGCCCGCCGTCAGCGTCGTAGGATTCGAACGCTGCCGAATCGAGCGAGAGATCGACCATCCCGACGTTCGCGGGATCGACGGCCCGGATTTCGAGGCCGTCCTCCTCGAGGTGGATCTTGCACTCGTCGACCAGCACACTCACCGAGTCGAGCGCGCTGGTGAGCGTTTCCGCGCTCACGATGGCCTTGAACATATGCGTCGGGGTACGGACGGTTGCCATAAAAAGCCACCCTTTACGCGCGGGCGGGGCCGCCGGAGCGTCCCGCCACGGGGACACGGAGCGCGTCGGGCTGCGCCGATCAGCGCGCGAGCGACTCGATCAGTCGCTGTGGCAATCCGAGGAGCAACTCGCCGAGACCCATCGGTTCGTCGTCCGCCCGGAGGCGCGATCGGATCCGCTGGCTGAACAGTTCGACGGAGACGATCAGCAGGAAGATACACAAACGCGTCGCCATCGCGTTGGTGAACTGGAACAGTCCCTGCTGAATGTCGAGGATCTCGCCGAGTCCGCCGGCGCCGATGATCCCCAGGGAGACGGCGATGCGGACGTTGATCTCGAAGATGTACAGCGTCCAGGCGATAAAGGAGGTCCGCACCTGGCTCAGCATCCCGAACACGGTGACCTGCGGACGACTGGCGCCGGTGGTCTCCATCGCCTCGATCGGGCCGTCCTCGATCTCCTCGAGTTCGTCGGTGAACAGGCGGCCGAGATTCCCGACCGTATCGGTACCGACGGCGAGCAGCGCCGCGAGTGGCGTCAATCCGACCAGAGGAATGTAGATCGGCGCCCACACGAGTGCCGGAATCGACCGGATCACCGACATCGTGCTCCGGAACAGGAAGTTGAAGGGGAAAGGAGTCACGCGCTCGGAGCCGAGGATGCCGAACAGCAACGCGAGCGGGAAGCCGAGGATCGTCCCGGTGAAGCCGATCGCCAGCGTGATCCCCGCCTCACTGAAGATCGAGAAGATCCCGAGGCTGGTCCCGAAGACGAAGCTGATCGGGTTCGCGACGAACTGATCGAAACTCGCCGGATCGAAGAGGAGGTTCCGGTCGGAGATGAACGCCCAGTACTGCTGGACGTCGAGGAACGGGAACCGGCCGGCGTACAGCGTGATCGGAAAGAAGTCACGGAGTGATTCGAAGAAGAAGTCCTACTGGTAGCTCTCGGTGAAGAAACCGACCGCGCTGAGTGCCTGGGCGAAGAGCATGGCGACGACGAGGCCCGCGGCGACGCCGGCCTGGACGCGACGGGAGTGGCGGATCCGCTCCAGTCGATCGACGACGCGGTCGGTGGCGTCGGCTCCCGATTCGGGGTCGGTTGCGGTGGTCCCGCTCATCAGACTGCCCCCTGGTTGTCGACGGCGGAGGACCCGTCGTCGTCTCTCACCACGACCATCCCTTCGGTGTCGATGTCGCCGTAGATCTCGGACTGCGTCCCAACAGATATGAATGCGAATTCGTCGGCGACTTACGACCAGTACAGGTCGCTAAATTCGGTGGCGTGCCTATGACACGACGAGACGACTGCTACAACCATTCGTCCCGGCTGTTGTGACTACTAACTGGACACGTCTCCCCAGTTGCCCGGACACGCTGATTCAGTTCCCACGTTCTCGGAGTTTCTTCTGCACCTGCGCGTAGACTTTCGGGTGGAGATTCATCCCTTCGTCCGCGAGGTCGTACAGGACGTCAGTCGCTTCGTCGGCCGTCAAATCACCTTCTTTGGTGCAACTGAGCAACAGCGTCGTCACCCACCAGCACTCGACACCGTGGCTCCGGGCGACCTCGATGAGCCCCTTGTCGTTGGCGAGGAGGATCTCCTCGTCGTCTTCGGCCAGCAGAATCACCGACGCGTCGGCCACCGCGATCCCCTCCATCGACGCCACCTCGTCGGCTGCCTCCGGCGTGTTGTGAACAGCGACGCCCTCCAGAAACTCGTCGAGCGCCGCGGTACCGCGCTTTCCCTCGGTGAGGACTTCTTCTCGAACCTCCTCGGTCGTCCGAATGTCCTCGAAGGCGGTCGAGATGAGGTCGAGTCGCCCGACCCACGCGAGCGGAATCAACGCGGAAGAATCTACGACGACCATTAGATGCGATCGAGGTCGCGTTCGAGGTCGTCAGTCGTGTACCCCACGTCGATCCCTTCTTCGGAGGCGAGCGTCAGCATCTCGACGTACGAGACGTCCGCCAGTTCGGCCGCTTTCCGGAGAGTGATGGAGTGGTCTCGGAGCCGGTCGAGTGCCCGCTCCGTGCGCCAGTCGTCGAGCCCCTGTCGGATGAGACGACGGAGCACCTCCGACCTGTCCGCGCTCATCTCCGCCTCCAGTTCGGCGAGCGCCTCCTCATCGTCTTCCGGAATGCGCGTTGTGACCGTCTTCATCGTTACGATTTACCACGTTACGATACGGTATAGATGTAACGCCGGATCGCATCCGAATTGGGAACTCATCTTTCCGTAGTACCAGACGACCGTGCGAAATCCGGACAGACGTCAGAGTACTCTCGAGTTTGCTGCGCGGAGTGAGTTTCCAGAGCAGCCCGCCTCGCATCCGACGGGCCTTTCCGGGTCGCCCGTCTCACAACGAATATGAACGTGAATTCGTCGGGGACACGCGACCGATACAATCGGGTGGGCCTCCCATGACACGACGAGACATGTACTACAACAGGGCGAAACAGGAGGGGTACCGATCGCGGGCGGCCTACAAGCTCAAACAACTCGACGACCTCGAGGGCGTCATCTCGGGCGGCGACACGGTCGTCGACCTCGGGGCCGCACCCGGCGGCTGGCTGCAGGTCGCCGCCGAGAAGGTCGGCCCGCCCGGAAGCGTCATCGGCGTCGACCTCCAGCGGATCAAGGACCTCGACGACTCGTCCCTGAACGATCGCGTCGAGACGATTCGCGGCGACATGACGGAGGCGAAGACGCGCGAACGGGTCGTCGACGCTGCGGGCGGTCCCGTGGATGCGGTCGTTTCCGACATGGCACCCAACATGTCCGGTGAGTACTCGCTCGACCAGGCCCGATCGCTCCACCTCGCGCGACGGGCGTTCGAGACGGCGCTCGAACTCCTCGATACGGGTGGCAACTTCGTCGTGAAGGTCTTCGAGGGGCCGGACGTCGACGACTTCCGGGCGGACGTCGAGGACGAGTTCCAGTACGTCCGCGCGACGGCCCCGAAGGCGTCTCGCGACGAGTCGTCAGAGATCTACCTCGTCGCGAAAGGCCGACTCACGGCCCCGATCCGGCCGGGCGACGAACTCGAGGTCGAGATCGTCGACGTCGGTAGCGAGGGCGACGGCATCGCCTCCGTCGATGGTTACCGACTGTTCGTTCCGGATACCGAGACCGGCGATACCGTCCGGGTTCGCGTCGAGGACGTCAAGCCCAACTTCGGGTTCGCAGAACTCGTCGATCGGGACTGACCGCCGATCGGGCGGCGCGTCGACGTCGCCAGTCGCCGCTGACCTCGGTCGCGCTCTCCTCTACTTTACCAGTTCGTACCTGATCTCGACGCTCTCGATCGATTCTTCCGCGGTCGCGACGTAGAGGTCCTCGATTCCCTCGAACACCACTCCCGGGATGCGGTCCGGTTCCGCGGCGGCCACGTCGCCGGTCACCGCGAGTTCGTCGTAGAGGTGCCCGATCGCCTCGTGGAGCGCGCGCTGGGTTGCCTCGGTCGCCGGCAGGTCGATCGTTTCGGTGGACGTTCGGTCACACTGATCGCCACTCTGTGTTGCCATTACCAGTGGCGTTCACCGGGATCTATTTAGTTGCTTTTGCCGAGCGCTAACACTATTCGTCCGTTTCGAGTCGATCGTGGCGCTCGTCGATCTCGTCCAGAATGTCGAGCGTCTTCCTGATCGACGCGCGGATGGCGTCGCTTCGGTTGACGAACTTGCCGTCGTCCCCGACGTGGTCGTCCAGGTCGTCGAGCAACTCCTGTGGGATTTCGACGCTGATCTTGGGCATGTGCGGGGCGTTCGCAGGCGGACGCCTTAAGCGTCGTTTCTCGGGCGTCACGAACGACGATCGGCCGGACGCGTTCGCGCTCCTATTCGGCCGCGGCGGCGTCGGCCTCCGGGTCGGGCTCTGTGCCGCTCGCGCCGCCACCGCCGAAGAGTCGTCCGCCGAGCGTGAGCACGTACAGCACGGCGAGACCGAGCAGGTAGGTCAGCGCGATCGGGATCGCCACCAGCAGCATCGTCAGGATGCCTTTCGGGCTGGCGAAGGCGGCGACGGTGAAGATGCCGACGATGACCGGCCGCCACCGATCGAGCATCGTTCGGTAGTTGACGATGCCGCCGACGTGGAACAGCGCCATCGTAACGACGATGTTGAACAGGAAGCCGATCCCGAGGGTCGTGTAGATCACGAGCCACGAGAAACTGTTGATCCGGTAGGAGACGACCATCCCGTTCTGGACGGCGTCGGTGATGAGATACGAGATGACCGCCGGTGCGACCCAGTAGAACCCGAGGAACAGCCCCAGACCGAAGCCGGCGAACAGCGTCCCGCCCCAGACGAGGAAGACGCGCTGGTCCCCGCGGACGAGGCCGCGCTCCCTGGCCGCGGGCCAGCCCCAGTAGAAGATCAGCGGGACGACCGCGATGAACGCGAGGATCGTACTCACCTTCACCATGAAGATCAGCACCTCGACGGGGTGGAGCGCGACGACGAGCCCCATCTCGTTGATGAGGTCGGTCACTTCGGCCGGCGAATCCGCGGCGGCGATCTCCGAGACGTCCCTGTCCGTCACCTCGGCGAGCACCTCGTCGGGGACGCGATCGACGAACTGGGCGAGGATGATCCCGAACCCGCCCTGGTACATCGCGAGGAACGTGCCCGCGAGGACGGCCATGAACACGCCCACGATGTAGATCGTCTTCGAGGTGAGGCTGTCGACGATGAAGGCCAGGTCGTAGGCGTAGCCGCCAATGTCCTCCTCGGTCGTCTCCTCCTCGGTGAACGGATCGAGCATCCCGGCGGCGGTGCTCGAGAAGAGGCTCTCCTCCTCGTCGCCGCCTTCGGCGGCCGCACCACTGCCGGACGGGCTTTCGGCGGCCCCGCCCGCAGCGCTTCCGTCGCTTCCGTCGGCACCCCGCTGGTCTTCGAGCGAGTCGAACCGGTTGAGGATCGCCTCCGCCTTCGCCCGATCGTCGTCGTACATCGCCTGCCGGGAGTACTCGAGGGCCTCCTCTTCCTCCATCGCGAGGAAGACCTGCGTCGGCACCTCCGCGACGTCCTCGGCCGCGAGCGTCTCGAAATCGACGTCGTCGGGGTCGTCCGCGTTCCGGAGGTCCCCCTCGCGGGGGTAGACCGGGGACTGCAACACCTTCAGCGTGTAGCCGATCAGTACGAGGAAGCCGACGACAGCCGCGACGATAGCGCCGACGGCGGCGTCACCTAGCAGTCCGTACTCGGCCGCGATCGATTCGAGGCCGAACGTTCCCTCGGGCCGGTAGGGGGCGGGCACCATCGGATAGACGGTTTCCTCTAGCTGGTCGAAGCCGTCCTGGTTGACGAAGGCGGCCGTCCCGACGCCGACGATCGCCAGCGCGCCGACGAACTGGAGGAGTCGCCGTTTCACGAACCCGGCTCCCGTGTCGAGTTCGGCGGCCCCGCGGCGACGCATGTTGGTGACGACCTTCGACAGTCCGAGGCTGAAGACGTAGAGGCCGACGAGCGGCAGCGCCCACATGACCAGCGTGAACGGGTCCGGCGGGGAGAACAACGCCCCGAAGACCGTGATGGCGACGATCGCGTGTCGCCACTTGTCACGGAACAGTTCGTAGGGGACGATCTCGGTGTAGGACAGCACGCTCATGAGAAGCGGCAGCTGTGCCGCGAGACCGAACGAGAGGGTCAGCAGGGCGATGAACTCGGTGAACTCGGTGATCCCCCAGCTCGGGGTGACGCCGGCGTCGTGGGCGACGGCCCCGAGGAAGTCGAAGGCGTAGGGGAAGAAGATCGCGTAGGCGTAGGTGACGCCGATCACGAACAGGGTGAGCGAGATCGCGACGAATCCAGCCGCGTACCACTTGGTGATCGGAACGGCCGACTGGATGCCGCGGCGGCGGAGCGCGTCCCGAGAGAAGTACAGCAGCGCCGGAATCGCGACGATGACGCCGACGAGCATCCCGATCTTGGCCTGCAACAGGATCACCTCGAACGGCGTTCGGGTGATGATGGTGGTCGCGTCGGCGACCTCCTGGCCCATCTCCGCTTTTGCCGTCGTCTCGAGGAAGTCCCAGATGAAGACGCGAAGCGCGTAGAAGGAGCCGATGAAACCGATCACGAACACGATGAACACCTTCTGGAGGTGCGTCTGCACGCTCGACAACAGTGCGCCGAGCGTCTCCCGGCCGGTGTTGATGGCTCGGGCTGTGTCCTCGTCGACGGCAGAACTCATTGACTGCTCGTTGGTAACTGACATCCGGTTATCAACCTTTCGAGTAGGCGAGCCGTCGAGCGCGGGACGCGTATCCTGCCACTACCTTGTCAACGATTCACAGTCTCTGTAAGAAAAAGGCCTATAACCGGCGGCCTATCTATATCCCGATAGATGCCGGACGAGTCGGACGAGAGGGTTGACGATGACGGATCCGACGAGCCGCAGGTGGCACCCGCCGATCGAGCGAGCGAGTCCGCCGACCGCGACGACGACTCGGACACCGGTTCGTTTTTCGGGGAGGACGTCGACTCCGTTTTCAACGACGGGACTGACGACGCCGACCCTGACGCGGGTGGATCGTTGCCCGCCGCGGACGACGGAACTGACGAGTCGATCTTCTCCGGCGACGCGGACGAGGCGGTTGACGACGAGCGTGCGGACGAGGCGATCGACGACGCATCGACCGTGGACGAGGATTCCGCGACGGACGCGGACGAGGATTCCGCGACGGACGCGGACGAGGACTCGATCGAGGCCCGGACCGACGGCGAGGGTGTCGTCAGCGACCGTCCCGAACCCGGCTCCGGTGGCCCGGGATATCCGGACGACACCGACGTCGGCGGGATCTCGACGCCCCCGGACGACGAGGAGATGCCGCTGGCCGATCACATCGAGGAGATGGTGCTCCGGCTGGCGGTCGTCCTCCTCGTCGGCGCGGCCGGGACCGCGATCGGACTGCTGTGGGCCTCACAGGCGATCGAGCACATCTGGCTCAACGTCTTTCCCTACACCGCCGAGGAACTGCCGTCGCCGCACATCTACCACCCGCTGGAGCTGTGGCTGACCCGGATCAAGCTCTCGGCGCTACTGGGGATCATGGTCGCCTTACCGGCGTTCGTCTACGAGTGTTACCTGTTCATGCGGCCGGGGCTGTACCCCCACGAGCGGAAGTACTACCTCGCGGCCGTCCCGACGAGCGTCGTGCTCGCCGCACTGGGGATGGTGTTCTCGTACCTGCTCGTGTTGCCGATCCTCTTCCAGTACTTCACCTACTACGCGGAGGGGAGTGCGGGCATCGCCTACGCGCTCGGTGAGACGTTCAACCTGATCATCACGCTGACGGGCTTTCTCGCGATCGTCTTCCAGATTCCGCTGTTCATCATGCTCGCGATCATGATGGGCGTGACCACCCGCCGCTGGCTGGCCCAGAAGCGACTGTACTTCTGGGCGGCCTTCGCGGGGCTGGCGTTCATGTTCGCGTTCGACCCGACGGGGATGGCACCGATCCTCGTCGCGATCACGATGATCCTCCTGTTCGAAGGGACGCTCCTGGTGCTGAAGTGGGTCGGGCGGGAGTGACGTCTGTCGGCGCTTTTCGAGCGATCGGTGCGGTCCCGAACCCGATCGCCAGTTCGACCGGTCGATCGGCCCCAGCGATTGCGGACCGTCGGTTACTGTGATCGGCGCGGCGATCGCTCCTATCGATGTTCTCGGGTCCGATCGGCGGCGTACTCGAGGGCGTCCTCGAGCGACCCGGGCCCGTCGTAGCGAGCCGAAAAGAGGGCCATGAACTGGCGACCGATCCGGTCACAGCGTTCGAATCGGAGGACGGTCCTGACCCGAGTCGTCTCGGAGAACTCGAGGCCGGGATAGCTCGTCACGGTGAGCGTATAGCCAGGGTGTTCCTCGCCGTCGAGCGAGGCCGGGGCGATCTTTACCCGGAGGTCGCCCGACTCGTGGCGGTAGATCCGGTACTCCAGTTCGCGATCGCTGCTGGCTGCGGTGTAGGTCCGACACTCTTCGATCGTCCAGTTCGGCGGCAGGTCGGCGTCCATCGATCACCTCTACCCCGGGAACGGTGACGTCCGTATCGCATTGTGCAATATTATCGGACGTGAGTTAAGAAACACGTCTATCGATAACCTCACTACGCAAAACCCGGTTATATTCTGGACGGTCGTATTCTCCATCCAGATATATTCGGACGATCGGGGAGTTGTGGTCCGTGACGTGGCCGGAGTAGCATCGTCGCGGGATCGACGTTCGAACCCCTTCCAGCGGAATCGATCGTCAGTATCAGTCGTCGGTTCGCGAGTCGGCCGCGAAGACGTCGGAGACGACGGGGTCGTCGACTCCGGTCTTGGAATCCCGGTCGGTCTCGTGCTCGCGCTCGTCCCCGTGGGCGGTTTCGTCCTGGGTCTCGCTCTCCCCTCCGGGACTGACGCTCCCGGTCCGGTAGCCGTGCAGGTCGAGGGTGACGTGGTCGAAGCCGATCTCCGAGAGTTCCGCGCGGACCGTCTCGACGAACTCCAGTTCCAGCGCGCGATCGAGTTCGTCGGGCGAGACCTCGATGCACGCGAGGCCGTCGTGGTCCCGGACCCGGAACTGGTCGAACCCCCACTGCCGGAGCAGCGCTTCGGCCCGCTCGACCCGCGTGAGTCGGTCTTCGGTGACGGACAGCCCGGTGGGAATGCGCGAGGAGAGACAGGCCATCGAGGGTTTGTCCGCGACCGAGAGGCCGTAGTGGTCGGCGATCGCCCGGACCTCCTCCTTCGTGATGTCGTGTGCCAGAAGCGGCGAGTAGACGTCTAGCTCGTCGACGGCCTGCAGACCGGGCCGGTGGCCCGCGCCCGGATCGTCGGCGTTGGTCCCGTCGCAGACGGTCTCGACGCCCAGGTCGCGGGCCGTCTCGAGCATCTCGCCTAGCCGCATCGTTCGGCAGTGATAGCACCGATCGTCGTCGTTCGCGACGAAGTCGTCGCTCTCGAGTTCCGAGAAGGCGACGATCTCGTGGCGGATACCGATCTCCTCGGCGACCCGTTTCGCGTCCGCGAGTTCGGCCTCGGGGAGGGTCTCGCTCTGTGCGGTGCAGGCGACCGCGTCCTCGCCGAGGGCGTCGTGGGCGAGCGCGGCGACCACGCTGGAGTCGACCCCGCCGGAGAACGCGACCAGTACGCCGTCGTGGGTTGCGAGGTCGTCGCGGGCAGCCTCGAGTTTCGCCTCGACCCGTGTCATGGCCCCCCGTTCGTCCCGGACGGGCAAAAGCGCGTTGTCGTCGGCCCGATCGACGAGGCCGGCATTACACCGCGTGCCGGGGGGTTAAGGCGCCGTCGGTGGTACACGCCGCGAAGCGATGTCTCTGCGAGACCGCGTCCAACGGCTCCGAACGACGAGCGAATCTCGGGAAGGCCCACGAGCGATGGCTCAGCAATCGCGGCTGGAACACGCGACCTATGCGGCGATTCGCGGGCTACAGGCGGGGTTCGTCGCCACGCTCATCATGACGGCGTTCCGGCTACCGATCTTGCGCTCGCTGCCGCCGTCGGCGAACTTCTGGGCACAGTACGTCACCGGCGGCGATCCAGAGGAGCACCCGATCGCCGGACTCGTCTTGCACTTCGCGTACGGAATCCAGGCGGGTGCGCTCTTCGGCGGCCTGTTCGCGCTTCAGGACGCGGAGCGATCGATCGAACCCGAACAGCGGGGCCTCATCTGGGGGTCGGTCTACGGATTGGTGCTCTCCGCGTTCGGTTCGCAGTTCATGCTGAAGAAACTGCTCGGGATCCGACTCGACAGCGACGAACTCGCCCTCTTCCACGCGGGGCACCTGGTCTACGGACTCTCGCTGGGGGCCTGGATCGGATCGCGAACCGAGGGGGTCGAGGACCCCGAGGCGGAGTACGAGTACAGGGACGGGAACTGATAGGGATTATCGTAGGAGTTCATAGTTTCTCGCTGAAGAATCGAGACACAGCGCCGAAGGCTGGGTTTCGAGATCTCCGGTTGGCTACGATAATCCCTATGAGCGTCCCGCGTTCAGGATTCGATCGCGCCGAGGAGTGCGTCGACGTCGGCCTCGAGCGCGCTCGCGTACTCGAGTCGCAGGTCGCGGGCGTCGCTCCTGGTGACGTACTGGCGGCCGTCGATCCGCGTCGAGATTGGGTGGTAGTCACCGACCGAGAATCCCATGCGATCGAGGTAGGCGGTGACGCGGTCGTCCTCGAGACCGTCGTGGATCGCGGCTTCCGCGAGGTCGCAGGTGGTGTCGAACTCGGGGAGCGAGATGCCGTCGCTCGCGACGCGACCGGGTTCCTCGCCGGGCCGGACCTCGATCTGCACGTTGGTGTGGTGGAGTCGCTCCATCACGGCCCGGAATTCACGGGTCAGTCGAAGCAGTTGACTCGGGAGCGCGGCGTCGGGCGATCGCCACTCGACGGTCGGCATCGAGTCCCGGAGCCGGATCGGCGTCCAGACGACGTCGTCGGGCGAGAAGTGTTCCTCGACCGCCGCCTCGTCGACGCCGGCCTCGATCGCCGCCGTTTTGAACTCCTCGAAGCGGTGTTCGAGGCGGCGGTGCCACTCGCCGACGGTCTCGACGTACGCCCAGAGCTGGCCGTGTTTCGGGTACTGTCGATACCCCTCCTTTCGGTACCAGTAGGCGCGTGCGCCGTTCGCGACGCGATCGCCCTGGACGTACGGCGACGAGTTGACGAGCGCGAGCGCCGGATCCAGCGCGATGAGCGTATTGAGCTGGTCCGTGACGTTCCGTTTCTCCACGTGGATGTGGGTTCCCGCGCAGTGCTTCGCACAGTCGAAGTCCGACCCGACGACCTGCTTCTGGATCCGGGCCCGTTCGCCGGGGCGGCGCGTGATCCCGTCACAGTTGATCGGCGTCCCCAGCGGGACGAGTCGCTTGTCCACCTCGTCGGCTCGCGAGAGGACGTCGTCGAGTTCCTCGAGGAACCGTCGCCGGAGCTCCTCGATCGACTCGCAGGGCGGCGTCTTCAGTTCGACCACCGGCTCGACGAACTCCTCGACCGTCCGCTCGGAGACGTCGGTGAGGTCGCCCGGCGACGTGAGGGCGCCGTCTCGATCGATCACCCAGTACTCGACTTCGAGGCTCGTGTTCATTGCTCGGGGTTCTTCGAACGGGATCTGCTCGGCGATTCGGGTCCTGTCCCGGCGATTCGATCGAATCGGTCGGTGAAAATCTTGCGTCGGTCTCCGTTGTCACAATTCGGACGCGTTTCGCCGAATCGGCCGGGCCTGCAGCCGCCTGCGGTATATGACGTCGCCGCTCGACGCCGCGAGCGATGGGGTGAAGATTACCGGCCTCCGTCCCGTTCGATCGATCGATGACCGTTCGACCCCACTCCGGACAACCGCTCGCCCGTCTCGATCGGCCGACGGCGACCGAGCCGACACGGATCGCGGTCCTCTCGGACGTCCACCTCGCGACGGACGCGACCGGGACGTGGAAGGTGTTTCACCGCACGGAACGGCACCTTCGCGGCGCCGTCCGGGCCGTGAACGAGCGGGCCGTCGACGGGGTGGTCGTCGCGGGCGATCTGACGCGCAACGGCGTGCCCGCGGAGTTCGACCTGTTCGACGACCTCGCCGCCTTCGATCCGCCCGCGGTCGCGGTACCGGGCAACCACGACTACCCGACGACGTTCGACGACCGCGAGTCGCTGTCGATTCGGTCGTTCGAAGACCGGTACACGCCGGGCGGCCTCCCGTTCCGGATTCAGTTCGGCGACCTCGCCGTGTTCGGCCTCGATAGTCACGCCGCGACCCCCGGTTCGCCCGCGGAGACGTGGGACGGGCGAATCGACGCCGAACAGCTGATGTGGCTCGACGAGGCGCTGACCGACGCCGACGCCGACGCGTCGATCGTCGTCGTCCACCACAACCTGCCGGCGACGGGCGACCTCTACGAGCGCTACCGTGCGGAGTTGCCGGTCGCCGGCGAGGTCCCCGGCTTCTCGAATCCCGAACCGCTGGTCGAACTCCTCGCGAGCCACGACGTCGCGCTGGTCGTCACCGGCCACCTCCACTTCCCCGCGATCGAGCGCGCCGACGGCGTGACGGAACTCACCGTGCCGGCGGTCTCGTCGTTTCCGCACGGGCTCCTCGTGCTCAAAATCGACGAGCGGGGCACGATCGTCCGGTTCGTCCCGCTGACGGACGGCGACGGGATGGTCGAGTCGATCGCGCACGGCTACGAGAAGGATCGGGTGTTGCTCTCGGCGGCCCAGTTGGCGACGTTCCCGCTCGTCGACGATTTCGCGTAGGTGCCGGTTCGCACCGCTGTACCCCGTCTCAATGTCCTGCATCTGCAAGGATCACGCCGATTTTTCGGCCGATCGTAGCGTCGGCGATGACGGACTACGAGATGCACGACCCCGAGTTCTCGGGGACGACCACCGATGAGTGGGACGAGCCGCAACTCGAGGATTTCGATACTGATGATCTGCGCGAGGTGGCGGACCACTTCATCCTCTCGGCGTCGGGGTTCCCGCCGGAGAACTTCACCGATCTCAAACTCCCCGTGGTCGATCCTGACGGGAACCTGAACAAGAACGCGCTCAGCACGGCCAAAAGCGGCGGTCACGGGATTGGCGCGGTCGAGGATCTGGACGACGAAAAAGCCGACGAGATCGCGGATCTGATCGACGACCTGGCAAACGAGCACTTCGACGACGCGGATTTCGGCGACTAGTGCGGGTGTTCGGGTGACGAACGGTGACTCCCGTCGAACCCGTCGAACCGCCGTCTACGCCGGTTTCGAGGGCGGCGATCCGCCCCGACCGGCCCGGAGCAGTTTGACGACGCCCTGTGCGGCGAGGCCGACCACCGTCCACTTCCAGGCGAGGACCGCGACGCCGAGCAACGCGATCGCTCGCGTCCGATTCCCGCGATCGAGCGCGGTTTTCGCGTCTTTGAGGACGGAGACGACGGTCAGCGATCGGGTCGCTTTCGAGCGGAGGAGTTTCGTGAGTCCCATACCCGTCGTTGGCCCGCCGACGGGATAACGGACCCGCCGGAGCGCGCAAGGGGTTCGCGCGGGCGTCTCGGTAACCGGAATGCCAGTCCGCGAGCAGGTGCCGGCCGCATCCGTCCTCCCGAGCGGCCTCCGTCGGCTGGTGGTGGCTTTTTCCGACTCTCCGTCGTCGGCTCTCGTATGGTGTCGTTCGACGAAGAGCAAGCCGAAGCCGAGGCACTCGACCGGTTTCAGGAACTCGGACTCTCCCAGTACGAAGCCCAGACGCTGATCAATCTCCTTCAACTCGGGACGGGGACCGCCCAGGACATCACCCGCGTCAACAACGTCCCCCGGACTCGCGTGTACGAGGCGGCCGATCGACTCCACGAGCGGGGATTCATCGACATCCAGCACACGACGCCGCGAAAATTCACGGTGGTCTCGGAGGAGACGATCGTCCGCACGCTCAACGCCCAGCGCGAACACACCATTACCGAACTCGCGGAGTGTCTGGAGGCGATCGGACCAGCCCAGCCCCAGCGCGAACAGTTCGGCGTCTGGACGGTCACCGGTCGGGAGGCGGTGTCCTCGCGCATCGACGAGTTCATCGCCGACGCCGAGGAGCAGATCGTCTACATGACCGTCGACGAGTTGCTCACCGACGAACACCTCGAGCGGCTCGAGACCGCCGCCGATCGCGGGGTCGAGATCCATCTGGCGGGCGTCTCCGACGACGTCCAGGACCGTATCCAGGAGACGGTGCCGTCGGCCGAACTGTTCGACACGCTCTGGGAGTGGGACGAGACGCCCGCCGGGAGCCTGTTGATCACCGACGAGGAGACGGCGCTCGTCAGTGCGCTCGTGGACGGGACGGAGATCGGCGAGACGGCGATCTGGGGTGCTGGCGACCGAAACAGTCTCGTCGTCGTCCTTCGAGCGATTTTCACGTGGCGACTCGCCGGCGATCGAGCGGCGTGAGTCCCGCCAGCCACGCCGTCAGGCCGGTCGGCCGATCGTGTAGAGGAACGTCGGCGTCTGCCCGGTCGCTCGCGGCTCGAAGAAGTCGGTGACGACGTCGTCGTAGAACGTCAATCCGGTCCCGCCGAGGTTGCGGTGGGCGTAGGTCGCCAGGTACAGCCGACCGGCGGTCAGCGACGCCTCCAGTTGGGCCGCCCGGTAGCCCCGATCGCCCAGGGCGTCGACGAGTTCGTCGAGATCGGTCAGGAAGTACAGACAGACCGCGGCGTCGGCACCGAGTCGCTGATCGAGCGCGAGGTGGCCCGCCTCGCTCCGGAACTCGCCGGCGCGCAGTCGCTCGAGTTCGCCCTCGCCGGGGTGGTACTGGTAGCTTCCGGATTCGAGGCCGTCGACGCCGTTGACGATCAGGTATGGGTCGACGAACGAGAGGGGCGGGTCGTCGTCTCGACGGCTGTCCATCGGCACCCCGCGAACGGCCCGATCGAGCACCGTCGACAGTTTGCGGAAGCTGATCGCCTCGCGATCGTACTCGCGACAGGAGCCGCGACGCTCGATCGTCCGGTGGAGGGGCCGGCTCGACGCCGTCTCGTGGTCGACCGGATCGAGGGGAATTCGATCGCCGTCGCCCGGGTCCCGGGTTCCGATCGGGCCCGCCGGCCGATCGGCACGCCACGAGTCGGCCTCGTCCCCGTCCGCGAGGGTGCCGGCGGCCCACGCCTCGTGGATCAGCGGGAACGCCTTCTCGTCGGGTGAGAGCGGTTCGGTGGCGGGATCGATCGGCTCGGGTGCCGTCACGCCGGCCAGGAGCGTCGGCGTGCCGTCGCCGATCGGAACGATCTCCAGCGGCGCCTCCCGTTCTGGGTGGAGACCGAGGAGTTTCGCCACGGGCCGGTCCGCGAAGCCGGTGACGACCTCGGCCCGGTAGTCGAGCGCGTGGGCGACCGCGAGCAGGTTCGCCAGCGTCGTGCCGGAGTCCCAGAACGCGTGCCGGAAGGTCCGTTCCTCGTACTTCCAGGCGTTTCGCCACCACGTCGAGGTCGCGACGATCGAGAACGGGGCGTGGGCGACGCCGTCGTCGCCCGCGGCCGCGGCGAGGACGCCCCGGTAGTCGCCCTCGCGGAGCACGTCCAGCGACAGCGTGCGCGGGTCGAAGTGGTAGACGCCGGCCTCGAGCGGCGGGCCGTCAGCGTCGTCTCCCTCACCGAGGTCGCCACAGACCACGTAGAGATCGACGTGGTACAGCGCGCCGGTCGTCGCCGCGGCCCGGAACAGGAGCGTCCGGCCACGCCGATCGATCGATTTCGTGATCCCCGCGGCGTAGTAACAGAGCGTCGTCACCGTCTCGAGATCCGGCTCGTGGGCCCGATCGGCGTCGAACCCGTCGGCTCTCGATCCCTCGCCGTCCGGCGTCGACTCCGCGATCGCCGCGAGTGCGGGCTGCTGGGGCGGGCGGAGCCGATCGGCGAGCGGCCGCGTCGGCAGGTCGACGTACGTCTTGTACGGTCGCGGCTTGTTGTCGAAGTTCAGGCCGTGGCTTCCCTCGCGAACGCTTCTCGGGGAGTGTTTCGTCCGTTCGTGGTACTCGCGGGCGCCGACTGGCATGAGTGGTGGTACCACGTCGTCCCGAAAAAACGGGCGGGAGCTTTTTCTCGCTTCGATGGAATAGCCCGGTCGAGAGCAATGGACCTCGAGTCGATCCCGGGCGTCGGTGAGAAGACCGCCAGGGCGCTGTCGGAACTCGACGACCCCGAACGAGCGCTGCGATCGGGTGACGTCGCGCGGATCGCGGAGGCACCCGGGATCACGCAGGGGCGGGCGGCCCGCATCGCCCGCGGCGCGATTCGCCGCGAGCACGACGATCCCGGCGGCTTCCTCGCGACCGATCGCGCTCGCGAGGTCTACCGCGCGGTGCTGGGCCTGCTCAAGGAGCGGACCGTCACCGACTACGCGGCCCAGCGGCTGGAAACGATCTACCCGAGTCCGTGCCGATCGCGCATCGAGGAGGTGCAGGCGTTCGCGGCCGACGCGATCGATCGCGAGTACGACGCGGACGTCCTCGACGCGTTCGAGGGGGTCGAACCGCTCGCGAACCCGGGCGACGTCCGGGTCCGGGAGCGCTGTCTGGCGACGACCGACGCCGAGCGCTACAGCGAGGCCCGGGCGGCGATCCCGGAACTCTCCGTCGAGGTCGTCGAGGACGCGCAGGGGCTGGCCGAACTCGCGCGCGGCTACTCGACGGTGATCGCGCTCGACGAGTCGTTCGCCGGCGTCACCGTCGAGGGCGACGTACAGGTCCGGCCCGACGCCCTCGAGACCCCCGCGGAGGTCGTTCCCGAGCGTCCGCTCGCCTTTTTCGCGCGGAACCGGGACCGCCTGCGGGCGGCGATCGACGTTCACCGCGCAGCCGACCTCGACCCGGCCTGCGACATAGACGCGCTTGCGGACGGCCTCTCGCGACTCGCCGAGGACGGGACGGTCGCGGGCGACGACGAACTCGATCGGCTGACGACGGCGGTCGACGACCTGGACGCGGCGGCCGGGACCGCCGAGAGCGTCGCCAACGATCGGCTCCGGGAGGCGATCCGCGAGCAGGACGTCACGATCGAGGGCTCCGATCTCCTCTCGCTGGTCGAACGCGGGGCGGGGGTCGACTCCCTGCTGTCGCGGGAACTGGCCGACGAGCACGCCGCGGCCGTCGAGGCCGCCCGCGAGCACTTGGTCGAGGCGCTCGACCTCGATCAGGGCGAAGCCGAGATCGCCCGCCGCGCCTTCGGCGACGAACCGACGTTTCCGGTCGAGCGCGACGAGGACGCGATCGGTCGCCTTCGCGAGGAACTCACCGCCGCGAAGGAGCGCCGCGCCGGTCGTCTCAAACGGGATCTCGCGGCCGACCTCGCCGACCAGCGCGAGGGGGCCCGGCAACTGGTCCGGGACGCGCTCGAACTCGACGTCGAACTCGCGATCGCCCGCTTCGCCCGCGAGTACGAGTGTGCGATGCCCGAGTTCGTCTGGGAGCCCACCGGTGCCAGGGGCGACCCCGCGGGCTTTGCGATCGAGGGCGGGCGCTCGCCGCTGCTGGACGAACCGCTCGCGGCGATCGACCCCGTCGACTACGAGGTGTCGGGCGTCGCCCTCCTCTCGGGGGTCAACAGCGGTGGCAAGACCTCGACGCTGGACCTGGTCGCGAGCGTCGTCGTGCTCGCACACATGGGCCTGCCGGTGCCCGCCGACGACGTTCGCCTCCGGCGGTTCGACGATCTGCACTACCACGCCAAGACCCAGGGGACGCTGGACGCGGGCGCGTTCGAGTCGACCGTTCGCGAATTCGCCGATCTCGCCCAGGGTGGCGAGGGCTCGCTCGTCCTCGTGGACGAACTCGAGAGCATCACCGAACCCGGAGCCAGCGCGAAGATCATCGCAGGTATCCTCGAGGCGCTTTCCGAGAACGGCGCGACCGCGGTGTTCGTCTCGCACCTGGCCGGCGAGATCCGCGAGATGGCCGACCACGACGTCACCGTCGACGGGATCGAGGCGGTAGGGCTCGTGGACGGCGAACTCGAGGTGAACCGATCGCCCGTCAAGGACCACCTCGCCCGATCGACCCCGGAACTGATCGTCGAGAAACTCGCCGGCGAGAGCGAGGCGCTCTTTTACGATCGCCTGCTCGAGAAGTTCGAGTAGTCCGCGTCTCGGCTCCGCGTGGTCGTCCGACGCCGGACGCGTCCTCTCGCCGGTGACCACGCACCCCCTATCGGGTTCGAGCGCGTGCTCGGCCCCGATCGAGCGCCACCTCGGCCGACGTGGCCGTGACCGATCGGAACGGCATCACTCCGATCGCGGCCCCTCCAGCGGATGTGGACTCGCCTCGATCACGTCGAGCGCCCGCTCGAAGGCGGCCTCGACGGCTTCGAACTCGCCCTTCTCGGTCCACTCCCCGTCGGGGGTTGCGGTGTAGACGTCGAACCCGCCACCGCGATACTCGTGGGTCTCGACGTACAGTTCTTCCTCGACCGCGCCGTCGTCGTCGAGGAGGAGCCAGACGCCCAGTTCCTTCCCGCCCTCCAGGTCGCGTCGTCGGGTCCAGTGCATAGCGCGAGCTACGATTCCGAGGGCCGTATAGCTGGTCGGGGTCTCCATCTCCGTCTCCGGATCCGAAGCTTCGACGCCGGCGCGATTCGGTCTGCTACGCCGATTCCGGCCATCGGGCCAGGACGTCTAGCTGGTGGGCGAGGTAGACGAGGTCCGCGGCCTCGACCTGTTCGTGGCGGGTTTCCGCCCACGCGCGCACCTGCTCGGCGTCGAGCGTCCCGTCGGCCGCGAGCGCGGACTCGATCGTGTCGACGACGTGATGGAGGAAGTACGCCTCGTCGGCCTCGTACCCGCCATCGATCGGCTGAACCACCCAGTCGGACCCGCCTGCCGCGACGACCCGGCCGCCGGTCGCCGGAACCGCGGTGAGGAGGTGGCGGCCGGCAGTGCTGTCGCCCGTCTCGCCGCCGACCTTCTCGGTCGTGTCCATCCGACGGTGAAACCGCCGCTCGATCCGGTCCTCGAGTTCGGGATCGATCGGCGGCAACAGCGCCGTCACCCCGTCGAACGTGATGGGGAAGTAGGCGACCCCGCCCGATCGAAGCCCGTCGGTGACCGCCTCCAGCGCCGCTCGCACGTCCGTGAGATCGAGGAACGCCTGGGCGACGACGGCGTCGTACGTTTCGTCGTGGTCCACGAGATGGGCGAGTGCGTCGGCGGCGCGAAACTCGACTTCGAACGCCGCCCCGTCGCGATCGATGCGTACCGTCCCACCCGGCCGTCCCGTTCGATCCGACCGATCCAGGCTGTAGCCCCGGTCCGACGCGCGGTCGACGACGCCCTCCGCGGCGGCCTCGATCAGGGTCGGTTCGGCGTCGATGGCCGTGTACCGGACCTCGGTGCCGGCCGTCCAGTCGAGAATCGTCTCGACCATCGCGCCCGTCCCGGCCCCGACTTCGCAGAGTTCGACCGGCTCGTCGAACCCCTCGAGCGCGCGGCGAAACGCGTCCGCGACGCGCCGGTCCCGGGCGCGTCGGTCGACGGTCCGCTTGGCGTCGAGGTATCGACGGAACGAGTAGTGATCGGGTTCGGTCACGTCTCTATCGGTCTGTCAACCCCCGGTGGGTTAACTCCGGTCGTCACGGCGACGGTCCCGCGGCCTCGCGGAGCCCGGTCGTAAACGACGCGACGCGATCGACCATCTCGCTCCATGTGGGGTGGGCCTCGTAGGCGTCCCGGGCGGCGACTCCCATCTCGGCGAGGCGCTCGCGATCGGCCGCGAGCGAGCCAACCGCCTCGGCCACGGCCTGCGGTTTACCCGGCGGAATCAGTACCCCCGTCCCCCCGTCGTCGACGACCTCGCCCGCGCCGCCGGCGGTCGAGGCGAGTGCCGGCATGCCGAATCCCATTCCCTCGAGGTAGACGATGCCGAACCCCTCGTAGCCGGAGGGAACGGCGAGGAGGTGCCCGTCCCGGAGGATCGACGACAGCGTCGAATCGGTCACTCGGCCCGCGACCGTCACCGACTCCTCGACGCCCAGCGCGTCGATCAGCCGGTCGATTCGCTGGGCGTAACCCGGATCGATCGTCGGATCGCCGACGACGGTCAGGGTCCACTCGTCGGCCGGCCGGGCGGCCAGCCCCCGGAGCAGCGTGTGGAGCCCCTTCCGCTCGACGAGCGTCCCAACGAAGACGACCCCGAGCGGCCCCGGTTCGTGGGCACGGGCGCGGATCTGCGCTCGTGTGATTCCCGGATCGACGTGGTCGCCGCCGGGCGGCGCGACGACGCCCGTCGTCGGGCCGACGAGCGCCTCGACGGTCTCCCGGGTGGTCTCGCTGTTGTACACGAAGGCGTCGACCGTGTCGAGGTAGCGCCGCTCGATCGCCCTGTAGAACGCGTTCCGCCACGCCGCCCGCGGCTCCCGACACCGGAGGTGGTGGACGATCGAGACGATCGGCACGGCGTCGTCGTGGTGCCGGTTGTGCCGGACGAGCGACGGGTGACAGAGTTCGTCTTGCAACAGCACGTCGACGTCGAGGGCGGCCAGATCGGCGGCGACCTCCCCGGAGACGTTGTCGAGCAGGTTCGCCCCGTACCCGTCCCTCGGGATCGTAACGAGTGTGACCTCGTGGCCGCGCTCGCGAAGTCCCGTCACGAGCCGTCGATCGTAGCGGTAGCCGCCGGACGTGCGCTCGAGGCCGTCGTAGACGACTAACCCCAGCCGCATCGATTCAGACGGCCGTGGCGTACGAGGCGGCTGCCGCGTCCTCTTCCCACATCGTCACCTCGACGCGGTCGAGACGGTCGGTCTCGATCCCGTCCGCGACTCGATCGGCGAAGAATCGCGAGAAGTGCTCTACGCTGGGGTTGAGCCCCTCGAACTCCGGAAGATCGTTGAGCGTCGCGTCCCGGTATCGATCGACCAGTCCGTCCACGACCGCCTTGAGGTCGTCGATGTCGACGAGATAACCGTACTCCCCGAGCCGTTCTCCCTTCACCTGGACCTCCACCGTCAGGTGGTGGGAGTGGAGGTCTCCCTCGGGACCGGGGTCGGGGACCGTGAGCCAGTGCTGGGCGACGAAATCGCGGGTGACTGTCACCGTGTACATACGCCGTCGGACCACGCGTGCGAACTAAAACCCGGGGTGGCGCGCGACTCGACGCTGGACCGCCGGGGCCTCGTCGAAACTGACCGTGGCGAACCGGTCAGTACGTCAATAGCACCTGGACCGTCTCGTCCGGGTGCTCGTCCAGCAGTGCGTAGGCCTCCGGGGCGTCCCCGACCGGGACGCGGTGGGTCACCAGCCGATCGGTCGCGACGTCTTCCAGTCGCCGCCACGCGGTCGCCAGCCGACGCGCTACGGTCCAGCGCCCTCGCCGCTCCGGCGCGATGGTGCTCACCTGGCTGCTGATCAGGCGGATTCGGCTCCGGTGGAATCGGCCGTCGAGCGACAGTTCGGCCGTCCTGGTCCCGTACCACGACCCGACGACGACGCGACCCCCGTACCCGGTCGCGTCGATGGCGACGTCGAGCGCCGCCGGATCGCCCGAGAGTTCGTAGGTCAGGTCCGCTCGACGCGGGGGCGTGTCCCGTTCGGTCCGACCGGACGGCGAGTCCGGGCGCTCGGGCGGCCCCGCAGGCTCGCGGACCGCCGCGACCGGGTCGTCTTCGTCGGGATCGAGACACCGATCGGCTCCGAACGCCGCCGAGAGCCGGCGTCGCTTCTCGTAGCAGTCCACGGTTACGAGCGACGAAAGCGGCGTCTCGGCCAGCAGTGCCGTCGTCAACAGTCCCACGACGCCCTGACCGAACACGATCGCCCGCTCGCCGATCCGGGGATCCCCGTCGAGGAGCAGGTTGACCGCCGTTTCGACGTTCGGCAGGATCGCCGCCTCCGCCGGCGAAACGTCGGCCGGCACGACGCTCACCTCGTCGACCCCGACGACGAACTCGCTTGCGTGGGGGTGGAACGCGAGCACCGTCCGGTCGTGCCACGCCGGGTCCACGTCCGCGCCGACGGCGGTCACCGTCCCGACGACTGCGTACCCGTACGGAAACGGGTAGGAGAACGATCCGGAGAGTGCGTCGAGCGTCTCGTCAGCGTCGATCTGGGGGTTCATCTCGCCCCGGTAGAGTAACAGTTCCGTCCCGGAGCTGATGGCGGAGACCGTCGCCGCCACCTTGACCTCGTTCGGGCCCGGGTCGGGCACCGTCGTCTCCCGGACCTCGACCTCGCGTGGGCCCGTGAAGTACACCGACTGGGCCGGCATCGGGTTACGCCCCCTCCGTTCGCTCACCGGCACCGATCTCCACGCGGGTTCCGTGCTCCCGGCAGCGTTCGAGCGCCTCCTTGGCAACCATCCCGGCGTCTCCAGCCGTCCGACCGCGACCGACGCCGACCTTGAGGTCGATCCCCGCAGTCTCTGCGACGTGATCGATCGCTCCGTCGAACGCCGGCCGATCGAGTCCGGCGGTTACCGAGATGACGTTGTCGCCGCCGATGAAAAACGACAGCGAGTCGTGGCTGTCGTACATGTACTCCAGGAGCGTCGTGTACCCCCGGTCGATGCGCCGGAACACTTCGAAGGCGTCGAGTTCGTCGGTGTACCGCCCGGTTGCGTCGTTGACGTCGAAGTGGGCGATCTGGACCGTCCCCCCCTCGCGCAGCGGATCGCCGCGCAGGATTTCGGTTCGCTCTCCGTCCTGGGCGCTCCCGGCCGCCTGGAGGTTCGCAGTCGCCTCGCCGATCGCGTCCCGCGGGGAGGCGCCCGTGGCGACGCCGAGGCTCACCGTCACGGGATAGCGGTTGCGGACGGCGTCCTGGATGCGCCGGTGTTCCGCCAGGTCGAGGCCGTTCGTGACGGCGATCATGTTGTCGTATCGCGTGGAGAACACGTAGCCGTCGTGATGACCGACGAGCGCTGCGAGATCCGCGTACAGGCGGGACTGTAGCATCTGCAGATCGACCTCCCGTTTCGGTGACGGTGCCACCGTCCACGGCCCGTAGTTGTCGATCTGGATCAGTGTAACCTGCGTTTCGATCACGGTCACTTCCCCCCGTACCACGTCGAACGGTATAGTTCGTGGACGATGGCGGACGGACAGTTACTGGAACTGATCGGTTCCGAACGGGGAACGGTTTCGTCCGCAGATATATGCCATTCCTTCCCATAGATCCCGTCCGGAGTATCGGCTCGTGACTCGAACCCACGCCGCGAGCGGCACCGACTCGACTGCGGTCGCCGCCGGAGAGACGGATGCCTGAGCGGGTCCCCGAGGAGCGCGTGCTCCGAGACTGGCTCGTGCGGGAGGCCGATCGCGGCACCGCCGAGGTCGATCCGGGGACGGTCCCGACGGACTCGGCGGCGGTGCGCGACGCGCTCCTCGTGGCGAAGCCCGGCGCGGCTGCGTTCGTCTGGCGCGAGCGGCCGATCCGGTGGTACCGGCTCACGCTCGATCGGGACCGATTCGTCTCCCTCCGTCCGGTGGGCGGGCCGGACGACCTCCTGTGGCGCGCCGTCTCGACGGACGGCACCCTGTTCGGCGTGGCCGAGCGGATCCACGAGGAGGGGCCCGCCCCGCTCGAATCGGCGGGAATCGACGCCGAGGCGATCCGGACGTACTGCGACGACCTCGCTGCCGGAACGCAGTTCGATCCGCTGGTCGTCCGGACCCGTCGCGGTGCGACCCCGTGGTTCGTCGCCGACGGGAACCACCGGGTGACCGCGGCAGCGCTTCACTACCTCGAAACGGGCCGGTACGATCCCCTGCCTGCCTACGTCGCCGTGACCGCGAACCCGGTCCTCGCGCCGATGCTCGCCCGAATCCGGGGCCTGCTCCAGCGACTGGCCGGCCGAACGATCGCCCATCGCGGCGATCGGAAGCCGTGACTTCGGCCGCCCAGCGGGGTGACCGCGAGTACGACGCTCTCGCACGTGTGTTCGGCGCTCGCTTGCGGGAGAACTGCGACCGGAATCGCGATCGAGGACGCGATCGCCGCGGGCGTTTTTCGCGATCTGCGGCCGTATGACCGACAGGACTGTGCAAGTACAATGCCTACCTCCGCTCTGGACCACTGCTATGGTGTGCCATACCAGTTCGAATGTCCCCTGGGAAGCTGCCAGTTCCTGCTCCGATCGAGCAGCAGCGACGAGATTGAACGGCTGGTCCGGGCCCACGCCCGGGTGAGCCACGGCGGGCGGATCGATCCGGCCGACATCGATCGCGGGACGGAACGGATCGAGGCCGCCTGAGCGTGGGACGGGCCGCTTCGAATCGACCGGATCGGGGACGCTCGAGTTCCCACCCGTAATCCTGCGAACAACTAAGTAGCTTCGACAGCGTGGTGAAAGTGATGACAGACGGCCCCGACGAGGGGATGTTGTCGTGGGACGAATCCGTGTTCAGAAACGAGCACGTCTTCGAGATCGACTACGTTCCCGAGACGTTCAAACACCGCGAGGAGCAGACCCGGAGCCTGACGTACGCGCTCCGGCCGGCGGTGCGTGGGTCGCGACCGCTGAACGTCATCGTTCGGGGCCCGCCGGGGACGGGGAAGACGACGGCGATCCAGAAACTGTTCGACGAGGTCGGTGCCCAGACCAGCGACGTCCGGACGATCCGGGTCAACTGCCAGGTCAACGCGACCCGCTACTCCGTGTTCTCACGGCTGTTCGAGGGGACGTTCGACTACGAACCGCCGTCGTCGGGGATCTCGTTCAAGAAACTGTTCGGCCAGATCGCCGAGAAACTCGTCGAGGAGGACCGGGTGCTCGTCGTTGCGCTCGACGACGTCAACTACCTCTTCTACGAGAACGAGGCCTCCGATACGCTCTACTCTCTGCTCCGGGCCCACGAGGAGTATCCGGGCGCGAAGATCGGCGTCATCGTCGTCTCCTCGGACCCCGCACTCGAGGTCATCGAGGAACTGGACTCCCGCGTCCAGAGCGTCTTCCGCCCCGAGGACGTCTACTTCCCGGTCTACGACCAGCCCGAGATCGTCGACATCCTCGACGAACGCGTCAAACGGGGCTTCCACGACGGCGTCATCTCCCGCGAGACGCTCGAACGCGTGGCCGAGTTGACCGCCGAGAGCGGCGATCTCCGGGTCGGGATCGACCTCCTGCGCCGGGCCGGCCTCAACGCCGAGATGCGCGCGAGTCGCACCGTCGAGATGGAAGACGTCGAGGAGGCGTACGAGAAATCGAAGTACATCTCGCTCTCCCGCAGTCTCTCGAATTTGACCGACACCGAACGGGCCTTGCTCGAGGTCGTCGCCAACAACGACGGCGACCAGGCCGGCGACGTCTACGAGGAGTTCCACGAACGGACCGACCTCGGCTACACCCGCTACTCCGAAATCGTCAACAAACTCGATCAACTGGGGCTGATCGCGGCCGACTACGCGGACGTCGACGGCCGCGGCCGCTCCAGATCGCTCTCGCTGGCCTACGACCGGGACGCCGTGCTCGATCGGCTCGAGTGAGGGCGATTCGACCGCGATCGATTCCGATTCTCGTCGGTCGCGTTCGTCGCGAGATCCGTCAGGGCTGATCGATCGTCTCGCGGTAGTCCTCGATCGTGTCGATGGCCGACTCGACCCTGGTTTCGGTGTTGCCGTCGGCCCGCTCGCGGACCTGCCGGAGGGTGTTGAGCCGTTCGTCGAGGAGGGCGTGATCCGGCTGGGTGTCGCTCATCACGTAGTCGGCGAACGCGTCGGTGGTCTCGCGGATGTCGCCGCGCACGTCGTCGTCGGCGCTCTTGGCGGCTTCTTCGAGGTCGTCACGGGCCTGCTGGAGGTGGTCCGTCATATCCCGGGTTACCCCGTCGCCGCCCATAACGGTCGGCCGGGCACGAGCCACGTCCGATCGATCGGCGTTCGGAACGGACGGCGTACGCGTCCGTACGATCGCACTACGTGCGACGCGGGGCGAGAGACGACGCACGAACCGCAGACGACGTGGGAGTCCGGCGTCGACCGCGCGGACGCTGTAGGCGGTCACTTCGATCGCACGGGCGGTGTACGACGCCGCTTCCGATCGCAGGCTGGTCATAGTTCGAAATCGCGGGACGGAAACGTCGGAACTAGTCGCAGTACTGACTACCGGTTATATTTCTGTCCGATCCTCCCACACGATCGCACCATGCCAGTATCACGACGCACGGCGCTCAAGACGATGGGGATCGCCGGTGGGCTGACCGCGGCGAGCGCACCCGTACTCGCCGTGGGCGAACACGAAGACGACGATCGACAGAAGCCCAAAGAGGACGAGAAATCGGACGACGTACCCGGTGCCGCCGTCCGGGTCGCGCACTTCTCTCCGGACGCCCCCAACGTCGACGTCTACGTCGACGGGAATCGGGTGCTCGCGGACGTCGCCTACGGCGACGTCTCGCCGTACCTGGAGATCGAACCGGGGACGTACCGAGTCACGATCACGGCGGCCGGCGATCCGGGAACGGTCGCGTTCGACGACGACGTGACGTTCGGGGCGGCGTTCTACACGGTCGCCGCGATCGGCGAACTCGGCGCAGGGACGTTCCAGCCCGCGGTCCTGCTGGACGCCGGGTCGGCCCTCGTGCGGGTCGCGCACTTCTCCCCGGACGCCCCGAACGTCGACGTCTACGCCTGCGACGAGCCGCTCTTCGAGGACGTCGCGTTCACAGAATCGACCGACTACGTGCCGGTGCCGGCCGGTGACTACACCCTCTCGATCCGGCCGGCCGGCAATCCGGAGACGACCGTCGCCTCGTTCGACGTCACGCTCGAGCAGGGGACGGCGTACACGGGCTACGCGATCGGCTACCTCGAACCGCCGGAGGGCACGACCGATCGCGACTTCACCGTCCAGTTCGCGGTCGACGGGCCGACGGCCGACGAGACGTAGTTCCGGCCGATCGGACACCGCGTCCCGATCGAGGAGTCGTATTTTTCATCCGTGCCGACCGATGGCCGTCGGCGGCGTCGACGTCGATCGACCTCGGCGACTCGCGCGGCGCGTGCCGCATGCGAGCGGGTAAAGTGACTCGACCTCCTGAACCCGACAATGAGCGAGAGTCGAGGCCCACTCCAGCCGGACCGTCCCGACGTCGATCGCCCCTTCGAGGTCGACGCCCCCTTCGACCCGGCGGGCGACCAGCCCGAGGCGATCGAGCAACTGGCCGACGGGTTCCGATCGGGGATGGAGAAACAGACCCTGCTCGGGGTGACCGGTTCCGGGAAGACCAACACCGTCTCGTGGGTGATCGAGGAGATCCAGAAGCCGACGCTGGTGATCGCCCACAACAAGACGCTGGCGGCCCAGTTGTACGAGGAGTTCCGGAACCTCTTCCCGGAGAACGCCGTCGAGTACTTCGTCTCCTACTACGACTACTACCAGCCCGAGGCCTACGTCGAGCAGACCGACACCTACATCGACAAGGACGCCTCGATCAACGACGAGATCGATCGGCTCCGACACAGCGCGACCCGCTCCCTGCTGACTCGCGAGGACGTCATCGTCGTCGCCTCCGTGTCCGCGATCTACGGCCTGGGTGACCCGCGCAACTACGTCGACATGTCCCTGCGCCTCGAGGTCGGCGAGGAGATCGGCCGCGACGACCTGCTCGCACAACTCGTGGATCTGAACTACGAGCGCAACGACGTCGACTTCACGCAGGGCACGTTCCGGGTCCGGGGCGACACGATCGAGATCTACCCGATGTACGGCCGGTACGCGGTCCGCGTGGAACTGTGGGGCGACGAGATCGATCGGATGGTCAAGGTCGACCCGCTCGAAGGGAAGACCCAGGGGGAGCAGCAGGCGGTCCTCGTCCACCCGGCGGAGCACTACTCCATCCCGGAGCCGAAACTCGAGCAGGCGATGGACGAGATCCGGGACGACCTGGACTCGCGCATCTCGTACTTCGAACGCACGGGCGACATGATCGCCGCCCAGCGTATCGAGGAGCGAACCACCTTCGACCTCGAGATGATGCAGGAGACGGGCTACTGTTCGGGGATCGAGAACTACTCGGTCTACCTCTCCGATCGCGAGTCGGGCGAAGCGCCGTACACCCTGCTCGACTACTTCCCCGAGGACTTCCTCACCGTCGTCGACGAGTCGCACGTGACGCTGCCCCAGGTTCGCGGGCAGTACGCGGGCGACAAGTCCCGCAAGGATTCGCTCGTCGAGAACGGCTTCCGACTCCCGACGGCGTACGACAACCGGCCGCTCACGTTCGAGGAGTTCCAGGAGAAGACCAACCAGACGCTGTACGTCTCGGCCACGCCGGGCGACTACGAGCACGAGGAGAGCGAGCAGATCGTCGAACAGATCGTCCGGCCGACCCACCTCGTCGACCCGAAGGTCGAGGTCTCGCCCGCCAGCGGCCAGGTCGACGACCTCATGGCTCGCATCGACGAGCGGATCGATCGCGACGAGCGGACCCTCGTCACCACCCTCACGAAGCGGATGGCCGAGGACCTCACCGAGTACCTGGAGGAGTCCGGCGTCGACGTGGCCTACATGCACGACGAGACGGATACCCTGGAGCGCCACGAGATCATCCGCTCGCTCCGGCTCGGAGAGATCGACGTTCTCGTCGGCATCAACCTCCTGCGGGAGGGGCTGGACATCCCCGAGGTGAGCCTCGTCGCGATCCTCGACGCCGACCAGGAGGGGTTCCTGCGCTCGGAGACGACGCTCGTCCAGACGATGGGGCGGGCCGCGCGCAACGTCAACGGCGAGGTCGTCCTCTACGCCGACGATCCCTCGAACGCGATGGAGTCCGCGATCGAGGAGACCCAGCGCCGCCGGGAGATCCAGCGGGAGTACAACGAGGAGCACGGCCTCGAACCGACGACGATCGAGAAGGCGGTCGGCGAGACGAACCTGCCCGGGTCGAAGACGGACACCAGCGAGGTGTCGGGCCGATCGCTCGAGGACGAGGACGAGGCCGCCCGGTACATCGACGAACTCGAGGGACGGATGCAGGAGGCGGCGAGCAACCTCGAGTTCGAGTTGGCGGCCGACATCCGCGATCGGATCCGGGAGGTCCGCGAGGAGTTCGACTTCGACGACGAGGACGAGGGGATCGCGCCGCCGGCCGAGGAGTTCTGACAGGTCCGACCGGAAGACTTTCACGTGTCGTTCCGTGATCGGGTCACGGATGCGACGAACACTGCTCGTCGTGGCGCTCGCGGTACTCGTATCGATCGCCGGCTGTTCCGGATTCGGCGGCGAAACGGCCGATCCCTCGTCGGACGACGACGATCGGATCGACGCCGACGGCAACGGAACCGTCGAGTCCGAGGACCCGGCTCTCAACGCAACGAACACCGATCAGACGGTACGAATCGAAGTGAACGAATCGGTCGCCGGAAGCGAGTGGCAGTCCCTGACCGTGACGTACCCGCGCGAGAACTTCACCGTCGACGGTGCTCAGCACGATGCGATCGCGTTCGGCGTGGATACGAACGGCGACGGCGCGATCGACCGCGAATTCAACGAGACGCACATCAGCGGCGTCAACAACAACGACTACTCGTTCACCGTCGAACTCGACTCGGAGTACACGCTCGAAGCCGGCGACGTGATCGTCGCACAGTACCCCGCCGTGGACAATCCGACCGAACCGGGAGAGTACACGGTCGAGGCGACGATCAACGAGGCCCAGACGGCGGACGGGACGGTCACGATTGCGGCGAACGAAACCGCCTGAGCGTTCTCCTCACGACTTCCTCGTTCTCACTCGAATCGACGCCGCCGTCGGCACCGCGGACGTCGCGACCGGGTCGTCGGCCGATCAGAGCACCCCGAAGCCGAACTCCTGTAGGCCGAAGACGGGTCCCCAGAGCAGGTTGAGCGCGACGCCGACGACGACGGCGGGCAGGAAGTTGTAGATCGTCGCGACGATCGCCGCTCTGGCGTCGACGGCCAGCAACGGGAACAGGGCGTCGCCGTCCTGGGCGATCGCGTTGGCGGTCAGCGCCGAAAACGGGAGGCCGCCCTCGGCGTAGACGCTCGCCAGCAGGATCTGGGGGCCACACCCCGGAATGAGGCCGACGGCCGCGCCGCCGATCGGGGCGAGCACGCCCGCCGCGGCGGCGACGGTGGCGACGTTCATCCCCGTCAGGAGGACGGCGTACTCGTAGACGAGGAAGGCCACGAGCACCCAGACGGTGACGAAACTGGTCTCCATCGCCGCGTGGGTGAGCGTGTCGTAGGCCGACGAGAAGGAATCACGTGCGCGGGCGATCTCGCCCTCGCCGACGTAATGGCGGCCGACGCCGTAGAGATAGAGCGACAGCAACGCGCCGACGATGCCGACGACGGTGAACAGGCCGTCGAAGCCGGGACCGACTGCGAGCGCGACTTCGGGACCACCGCGGAGCAGGTAGAGCGTGCCGAGGACCAGCCCCGCGACGGCGGTGAGCCACCACGCGACGTGGGCTCCGTGTGAGAGCGGGGTGAGCACTCGCGACTGTCGATCGGGCCCCGATTCGTGGGCGTGGGTGGGGGCCGGGCCGCAGTAGTCGTGGGCGGGGTTGGGCCCGACGCCGCCGTTGACGACGGTCCCGCCGTCGGGCGTCGCGTCGGGCGAGAGCCGTGCGACGGCGGCGTCGACCCGCGAGACGCCGAGTCCGACGGAGTCGACGAGGTACCCCGTGGCGACCGACGCCGCGAAGGCGATCGCGTAGGCGTACAGGGCGGCTTCGGGCGCGAGCGCGAGGATGACGAACGCCGAGTCGCCGGCGGTCGCGCCCAGCGTCGCGACGACGGTCCCGAAACTGACGGTCCCGCGAACGTACAGCGGCATGACGACGATAGCACCGCCGCAGCCGGGAGTCAACCCGAGGATCCCGCCGAACAGCACCTGGAGGCGCTCGTTGTCTTCGATCGCCGCGAGTGCGGCGCCGTCGGTCCGGTACTGGACCAGCCCGAACGCCAGCACCGTCACCGCGACGAACGCGCTCACCTGAACGTAGCCGTCCCGCAACGATTCGAGGAGAACGACGAGGAGATCGTTCACGATCGATCACCCGGAGCGTTCCCTCGCCCGACCGTAGATTTAGACATATCTAAAAACGGGTTTAGCGCCGAAGAATAAATAAGTACTGGTGATCGCAGTTCCCACCGAATTCGCTCAGCAGCGGTCTCCGATCGGATTCGCGCGTCGTTCGATCGCTCGCGCGGGGAATCGACGCCCGACGCTCACTGGAGTTGATAGGTGCGCTTTCGTGTGCCGAAGCGGGCTGTTCGAGCGCGCTCGAGAGCGGTGACGATTCGGACGAAACCGACGAGCGCGATACCGGCGATGATACCATCGAGAACGACGAGGACGACGAGAGGATCGCCGACTCGACGTCCCTCGGCTGGGCGTCGTTCCAGGGCTCGTCCGGGAACACCGGGGTTGCCGGCCCGGTAGCTGCACTGCCGTCCGAATCGACCGGGCGCTGGGGGCTGTCGCTTCCTGGCGCGATCATCGACCAGGTCGCGATCGTCGACGGGACGGACGGCGGTCGACTCGACGCGTTCGAATAGCTCGATCTCGATCGACCGTCACTCCTCGTGGTCGTCCCGCAGGTGTTCGATCGCGTGCAGTTCCACCACGGGGACGACCTTCGCGACGAGCGCGAAGAACAGCGTCACCATGGCGATCGTCCCGACGAGCGACATGATCTCGATGAGGCTCGGGAAGTACTCGCCGGGCGTCGCCTCGTAGATGTCGAACGTCGGGTGCAGAAAGCCCTCGACGACGAAGAGAATTTTCTCCATGACCGTCGCGGTGAGCACCAGAATCCCGGCTGCGACGGCCCGTTTCTTCGTAAAGAGGCTCGGTCGGAGCGTCTGTGCGAAGATGTACGCGAGCACCGTAAAGACCAGCAACATCGAGGTCTGATAGATGGGGCTCCCGAGCCGTGCCTCCGCCGCGTGGCCCACGTCCACCGGGGGCTTGAAGAGGCCGGTGACGTTCTGCTGGAGCTGGAGCCAGAGGAACAGCAGGCAAAAGAACCCGAGCCACAGCAACAGGCCGCGGAAGATGTCGTCGGTGATGATGTGATCCCAGTCGTAGCTCCAGCGGAAGCCGTACGAGAGGAGGATCACGCCGCTGATCGCCGAGGTGAGCGCGATCGTGAGGAACTGCGGTCCCTGGACGCCGCCGTACCACGTCGGGTACGTCGGGATCACCGCGAACAGCCACGGAATGACGCCACCGTGGAGCAAGAGCGGGGCCATGATGATGATTGCCAGCGCGAGCCACCAGACCATCCGCTGGACGATCTCGTCCTCTTTCTCGGTGTAGCCGAGCGTCAGCCCCCTGTAGATCGGGTTCAGCCGATCCGGTAGGTCGTCACGCAGGCGCGTGACGTCGTACCGGACCGTCAACGCCAGGTACGTCGCGGTCAGCACGAAGTAGGCCGTGATGACCGTCACGTCCCACACCAGCGGCGAGTTGTGCACCGTGATGTGGTAGTGGCCCAGCACGCTGGTGACCATCCGATCGGGTCGGCCCAGGTGGATGATGATGTAAAAGCCCGCGGCGGAGAGTCCGCCGAGCGTCAGCAGTTCGGCGAGCCGGGCGACCGGCATGTACCGGTCCATCCCGAGGAGCCGAACGGCGGCCGAGAGGATGATCCCGCCGTGAGCGATGCCGACCCACCAGATGAACGCGCCGATGTACAGCCCCCAGGTCACGCCACCGCCGGTGCCCCAGTCCGAGAGGTCGGTGACCACGAGCCCTTGTGCGAGCTGGTATCCCCATCCGACCAGGAAGATCCCGAACAGCAGTCCGGCGATGGCGACCAGCGCGTAATACTTCGTCGACGTGTGTCTGATCGGACGGAGAATGTCCGCCTCACTCGGCGATTTCGTGGCCATGATGGGAGTTCTTCACTAACAGATGATAGCGAACCACTTGCTTCCGTCCGGTGAATTTGCAAGCCCCTTCATGTGGTCCTCCCGAACGTGGTTTCCGGCCCGCTCACCCGGTTGGCGCTCGAACGACGTCCGCAATCTCGGGAGCGCACACCGGCGGTGACGGCCTCCCGGTCCGTAAGCCAACTGTCGCTCCTCCCGACTCCGCTACAGTTCCAGCGTGTAGACCACTTCCCGGCGCTGTTTGCCGCCCATCTCGACCTCTCCCTCGCCGGTCTGTTCGAAGCCCTGTTCCTCGTAGAACCGCTGTCCCCCTTCGTTCGAGGCGAGGTCGATCGCCCGCATCCGTTCCATGTTGAAGTCCTGGAGGTCCTCCCGGAGCCGTTCGTGTAACTCCGTTCCGATGCCCTCCCCCTGATGGTTCGGGTGGACGGCCATCCGGAGGACGTCGCCCTCGTCGCCCTGGACGACGCCGTGGGTGAAGCCGACGATCTTTCCGTCTTTCTCGGCGACGAGGAACGCGGTCCCGGCCTGTTCCAGCGCCTGCTGGAGGGCCTCGTCGCCGTACCAGTCGTCGATCGTCTCGTCGATCGTCTCCGCATCGAGTTCGTCGTAGGTGTCGTGCCAGGTGGCTCGCGCGACCTCGCGGATCGCCTCGCGATCGTCGATCGAGGCTGGTCGGAGTTCCATACCCGTCGCTACGGTATCGAATACCAAAGTGGTTCCACCCGCCTCGTTGGGGAGGCCGCGCACGCCGGGGCGGCCCACCGCCAGCGATGCTCTCGGGCGACCGATCGGCCGCTATAGTAGCAACTGAACGTCAATGCACACCTGATCGCAGGACGGCTGTGCGATCAGTGTATAACTCGTTTCAGTTGCGACTATAGAGTTCGAGCGTGTAGACCGCTTCGGGGTAGAACTCGCCGTCGATCTCGACCTCGCCCTCGCCGGTTTTCTCGAAGCCGAGTCCCTCGTAGAACGCCCTGCTGACGTCGTTGAACGCGAAGTCGAACGATCGGACGCGATCGACGTCGTACTGCTCGATCGCCGCGAGCAACCGCTCGTGGAGGGCGGTCCCGACACCCTCGCCCTGATGGGCCGGGTGGACGTACATCCGGAGGATATCGGCCTGCTCGCCCTGGACGACGACGTGGGTGAAGCCGACGACGTCGCCGTCGCTGGACTGCGTCCGGCTACTCGTCGACGCGTCCCCCTCGGTCTCGGCCACGAGCACGACCGTCCCGGGCGCCTCGAGCGGCATCGAGTCGTCGGTGTACCAGTTTTCGACGGTGTCCTCGATCGTCTCGGCGTCGAGTTCGTCGTAGGTGTCGTGCCACGTCTCGCGTGCGACTGCGTTGATCGCCTCGAAGTCCTCGGGGGTCGCCGATCGGATCTCCATATCCGGTCATTGATAGTGATCGTACAAAGTCGTTCGTCAACCGCGAATTCTTCGCGAGCGGTTGATGTCGTCCCGCTCGGCGGGTATCTGCGCCCGATCCGTCTCACTCGCGGACGTCGAATCCGCGATCGCGAAGCAGGTCCGGCACCCGATCGCGATGGTCGCCCTGCAGTTCGATCCGTCCCTCGTCGACCGTCCCGCCGGTCCCCATCGAGGACTTCAGGTCCGAGGCGATCGACTTGATCTCGTCCGCCGGGAGGTCGAACCCCTCGACGATCGTCACCGGTTTGTCGTACCGGCGACTCTCAGTCCGGATCGACAGGACTTGCTGTGAGGTCTCGAGGTCGCCCTGGCTGTCGAGTTCGTCGAGCAGGTCGTCGAGTTCGTCCTCGTTCGACATGGTGTCACATACTCCGCTGGCGGGCATATTACTGTCCTTGCGCTCGCAACGGTCGGCTTCCCTCCGCGTGATTCGGCGCCACGCGGCGGTGACTCGCTCGTCCCGCTCGTCGTCACAGTCGCGATTTGATCGTCTCCGCAGTCTTTTCGCCGATCCCCTCGATGCTCCGGAGGTCATCGATCGAAGCCTCGCGGACGTTCTCGACGCTGCCGAACCGGCCGAGCAACTGCTTGCGCGTCTCGGGGCCGACGCCGGGCACGTCGTCCAGCACGGTCTTGACCTCGTCCCGGACCGTCTGGTGGTACTGGACCGCGAAGCGGTGGGCCTCGTCGCGCACCCGCTGGAGGAGGTGGAGATGCGGCGCGTCGGACGGCCAGGAGAACTCGACGTAGCTTCGCTTCGCTCGCGACGAACTCCCGCTTGTGGGAACCCGATCGGGCGCGATCACGCGCTCTTCTGCCTTCGCGAGCGCGATCGCCGGGACGTCCCAGCCGACCTCCGCGAGCGCGTCGCGAGCGGCCTCGAGTTGGCCCTCGCCGCCGTCGATCACCAGCAGGTCGGGATCCGGCCGATCGTCACGGCCCTCGACCGCACGAGCGGCGCGCCACGCGACGAGCGCCCGCATGTTGTCGTAGTCGTCGTTCTGGTCGGTCAACTTCTTCCGGCGATAGTCCGCTTTCTCGGCGCTCCCCTCGACGAACGTGACGTCGCTTCCGACGGCCGCTTTCCCCTGGGCGTGGCTGACGTCGAACCCCTCGATCCGCCGGGCGGCGTCGATCCCGAGCGCGTCCGCGAGCATGCCACACTCGTCCCGGCCACCGACGTTGCGGCGGGCGTTCTTGAGCGCGAGTTCGACCAGTTTCGCCTCGCGGCCCGCGCCAGGGACCCGGACGGCGACCCCCTCGGCGTCCAGCCACGCCGCGACCTCGTCGTCCCCGTGGCGCTCGGGGAGGAGCAACGCGTCGGGCAGGTCGCGCTCGGCGTAGTACTGGACGAGAAAGGCCGCGAGCACGGCGGGAACGCCCTCGCCGGCGCTCTCTGCCGGGGGCTCGACGGCCCCCGGCGCGTCCATCGTGTGCCGATCGCGATCGACCAGTTTGCCGTCCTCGGCGCGCAGGCGGGCGACGGTCGCGTCCTCGCCCTCGATCGCGACTCCGAGCACGTCGACGGCCCGTTCGTCGCCGACCGACTGGACTGCCTCGCCGCCCGCCCCGTGGAACGCCTCGACGGTCTCGAGTCGATCGCGCAGGTTCGCCGCGCGCTCGAAGTTCCGGTCCTCGGCGGCGGCCTCCATCTCCCGGCGGAGCGGATCGGCGAGGATCCCGGTCTCGCCCTCGAAAAACCGTTCGACCGCCGTGACGTCCTCGCCGTAGCTCTCGAGGTCGATCTCACGGGTACAGGGTGCGGTACAGAGCCCCATCTCGTAGTCGAGGCAGGGCCGATCGCGTCCCGCGTACTTGTGGTCCGAGCAGCCCCGGACGCCGTACGTTTCGCGCAGGGCTTTCACGACGGTCTCGACCTGTCCCTTGTTCGTGTACGGGCCGAATACCGTCGCCGACTCCGCCGGATCGCGGGTGATCTCGATCCGCGGGGCCTCGTGGTCGGTCACCTGGACCATCGGGTACGACTTGTCGTCCTTCAGCCGGACGTTGTAGCGGGGCTGGTGGCGCTTGATGAGGTTCGCCTCGAGCAACAGCGCCTGCGTCTCCGTATCGGTCACGGCGATCTCGATCCCGTCGGCGCGATCGACCATCCGCCGGATGCGCGCGCTCCGCGGGTCGGCGTAGGAACCGACGCGACTTCGGAGGTCGACGGCCTTCCCGACGTACAGCGTCGTCTCGCCCTCCTGGAACTGGTAGACGCCGGGCTCACGCGGCACCGATCGCGCCCGTTCGCGAACCCCGTCTGCGTTCATCGGCGGCCCTACGTAGCGAGCGGCTTTCAGCCTGACGTCACCGATTCGCCCCGTCCCTGCGGGTGACCTCACCGCCGCGATCGGGGTCGGGTGTCCCGCCACCCTCGTTCGGCCCGTCCGCGAGACCGCTCTCGCCCGATTCCGGCCCGATCGCGGCCTCGAGCGCCGGGACCGCGCCGGCCTCGAGATCGGCGTCCGTGATCGGCAGGTCGAGGTCGTCGTCGCCGGCGATCCGGAGGACCAGTCGGCGCGATCGCGAGTAGCCGTACCACAGGCCGAACAGCAGGCTGAGCACGAGCAGGAGGAATCCGCCGCCGAACAGCGCGAGTTCGACGCCCGTCAACACCGTCTCGGCGACCCGGAACGCGGTCTCGACGACGCCCGAGACCGGGCCGGTGCCGTCGACGTCGCCGACGATCCCGCTCGGATCGACGACCGTGGACGTCACGAGCAACGCGATACCGAGGACGCCGAACGCGAGCGTCCAGCCGGCGGCTGACCGGCTCCCGTCGTCGTCGACCGTCACGGACCGGACGTTCGGCCGATCGACGGCCCGGAAGTCCGCCCCGTCGCGCCCGGGGGTGAACGCGAGGACGCGGTGGGTCGTGACGACGACGATCGCCGACTCGAGTTCGATCCGCTCGCGCTCGCGTTCCCCGTCGAGGAGCAACTGATCGACGTGGTCCGTCCACTCCATCGTGTCGCCCTCGCTCCCCGATCCTCAAAGTTTGGCGGTGCTTTCTCGGGGTGGCGGCGCCGACACGGTACATTCTCGGTCCTCGATCCGCAAGGCCCGGGTATGAGTGAGTCGACGGTACGGTGCTGGCTCGTCGAACGCGAGTTCGGCGACCGCGACTTCGTGACGATCGTCTACGCGACGCCGGATGGGTCGCGCTACCAGCAACGCCAGCGGTCCTCGACGTCGCTTCGAACCGGGCCGACGGTCACGGCGGCGACCGAGATTCCCGAGGACGACCTCGAACCCGTCCCGGACGAGGACACCCGCGAACGGTACGCCGCGGAGGTCGAACGAACCGCTGAGCGGTACGATCCCGACGATCCGATCTGAAACCCGACCACTAATTCCTGCGCGAATACGGCGTATATCATTCCTGCAAGTGACAAACCTTATCGGCGAACGGTGTGTCCACACAGATAGCTATGCCCGCAATCACAGTCGACGACCTGACCAAATCCTACGGTCAGACCCTCGCCCTCGACGACCTCTCGTTCGACGTCGAGGAGGGCGAGGTGTTCGGCTTCCTCGGTCCCAACGGGGCCGGCAAGTCGACGACGATCAACGTCCTCCTGGATTTCGTCCGTCCGACCGCCGGGCAGGTCCAGGTCCTCGGCCTCGACGCGCAGGCACACAGCCGCGAGATCCGCTCGCGGACCGGCGTCCTCCCCGAAGGCTACCAGACCTACGATCGGCTCACGGGCCGCCAGCACCTCGAGTTCGCGATCGAGTCGAAAGGCGTCGACGACGACCCCCGAGCCCTCCTCGAACGGGTCGACCTGGCCGACGCGATCGACAAGAAGGCCGGCGGCTACTCGAAAGGGATGTCCCAGCGGCTCATGCTCGCGATGGCGCTCGTCGGCGAACCCGACCTGCTGATCCTGGACGAGCCCTCCACCGGCCTCGACCCGAACGGCGCCCGCGAGATGCGCGAGATCGTCCGCGAGGAGAACGAGCGCGGCGCGACGGTGTTCTTCTCGAGTCACATCATGGAGCAGGTCGAGGCGGTCTGTGACCGCGTCGGCATCCTCCGCGAGGGCGAGATGGTCGCCGTCGACTCCGTCGAAGGGCTTCGCGACTCCGTCAGCGGCGGGGAAGCGCTGCGAGTCACCGTCGATCGGATCGACGACGAGGCTCTGCACGCGGTGCGCTCGCTCCCCGACGTGAGCGACGCCGGCGTCGAGAGCGAGAATCCGCCGACGATCGTCGTCCAGGTCAACGGGTCGAAGACCGCCGTCCTCTCGACGCTCGAAGACCACGGGATCGAGGTCGCGGACTTCTCGACGACCGAGGCCTCGCTCGACGACGTCTTCAAGTCCTACACCACGGGGGTGCAAGCATGAGCACGGAGACCGCCGGCGGGTCGCGAGCGACCACGACCCCGTCGAGTTCGATCGATCCCGACAGCATCCGCGCGATCGCGAAGAAGGACTTCCAGGACGCGGTCCGATCGTGGCTGTTCATGGGCCTGAGCCTGTTCTTCTTCATGATCCTGGTGATTCCCACGGTGATCCTGTGGTACACCGGGGCCGACCTCGCCCAGGCAGGGGCGACGACCGAGGGACTCATCGGCCTGACCCACAACGTCACGCGCCTCGTCATCCCCGTGATCGCGCTGGTCCTGGGCTGGAAGGCGATCGCGGGCGAACGCGAGTCCGGGAGCATCAAGGTGTTGCTCTCCCTGCCTCACTCCCGGAAGGACGTGTTGCTCGGCAAACTCATCGGCCGAGCGGGCGTGCTGTCCGTCTCGCTCGTCACCGGCTTCCTCCTGGCGGCGGCCATCGTCGCCGTCCTGTTCGGCGGGTTCGACGTCGTCGACTACGTCGGATTGCTCCTGGTCTCGATCCTCTACGGCGTCGCCTACACCAGCATCGCCGTCGCCATCTCGTCGTTCGCGCGCTCGACGACCCTCGCCGGCGCGTTCGCGTTCGGCGTCTTCGTCCTCTTCTACATCGTCTGGGAGACCGTCCTTAGCATGGCCAACCTGCTGGTCCGGCTCGATTACCTCCCCGGCACCGAGTACACGGTCACCGGCCCCGACAGCCAGACGGTCGAGTTGACCCGGCCACACGACGTGTTCTACCTGTTCAACAACTTCGATCCCGGCGTCGCCTATCGGAACGTCCTGACGCTTGCCACCTCGGTCGCCGAGCGAAATCCCGAGGCCGTCCAAAACGTCGAAGCGGCGTTCGGCGGGAACGTCCCGTTCTACATGCAGGACTGGTTCGCGCTCGTCGTCCTGCTGTTCTGGATCGTCGTTCCGATCGCCGTCGCGCTCTACCGGTTCGACAAGGTCGATCTCTGAACGCGTCGATCTGCGTTTCGACGCTGCGGTCCGTTCTCGGGAGTGCCGTCGACTCCCACGCACGATCCGACGCGACGTTTAGGTACCGGTCCGTGGTACTGGCGCTATGACCGACTGCATCTTCTACGGCGGGAAAGGCGGCGTCGGGAAGACGACCTGCGCGGCGGCGACCGGACTCCGACTCGCCGACGAGGGTCGGGATACCCTCGTCGTCTCGACCGATCCGGCCCACTCGCTGGCGGACTCGTTCGGAACCCCGATCGGGCCGGAGCCGACGGCGATCGACGGGGTGGGCGACGGTGCGGCCACCGACGCCGACGGGTCGAGCGGCCTGTGGGCCGTCGAGATCGACCCCGAGACCCGCAAGGAGCGGTACGAAACGCTGGCGCGGGCGCTCGCGGCCGATCTGCGAAGCGCCGGAATCAGGCTCGACGAGGAGGAGGTCGAACGGATCTTCGCCGCGGGTGCGCCCGCGGGGAGCGACGAACTCGCGGCCCTCGACCTGCTCGTCGAGTACGTCGACTCGGGCGCGTGGGACGTCGTCGTCTTCGACACCGCGCCGACGGGCCACACGCTTCGGCTGTTCGACACGCCCGAGGTGATGGGGCTCGCGCTCGAGACGACCCGATCGCTCCGGGGGCAGGTCCGCCGGATCGGCACCGCGGCCCGCAGCGCCGTCCTCGGCCCGATGGCCGCGATGACCGGCACCGATCGCGACGAGGACGACCTCGTCCGGTTCCAGGACCGCCTCGAGCGCGCCCGCGAAATCCTCCGCGATCCCGAGCGCACGACGTTTCGCGTCGTCACCCATCCCGAACGGATGGCGATCGCCGAGACGGAGCGACTCGTCGACCGCCTCCGCGAGGCCGAGATCCCGATCGATCGCCTCGTCGTCAACCGGGTCTTCGAGGACCCGACGGAGGGCTGTTCGCGCTGTCAGTCCCGGCGGGAGCGTCACGAACGCCGCGTCGGCGAGATCCGGGAGACCTTCCCCGATCTCGCGGTCACGATCGTACCCGAACTCGAGGACGAGGTACAGGGACGTGAGGCGCTTGCGGCGATAGCTGATCGGATCGGGGAGTCGTCAAAATTGCGATGAGAGGGCCGGTTCGGAAACGATACACTGGCCGTTCTATGGTACTACAGGAGCGAACGACCAATATGCTGCCCGCCTTCGTATCATTAGAAATTGAATACTAGCGAACCTTATACCGGGTTCCTGCGTGGCCGGCATCGCAGCCGGCACGGTACGGATCGACGTGAACTCCCTCGAGACGCACCTCGGACGGGGAACTCGTCACCGCGATCGGGATCGCCGTCCCGCTCGTCGCGATCGTCGGCACCCAGGTCTTCGGCTGGAAGTGGGGCGGCGGTCAACTCGTTCCGACGATCCTGGGTGTTCGCCGCGGCGATCTCCCTCGTCGTGGTCGGCAGTCGGATCGGCTAACTGTCACTCGCGTCGGCTGCGACGCCTACTCCAGGTCGATCCCGTATCCCGCGAGTAACTCACGAAACTCCGTCTCGTCGACGATCGGGACGTCGTTTTCTTCGGCGTCCTCGCGTTTCGTCGCGCCCGGGTTCTCCCCCACGACGAGGTAGTCCGTGTTGCCCGAGACGCTTCCCGTCGCGTTGGCCCCGTGTGCTTCGACCGTCTCCTGGGCCTCGCTGCGCGTGACGCCCTCGAGCGAGCCGGTGAAGACGAACGTGAGTCCTTCGAGTTCGTCGCCACCCGTCTCGAGGTCGGACTCCTGCGGGGAGACGTGTTCGAGGATGGCGTCGACCGCCTCGGCGTTGGCCTCGCTCGTGAAGAACTCGTGAATTTGCTCGGCGACGGTTGCGCCGATTTCGTCGACCCCCTCGAGCCGATCGGGGTCGGCCGCGGCGGCCTCGCGGAACGCCGCGAACGTCCCGAACTCTCGGGCGAGTTCGCGAGCCGTCGCCGGTCCGACGTGGGGGATCCCCAGCGCGGAGAGGAAGTCCGACAGCGGTGGCTCGCGGCCTGCCTCGATCTCGGCCAGGAGGTTCTCGGCGCTGGTCTCTCCCCACCCGTCGAGTTCCGTGAGGGCCTCCCGATCGAGTTCGTAGAGGTCCGCGATCGATCCGACGAGCCCGGAATCGACCAGCTGGCGGACGCTCTTCTCGCCCAGCCCCTCGAGATCGAGGCCGTCGTCGCTCGCGTAGTACTCGATCGATCGCCGCAGCTGGGCGTCGCAGGCCAGCCCGCCGGTGCAAAAGGCCATCGGGCCGTCGCGCTCGATCGGGCTGTCACAGACGGGACAGCGGTCCGGGAGTTCGTAGTGGCCGTCGCTCCCCTTCTCGACGACCTCCTCGACGTAGGGGATGACGTCGCCCGCGCGCTGGACGCGCACGGTGTCGCCCACGTCGACGTTTTTCGCCGCGATCTCTTCGGGGTTGTGGAGACTCGCCCGCGAGACGGTGACGCCGCCGACGTCGACCGGATCGAGCAGGGCGACCGGCGTCACTCGTCCCGTTCGACCGATCTGGACCGCCACGTCGGCGATCGTCGTCACCTCCGATCGGGCGGGGAACTTGTAGGCGTGGGCCCAGCGATCGTGGCGGGCCGTCCGCCCGAGTTCCTCGCGCGCCTTGCGGTCGTCGACCTTGATGACGACGCCGTCGATCTCGTAGGGCAGGTCGTCGCGCGCGTCGAGCATGCGGTCGCGGTAGTCGATCGCCCCCTCGACGTCGTCGACGACCGCGACGCGATCGTTCACCCGCAGTCCCCAGTCGGGGAAGCGCTCGAGTTCCGCGCGGTGGCTGTCCTCGAGGTCGCTCGCGTCGAGCACGTCGAAGAAGAAGACGTCGAGCGGGCGCTCGGCGACGATCGAGGGATCGAGCTGGCGGATCGTCCCCGCCGTCGCGTTGCGCGGGTTCGCGAACGGGTCCTCGCCGCGTTCGATCCGCTCGCGGTTGTGCTCCTGGAAGGCGTCCTTGGGGATGTAGACCTCGCCGCGAACCGCGAGGAAATCGGGGTGATCGCCGTGGAGGCGCTGCGGGACGGAGCCGATCGTCCGCGCGTTCCGGGTCACGTCGTCGCCCTCGCGGCCGTTGCCGCGGGTGACGGCCCGCTGGAGGCTCCCCTCCTCGTAGACGAACTCCATCGAGACGCCGTCGAACTTGGGTTCGCAGACGTAGTCGACCGCGACCGCGTGTTCGTCGGCGCTCGCACCCCCGCGTTCGCGCAACTCGCGCCGGACGCGCTCGTCGAACTCCCGCACGTCGTCGGGATCGCCGCTCGCGTCGATCGAGAGCATCGGCGCGACGTGTTCGACGGTCTCGAACTCCTCGATCGGTTCGCCGCCGACGCTCCGCGTGGGACTGTCCGGGTGCGCGAGACCGAACTCGTCCTCGAGTTCCTGCAAGCGGGTAAAGAGCGCGTCGTAGGTCCGATCGGCGACGATCGGATCGTTCTCGACGTAGTAGCGGCGATCGTGCTCGCGGATGGCATCGCGGAGGAGTGCGACCTGCTCGCGGGCCTCGTCCTCCGAGAGGTCCTCGATCGGCTCGAAGTCGGTCGGCGGATCGCGAAGGTACGGGTTCGTTTCGTCCGCGTTCCCGTCGGCGAGAGACATTCGTTGGTCGAACGTTACGGTGCCGCCCCGTTAACAGTATTGCAGTCGCTTCGCCCGGCGGTCATCCGAACCGAGACGCAGCGCGAGAAACCCCGACGCTCGCGCCGGAGAGAGTCCTCATCCCCACGGACTGTCGCCGATTTCGGCGCGAATCCGCGGCCCGACCGCGACGCGACAGTCCGCCTGTGCCAGGGCGATACACAGCAGGACGTAGCCGTCCGCGTGCTCTCGCTCCGTCAGCGCCGCCGGCGGGCGTCGGTAGTCGAACGCCGTCGCGGCGTCGATCGATCGGCGGTCGCCGGACTCCGCGTCGTCGGCGTCGGCCCTCTCTCCGCTGGCGGCGACAGAATCGTCCCCGTCGACCGCGAGCAGTCGACCCACGCAGGTCGTACAGGTCCCTTCCCGACAGTCGTACGGTAAGCGAATCCCTTTCCGCAGGGCCGCCTCGAGCACCGTCTCCCGGGGCTCGACCGTCACGGCGTCGCTTCGGCCGTCCGGCCACTCCAACGTCACGTCGTGGCCGGTCATCGCCCGGTCCTCGGTCGCCGTCGTACGTTCACGCTCTCTACGTCCATACCGTCTCTACGGCGGACGGAGGGAAAAGACTGTACGCGCCCGAACCGATCGCCGCTTTCCCCTCCGACGTCACTTCCAGGGGTTGTCGACCAGTTCCGTCTGTACCCGCGAGCCGACGGCGACCCGAGAGTTCGCCCGCGGGCTGGCGATGCACAGGAGTACGTACCCGTCGTCGCGGTGGCGCGGTTTCAGCGCCCGTGGTTCGCGCCGGTACGCGAACGCGTCCGCGACGTCGATCGGCGTTCCATCCGCGTCGGTTGCGTCGTCGCCGCTCTCCGTCCCCTCGATCGCCAGCAACCGGCCCACGCAGGTGCCGCACGCGCCGGTCCGACACCCGTACGGCAACGAGACCCCACTCCGCCGCGAAGCCTCGAGCACCGTCTCGTCTTCGTCGACCTCGATCGTCCGCGTCGGGCCGCCGATCCGGTCGAGGGTGACGTCGTAGCGAGCCACCGCCGGGCTCACTGCCAGACGTCGCTCGTGCAGTCGCCGTCGGGCCAGCGGATTTCGTGGGCGCGGGCCGGACCCGCCGGGCACTCGCCCCAGTCGACGAGGAAGTCTTCGTCGAGGGTCATCGTCCCGTCGCGTGGATCGACGTCGGCTTTCAGCATGACCGATCCGCGCTCGGCTTCCTCGGGGTAGAACTGGTCGTCCCACGACGAGAACAGCGACGTCGTGAAGTAGAGGCGCTCGCCGTCGAGCGAGAGCTGGAGCATCTGCGGGCCGGCGGCGAGTTCACGCCCCTGGACCTCCTGCACCTCGCCGAAGGTACCGCCGACCGAGAGCGAGTCGGCCCGTCGCGGGTTCGCCGGGTCCGAGACGTCGTACATCCAGACCTCGCCGTGGAGCCAGTTCGAACCGAACAGGTACCGATCGTCCATCGAGATGAGGATGTCCGTCGGGAGCGCGGGGACCGGCATGTCCCAGTCGTCGTGCTCGCGACTCTCGAAGTCGATTGCCTTCTCCGCGTGATACTCACCGTTTTCTTCCCAGAAGTGGAAGATGTTCGACGACAGCGCGGCCCCGACGAACCCGTGGGTCGACTCTGGCGTGTGGAGGAATCGGACTTCGAGCGGGATCAGTCCCTCCTCGCCGAGGTCGATCGTCTGCTCGACGGTGCCGTTCTCCCAGTCCCAGAAGTGGAGCCGCTGGCCGTAGTTGCCGGCCTCGACGTCGTCGAGGTCGAAGCCGGGGTAGTACGTTTTGGGGGCGGCCCACTCGCTCGACACCATCACGTTCTGGCGGGGCTGGTACCAGTAGTCGTAGTTCATCTCGATCTCGCCCGGCGGCTCCCACCGGCCCTCGATCTCGAAGTCGTCGTTCAACTCGAGGAATCCGCCGGGGAGGTCGCCGTCGGCGTCGCCGAGCATACTGATCAGGATCTTCCCGTCCGGAACGCAGTGGACCGTGTGCGGAGCCGAGAGGTCGTACTCGAAGACCTCCTCGGGTTCGATCACCTCGACCAGTTCGGGGTTCCGGCGGTCTTTCGTGTCGATCACGTGGAGCCGCGAGGACCGCTGGCCGGGGACGATCAGGTGGCGCCGCTCCAGCCCCTCGACGTGACAGGACGAGGAACAGGCGTTCCACCCGAAGTGGTGGAGTTCGTCCCCGCGATTGGGCATTTCGATCCGATCGACGATCTCGCAGTACGTCTCCGAGTCGGGATCGAGGTCAACGACCGATACGAAGTCCGGTTCGTCGACGTCGGTGCCGACGTAGAGGCTCATCACGTACGCCAGTTTCTCCCGCTCGCTCTCCTCGATGGCGGCCTGCGGCGTCGAGTAGCCAGGTCCCTCGTGGTCGTGGTGGTGTTCGTGGCCGTGGTCCGGTTCGACGTCGTCTGTTGTGCTAGCATCACTCATGGCCTGACCCACCACGAGCACGAAAATAAGTCTAGCCGGGGCCGTGACTGGAGCGGGTGGGGGAGCGATGCCCGGGGACAGTCGCCGTCTTCGATCTCGAGGGGCCGCCCGACGCAGGTGATCTCAGTCGACGGACGGCGTCGTGGCCGTCTCCGGCGCCGATTCCGCTTCGGGGTGCTCCTTGTAGAAGATCCGCCACCCGGTCGCGCCCATCAGGATCAGCACCAGCGGCGAGAGGATCCCGAAGAAGTAGTACGGGGCGTACTCGATCACCGGCACGCCGAGTGCGGACGCCATGAAGACGCCGCCCGATCCCCAGGGGACGAACGCCGACGTCGTCGTCCCGGACGCTTCGACCGCTCGAGAGAGGTTTCGGCTCTCGAGGTCGTACTCGTCGTACAGGTTCTGCAGGGTCATGCCGGGAACGACGATCGCCATGTACTGCTCCGCGGCGAGGAAGTTCATCGCGATCGTTCCCGCGGCCGTTCCGGCCGTCAGGCCCGCGACGCTACTGACTGCCCGTCCGATGTGGTACGCAAGCGCCGCCAGCACGCCGGTTTCCTGCAGGATCCCGCCCAGCGCCAGCGCGGCGACGACGATCGAAACGACCCACACGGACCCCGAGAGGCCGCCGCTCGCGAGCAGTTCGTTCGTGAGGTCGACGCCGGTTTCGGGGCTCGTTCCGTTGTGGACGGTTTCCCAGGCGGCGGCGAAGCCGACCTCCTGGACCACGGTGCTGACCCCGACGCCGGCGAAGATGCCGGCTCCCAGCGACGGCAACGCCGGAAACCCGTAGAACGCGAGCGCGAACGTGATGACCAGCGGGAGGAACGTGATCGGCGAGATCACGTAGCTACTCGCGAGCCCGTTTTGGATCTCGGCGACGCGATCGACGGGAACCGTCCCGCTCGCGCTCAGGCCCAGGAAGACGAACAGCACGAGCGAGATCCCGAACGCGATCAGGGTGCCGGGGCGCATCGCCCGGATGTGGTCCATCAGTTCCGTGTTCGTCACCGCAGCGGCGAGGTTCGTGGTATCCGAGAGCGGCGAGTTCTTGTCGCCGGTGTAGGCCCCCGACAGCACGGCCCCGGCCGTCATCGCCTCCGAGATCCCGAGCCCGGAGCCGATCCCGATCATGGCGACGCCGAGGGTTCCGGCCGTCGTCCAGGACGACCCGATCGCGAAGGCGACGACAGCCGAGAGGACGACGGTAAACGGGAGAAATATCTGCGGCGACAGGAACTCCAGTCCGTAATACATGAGCGTCGGGATCGTCCCGGAATCGATCCACGCCGAGATGAGCATGTAGATGACGAACAGGATGAGAATGGCCTGTAGCCCCGTGAGGATACTCCGACCGATACCGTCGTAGAGTTGTTCCCAGGAGTAGCCGAAGTAGTACCGTCCGAGTAGCCCCGCGAAGGCGATCCCCCACAGCAGCGGCATCTGTGGGTCCATCTCCAGCCAGATCATCCCGACCGAGAGGAACAGTATCATCCCCGCGATCGGAACGAGCGCCTCCACCAGGGACGGTCGCTTGTCCGGGGGGATTTCGTCGTACGTTTTCGGGGTAAAGTCCAGTACCATGAAAGCGTCTCGTCCGTGTTTCCTACAGCGATATAAATATGTCCCAATTCGAAACCCTACATCGCAGTGACCGGTACGACTCGCCGACCGGACCCGGTACTTTACCCGTTGGGACGCCTATGATCGAGTAGATGGGAGAGGGAACGGAATTCGGACTGGTCGACCTCGAGGAGGTCGACACGCCGGGCGACGAGTGGGAGGAGATCGACGTCTCGGATACCGAGGCCGATCGGATCGCCCGCAAGCGCGATCGGGAGTTCGAGCAGTTCGAGGAACGGATCACGGACGCCGACCAGTTCAAGGTCGAGCAGTCGGTGTTCGACGACGCGACCTTCGCCGCGCTCTACAAACTCGTCCAGGACGGCTACGTCGAGGCGTTCGGCGGCCCCCTCTCGACGGGCAAGGAGGCCAACGTCTACCACGCGCTGGGCGACGACCGCGAGGTCGCGGTCAAGATCTACCGGATCAACGCCTCGAACTTCCGGCAGATGCGAGACTACCTCGAGGGCGACCCGCGCTTCGAGGGCCTGGGCGGCAAGAAGAAAGACGTCGTGCTCGCCTGGACGAAGAAGGAACTGGCGAACTTAGAGCGGGCCAGACGGGCCGGGGTCCGGGTACCCGAACCGATCGCGTCGGAGCGCAACGTCCTGGTCATGGAGTACATCGGCAACGAGGACGGCCGCGCGAAGCGACTCGGCGAGGTCCACATCGAGAACCCCGACACCGCCTACGAGGTCATGCGGGAGTACATGCGCCGGCTCTACTCGGCGGGGATCGTCCACGGCGACCTGAGCGAGTACAACGTCGTCTTCCACGAGGGCCAGCTCGTGGTGATCGACCTCGGGCAAGCGGTCACGGTCCACCACCCGAACAGCCGCGGCTTCCTGGAACGGGACTGCCGGAACGTCGCGAGTTTCTTCTCCCGGCAGGGGCTCGACGCCGACGCCGACGAACTGCTCGAGTTCGTGACGAGCCCCGATCCGGACCCGTCGCGCGAGTGACGATGAAGGAGTATCCCGACATCCCGCCGGTCGACGCTGCTCCGGACGACCTCTTCGAAGGGCATCTGTGGCTCCTCGAGAAGATCGACGGGGCACACCTCCGCTTCCAGCTTCAGGAGTCGGGACTCGTCCGGTTCGGCGATCGAACCCGCGTCTACGACGACGTGCCCGAGGCGTACCAGCACGCCGTCCGCCACGTTCGCGAAACCCTCGACCGCGAGGCGCTCCGGAACGCCGTCGACGACGTCGAGGACGTCGTCTTCTTCGGGGCGGCGACTCACCACCAGACGATCGCCTACGAGTGGGATCGCATCCCGTCGTTTCTTGGCTTCGACGTCTGGTCGGCCGACGCGGAGGCGTTCCGTCCGCCAGACGCCGTCGACGCGATTTTCGACGGGATCGGCCTCGAGTCGGTGAACGCCCTCGAACGAGAGCGCCGCGCCCGGGACTTCGACCCCGACTCGTACGCGGTCCCGCAGTCGGCGTGGTACGACGGCCCCGCCGAAGGCGTCGTGATCCGAAACAAACGGGGCCAGCGCGCGAAACTCCTCTACCCCGATGTCGGGGACGAGGAGCCGACGCCGATCGACGCGTCGGCCGCGGAACTGGCAGCGAGGTACGCGACCCGTGATCGGCTCGAGAAACTCGCGGCGGAACTCGAGGCCGAGAGCCGGCCCGTAACGTTCGAGACGCTCTACGATCGCGTCCTCGAGAACGTCCTTCGAGAGACTCACGGACGGCTCCACCACGGCGAGACCGGCGTCGAGATGAGCGACGTTCGCTCCGAAATCGCCGCGCTCACGCGGGCGTTTCTCGACGATCGAACCGACGGAACGTAGGCGAGCGCTCGATCGAGCCGGGATCCCCCCATCCGATCGGGCGTGATCGTTCGAAACCGGCACTTACGACTACGGAGCGGCGACTAGCCCCCGATCAGTCCCAGCGCGGGCCCATTACGGGCGCGGTTTTCATGATTAGCTTGAAATACGACCCCGGTGACGGGTTCTAGCGAGGGAAGACGAATGGGTACATCTAGCACAGGACCGACCGACGAGTTCGACACCGAACCGGACGAGACGGACCTCACGTTCTACGGCGGGCGCGGAATGAGCGCGTTCCCGATCGTGTTCTTCGTCGTCTGGGCGATCGTCCAGACGGCGCTGTTACGCATCTCGAGCGAAGAGGGGCTCGTCATCGGGATCCTCCTGGGGCTCATCCTCGGGATGTTCTTCGCGAGAGGGTCCTGGAAGAGCTACGCGAACACGATCTTCGAGGGCATGACCCAGCCGGTCGCGGTGACGGCGATCGTCGCCTGGGTCTGGGCGGGGATGTTCGCCCAGACGATGCAGACCGGCGGCTTCGTCGAGGGGCTGGTCTGGCTGGCCGACTTCACGGGCGTCGGCGCGGCGCTGTTCCCGGCGATCACGTTCGTGCTGGCGGCGCTTCTGGCGACCGGCATCGGGACGGGCTACGGGACGACGATCGCATTCGTCGCCCTGTTCTTCCCGGCGGGCGTGCTCCTGGGGGCCAACCCCGTGTTGCTGTTCGGGGCGATCCTCTCGGGCGCGATCTTCGGCGACAACCTCGCGCCCGTCAGCGACACGACGATCGTCAGCGCCGTCACGCAGGACTCGGACATCGGGGGCGTCGTCGCCTCCCGGTTCAAGTACGCGATCGTCGCCGCGGTGCTCGCGTTCGTCGGTTACGTGATCGCGAGTTCGGTGCTTCCGGGCGCGGAGATCACCAACGGTGCCGAGGCCAGGCAGCTCTTCGTCGCGGAGAGCGATCCGCTCGGCCTCGTCCACCTGCTCTCGATGGGGATCGTCATCGCGACGGCTGTCGCCGGTCGGCACATCGTGGAAGCGATCTCGTGGGGGATCGTCGTCGCCGTGGTGGCGAACCTCCTCTTCGGGCTCGCGTCCGCGAGCGCCATGGTCCGCTTCGAGGCCCCCGCCGACGCCCCTGCAGCGGATCAGCTTTCGGCGCTGCCGATCGTCGAGGTGGTCTCCGAAGATCCGGCCGTGACCGGGAGCCTCGTCGAGGGCGCAGCCGGGTTCTTCACGTTGTCGATCCTCGTGCTGTTCATCATCGCGGCCGCCCAGATCATGATCCGCGGCGGCGCGTTCCAGGCGGTGCTGGACTGGTCGCTCGAGAACCTCGCGACGAACGTCCGAAACGCCGAACTCACGATGGTCGGCTCGGCCGCGCTCATCAACGCGACGATCACGATCAACACCGCCGCCGAGGTCGCGATCGGACCCTACATCTCGAAGGTCGGCGAGCGGTTCAACATCAACGGCTACCGGCGCGCGAACATCCTGGACGCCCAGACGGCCGCGCTCGGCTACATCTTCCCGTGGTCCGGCGGGGTGCTGGTGGGCTTCTCGGCGATGCAGGACCTGCCGGACGAATATACCTGGTTCAGCGAGTCGCTCGTCGTCAACCCGGTCGACGTCGTCCCGTTCGTCTTCCACGGCTGGCTTCTGGTCGCGGTGTTCGTCTTCGCGGCGTTCACCGGCTTCGGTCGCGAGTATCTCATCGATCGCGAGTCCGAGGAGGTGGCTCGCGTATGAGCCTCCTCGGGAAGTACTTCCGCGGGTGGTCGTTCCGATCGACGACCCCCTCGCTGGAGCCCGGCACCGAGGTGAACGTCTTCCTCAGCGAGTACGACGGCGACGGCGTCGGACTCGTGCACGTCGGCGATACGCGACTCTACGTCGAGGGCGTCGATCCCGACCACGTCGGCAGGCGGATCCGGGTCGCGGTGACGTCGTTCGACGAGACCGACGCGACGGGCCGCGGCGAGTTCCACGAGGTCGTCGGCGAGAGTTCCTACGCCGGATAGGGGTCGGCCGATCGGCCCAACGCTCTTTACGATTCCCCTCGCGCGTACCCGTATGAACATCGGTATCGTCTCCGATACGCACGACAACGTCGCGGCGATCGAGCGCGCGACCGAGATTTTCGAAGCCGAGGGCGTCGAGGTCGTCGTCCACTGCGGCGACTTCGTCGCGCCGCTGATGATCCCGTACTTCGGCGCGTTCGAACTTCACGGCGTGCTGGGGAACAACGACGGCGACGTCGCCAACCTGCAGGCCGCCTTCGACAGACTGGGCGGCGAGAGCGAACTCCACGGCCGCTTCGCCGACCTCGAGTTCGACGGCCTCTCTTTCGCCGTCCTCCACGGGGAGCAGAGAGCGGAGGTCGAGGCGATCGCGGCCGGCGAGACGTACGACTTCGTCTGCTACGGCCACCACCACGAGCGCGACCTCTCGGAAGCGGGCCGGACGACGGTGCTCAACCCCGGCGCGCACGTCCTGCCCGGTTCCGAGGAGGACCGGACGGTCGCGATCGTCGACACGCTCTCGGAGTCGGTGCGGTTCCGATCGGTCGTGGAGTGATACGATCCGTACGCGTGGTCCCGCTTCCGGATCGCGAACGCCGTTCCGGGATGGGGGCCGCTCACACCCGTCGCCGGCGGACCAAGGCCTTAACCTCGGCGAGCGAATACTGAGGCATATGCAACACGTGAAGATTCCGCAGGACCGCATCGGCGTTCTCATCGGCGAGGGCGGCGAGACGATGCGCGAGATCGAGTCGGAGGCCGAGATCCGACTCGACATCGACTCGGAGAACGGCTCCGTCGCCGTCGAAACCGTCGGAGATCCCGTTCGCGGCCTCAAAGGGCCCGAGATCGTCCGTGCGATCGGTCGCGGCTTCGCGCCCGAAGAAGCACTCCGACTGCTCGAGGACGACATGATGCTGTTCGACGTCGTCGACATCGACGCGGCCTCGCGCAACAAGAACGACATGAAACGCCAGAAGGGGCGCCTCATCGGCGAAGGCGGCCGGACCCGCGAACTCATGGAGGAACTCTCCGGAGCGTCGGTCGTCATCTACGGGACGACCCTCGGAATCATCGGGACGCCGCCGCAGGTCGACGCCGTCCGCAGCGCGGCCGAGATGCTGCTGGACGGGGCACCACACGGCGCGGTCTACTCTTTCCTCGAGGAGAAACACAACGAGATGAAACACCGGGGGATGGAGTACCACCGGTTCCCTGGATCGTCCGGTTCGTCCTGAGTCGCGAGACCGTCTGTGCCGTTCTCCCCATCTGGGCCGACCTGATCTCCGAACTCTCAGTGTCGTCCGGGCGTGCGTACCCGGGAACGTTCACGGACACCAACGTGTTTTTCTACTAATGGGTTCCGTACTAGAACGATGAGTCAGTTCGATCGACGAGGATTGCTCTCGAGACTTCTGTCTGGCGGGATGTTCGCCGTCGGGAGCGGTGCAGTGACGGCAAGGCCGACCGTCGCGCAGGCGTCCGACGACGGCACGGTGTGGACGTTCGACACCGGTGACGTGATCGAGGCCGCCCCGGACGTCGCCGACGGCACCGTCTACGTACCGAGTAACGACGGGCACATCTACGCGATCGACGCCGAATCGGGCGAGGAGACGTGGTCGTTCGAGACCGGCACGATGAACGGATCCTCCCCGACGGTAGTCGACGGAACCGTCTACGTCGGCTGTAACGACGGCACCGTGTACGCGATCGACGCCGACGGCGGCGACGAACGGTGGTCCTACGAGACTGGGTTGGCCGTCCGGTCGTCACCGGCGGTGGCCGACGGCGTCGTCTACGTCGGCAGCCGTGACGACGCCCTCCACGCGATCGACGCCGACGACGGCGAGAACGAGTGGACGTTCGAAACCGGCGACTCGGTAAGCGGGTCGCCGATCGTGGCCGACGGGATCGTGTACGTCGGGAGCCGCGACGGGACGATTTACGCCCTCGAGGCCGAAACCGGCGACGAGGTGTGGACCGTCGGCACCGGGGAGTCGATCAGTACGACCCCGGCGACCAACGACGCTGTCGTCTACGTCGGTGCGGCGGACGAGACGCTGTACGCCCTCGAGGCCGAAACCGGCGACGAGGTGTGGACGTTCTCCGCTGACAACGGGGTCGGTTCCCCGACCGTCGTCGAGGACACCGTCTACGTCGGAACCTACAGCGACACCGTCTACGCACTCGACGCGACGGCGGGGACGGTGCGCTGGACCGTCGACACCGGCGGCCCCGTACTGACCGCGCCGGCGTTGGTCGACGACACCGTGATCGTGAGCAGCGGCGACTCCCTGTACGCGATCGACGCCGAGGCGGGCGAGGTGGCGTGGACGTTCGCAACCGGGGACACGGTTCGATCGCCGCCGACGACGGCGAACGGGATCGTCTACGTCGGTAGCTGGGACGAGACGCTGTACGCCCTCGCGGTCGACGCGTTTCCCGTGACGAACGACGATCCGAGCGACGACTCCGGAGGGTCCGACGGGATCCCGGGACCGGGTGCGCTCGGCGCGCTCGCGGGCCTCGGGACGATCTCCTACCTGCTGTCCCGGCGTCTCACGGACGCGAGCGATCGATAGGTGCCGGTCGGAACTGCCGGCCGCCACGAATCTCTTCTTAAATAACCGTCGATCGTTTTCGAACGGCGGCACAGCCCCGGTCGATTCACCCCCTCTGAGGGGTGCGATACCGGAATTTTTATATAGAATAACAATCAATCCTTCGGCTGACTATGGCACAACAGCAGATGGGCAACCAGCCCCTCATCGTCCTCTCGGAGGAAAGCCAGCGGACGTCCGGCAAAGACGCGCAGTCGATGAACGTGCAGGCCGGCAAGGCCGTCGCCGAGTCCGTACGGACCACGCTGGGTCCGAAGGGGATGGACAAGATGCTCGTCGACTCGACGGGCAACGTCGTCGTCACGAACGACGGCGTCACGCTCCTCTCGGAGATGGACATCGACCACCCCGCGGCCGACATGATCGTCGAGGTCGCCGAGACCCAGGAGGACGAGGTCGGTGACGGCACGACGAGCGCCGTCGTCATCGCCGGCGAACTCCTCAGCCAGGCCGAGGACCTCCTCGACCAGGACATTCACGCGACCACCCTCGCTCAGGGGTACCGCCAGGCCGCCGAAGAGGCCACCGAGGCCTTAGAAGAGATCGCGATCGACGTCGAGGAGGACGACGACGAGGTCCTCGAACAGATCGCCGCCACCGCGATGACCGGCAAGGGCGCGGAGAGTTCCCGCGACCTGCTCGCCCGACTCGTCGTCGAGGCCGTCCAGTCCGTCGCCGACGACGGCGAGGTCGACACCGACAACATCAAAGTCGAAAAGGTCGTCGGCGGCTCGATCGAGAACTCCGAACTCGTCGAGGGCGTCATCGTCGACAAGGAGCGCGTCTCGGAGAACATGCCCTACTTCGCCGAAGACGCCAACGTGGCGATCGTCGACGGCGACCTCGAGATCAAGGAGACCGAGATCGACGCCGAGGTCAACGTCACCGACCCCGACCAGCTCGAGCAGTTCCTAGAGCAGGAGGAACGCCAGCTCCGCGAGATGGTCGACAAGATCGTCGACGCCGGTGCGGACGTCGTCTTCGTCGACGGCGGCATCGACGACATGGCCCAGCACTACCTCGCACAGGAGGGCATCATCGCCGTCCGGCGCGTCAAGTCCAGCGACCAGTCCCAGCTGGCCCGCGCGACCGGCGCGCGCCCCGTCTCGAACGTTGACGACCTGAGCGAGGACGACCTCGGCTTCGCCGGGAGCGTCGCCCAGAAGGAGATCGCCGGCGACCAGCGCATCTTCGTCGAGGACGTTGACGACGCCAAGGCCGTCACCCTCATCCTCCGCGGCGGCACCGAGCACGTCATCGACGAGGTCGATCGCGCGATCGAGGACTCCCTCGGTGTGGTGCGGACGACCCTCGAGGACGGCAAGGTCCTCGCGGGCGGCGGCGCACCCGAGGTCAACCTCTCGCTGGCCCTGCGCGACTACGCCGACTCCGTCGGCGGCCGCGAACAGCTTGCCGTCGAGGCATTCGCGGACGCGCTCGAGATCATCCCGCGCACGCTGGCCGAGAACGCCGGGCTCGACCCCATCGACTCGCTCGTCGAACTCCGCGCCGACCACGACGCCGGCGACTCGGCGGCCGGGCTCGACGCCTACACCGGCGACACGATCGACATGGACGCCGAGGGCGTCTACGAGCCGCTTCGCGTGAAGACCCAGGCGATCGAGTCCGCCACCGAGGCGGCCGTCATGCTGCTTCGCATCGACGACGTCATCGCCGCCGGCGACCTCGCGGTCTCCGACGACGACGATGACGAGGACATGCCCGCCGGCGGCCCCGGTGGTATGGGCGGCGGCATGGGCGGCATGGGCGGTGGCATGGGCGGCATGATGTAACACTAAATTTTGCTCTGCGGGCCGCCGAAGGCGGCCCTCGGCAAAATTTAGTATAAAAGCCTCCTCCCTCCGTTCCGGGACGCGGCGTCCCTCCACATCGGTCGTCGGCCCGAGCGTGTAGCGCTCGGCGAACGGCGTCGCTCACGGGTCACTTCGTTCCCCGTTCGCAATCCCGCGGTTCTCACTCGCTTCGCTCGCTTCGAACCGCGCACCGCTCGGGTTCTTCGAACCGCTCGCTCGCCGACACGAGATGCGGGCCACGGTTCTCCGGCTGACGACCTGCCCTGGCCTGCGACCCTCGCGGGAGGTGTGATGCTGTCTGAACCGCCCGACCGCCGTCTCGAGTCGGCCCCATATTCTCTCTTTCAGCTTCGTTCACCCACGATACGCTCCTGCTTCGAGAAACGGTCGTCCGTCAGACGGTCGAAACGGTCGAACGCGACCGGGCGACGGGGTCGCCCGTCCGAGCGCCAACTCAATTAAACTAAGTAGCTTCCCGCAATATTCGCCGACATGAACACGCTTCTGCTGGACAGCGGCGAGGTCGACGAGAACGCGCGGATGGCGGACGTCGTCCCCGCGATCGAGGAAGCCTTCGCGGCCTACGAACGCGGCAACGCGCAGATGCCACCCAAATCCTACATCGACCTCCCCCAGTACAACGGGGACTTCCGATCGATGCCGTCGTACCTGGACGCCGGCGAGTGGGACGCCGCTGGCGTCAAGTGGGTCAACGTCCACCCGGACAACCCCGAGAAGCACGACCTGCCGACGGTGCTGGGGACGATGATCTACTCCGATCCCGAGACCGCCTTCCCGCTCGCGATCATGGACGGGACGGCGCTCACGATGAAACGGACGGGCGCGGCGGCCGCGGTCGCCACCGACTACCTCGCCGTCGAGGACGCCACGAGCCTCGGTATCGTCGGCGCGGGCGTCCAGTCGTACACCCAGCTCGAAGCGATCAGCGAGGTGCGGCCGATCGAGGAGGTCGTCGTCAGCGACCTCGACGAGGAGCGCATCGAGCGGTTCGTCGAGACCTTCGCCGATCGGTTCGACGTCCGTGCAGGCTCCATCTCGGAGGCCGGCCACTGCGACGTTCTCTCGACCGTCACGCCCGTCGAGGACCCGATCGTCGGTCTCGAGGACGTCGGCGAGCGCACCCACGTCAACGCGATCGGCGCCGACGCCGAGGGGAAACACGAACTCGCGGACGACCTCCTGCTCGAGGCGACGATCGTCATCGACGACCACGAGCAGTGTACCCACTCGGGCGAGGTCAACGTCCCGTACGGCGAGGGCGTCCTGTCGGACGACGACATCTACGGCGAGATCGGCCAGCTGGTCGTCGGCGACCTCGAGGGCCGAACGGACGAGACGGGTGTCACGGTGTTCGACTCGACCGGGCTCGCGATCCAGGACGTCGCCGCCGCCCACGTCGCCTACGAGAACGCGACGGAGAGCGACGACGGCTACGCGTTCGGGATGATCGAGACCGACCTCCAGTAGCGCGATCGACGACCACGATCAGTCCAATCGGAGTCGACGCAGGATCGACCCGGTCATGCGGTGGCCGTCACAGAAGTAGGCCCGCGGTTCGGCGGTCGGCATCGGCAGGTCGTTCGCCGCGAACATCGTGTTCTCGTGGATCGTCACGTCGGCCGGCTGGAGCGGCCACGGTTCGTGGGAAATCTCGCCCGTCAGCACGCCGCCGTTGCTCGGCACGTAGAAGCGGCGCCGTTCCGAGAGCCAGTACTCGAGCGAGCCCTCCTCGGCGGTGAAGCTGTCGCCGTCCGGGCTGTAAGTCGCCGAAAAGCGGGCTAGCGGTCCGTCCCCCGTCAGCGGCCCCGCGTCGGTCGGCGTCGCGTTGCGATCGCTCGAAAAGACGACCTCGTCCTCGTTGGTTCCCCCGCCGCTCACCCGCATCCGCGCGTAGTGGACCGGGAGCCTCGTTGCGCGGCCGGCGACCGTCGCGACGAACGCGCTCCCGACGTCGATACTGAAGAAGTACAGCCCCGGATCGCCCCGGTACCGGACGTAAGTCCTGACGTTGAGTTCGGGAAACGCGAGTCGCGTGATCGGCGGCGAACCGCGCACTCCGACGTTCGTGAGCACGAAGGGAAGGATACTGAGCCACGCCTCCCCGTCCCTGGTTTCGAGAGTCAACTCGTCGGGGACGTGCGGTCGAACGTCGTCGGGCGCGACCGGCCAGTGGAGGAACAGGCCGTCACGCCAGGTCATCGAGACGACGTGCGGGGCTGTCGGCGGCGCATCTCGGTCCGAGAACGTCCATCGAAGTGGGTCCGTCCGCGTTCGTTGGGGAGTCATCTCGTGCGATCGGGGGTGAGTTCCGTCGTACGACGGGAAGCGGGATAAAGCACTACGACGACTGTCGCGGCCGATGACTCTCTTCGGGGCGGTGACGAACGGGTGCGATCGCGGGACGAGACGGTCTCAGGGACAAATTACCGACGGACAGGAGATCGCACGTCTCAGTTTCGGTGGACGTCTCGATCGATCGGCGGCCGTCTCGAGGCGTCGCGGTCCGATCGACCGTCTCATACGGATCGTCGTACCGTTCTCCCGGTGATCGTTCGACCGGGGCGGCGATCACCGGGAACGGATCACAACAGGCCGTCTCAGTCCTCGATCTCGATCGCCGGCCGTCCGGGTGCGGCGTTTTTCAGCACCGAGTCGTCGACCTCGTCGGCGCGGCGAACCCGGACCGGCGCGTCGAACTCGCGCTCGAGCAGCCAGGCGGCCGACTCCAGCGCCGCGTGCTCCGCGTCGGGTCCGAGGGTCGTCTCGAGGGCTTCGCGCTCGGCCTGCAGGTCCTGGCCGTAGTCGGCCGCGGCGTCGCCCTGCTCGCGGATGTGCGACTCTCCCATGAGTTCGCCGATCAGGTTGTCGGCGTCGCTCTCGATCGCGACCTCGAGGGCATCGTACTTCCACTCGGGCGCGACGACGACCTCGATCTCTCTGGGGTCGTCGATGCCGGCCACCTCGACGATGTCGCGGACGTCCTCCCGGGTGTTCTCGACCAGCCGGCGGCGCTTCTCGACGTGGTCGCGATCGACCTGCGCGGTCGGCCACGCGGCGTCGACGACGAACTCGTCGTGGCCGAGCGTCTCGTACAGTTCCTCGGCGACGTGGGGCGCGACGGGAGCCAGCAGTCGGACGACCGCCGACAGTCCGCGCTCGAACGTCTCGGCGTGCGGGTCGGCGTGCTCGGCGTACTGACGAAGCGTCCGCGTCAGCTGCTGGGTTTCGCGCAGCGCCTTGTTGAACGTCAGGTCGTCGTACTCGTCGGTCGCGATCGCGATCGTCGCGTCGATCTCCGCGTCGACGTAGCTGGCGACGGCGCCGTCCGGGCCGTCGGCCCCGTTCGCCGCGAAGTCCTCGACCAGTTCGGTCAGCCGGCCGAGGAAGGCGTAGGTCGATCGGACGCCCTCCTCGCTCCAGTCGAAGTCGCGCTCGGGCTGGGCCGCCTGCATCATGAACAGCCGGGCGGTGTCAGCGCCGTACTCCTCGACGATCCGCTGGGGCGAGACGACGTTGCCCTTGGACTTGGACATCTTCTCGCCCTCGAGCTGGACCATGCCCTGCGCCAGCAGGTTCGTGAAGGGTTCGCGGTGCTCCAGGCCCTCGTGGTCGGCCAGCACCTTCGTGAAGAACCGCGAATAGAGGAGGTGCATCACGGCGTGCTCGATGCCGCCGACGTACTGGTCGACCGGCATCCAGTCGTTGGCGCGCTCCAGGTCGAACGGCGCCTCGTCCAGGCCGGGCGAGACGTACCGCAGGAAGTACCACGAGGAGTCGACGAAGGTGTCCATCGTGTCGGTCTCGCGGGTCGCGTCGCCGCCGCAGTCCGGACACGTCGTCCGCTTCCACTCCTCGGCGGCGTCCAGCGGGTTCCCGGTGGTGTTGATGAACTCGGGGAGTTCGACCGGCAGGTCTTCCTCGGGGACCACGACGGGGCCACAGTCGTCACAGTGGACGACCGGGATCGGCGTTCCCCAGTAGCGCTGGCGGGAGATCCCCCAATCGCGAAGCTGGTACTGTTTCGCCTTCGACGCGCTCTCGATGTCTTCGGTCAGTCGATCGCGGGCCGTCTCGCTGTCCAGTCCCGCGTAGTCGCCGGAGTTGACCAGGACGCCGTCGTCGGTGTAGGCCGCCTCGCTCACGTCCGGCGCGTCGGGGGCCCTCTCGCCGTCCCAGTCCTCGGGTTCGGGTGCGATGACCGGTTCGATGTCGACGCCCATCTTCGAGGCGAAGGCGTGGTCCCGATCGTCGTGGCCGGGGACGCCCATCAGCGCGCCGGTCCCGACGTCCGAGAGGACGAAGTCGGCGACGAAGACCGGGATCTCCTCGCCAGTCGCGGGGTTGGTCGCGGTCAGGTCCGTTTCGATCCCGTTTGGCTCGTCCCCCTCGGGGTCGGCCTCGTGCTCGACGAAGTGGCGGATCGCCTCGTCTTCCGCCGCGAGGTCCTCGCTGATCGAGTGGTCCGGCGCGAGCGCGAAGAAGGTTGCGCCGTAGATAGTGTCGACGCGGGTCGTGAAGGCCTCGACCTCTCCGTAGCCGTCGACGTGGAATTCGAGTTCAGTCCCGTACTGCCGGCCGATCCAGTTGCGCTGCATCTGCCGGACGGAGTTTGGCCACCCCTCCAGGTCGTCGATCGCCTCGAGCAACTCGTCGGCGTACTCGGTGATCTTCAGGAACCACTGCTCGAGTTCACGCGTTACGACGGGCGTGTCACAGCGCCAGCAGAGTTCCTCCTCGCCCTCGACCTGCTCGTCGGCGAGGACGGTCTCGCACTCGGGACACCAGTTGACCTCGGCGTCCCGGCGCTCGACAAGCCCCTCGTCGTGGAACCGGGAGAAGAGCCACTGGTTCCACCGGTAGTACTCCGGGGTGCAGGTGGTGATCTCGCGCTCCCAGTCGTAGCCAAAGCCCATCGCGTCCATCTGGTCGCGCATCGTCTCGATGCAGTCGAACGTCCAGTCTCGCGGGTTGGTGTCGCGCTCCTTGGCCGCGTTCTCGGCGGGGAGGCCGAACGCGTCCCACCCCATCGGGTGAAGCACCTCGTCGCCGCGCATTCGTCGGAACCGGGCGTAGGCGTCCGTGATCGTGTAGTTCCGGACGTGGCCCATGTGGAGTTTGCCCGACGGGTACGGGTACATCCCGAGGACGTACGTCGGATCCTCGACGTCGTCGGGCGTCCGGTAGACGTTCGCCTCGTCCCACGCTTCCTGCCATCGCCGTTCGACCGCTGCGTGGTCGTATCCCGCGTCACTCATTTGGATACCTATTGTTGGACCCGAGAGCGCCCTATAGCTTACTATCTGGAAGCTTTCTCGCCGCCTGGATCGCTCTCGAACTTCGGAACGGCCGCTTCTCCGACGCTCGTCCACTTCCCTGCCGGCGATCGATTCCGCCGTTCCCGCCGCACTCTCGCCACCGTCGATCGGCGGTGTCGACGAGCAAATCACGCCGTTGGACCCACCGATACCGTTGATATCGTCGGGGCCTTCCATTCGCATGCATGACTTCCTCCTACACCACCGACGTCACCGACGATCTCGCCGACAGCCTCGTCAGCACGATCCGGACGGGACTCGGCGACACGCTCCGATCGGTCGTCTACTTCACGCCTTCGGAATTCGACGTCCTGTACGTTCGCCAGGATCTCTACGACTCGCCGACCGACAGCCGCGACGTCAAATCGCAGCTCGTCGATTTCGAACTCGTCGGCTTCGCCGAGGCACCCGTTCGCTCGTCGCTCTCCATCGCGGACGACGAGAAGGGTATCGGGCAGTACGAGTTCACCGTTCGCTTCCACGAGGACGGCTTCGTGGTCAGGAAACTCGTCGGGAACGTCGGCGTCCTCCTCACCGCCGACAGCATGAACATCGCCGCGTTCGAGGAGGCCGCTCACGCGATCGAGCGACTGCTCGCGGATCGCTAGCGATCCCACCCGATCGGAACGGACGGCTCACTCGATGTCGATTGCTTTCGAGCCCTCGCCGCCGCCGACTTTCGGCAGGCGCACGGTGAGAACGCCGTCCTCGTAGCCGGCCGACACCGAGTCTTCCTCGACCGGTTCGGGCAGTCGAATCCGCCGACTCGCCGACGTGCGCGTCCGCTCGCGACGGAGGTATCGTCCCTCGGCGTACTCCGCCTCTTCGGCCCGGTTCGCCTCGAGTCGCAACGTTCCTTCCGACAGCGTCAGGTCGATGTCGTCGGTGTCGTACCCGGGGAGATCGGCCGTCACGACGTACTCCTCGTCGGTATCGGCGACGTCGACCGGAACCGAGCCCGGGACCTGGAGGCCGCCGCTCGTCATTCCTTCTTCGACCTGTCGACTGACGCGCTCAAGCATCTCCTCGATTTCGTCGAACGGATTTCCTCGCATACCTCCCCGTACGCTCTCGAGTGGGATAAATTCTGCTCGCAATAGGACAACAGAACGACGGGCCGGATCGATCGTCGGGTCGCGATTCGGCCGCGCCCGCCTCGACGGGACGACCCGATCGGCTCAGACGGACTACTGGCGGTCAGTTCCGGTCAACCGCAGGGATCGCGGTTGCACCGGCAACTCGTCACAGCAGACCGTATCACTCCGGCAGGGTGACGAGGCCGTCGTCGAGCGCGTCGAGGAGTACGTCACGCGCGTGGCCGTCGGGGTCGACGCCCTCGTAGACGGCCTGGACCTCGCCGTCGGCGAGGACGAACGTCGTCCGCGCGGTCACGCCGCTGTCCCGTCGCTCGACGTCGAACGTGTCGGCGACCTCGCCGTCGGGATCGGCCAGCAGGTCGAACTCCAGTCCTTCGGACTCGCAAAACGATCGGTGCGAGTCGACGTCGTCCGTCGAGACGCCGTAGACGTCCACGCCGGCCTCGCGGTAGGTCTCGCGCTCGCGCTGGAACTGGTTCGCCTCGATCGTACAGCCCGGCGTGTCGTCTTTCGGGTAGAAGTACAGCACCGTCGGCGCTTCGAACGCCAGTTCGATCGGCTCGCCGTCCTGGTTCGGAGCCGTCACGGTCGGGGCCGCCGCGCCTTCCTCGAGTACCATACGCGTTCCTCTCGCGTGGACGCGGAAAACTGTTCTGTGGGTCGTCGTCCGCGCACCCCTCCGCGTGGTCGCGTCTCACTCGACGACGTGTTCGGTATCGTACGAGCCGAGTTTTCGCACCCAGCCGTTCTCGGCGATCGCCTCGATGTCCGCGATCGCCTCGTTCGTCCGGGCCTCGTACAGTCCCGCTTCGATGTCGATGTGGAAGACGTAGTCGCCCAGTCGCTGGCCGCTGGGTCGCGATTCGACGCGGGTCAGGTTGATGTCCCGGTCGGCGAACGGTTCCAGCAGTTCCAGCAGGAGGCCGGGGTAGTTCGCGTTCGGGTAGACGACCAGCGAGGTCTTGCCGCCGCCTTTCGATCGCTCCTCGGCGGGTGCGACCGCGAAAAAGCGGGTCGCGTTCGAGTCCTGGTCCTGGATGTCTTCGGCCAGCACCTCGAGGGTGGTCCCGTTCTCCGCGTTCGCCGGATGACCGATCCCGGCTACGGAGGGGTCCTCGCGGGCGTACTCGACGCCCTGGGCAGTGCTGGCGACGGCTTCTAACGTGACGTCCGGATACTCCCGTTCGAGGTAGGAGCGACACTGGGCCAGCGCCTGGGAGTGGCTGGCGATCGTGTCGAATCCGGGCCCCTGGGCGAGCAAAGCGTGGCGGATCGGGGTGACGATCTCCCTGACGACGGCGACGTCGTACTCGGCGAGCGCGTCCAGGCTCTCCGTGACGCTTCCCTCGATGCTGTTCTCGATCGGGATCACGCCCCGGTCGTGGTCCTCGCTCGCGACGGCGTCGACGATCGCGGTCACCGACTGGCGGAACTCGATCGCATCCCGGTCGGCGAGCGCGCTCGCCGCTCGGTGTGAGTAGGTCCCTTCGGGACCGAGCGTGACTACAGTCATCGAGTACGGGTAGCAGGGACGGGGGCAAAAGCCCGTCGTGTCGCTGACCTGTTCGCCCTCGCGGTCCCGGTAACGCTCGTCGGTGGGCGGATCCGCCGATCGCGGTTCGCGGTCCGCAGAGAGCCGCCGCTCGGCGCGACCGTCGCTGTGCGGCGGCGGTTCACTCGCCAGTCGTCCCTGAGGGCCACCGATCGGGAGAAAACGCCGTCACTGCCCGTTACTCGTCCAGGTGTTCGATTCCTTTCTTCGAGACGTTGGCCTCCGTGATCTCGCTCGGCATCCAGTCGGGCTTGTCGTCGGGAGCGGTCTCTTCCCACGCCCAGCCGTCGTAGATGTGTACCTTGTCCGTCCCTTTCTCCCGGAGTCGGAGTTCGACCCGATCGGCGTCCGATTCGCTGGATCCGGGGTCGAGTCGCCGGGCCGCCTTGAGGGCGGCCTGCCGTGGCGTGTTTCCGGAAAAGACGCTCGACTCTTCGCCATCCGACTCGCGCAGTGCAAAGTTTCGTTTACCGTCTTCACGTACCATGGTTTCGCCTCCATGCCAATTCAGCACACGGTCCGACATAAAGATATCCCCCAAAACCGACCGACTGCGCCGGTATCTTTAAGTGTATCCGACCCGCCACTTATCCGCAGTAACTCGACAGTGTGGGGTCTCGCTCACTTTTCTGCCCGCTCGCCGGACGCCATCTTCACTCGTTCCGATCGATCGGGCCGAGTGAACCGATTACGAACGTCGCGCCGTCGAAAACACTTAAGTACATCCTACGGCGAAGTTCGTCATAGAATCCCGCGATGGTACGGAAAAAGAAGCTGAGTCCAAGCGGTGCGAAAGACGAAGACGGCAACTACCACAACGTGCACCTGAACCTCCACGAGGACGAACTCGCAGTCGCGGGCATGGATATCGGCGACGAGGTCTTCGTCCGGGTCCGAGACGGCAAGATCATCATCCAGAAGGCCGACGAGGAAGAGGTCGAACACGAGTTCTAGAGAACGACTTTTTCCACTGCGCTCAGCGCCGGCTACGGCAGTGTAGCTGCCGCACGCCGACGCGTCGCTCGGTAAGCGGTCGATCAAAAGCACTCCTCTCTCCTCCGGGTCGGTCGTCAGCCCGTTCGCTCGGCGACTCACGGCTTACGCCGTTCGCCGTTTCGCGGCGCTACGCGCTGCGCACTCCTCGCTCGCGGTACAACTGAATCACACCCGTGGGACCGTCAGAACTCGAAAAAACCGCCTTCGTGTTCCCAGTCTCTCTTACGCTACTCCGCTCAGCGCAGCGCTTCCAGATCGAACTCGAACGCGGCCACCGGCACCTCGAGGTCGTGTTCGACGAGCACCTTCGGGTGCACCTCGCCGATGAGCCCCACGTCCTCGCCGTCGATGACAACGCTCGCCGTTCGACCCGAAATGAAGGTCGGGTGCTCGATCGGCGGCGTCTCGAGATCGACGTCGAAGTTGCGGGCGAGCGCCTGCAGGCGGGCCTTGGCGTCCTCGTAGCCGGCATCGTGGCTCGCGAGGACTGCGCTCACGTGTCGCCCCTCGGCGACCCCCGTATTTTCGCTCTCGTCGACTTCGGCGGTGAAGCCGATCTCCGCGAGGTCCTGCGGATAGGCCCGGTGAGTGTTGTTCTCGAGCACCATTAGCAGGGAGGGGAGCACCCACGTCCGGAGCATGGTGTAGTCCTCGCTGTAGGGCTCTTTGATCGACGCGGCCTCGCCGGCGCCGTAGACGTCCTCGCCGGGCGAAATCTCGAGCCGATCGTAGTTCTCGTCCGCGCTGATCATGTGGAAGTTCAGCAGGTCCTCAAAGCCGAGGCCGACGAGTTGCGTGCGAGCGGCGTCCTCGAGTCGCGATCGCTCGTGGCGGCCGCCGACGGTTCCGACGTCGGGGTACTTCGGTTCGAGGTCGTTGAAGCCGTAGGCCCGCCCGAGGTCGTCAATGACGTCCAGCGGGTGGAGCACGTCGACGCGGTACGGCGGGATCGTCACCTCGTAGACGAGGTCGCCCTCGTCGTTCTCGCTCGATTCCGCTTCGAGACCCGATCGCTCGGCCAGATCGACCACCTCGTCGGGATCGAGGTCGATCCCGAGGATGGTCTCGATGCGATCGTGGGCGACGGTCTTGGTCTTGGTCGAGAGGTCCGGCCGCACGAGTTCCCGGTCAGGGTATTCGACCACGACGTCCTCGATCGTGGCCCCGCGGGCCGCGAGCGCGTAGCAGACGATGGTCAGCATCTTGTCGATCGTCCACTGGTCGGTGCCGGTCATCTCGACGAACAGGTCCCGGGAGTCGGTCGAGACCTCGGTCCGGCGACCGTTGATGACGGGCGGGAACGAGAACAGGCCCAGATCGTCGTAGATCGCGGGGTAGCGATCGTACCCGCTCACGAGATTGGCGTAGGTCTGGCCCGTCTGGTGCTCCTCGAGCACCTGTGCGGGGGTCATCTCCCGGTCCGCGTCGAGCGGGACGAACGTGTCCTCCTCGGGATCGACGCCGACGTACCGGATGGTCGGGTTCCCGTCGGACGCCGCGGCCCCCTTCAGCATCGTCAGGTCGTGGATCCCGATCGCGCCCTTCGCGCGCTTGCGACCCATGGTCGCGTGGAGTTTCTCCTGCAACTGGATGAGCGAGTCGAGGCCGTCCTCGTCCAGGTCGACGTCCCGGATCACCGCGCCGGTGACGTACGGTCGCTCGTCGGGGACGGAGTCGTCGACTTCGATCGTCCACTCCGCCGAATTCGTCGAGGGGACGTGGACGCCTCGAGAATCGCCGTAGTGGTAGCGCATCGACCGGGCCACGCCCTCGACTGAGAGCCGATCGAGCCGATCGGGTGCGAACTCGAGTTCGAACGCGCCGTCCTCGGTGCGCCCCTCGAACTCGAGTCCGAGGCCGAACAGGTCGTCTTTCAGTTCGTCGTCGCTCTTCTCCTCCCGGCCGGTCAACGCGCGCAGTTCGTCGGGGTCGATGTCGACGGTTGGCATCAGTAGGTCACCTCCGTATCCCGCAACAGTTCCAGGTCACAGAGCGTGCCGTGGATGTCGCGGATGTCCTCGAAGCCGTACATCAGCATGAGCAGGCGCTCCAGGGCGAGTCCCCACGCCATCACGTCACACTCGACGCCCAGCGGTTCGAGCATCTCCTCGCGGAAGATGCCGGAGTTGCCGATCTCGACGAGTTCGCCCGTCGTCGGGTGGGTGCCGAACAGTTCGAAACTCGGCTCCGTGTAGGGGTTGTAGTGGGGCTTGAACCGGATGTCCTCGATGCCGAACTGGGCGTAGAACTCCTCGAAGGTGCCCATCAGGTCACGCACCGAGAGGTCCTCGGCCATCACCCACCCCTCGATCTGGAAGAATTCGAGCAGGTGGGTCGGATCGAGCGTGTCGTTCCGGTAGACCTTCTCGACGCTGAAGAACCGGGCTGGCGGTTCGATCTCGCCGATCTGCTCGCCCGAGAGGTAGCGGGTCGACAGCGAGGTCGTGTGGCCACGAAGCGCGAGCGCCCGCGCGAAGTCCTCGTCCCAGGGCGAGTGATACCCCTCTCCGTCCTCGCCGACGCCCTCCCGGTGTGCGCGCTCGACGCGCTCGACGAGGTCCGCGGGCAACTCGTCGATGTGGGTCGGCTGTTCGAGCGCGAACCGGTCCCAGTGGGTTCGCGCGGGGTGGTCCTGGGGCATGAACAGGCAGTCGTTGATCCAGAAGTCGGCGTCGACGTGTGGCCCCTCCATCTCCTGAAAGCCCATGCCAACGAGGACGTCCTTGACGCGTTCGGCCGTCTGGCGCAGGATGTGTACCTTGCCGCCCTCGAACCGCTCGGCGTCGGCCTCGACGTTGTACTCGGCGAACTCCACGTCCTGCCACTCGCCGCTGGTCAGGAGTTCCGGGGTGACCTGGCCGACCGTCTCCGCGGTCTCGATCCCGGCCATCAGTTCGGTGATGGCCCGTTCGGTCAGCGTCACCTCGCGGACCGTCGTCTCGGATCGATCGAGCAGGCCGCGCCGCTCTAGCTGGTCGAGCGTCTCCGCGTCCACGTCGACCGCGTCGATCGGCGCGTCGTCGGCGTCGGCGAGCGCGTCGAGCGCGTTCGCCTCCGCGTCAGCCGACGGATCGGCGTCGGGATCGGCCGTGATCTCGCCGCTGTCGAGCGCGCCGTACCCCTTCCGCGCGTAGTTCGAGAGCGCGATGTCGACCTGCGGCCCCTCGAGTCCGGTCGCGCCGATGACCCGTCCCATCGAGACGGGGTCGGTGTCGGCCCCGGCCTCGAGTGCGGCCTCGTACAGCCGGATCTCCGGGAGGGCCGCATCGGCGTAGTCGCGGCCTTCGTCGGTCAGTGCGATCGTTTCGTCGGCTCGCTCGTCGACGGCGACCAGTCCCTCGTCTTCCAGTTCGAAGACCGCCCCGGTGACGGTCTCCGGCGGGAGCTCGGTCGCCGCAGCGAGGGCGTCGACGGACGTTGCCTCGTCTGCGCTCGCGGCCTCGACGACCGCGACCTGTGATTCGGGAAGTTGCATTCGCTTACCTGAATTGCCGTGGGTGGGTCAGTTAGCGGTTCCGACTCCGGTCGGTGCCGGCACGCGCCTCGCGATCGGGCCCCGTCGAACGCTCGACGGCCGATCGATCGAGACGGTTCCGCACCGACCGTACTGACGCGGACGGTTTCGCCGCCGACGGCCGGTGTGGCCGTCGCCGGGTCCACCGGCCCGGATCACCGGGCGAAGAAGAAGCCGAATCCCGATCGCTGTCGCAGTGGCTGGCGAACGACGCCGGCAGGATCGTGGGATTCGGCTGCCATGCGCGATGGATGACGCGATCGGGACAAAAACCTTGCGGGTTCGTGACAGGGTGTCCGTTCGATCCGTCGGGTCGCCGACCCGTTCGAGACCCGTGCCCGCTCGACCGTCCCGTTCCCGTCCTCTGAATCGATCGCGGTCGTCCTCGCGGATCCGACGCGGAGAGACGTTCCGCCGCTACCGTCACGATATGCGTCGAACGCGGCAGAATCACCGTCGGACCGCGACTCCGGGGACCGGCTACCGCCGGCGCGGCGACTCGAGTTCGACGTCCGTTTCCTCGAGCAGGTCTTCGACCTCCTCGCGTTTCTCCTGGTGTTCCTCGAGGAATTCCCGCATGAGCTGGGCGGCCTGTTCCTTGCAGTCGCCACAGAGGCGCTCGCCGCCGACGCACTCGTCGTAGACGCGCTTTGCGAACTCGTCGTCGTCGCCGGACAGCAGGTAGGCGTACAGTTCGTAGACGGGACACTCGTCGGCGCGGCCCCCTTTCTCGCGTTGCTCTTCGGCGGTTTCGCGGCCGCCGGTCGTCGCGGCTTTGACTTTGTCGTAGCCGTCCTCGGGATCGTCGAGCAACGAGATGTGACTCGCCGGGATCGACGAGGACATTTTCCCGCCCGTCAGCCCGGTCATGAACCGGTGGTAGATCGACGACGGGGGCCGGAAGCCGTAGCCGCCGTTCTCGACCTCGACCTCGCGGGCGAGTTCCTCCGCCGCGGCGACGTCCAGGTCGAATGCGTCGACGTGGCTCTCGTAGACGCGCTTCTCCCCCTCGACCGCGTCGATCAGCGCGTCGAACGCCTCGTCGGTCGCCCGCCGATCGAAGAAGCGGGTTCGGGGTCGGATCGGCTCCATGCCGGCCTCCTCGAGTTTCGTCAGGACCGACCCCAGGACGTCCGCACTGACGGCGAGGTCCTCGAGCGGCGTCTCCTCGATCGCCTCGGCGACGTGGACGCAGCGCAGGGTGTCGTCGTCGAACTCGGCGGGATCGAGCCGATCGTAGACGTCGGCGACCAGCGCGCGCTCCTCGGGTTCGAGTTCGAAGCTCGCGTAGGCCTCGCTCACCTTGAAAAAGCGCATCCGCTCGGCGAGGTCGCGAGCCAGTCGGACGTGGGGGTCCTGGTCCGGGCCGACGGGGATCACCGTGGGTTTGGGCTCGTCGAGTTGCGGGTAGAGGATGTCGGCCATCTGCGTGACGACCGACTGCATGTGCGAGACGTCGGTCTCGCCGTCGAAGCCGTAGATCGACTGGAGTTCCGAGAAGTTGGCCTCCGCGCCGAGTTCGAACGCGAGGTCCTGCACCTCGCGGTTGGTCGACTGGCGGTAGAGTTCTCCCTCGTCGGGGTCGAACCCGAGCGCGAGCAGGGAGAGCAGGTAGTTCCGCGCGTGCTCGTCGATCTCCTCCCAGGTCATCCCGCGGGCGGAGTTGGCCTCCAGGTCGGCGATCAGCGCGTAGGCGTCGGCCCCCTGTTGCTGGTGCCAGATGATCTCGTCGAAGACGAGTTTGTGGCCGATGTGGGGATCGCCGGTGGGCATGAATCCGGAGAGGACGGCGGCTGGTTCGTCGTTCCGCAGCGCCTCGGCGATCGGCCGGTAGTCGCGGTGGCCGAAGATCACGCCCCGGCGCATCAGGTAGTGGGGGTTCGGCACCTCCTCGAGAACCTCGTCGAACTCCTCGATGCCGAACTCCTCGAACAGTTTGCGGTAGTCGGAGACGCTCGAGGAACCCCAGGGATCCAGCGCGACGTCGTCTGCGCCTGCGGCCCCGCCGTCGGTCATCGGTTCCCCTGACTCGGACTCCTCGAGTGGGTCGTCTCCGGTCATTAGGTGCGTTTTGGCGCGCCGGAGCGCAAAAGCCTTCGCCTTCGACGTCGCCGCCGAGTTTCGGCCGCCGCGGGGCACGGTTAAGTCCGTCCGGGGCGAACGTGAGCGCCGATGCGCGTTCGCATATTCGGGGCCGAACTGACTGTCGACGAGTCGCGGCTCACGGCGGACCCGGCGACGGTCAGCGAGCAACTGCGGGAATACGAGGCCGGCGAGCGCACCGCGTTCGACCTCGGGATCGAGTACCCCGACGACTTCACGGGAACCGTCATGCGCGCGATGGCCCGAATCCAGCACGGCGAGACCCGAACCTACGGCGACATCGCGGCCGAACTCGACACGGCGCCGATCGCGGTCGGTCAGGCCTGCGGTCGGAACCCGATCCCCGTCGTCGTCCCCTGTCACCGCGTCGTGGGCGCGGAGTCGCTCACCGGCTACGGCGGCGGACTGGCGCTGAAGCGGCGGCTCCTCGAACACGAAGGGGCGGCGATTCCGGGCGAACCGACCGCCGGAACGGCCGAGTGACTTCCGGCCCGGCGAATCGCGCGCGGTCTTCGACGGACGGCTCCCCCGATCGCCCGCGAGATTACGCCGTCCGACCGGCCGCGGCCCGCAACGCCTCGAGCCGATCGGGTTCGACGTCGGCGAGGACGACGGCCGCGAAGACCGACTCGCCGTCGGGTCGCGGCGCATCGCCGCCGAGGACGCCGTTGCCACCCACGATCGACTGGAGCGTGCGACGCCCCTCGGCGATCGCCTGCCGGTCGAGCCACGCGGGCGGACCGCCGACGATCAGTAACGCGCGCTCGGCGCTCTCGGCTTCGCACTCGAGGGTGAGTTTGCCACGGATTCCCTTTCGGACGACGGTCTCGACGGCGCTGACCGCCGCGCTCGTCTCGACGTCCGCCTCCGACGAGAGGAGTCCGAGACCGAACCGCGAGCCGCCGGTCTCGACGTCCTGGTCCCCGTAGCCGAGCGTGACGATGTCCGACTCGTTGCCGACGATCCGGTTGATGTCGCTCGCATCGACGACGGTTTGCGATCTCGTCCCGTCAGCCCCGGTGCCGCTGGCGAAGACGGTCGCGATTCGCCGTGCCAGTTCCCGGTTGCACCGATCGCGGGCGTCGGCGAGCGTCTCGCCGGGACGGAGCCACGCGTCGTTGTCGAACAGGACGATCGCGTTCGCGAGTCCGTCCAGTCGCTCGAGCGTCCGGATCGCGTTGGCGGGCGCGTTCGGCCGCGGTGGTCCCTCGGCACCCGTCGTCGTCCGTACGCGGGATCCCGCTCCGGACGTGGCGGGGTCGGGATCGAACTCCCGATCGGCCGGGAGCGTCGCGAGAGCGTACACCGGCGCGTCGTACCGCCGCTGCAGTGCCGCGACGAGCGCGGGTGCGGTGATCCCACCCGTCACGCCGCCGAGGCCGACCGTGACGAGAAACGCGTCGGCCGCCGCCGGCGTTCCGCGCTCCAGTACCTCGAGCAGTTCCTCGGCGACCGTCGGGCCGAACTCGAACCCCCGCTCGAGATTCCCGTCGAACCCGGTCGGATCGTCGAGTCCGGTCCCCTGTCCGTACTGGTGGCGATGTGACTCGGGAACGACCCCGCGTTGCAGATCCGGCTCGTCGGTATCGAACACGAAGGCGTCCGTGAGAAACGTCTGCGTCGCTGGCTCTGCGGCCTGGATCGCGTCGGTGATCCGGCAGCCCGCGCCACCGACACCGATCGCCTCGAGTTGCATGCGACGATACTGGTCCGTCGGGGTTTTTATAATTCCGCTCACCGGACTCGTCGCCTACCGTAATCGACCTCGCCGACGGACCCTGGAACGGTTCCCTCAGGGCGTCACCCGCTCGATCGACCACCACTCGATCCCGTCGTCGGCCACGAGCGCGAAGACCATCGTCTTCCGGACGCCGTGGGCGAGGCGGACGTCGAGCGCCAGATCGCGCGGTTCGAACACTACGTCGGCGGGGTGGACGCGAACGAGCAGTTCCGAGTGCCCGAGGTTGTCGACCGACTCGACGGTCGCGTAGGTCCGGAAGTCCGCGCCGAACTTGTACCCCGTCTTGGGGACGACCCCGCGCTCGCGCAGTTCGGTGTAGACGCGCAGGCGGCGATCGAACCGCTCGCCCTCGACGTCGCGCCCCCGGTCGCGCACCGTCGCCGGGTCGAGGTCGATCGCGCCGCGTTCGGCGAGATACGTCGCCTCGAGCAGGGAACACTGGAGCGTCGGCCGATCGTACTCCCGGCCCTCCAGGGGCTGACCGTAGAACGTCTCCTCGTACAGGGACAGCGGCGGCTCCCAGACGACGACTCGATCGGCGAGCAGGGCGGCCTCACAGCCTTCGGGGAGCGCGGTCGCGGAGTCGCCCGAGGGGTCGCGCCGGCCCACCTCGAAGTAGGTGATCTCGCTCTCTTCGTCGACGACGGCGAGGACGCCCTCCGAGAGCGCGCTCGCGGGCACGTCGGTCCGTTCGCCGAGCACTCGCAACGGGTACTCGATCTCGCCGTCGGTCGGTCCCTTCCCGCGCGGGAAGACCGCGAAGTCGGCGTCCGGGGGAGTCGCGACCCACGGTTCCGCCGCCGGCGAGAGATAGAAGCCCCGCGATCGGAGATCCGCGTAGACCAGGAACCGAACCCCGAAGTCCGTCCCGGGTTCGCGGGCGACGAACGACTGGAAATCCAGCCGGTCGCCGCCGGCGACCACCGCCGCGAGGTCCCCGCGAAAGAGCAGGTGGGCCGCCTCGACGGGTGCGAGGGCGATCTCGTTGCCCTCCAGCGGGTAGCCGTAGCCCCGAGAATCGTAGAACCGCTGGCGTGCGTTGCCGCCTACGCGGACGACGCCGTCGTCCTCGTCGAACCGCCCCTCGAGTGACATACCAGTGGCTTTGCCGTCGGGCACTAAGTGACTGCGGATCGATTCCACGCGTTCCTTCGCTCGATGGATCGTCCGGATCGTGACCGACCACATCGAAAGCCCGCGGTGGACCGGACGGGCGGTTTCAGTCAGGTGGACGATCGGTTCCAGTCCGGAAGGCGCTCAGTCCTGGCTCAATCGTCATCCGCGGCCCCGATCGATCCCTCGATCACCAGTTCGCAGGTGGCGTCGAGACAGCGTGCCCCGTTCGGCGTTTCGAACGTCGGGAGGCCGCAGGCGCACTCGCCGTCGACGATACCGGCGGGGATCGCGAAGCCGGTGTCACAGTCGGGGTAGTGCTCGCAGCCGGCGATCAGGCCCCCGCGACGGAGGATCCGCAGGTCGCCGTCACAGTCCGTTTCGGGACAGGTCCACTCCCGATCGAACGCCTCGCGGACGGCGTCGTCGAGCGACTCGCAGTCGCGGTCGAGACAGACGGTGAACGCGAGGCCGCGCTCGACGCGCATCTTCGGGAGGCCGCAGTCGCAGCCACAGCGCTCGTCCCGGATCGTCGCATCCGACGGGACGCCGTAGCGGTCGCCACAGCCGACGCAGTGGACGCCGGACGAGCGGACGAGCGCCCCGTCACACGACGGACAGGTGCCGATGGGGGTGCCGGCCGCCGAACTCGGGTAGTGGGCGAACCCGTCCTGTTCGTGGGCGGCGATCCGGAGCGTCTGGGTGTCCTTCGTCGCGACGAGGGTGAAGCCGTCGGCCCGATCGCTGGAGACCGCGTCGGCGCGGGTGAGCCACGCGACGGGCTGGTAGCCGTCGACGTCGTGGACCAGCACGGTGTTGTCGGGTTTGACAATCGTGGTCACCCGGCCGCGGTACTCCTGGCGATCGGGTCCGTCCGTGATCACGGTGCAGTCGCCGGCGAGCACGCGAATCGCGTCGTCGATCATGGGACGTTTGGCCGCGGTATGGTACTTAAACCCGCGGGCGGAGGTGTGGCCGGCCGCGACCCGGTGACGTTGGGGTCCCGGTGACGAAACACATTTATTGACTGTCTTCGCTGACGATCGGTATGGTCGAACCGGACGACGCCGAGTCCCTCTCCCGTCGGATCGGCGAACTTTAGGCGGAACTGGGAGCGTTGCGCGAGGACCTCCGCGCGGCCGACGGGGGCGACCACGAGTTCCGGGCCCGGTTCGAGGCCGTCGCGGGGGAGTTACAGGACCTCCTCGCGGCCGCGAACGGCGGTCACGGCGCGATCGACACGATTTCGGGCGAGACGATTACCCCGCTCGATCCCGATCCGGCGGCGATCGACCTGGACGACGTCGCCCACGCACTGTCGAACGTCAGTCGGTTCACCGGCCAGGGAACGCGCTTCTACAGCGTCGCACGCCACTCGGTGCACGTGAGTCGCGAGGTCGAGGCGCGCGGGGGGAGTCGGGCCGCCAGCGCTGGGGCCTGCTCCACGACGCCCCGGAGGCGGACCTCTCGGACGTCCCCGCGCCGGTAAAGCGGAGTCTTCCCGTCTACACCCACGCCGAGAAGCGACTCGCCCGGGCGGTCCGGGACGCGCTCGACGTCGACGGCGACCCTGCGCCCTGACTCGCATCGGCCCGCTCGCCGTCAGGCTCCCGATCCCGGCGACCCGCGGTCGTCCATCCTGGCGTCGTACTTCGCCATGGCCGTCTCGAGCGCGTCCTCGGCGTCGATATCGAGCGAGTCGGCGAGCGCCAGCAGGGCGAACAGCGCGTCGCCGATCTCGTCGGGTTCGATCGCGACGGTTTCCGGAGTGGCCCCGTAGTCGGTCGACTCGTTGGCGTCCTTCGCGAGTTCGCCGACCTCCGAGACGAGATCGAGGAGGCGGTACGCGGGTGGCGTTTCGAGTCCGTGCGCCTCGACGAAGTCCGCAACCTGTCGCTGGTGCTCTTCCATACCCGTTCGAGGATCGGTCGCCCGAAGAATGACACGATTTCTACCTGTCGAAAGAAACATTCATGGTGGCGTACCGGTCAAGCACCGAACTCGTGGAGCCGTCACTCTCCGCGATCGAGGCCTGTTCCGTCGGCGGACGGTACCTGCGGGAGGGCTACCGGACCGGACGGACGACCGCCGATCGGTCCGCACACGACGTGAAATCGAGCGCCGATACGGGCGCGGAAGAGCGTATGCTCGCGGTCGTCCGATCGGCGTTTCCCGACCACCGGATCGACGCCGAGGAGTCCGGCGTTCACGACGGGAACGGCGCGTACGAGTGGCTCGTCGACCCGCACGACGGGACGAACAACTTCGAATCCGGGCTCCCGTCGTTCGGCTCGGCGGTGACAGTGCTCGCCGACGACGACCCGGTTCTGGGCGTCGCCTACGTCCCAATGCTCGACGATATGTACGTGGGGCGGCGCGGCGAGGGCGTCAGGTACAACGGCCACCCGGTCAGTGCCGACCACGATGCCGAACCCGACGTCGATTCCGCGACCGCCACGGTCGTCTCGGTCATCGGCCACGATGTGAAACGCCAGCCCGATCGGCGGGCGGTCTCCGACGCGATCAACCGCGCGATCGAGGACCGCTGCAAGCGTCGCTTCGAGAGCTGGAGTCCGACGGTTCACTGGGGACTACTCGCCCGGGGACGACTGGACGGGGTCGTCTGTTACCGACCCGATCGGGAGGAACAGCTCCTGGGGGAACTCTTCGCGGCCGAGAGCGGGCTCCGGACGGCGAGTGGTGAGGACTGGTTCGTCGGTGCCGTGACCGCCGATCGGCGCGCGGAACTCGTCGATCTCGTCTCCGAACGCGTCTCGTGACACCCGATCGTGCTCGTGGCCGTCGGGCACTCGCGTCGATCGGGCTCGATATCTCCCCCCAACCCGACCAACCTATAATACAAACAATAGGTACGCTTAAGTGGTAGTTCTGTGGTTTGTAATGCAATGCGAGAGCTTGTCACGATGTGGCGGGACACGCGGATGATCATGCTAGTCGCGGTCGTAGCGGCGGTATACGCCGCACTGCTGATCCCCTTCGCCGGGCTGGTGCTCGTTCCGGGGATCACGGCGGTTCGACCCGGAAACGTCATACCCGTGATCTTTGGGCTCATGTTCGGCCCGGCGGCGGCCTGGGGGTCGGCGATCGGGAACCTGATCAACGACATTTTCGCCGGTACCTTCGGTCCGGGAAGCCTGTTCGGTTTTATCGGAAACTTCTTTTTCGGCATGCTCGGCTACAAGCTCTGGGGGAACCTCGGTCCCCTCTCGAGCGGCGTCGAACCGGACTTCCGCGAGAACGCCAGTCGCCAGTTCGTCGAGTTCGTCGCGGTCGCCATCGCGGCGTCGGCGGCCTGTGCGGCGATCATCGCCTGGGGACTCGAGGTGCTGGGACTGTTCCCCTTCTCGGTGCTCGGGACGCTGATCTTCCTGAACAACACGCTCGCGACGGTCGTGCTCGGGCCGCCGCTGCTGTACCTGACGTACCCGCGGATCAAGCGGATGGGGCTTCTCTACACCGATCTGCTCCACGACGAGGATCTGCCGGACACCGGCTCGGGGCAGGCCCAGACGGCCGCGCTCGGACTGCTGGCGGTCGCGATCGCCTGGGTCGTCGTCGGGATCGCCATCTCGATGGGCGTACAGGACGTCGCATTCGCCGCGGGTCAGGGGGCGACGTTCGGCCAAGGCGGTGCGACCGTCCAGATCGTTCTCGGAGCGATCGCGTTCCTGATCGTCCTCGGACTGACTTCGATCTCCGGCGAGCGACTCTCCGAACTGATCGACTAACCACGCTGTTTTAACCTATAATCTACCTGTATTCGTTATCATGGACACTGACTCGACCGACGAGGACGCGGCGGTCCTGCGGGACGTCGTCTTCGCCTACGAGCGCGGGCTGGATCTGCCGCCGGCGGACTCGTTCGCCGACGTCGAGGACTACGACCCGGACGAGCGCGGCGGGGCCGTCCTTCGCGGCCTCGACCTCGACGTTCCCGCCGGGAAATTCACCGTGGTAATGGGTGCCAGCGGTGGCGGCAAGTCGACGCTGTTGCGGACGTTCAATTCGATCATCCCGAACTTCATCACCGGCTCGTTCGCGGGCGACGTGGAGGTCCTCGGTCGAGACGCGACCGCCGCTCGAGTGCCGGAGATGGCCGCCGCCGTCGGGATGGTCTTGCAGGATTACGAGGCGCAACTGTTCGGGACGAGCGTCCAGAGCGAGGTCGTCTTCGGCCCCGAAAACCTCGCGGTCCCGCCGGCCGACATCGATCCCCGGGTCGATCACGCGCTCGAGGTTGCGGGACTCGACGACCTCGCGCGCAGACGCCCGCCGGACGCCCTCTCGGGCGGACAGAAACAACGCCTCGTCTTCGCCGGCGTCGTCGCGAACCACCCCGACCTGCTGTTGCTCGACGAACCGACCAGCGACCTCGATCCGGCGGGGAGTCACGACACGCTGTCGGTGATCCGCTCGCTCGCGGACGCCGACGACTCGAGCGCTCCCGAGGGATGGACCGGCCCGGAGACGATCGTGCTGGTCACCCACGAGATCGAGGAGGCGCTACTGGCCGATCGGGCCGTCCTGCTTCGCGCCGGCCGCGTGTATCACGAGGGGCCGGCCCGCGAGGTGTTCACCGACGTCGAGGCCCTCCGGAACGCACGCGTTGCCGTGCCGCCGGTCGTCGAGGTGTTCGATCGACTCGGCTGGGCCCGCGAGAACCTGCCGCTGTACCCCGAGGAGGCTGTCGACGCCATCCTCGATCGCGACCTCGCGTGGACGCCGCCCGCGCGTCGCGACGCGGCGCTCCCCGGCGCACCGGCCGACACCGGACGCGACACCGGCGGACCGCTGTTCGAACTCGAGGGAATCGTCCACGAGTACGAGACCGATCGGGAGACGGTGCGGGCGGTCGACGGCGTCGACCTCACGATCGACGAGCGAGAGGTCGTCGCGATTGTCGGCCACAACGGTAGCGGGAAGACGACCCTCGCGAAGCACCTGAACGGATTGCTCGAACCCGATGCGGGAAGCGCGCGCTGGCGCGGGGAGGAGGTTTCGGACCGCTCGATGAGCGAGGTCGGCCGCTCGGTCGGCTACGTCTTCCAGAATCCCGACCATCAGATCTTCGCCGACACCGTCCGCGAGGAGGTCGCGTTCGGCCCCGAAAACTTCGGGATGGTGGACGAGGAACTCGAGCGGGCGGTCGCCGACGCGATCGAGACCGTCGAACTCGACGGGCTGGAGGACGCGGACCCGTTCGCCCTCTCGAAAGGGCAGCGCCAGCGGGTCGCGCTGGCGTCGATCCTCGCGACCGACCCCGACGCGATCGTCTTCGACGAACCGACGACCGGCCTTGACGCGACCCAGCGCGATCGGTTTATGGACCTCGTCGCACGTCTCAACCGGGAGTCGGGGGTGACCGTCGTGATGGTCACCCACAGCATGCACACGGTCGCCCGCTACGCACCGCGGACGGTCGTGATGGCCGACGGCGAGAAGGTCTTCGATCGATCGACGCGGGAACTGTTCGCCGACGAGTCGCTCCTCGACCGGTGGGAACTCGAACCGCCGCAGCCGGTCGCGCTCTCGAACCGGTTGGCAGCCGAGACCGGTCAGGACGACGCGTTGCCCGCGCTCTCGGTCGACGAAGTCGTCGCGGGGCTCGGCGGCGCGCAGGCGTCCGAAACGGCTCGCGCCGCCGACTCCGTGGCGAGCGGGGACGCAGACAGTCGCGCCGACGGCGGCAGCGACGACGTCGGCGAGGGTGGCTCCGACGATGACACCCACGGCGGGGCACACGACCCTGACGACGCCACCGGGGGTGAGGGTGCGTGAGTTCGTCACCCTCGCTGTACGTCGATCGCGAGACGTTCCTCCATCGCCTGAACGCGCGCTCGAAGATGGGGCTGCTTCTGGGCGTGTTCGTCGCGGCCTACGTCTTCGGCGACCCGCTGTGGGTGTTCGTCCCGCTCGCAGCCTCGTTTCTCGCGCTCGTCGCGGTCGGCGGCTGGCCGAACTTTAAACGCCTCTCGTTCATCGTGATCGCGCTGTTCCTCGTCGGGTTCGCCGTCTGGCCGGCGTTCACCGATCCCGGCGGGGACGTGTTGCTCTCGACGCCGCTCGGATCGATCACCGAACGGGAGGTGCTGTTCGCGCTCGGCCGATCCCAGCGGATCGCGGCGTTCATCGTGGGCGGCCTGCTGTTCGTGACGACCACCTCCAACGAGGAAATCGTCGCCGGGATGCGATCGATCGGCATCCCGTACGCGTTCTGTTTCGCAGTCGGCACCGCCCTGCGACTGTTCCCGACGTTTCTCGGATCGGCCAACACGGTGCGACAGGCCCAGGCCGCGCGCGGCCACGAGGTCGGCGGACGCAACCCGATCACCCTGCTCCGAAGTTACGTGCCGCTCCTGATCCCGGTGTTCATGACCGCGATCCGGAACGTCCAGACGCAGTCGATGGCGCTCGAGGCGCGTGGCTTCGATACCCGCGGCGAGCGCTCGTTCTACAATACCCAGCCGTTCGGTGGGGCCGACTGGCTGGTCCTCGTCCTCGGTCTCGCGGTCGCGGTCGCGTCGGTCTGGCTCCGGTTGCAGGGGTACGGAACCGTCTGAACGCGCTCGTTCGTCGCCGAGCAGTCGGGTGATCGTACTGTCCGTCAGCGGGATTTATGATCGTGCAATGACGTTGACCACGGTATGTCAGACCAGACCGATCCGCTCGCCTGGACGCGCGACTACACGCCCATCCTGCGATCGCTCGCCGACGAGTACGGCGAGCGAGAACCCCTCTCCGGGTACAGCGTCGCGCTGGCCTCTCACCTCGAGCAAAAGACGGGCGTACTGATCGAAACCCTGCGGGACGCGGGCGCCGAGGTCCTCGTCACCGGGAGCGAACCCTACAGTACCAAGGGCGAGGTAGTTGACGCCCTTCGCGATCAGGACGGTATCGAGACGTTCGTCGAAGCCGGCATGACCGAGGAGGAGTGGGCCGACGGCCAGCACCGACTGCTGAAGGCGGAACCCGACTTCATCCTCGACGACGGCTGTGAACTTATCGCGAAGGTCCACGCTGACCACCCCGACGTCGCCCGGCAGGTGATCGGGGGCGGCGAGCAGACGACGGCCGGAATCACCCGACTCGAGGCCATGGAGGACGAGGACGTGCTCGAGTTCCCGGTCTACGGCGTCAACGACACGCCGATGAAACACTACTTCGACAACGTCCACGGTACCGGCGAATCGTCGCTGTCGAACGTGATGATCACGACCAACACGATGCTCTCGGGCAAGACCGTCGTCGTCGGCGGCTACGGCTACTGCGGCCGCGGCATCGCGCGCAAGGCCCGCGGGATGGGCGCACAGACGATCGTCACCGAGGTCGATCCACGGAAGGCCCTCGAGGCGCACATGGACGGCCACCGGATCGCCAGCATGGCCGACGCCGCCTCGGAGGCCGACTACGTCATCACCTCGACGGGGAACCGCGACGTCGTCCGCGAGGAGCACTTCGATGAACTCAACGACGGCGTCATCCTCGCGAACGCCGGCCACTTCGATGTCGAGATCGCCGTCGCGGCCCTCGAGGACGCCGCCGATCGCGTCACCAAACCCCGCGACGGCGTCACTCGCTACCACATGGCCGACGGGCGCCGGATCAACCTGCTCGCCGAAGGTCGCCTCGTCAATCTCACCGGGCCGCACAGCAGCGGCCACCCGGCCGAGGTGATGGACACGACGTTCGCGATGATGTTCGTGGCCGCACGCGACATGCTCGCAGAAGGCCGCGGCGAGAAACTCACACCGGGACTGTACGCGATGCCGGATCGCCTCGATCGCGCGGTCGCCAACCGGAAACTCGAGACGCTGGACGTCGACGTCGACGACCTCACCGATCGCCAGCGCGAGTACTACGAGGACTGGGAACACCCGGACAGCGCGTTCTGATCGCCCGGCGTGCGTGTGAGCGCTCTCGGCCGGCGGGTTTCGATCGGCCGACCAGCGCGCTCGTATCGATCGGCTCGATCCGCGCGGCCGTTGCACACGCCACGAAACACGTATTCCTCGATCGACCGATAGGCGAACATGGTCGACATCACCGCGGAAATCGTCCTGTTCGACGGCTTCGACGAACTCGACGCGATCGGTCCCTACGAGGTGCTCGAGAACGGCGCGCGCGCCGGTGCGTCGATCGACGTCCGACTGGTCACGCTCGATGAGACCGATCTGGTGACGGCGAGCCACGAGCTACGGGTGGAACCCGATGGCACGCTCGGGGACCCGGACCTGCTGATCGTGCCGGGCGGCGGATGGACGACCGCGAACGAGGGCGTCCGGGCCGTCGTCGAGGACGGGATTCTTCCGGACGCGGTCGAAGAGCGCTACGCGAACGGGGCGACGATCGCCTCGGTCTGCACCGGCGCGATGATCCTCGCGGAGGCGGGGCTGCTGGAGGGCCGGCCGGCGACCACGCACCAGGTCGCGATCGAGGACCTCGAGGAGTACGCGGCGAACGTGGTCGAGGAACGCGTGGTTGACGGGGCGGCTACCGCCGCCAGTCCAGCGCGTGCCAGCGGGCACGCGGACGACGGCGACGTTCTGACCTCCGGCGGCGTTACCGCGGGGATCGATCTGGCGCTGTGGCTGCTCGAACGGGAGTTCGGCGACGATATCGCCTCGGCGGTCGAGACGGAGATGGAACACGAGCGCCGTGGTGGGGTCTTCGGATAAGTCGGGTCGGTAATCGACCGCGCGGAGCGGAGATCACCGTCCGGTACCCGTAGACACCTCGGACGTCCGTTCCGTATCGGCCGATCGGCAAACTACGTTGGCGGGTGTGAAAGGGGCTTTCGCGGCGGTATCGGAGTACGCGTCTCGTTCACACCCTCCGAGACGTCCTGCTTCGAATAGGGCCAAACGGCTATCCGATCGCGGCGAATAGCCGTTCCCACATGACTGCCGTGTTGTTCGATATGGACGGTGTGCTCGTCGACAGCGAAGACTACTGGGTCGAGTTCGAGCGCGAGGAACTGCTCCCGGTCGCGGTTCCGGACGCGGACGTCGACCTCGCGGAGGTGAGCGGGATGAACTTCCGCGAGATCTACGACTACCTCGATTCGGAGTACGAGACGGCGATCACGCGCGAAGAGTGGATCGATCGGTTCGAAGCCTTCGCGGAGACGCTCTACACCGAGCGCGTCGACTCCCTCGATGGCCTCCACGACCTGCTCGCGGAACTGGACGATCGGGACGTTCCCACGGCGCTGGTCTCCTCCTCGCCCCACGACTGGATCGGACTGGTGCTCGATCGGTTCGACCTCGCGGGCGCGTTCGACGAGGTCATCAGCGCCGACGAGATCGAGGCCGCGAGCAAACCCGCGCCCGACGTCTTCGAGTACGCCGCGAGCGAGGTCGGCGTCCCGACCGAGGAGTGCGTCGTCGTCGAAGACTCCGAAAACGGGATCGAGGCGGCCGCGCGAGCGGGGACGATCGTCGTCGCCTACCGGATCGACGCCCACGGCGACATCGATCTCTCGCCGGCCGACGTCGTCGTCGACGACGCGGCGGAACTCCGCGAGGAAGTGCTTCGACTGGCCGACTGAGTTATCGATCGAACGCGGTCGGCCGCTTCATCTCGCGGTAGTGAGGAAACCCGCCCTTCAGGGCGGGGAGGATGTCACTTCTCGGTCGTGTCGATCCCGGCGGCCTCGTTGATCGGGCACTTCCGGGTCGTCCCGGTCGCGAGGAGGATCACCCCGATCGCGAGCGCCAGCACGCCGCCGACGAGTCCGACGGTCCAGTAGCCCGCGAGCGCGGCGAGTCCGGCGATCGTAGCCAGTGCACCGACGACGATCCGCCCTAAACGGTCGATACCGCCGACGTTTCGGTCCATCGTAGCACCCGGGCGAACCTAGACGGTCCGTCGTCAAAACGGTTCGTGGCCGGATCGATCGCGCGGTGGATACTCACTCGACCCGGACCGTCCGCGTCTCCGCGATCGGGACGAGCGGTTCCTCGGGGAAGGCGACGCTCACGGTGAACTCGAGTACGTCGGCGTCGGCCCCGAAGACGCCGACGGGGACGGTCTCGGTGTCGCGGAGGTAGGTGTTCGTGCTCGTCATCTCGACGCCGTTGACGGTCACCCGGATCCCGGCGCGGGCGGCTTCGCCGACGTTCCTGACGGTGACCTCGCGAACCTCGTTCTCGCCGGTCCCGATCGCGTCGGGGAACTGGCCCCACTCGAGTTCGATCGCGGGGAGCGACTGGGCGCTCTCGTAGACGCTCTCGGCGACCCCGTCCGAGAGGCCGGCGTCGACGAGGCCCTCGACGCCCGCCGCCACGACGTCGCCGGGAGTCGACAGTCCCTCTTTCGAGAGTTTGCTCGCCCGGCCGGCGGCGACCCCGTCGATCGCGACCAGTCCGACCGCGTCTTCGGCGACGCCGTTCTCGATGCGGGCCTCGACCCGTCGGGCGAGGTTCGCCGCGTGCGGGCCCGCGAACCGATCGAGGAACGCGCCGAGCGCCGAGACGAGTCGCGTCGCGTTCCGGCGGATCACCCACGCGTCGCTTCGCAGTTCCGGGGGGATCGAGCCGTTAGCACCGCTCCGGAGGATCGCGAGCACCTTCCGATCGCCCGCGTCGAGGTCGCCGGTGTCCTGACCGACCAGCACCGCGTCGATCGCGTCCCGTTCGGACTGGCGGGCGGAGACGGAGTCGAACTCCTGGGCGGTCGCGACCGTCTCGAGGATATCGCCCGTCTCGAGGTCGTCTCCCTTCTCCGACACTCGGTCGCACAGCGCCGCGAACTCCGCCGCCGTCTCGAGACGCAGGTAGTACTTCGAGGCCAGCATCCCCCGCGCCGTGGCCTCGATCGAGAGGTCCGAGTCGTCCATCTCGACGAAGCCGCGATCGACGAGGTCCTCGAGACAGTCTCGGACGCGCGCGCGGAGATTGGGGAAGTCGTACTCCTCCGGCCTGGACTGGCCTCGCACGTAGTAGAAGGTCGTCTCGAGCCAGTCCATCACGTCCTCCAGGTCGGCGATGGTCCCCATCGCGATTTCGGCGTTCAGGTGGGTCTCGAGGCTTTCGGCGAGGCGCGACTCGATCTCTTTGCCGTCCCGGAGCAGGCGGCGGTACTTGTCGGCCTCCGCGGTGTCGCAGACGACCCAGCCGTAGCCGACGTCGTCGTAGCCCGGCCGGCCCGCGCGTCCGAGCATCTGGAGCACGTCCAGGGGGCTCATGTCGACTTCGCCCTCGAGCGGGTCGTGGAGTTTCGTGTCCCGGATCACGACGCAGCGCGCCGGGAGGTTGACGCCCCACGCGAGCGTCGAGGTCGAGAACAGGAGTTCGATCCGGCCCTCTTTGAACCACTCCTCGACGAGGTCGCGATCGTTCTTCGAGAGGCCCGCGTGGTGGAACGCGACGCCGTCGAGGACGGACTTCCGGAGCGTGTCGTTCTCGAGCGCCTCCTTCGACTCGGCGTGGAAGTCGTAGTCGCCGCGCGGGCCGATCTCGAGGTCGCGCTCGGCGATCTCGTCCCTGGCCTTCTTGGCGGCCTGCACCGTGTCCTGTCGTGAGGAGACGAACACGAGCGTCTGGCCGTCCTCCCGGAGGTGTGGCTCTGCGAGGTCGAGCGCCCGGTAGAGCCGCCGGTACTTGTCGGCGAAGGTGTTCTCGCCGTGCGTGTAGGTCTTGACGCCCGCGTTGAGGTCGACGGGACGGTACTCCTCGCCGAACTCGAAGGTCGTCTCCGCGGGGGCCTCCAGCCACGCCGCCACGTCGTCCACGTTCGGCATCGTCGCGGACAGCGCCACGATCCGGGGATCACAGAGCCGTCGCAGGCGGGAAATCGTCACCTCGAGCACCGATCCGCGCCGATCAGCGTCGAGCAGGTGGACCTCGTCGATGACGCAGACGTCGACGTCGGTGACGAAGTCGTACCGGCGCGAGTCGTGCTTGCGCGTCGCCGAGTCGAGTTTCTCGGGCGTCATCACGAGGATGTCCGCGTGACGCGCGCGCCGCGGGTTCAGGTCCCGCTCGCCGGTGACGACGTAGACCGAGAAGTCCAATTCTTCGAAGCGGTCCCAGTCGTCTTCTTTCTCGTTGGTCAGGGCTCGCAACGGCGCGATAAAGAGCGCGGTGCCGCCGTCGGCGAGCGCCTTGCAGATCGCCAGTTCCGCGAGCGCGGTCTTGCCCGAGGCGGTCGGCGCGCTCGCGACCACGTTCTCGTCCGATTCGAGCAAGGCCGGCAGGGCCTCGCGTTGCATCCGGTTGAACTCCTCGAAGGCGAAGGCGTCGGCGAACTCGGGGAGAACCTCGGCGACCTCCATCGTACGGACACGGGAAGCGACCGGTCAAAGGCGTTTCCTTCGAGTCGTGGGTCGGTCGGGCGGTCCTCGTAACTCGATCACCGCGATCGCACGAGCGCCACCAGGACCGCCCCCGCGGTCGCGAACACGAGCGGGTAGAGAATGCCGGCCAGCACGATCGCGGGCACGAGGTCGGGCGCGATCGACCCGCTCGCCTCGATGCCGAAGAAGGTTCGCTCGGCGCTCGACTCGGCCACGACCGCGCCGAGACCCGCGACCACGGCGTAGCCGATCGCGACCGGCGCGCCGGCGACGACGGCCGCGCCGAGGTCGCGAACGTCCCACTGGGAGGCGAGGATCGCTCCGACGACGACGAGTACGAGCGGCGGCACGAGGTACAGCAACGTGGCGCTCGTGCTGCTCGACTGGGCGATGAAGTCGACGGTGTCCGTCCCGCCGAGGCCCCCGATCGCGCCGCTGGCCTCGACGTCGACCATGTGCGCGTTGTAGAAGTACCAGGCGACGGCTTTCCACTCGGCGATGCCGTCGCCGAACTCCTCGCCGACCTCGCTGGCGATCAGGACGTACGTGAGGAGGTAGCCGATCGCGGCGGCGAGGACGCCGGTCCCGGCACTGGCCGCGACGCTCGCGGTGTTCGATCGCGCGCGACCCGTCGTCGACAGTGACTGTTGTGCCATCGTGTCGGAGACGGACCACACTCCCCGTAATGGGCCTTGTCATTCGGTCCGGGATCGGGACGGGATCACGTACCGGGGCCGGATCTGGACGCCGGATCGGGGTCAGACAGCGGGGATCGGTGTCGGACTCCGGAATCGCCGTCATACGGACTCCTGTCCGTCGGTTCCGGTGCAATCGCGATCGTCTTGCGGTTGCACCGGTTCGTCGGTACAGCAGACCGGATCAGACAGTCGTCCGGTCCCTGTCCGCAGCGGGTCGGCCGAGTTGCTCGTTGAGGTGGCTCGCGGCCCGATCGGGATTCGGGAGCCGCTCGAACGTCAGTTCCGGTTCGCCGGAGCCGGCGGTGTAGACCGTCAGGTCGCCGTAGCCCAGCAGGCGGCCGAGCGGCGGCTGTTGCAGGCTCGTGTTCTGGACCCGGTCGAGGCGAAACTGGGTGACCTCGCGCGAGACGACGCCGCGTTTCTTGTACAGTTCGTCGGACGTGATGACGTAGCGCGTGTTCGTCCAGACGACGTAGCGAGCGAGGACCAGCGCGGTGCCGGCGAACGCGACGAGGATCCCGACCAGCGTCAGGAGGTCGATCCCCGCGATCGCGCCCCAGCCGAGCAGGAGAACGCCGATCGTTACGAGTCCGGCTCCGATCGGGAGGCCGGTCCCCATCGCGATCGGGTGCGGGCGACGCTCCCAGACGATCTCCTCGTCGTCCGAGAGGTGGAGCCAGTCCGAGGTCGTCGGGGACATGGGCCCCTGCTATTCCGTTCGTCGCCGTAAAACTATTGCAGCGCGTCAGTTGCCGACGATCGGTCGGACGGACTACTGTGCGTCAGTTCCGGTACAACGCGGGACGATCGCGGTTGCACCGATACGTCGGTACAGCAGACCGATCAATCCGCGGCTCCGGCTCCCTCGGCGGCGGTCTTCGCGGCGCGTTCGTTCATCCCGGTCGACGTCTCGGACCAGTAGTAGGCCCCGAGCCCGATCGCCGCCGCGACGTTCGAGAGGGTGACGGCCCAGAAGACGCCGGTCACGCCCATGTTCAGGAGGAACGCCGCGCCCGCAGCGACCGGGATCCGGACGATCCAGTACTGCAACAGCGTGGCGACCAGGCTCGTTCGCGTCCGCCGCGCGCCGTTGAACCCCGCCTGCAGGAGGTAGGTCGCGCCGATCGCCCAGTAGCCGTACGCGAGGATTCGCAGGTACTCCGCCGCGACCGCGAGTTCCGTCGGCGTCGCGTCGGGGACGAAGGCAGCCGACAGCGCGCCGGGGATCGCCCACTGGATCGCACCGACGACCGTGAGTCCGACGCTCGCGATGGCGACGCCGGTCCACGTCGTTCGCCGCGCCCGGAGGGGGTGTTCCGCCCCGAGGTTCTGCCCGATCATGCTCTGGGCGGCCTGCTGGAGCCCGATCGCGGGGACGAACGAGACGGTCGCGACCCGGGCACCGATCGTGTACGCCGCCAACCCCACCGCGCCGCCGACGAGGGCGACGAGCCAGACCATCCCGACGCGTGCGGACTGGCTCGAGACGTACTGACCGGCGGTCGGCCAGCCGACGTCGACGATTTCGCGGCAGTCGTCGAGGTGGAGGTCGACGTCCGCCCGCGAGAGGGCGAACCCGCTGCGCCCGCGCAGTGCCATGCCGATCCCGAGCCCGATCCCGACGCCGTAGCCGATGCCAGTCGCCGCCGCGGCCCCCGCGACGCCGAGTTCGGGAAACAGCCACCAGCCGAAGATCAGGAACGGGTCGAGCACGAGGTTCACCGCGATCGCCAGGACGTTGATGTACAGGGCGGCCCGCGTGTCGCCCCAGCCGATGAAACTCGACTCGATCGCCTCGCTCGCGCTCAGGATGGGGACCGCGAGCGCGATCGTCGCGAGGTAGATGGTGGCGTACTCGGTGACGAGGTCGGGCGCGCCGAAGATGCCCACGATTCGTCCGGCGAGCGCCCAGACCGCCAGCCCGACGATCGCGCCGCCGACGAGGCCGACGACGGTGCCGTTGACCGCGGCCCGGCGGCCGAGTGCGAGTTCCTCGGCGCCGACGCGCTGGGAGACGAGGACCTGGGTGCCGACGCCGGCACCGACCGCCACCGCGGTCACCAGGCCCACGACCGGAAACGTCACCCCGACCGCGGCGACCGCTTCCAGACTGTGGCGACCGAGCCAGAGCGTGTCGATCACCTGCTGGAGAACCTGAACGAGGTTCTGTACGAGCAACGGTACGGCCAGGATCACGAGGGTCTTCGGAATGGGCCCGTCCGTGATCTCGTCGCGATCGAGATCGAGCATCTACTACTACGCCAACATAAACGCATTAAATAAATCTTCCTGCCGTTCGAACTGTTCACGCGAATAGTTCCGACGATTGAACTGTTCAGACGACTTCTGCGTGACCGTTCGCATCGACCCGCCGATCGCAATGGTTTTTCACCTTCGGCGGCCATTTTCGGGTATGAACACCGCCCGCAAGCCCGACTGGCTGAAAATGCGGCCACCGTCGGGACGGGAATTCACCGGCATCCGCGAGACGCTCCGGGAGCGGAACCTCCACACCGTCTGCGAGGAGGCGAACTGTCCGAACCTCGGCGAGTGCTGGTCCGGTGGCGCGGGGACCGGCAACGGCGAGGGCGGGACGGCCACGTTCATGCTGATGGGCGATCGCTGTTCGCGCGCCTGTAACTTCTGTGACGTCGAAACCGGCGGGATGGAACCGCTGGACCCCGACGAACCCGCGAACGTCGCCGAGGCCATCGCCGAGATCGGCCTCGACTACGTGGTCCTGACGAGCGTCGATCGGGACGACCTGCCCGACCAGGGTGCGGGCCACTTCGCCGAGACGATCCGGGAGATCAAGGATCGCCACCCCGGCATCCTCGTGGAAGTCCTCATCCCGGACTTCCAGGGCGAGGAACGACTCGTCCGGAAGATCATCGACGCCGACCCGGACGTGATCGCGCACAACGTCGAGACCGTCGAGCGCCTGCAGTTCCCCGTCCGCGATCGGCGCGCGGGCTATGAACAGTCGCTGTCGGTGCTCGAACAGGTCGATCGGGAATCGGACATCTACACCAAGACCTCGATCATGCTCGGTCACGGCGAGTACGACCACGAGGTCTACCAGACGCTGGCCGACTGTCGCGAGCGGGGGGTCGACGTCGTCACGCTCGGCCAGTATCTCCGGCCGTCGCGGTCCCACCTGGAGGTACAGCGCTACGATCACCCGGACAAGTACGAGACGTGGCGACGGGTCGCCGAGGAGGAGTTAGGCTTCCTGTACTGTGCGAGCGGGCCGATGGTTCGATCGTCGTACAAGGCCGGGGAGTTGTTCGTCGACGCCGTGCTCCGCGAAGGGAAGAGCGTCGAGGAGGCCAGAGCGGACGCGCGTGGCGACGACTCCGCCGGATCCACGGCGACCGGCGTTCCCGAGTAGCGTCTCCCGTCGTCGGTTCCCGGTGTCCCGGAGTGGCTTCCGGCGTCGCTTCTGAACCGCGCGGGTAACGGCTGACTATCGACGGTCTCGTACCAAGTTCGCCGCCTTCTCGACACGTTGGCCGGCGTTGCCGGCGGTATCGGTGGCCTGTACGCCTCACGTGACCGACCGTGCGTCCACTATTCCGATAATTAGTTCACGAACATTCCGAGAACCCGCGCCGGGAAGTCGTATTTTCTGACGAACGAGCTATTCGAGATCGTATCACCGGACACCTCCCAGTATGCGGCGCAAGAATCTCTTTGATAGTAAACTATTTACGAAAATCCTTTAACGCGAGCGATAATTCGTTTGGGTATGTGCAGGTGGGTATACCCGTGAGTACGATACAGCGCGACCCCCGAGAACGAGTACAGATCCTCGACGACACCGGCCGGGTTCTCGAGGGTGCCGACGTCCCCGACCTGGCGGACGACACACTGGTCGAGATGTACGAACAGATGCGCCTGGCACGCCACTTCGACGAGCGGGCGGTCAGCCTCCAGCGCCAGGGGCGGATGGGAACGTATCCGCCGCTGTCCGGCCAGGAAGGGTCCCAGATCGGCAGCGCCCACGCCCTGGATCAGGAGGACTGGCTCTTCCCCAGTTACCGCGAACACGGCGTCTCCCTCGTTCGCGGCATGTCGCTCAAGCGGACCCTGCTGTACTGGATGGGCCACGAGCGAGGCAACCAGATCCCCGACGACGCCAACATCTTCACCGTCGCCGTCCCGATCGCGACCCAGATCCCCCACGCGACGGGCGCGGCCTGGGCCTCGAAACTCCGGGACGAGGAGAAGGCGTTCATCTGCTACTTCGGCGACGGCGCGACGTCCGAGGGCGACTTCCACGAGGGGCTGAACTTTGCCGGCGTCTTCGACACCCCGAACGTGTTCTTCTGTAACAACAATCAGTGGGCCATCTCCGTCCCGCGGGAACGCCAGACGGCCAGCGAGACGATCGCCCAGAAGGCCACCGCCTACGGCTTCGAGGGCGTTCAGGTCGACGGGATGGACCCGCTCGCGGTGTACAAGGTCACGCGCGACGCCGTCGAGAAGGCGAAGAACCCGGACGCGGTCCGGGACGAGTCGCCCGGGAGTGCGACCCGGCCGACGCTGATCGAGGCCGTCCAGTACCGCTTTGGCGCGCACACGACGGCGGACGACCCCTCGGTCTACCGCGACGACGAGGAGGTCGAACGCTGGAAGCAGAAGGACCCGATCCCGCGGATGGAGACGTTCCTGCGGAATCACGGCCTCCTTGACGACGAGCGCGTCGACGCGATCGAGGAGCGGATCCGGGACGAGGTCGCCGACGCGATCGACGAGGCGGAGTCCGTCGAACGACCCGATCCAGAGGAGATCTTCGCGCACGTCTACGACGGCATGCCCAAACGATTACAGGAACAGCTCGAGTGGTTCGAATCGGTACGCGAACGCCACGGAGACGACGCGCTACTGGAGGGCTAACATGGCTGCAGAATCGGAAAATCTCACCCTGGTACAGGCGGTACGCGACGGATTGCACAGCGAGATGGAACGCGACGACGACGTCGTCGTCATGGGCGAGGACGTCGGGAAGAACGGCGGCGTCTTCCGCGCCACCGAGGGACTGTACGACGAGTTCGGCGAGGATCGCGTGATCGACACGCCATTGGCCGAGTCGGGTATCGTCGGGACCGCGATCGGGATGGCCGCCTACGGGATGCGCCCCGTCCCCGAGATCCAGTTCCTGGGCTTTATTTACCCGGCGTTCGACCAGATCGTCTCTCACGCCGCGCGCCTGCGGACGCGCTCGCGCGGTCGATACACCTGTCCGCTCGTCGTCCGGGCACCCTACGGCGGGGGCATCCGCGCGCCCGAACACCACTCCGAGTCCTCGGAGGCGATGTTCGTCCACCAGCCCGGGCTCAAGGTCGTCATCCCCTCCACGCCGTACGACACGAAGGGGTTACTTACGAGCGCGATCCGATCGCCGGACCCGGTGGTCTTCCTCGAGCCCAAACTCATCTACCGGGCCTTCCGCGAGGAGGTGCCGAACGACCCCTACGAGGTGCCGATCGGCGAGGCCGCCGTCCGCCGCGAGGGGTCGGACATCTCGGTGTTCACGTGGGGCGCGATGACCCGGCCGACCATCGAGGCCGCGGAGAACCTCGCGGGCGAGATCGACGTCGAGGTCGTCGACCTGCGGACGCTCTCGCCGCTGGACGAGGACACCATCGTCGACTCGTTCAAAAAGACGGGCCGCGCCGCTGTCGTCCACGAGGCCCCGAAAACGGGCGGACTGGCTGGAGAGATCACCGCGACGATCCAGGAGAACGCCCTGCTCCACCAGGAGGCACCGATCGAGCGTATCACCGGCTTCGACACGCCGTTCCCGCTGTACGCGCTCGAAGACTACTACCTGCCGGAGGCCGCGCGGGTCGAGGACGGCATCCGGAACGCCGTGGAGTTCTAACATGGTCCGCGAGTTCAAACTCCCCGACGTCGGTGAGGGCGTCGCCGAGGGCGAACTGGTCTCGTGGCTCGTCGCGCCGGGCGACGAGGTCAGCGAAGATCAGCCGATCGCCGAGGTCGAGACCGACAAGGCCCTCGTAGAGGTGCCCGCGCCGGTCAACGGGTCCGTCAACGAGTTGCACTACGAAGAGGGCGACGTGATCCCCGTCGGCGAGGTGTTCGTCACGTTCGACGTCGAGGGCGAGGGTGGAAGCGGTGCGGACGAGGCCGCGGCCGAACCCGCCGTCGACGAGGAGGTCGAGGCCACCGACGAGGGCGACGTCGCCGGCGACCCCGGCGCGGAGACCGCCGAGGTCGAAACGCCCGACGATCGCGTCTTCGCACCCCCGCGCGTGCGCCGGCTGGCCCGCGAGCAGGGGATCGACCTCTCGACGATCGAGGGGAGCGGTCCCGGCGGGCGGATCACCGCGGCGGACGTCGAGGCCGCAGCGAGCGGCGGTACAGTCGCGGCCGGGACGGAGACCGCCGCGCCGGACGACGGCGCGACGGCGGAATCCGAATCGACCGCGGACACGTCCGCGACCGAGTCCGGCGGCGCAGCGACCGGTGGCGCGGGTACCGGTCAGGGGACCCAGACTCGGCCGGCACGAATCGAATCGGCCGATCGGGACAAAACCCTGGCCGCGCCCGCGACTCGACGCCTCGCCGAGGAGGAGGGCGTCGACATCGACGCCGTTCCGACCGACGAGGAGCGCGACGGCGAGGCGTTCGTCACGCCGGAAGCAGTGAAAGAGTACGCCGAGGCCCAGCGACAGGCCCAGGAGGCCGACCGGGAGGCGATCGAGGCCGGCGAACCGGTCGGCGAGAAAGGGGCGGCGTTCGCACCCGGCGAGCGCGAACGCCGCGAACCGTTCCGCGGCGTCCGCAAGACGATCGCGGACGCGATGGTCGAGTCGAAGTACACCGCGCCCCACGTCACCCACCACGACGAGGTGGACGTGACGGCGCTCGTCGAGGCTCGCGATCGACTCAAGTCCCGCGCCGAGGACCAGGGCATCCGGCTGACCTACATGCCGTTCATCATGAAGGCCGTCGTCGCGGCGCTGAAGGAGTTCCCCGAGATGAACGCGGTCATCGACGACGAGAGCGAGGAGATCGTCTACCGCGACTACTACAACGTCGGGGTCGCCACCGCGACCGACGTCGGGCTGATGGTCCCGGTCCTCGAGGACGCCGATCGGAAGGGGCTCCTGCAACTGTCCTCGGAGATGAACGAACTCGTCCAGAAGGCCCGCGAGCGATCGATCAGCCCCGACGAACTCCGGGGGTCGACGTTCACGATTACGAACGTCGGCGGCATCGGCGGCGAGTACGCCACGCCGATCCTGAACTACCCCGAGTCGGGGATCCTCGCGATCGGCGAGATCAAGCGCAAGCCCCGCGTCGTCGAGCGGGACGGCGAGGAGACGATCGAGCCGCGATCGGTGATGACCCTGTCGCTGTCGTTCGATCACCGGCTGATCGACGGCGCGGTCGGCGCACAGTTTACGAACACCGTGATGGAGTACCTCGAGAACCCCGAACTGCTATTGCTCGAGTGATCGAACACCACTTACGACTACGAATATGAATACGACGAAGACTACGAGAACGGGGGCGAACTGATGGTCGTCGGAGACGTCACCACCGGGACGGACGTGCTTGTCATCGGGGCCGGACCCGCCGGCTACGTGGCCGCGATCCGCGCCGGACAGCTCGATCTGGACGCAACGCTCGTCGAAAAAGACGCCTACGGCGGGGCCTGCCTGAACCACGGCTGCATCCCCTCGAAGGCGCTGATCACCGCGACCGACGTCGCCCACGAGGCCGGTAACGCGGAAGAGATGGGGATCCACGCCGATCCCGCCGTCGACCTCGCGAAGATGGTCGACTGGAAAGACGGCGTCGTCGACCAGCTGACGGGCGGGGTCGAGAAGCTCTGCAAGGCAAACGGCGTCAACCTGCTCGAGGGAACGGCCACGTTCGACGGCGAGAACACCGCCCGCATCTCCCACAGCGGTGAGGGACAGGGCTCGGAGAGCATCGAGTTCGAACACGCGATCGTCGCGACCGGTTCGCGCCCGATCGAGATTCCGGGCTTCGACTACAGTGACGAGCCCGTGCTCGACTCGAAACAGGCGCTCGCGCTCGACTCGGTGCCCGACTCGCTGGTCGTCGTCGGGGCCGGCTACATCGGGATGGAACTGGCGAGCGTGTTCGCCAAACTCGGGACCGACGTGACCGTCATCGAGATGCTCGACGGCATCCTCCCGGGATACGACGACGATCTCAAACGGCCCGTCAAGCAGCGAGCTTCCGATCTCGGGATCGAGTTCCACTTCGGCTACACCGCCTCGAAGTGGTACGACCACGGCGACGGCATCCGGATCGAGGCGGAGCCCGCCGAGCAGGCCGCGACGGATGGTGGCCAGGCGGAAGCCGTCGAGGCGGAGCCGCTCGAACTCGACGCCGAGAAGGTGCTGGTCGCCGTCGGCCGCGAACCGGTTTCGGACGCGCTCGATCTCGAGGCAGTCGGCGTCGAAACTGACGATCGGGGCTTCATCGACACCGATTCGCGCGCGCGGACGAACGTCGACCACGTCTTCGCGGTCGGCGACGTCGCAGGTGAACCGATGCTCGCCCACAAGGGGAGCATGGAGGGCCAGGTCGCCGCGGAAGTGATCGCCGGCGAACCCGCGGCGATCGACTACCAGGCGATGCCCGCCGCGATCTTCACCGATCCCGAGATCGGAACCGTCGGGATGACCGAGGCCGAGGCCGCCGAGGCCGGCTTCGAGACGATCGTCGGGCAATTCCCCTTCCGGGCCAGCGGTCGTGCGCTGACGACCGGCGACACCGACGGCTTCGTCAAGATCGTCGCCGACGAGTCCGAGGGGTACGTCCTCGGGGCCCAGATCGTCGGGCCCGAAGCGTCGGAACTGATCGCCGAACTCGGATTGGCGATCGAACTCGGCGCGACCGTCGAGGACGTCGCGGCGACCGTCCACACCCACCCGACGCTGTCGGAGTCGGTGATGGAGGCCGCCGAGAACGCGCTCGGACACGCGATCCACACGCTGAACCGCTGATCTGCGTTCCCGATCGATCGCCGACCCGGGACGGCCGGTCGACGGCCCGTCTCGCTGTTCTGGCAGTACGGTACGCACGTTCCGGGCGGATCTCGTTCCGTCTCCGAAGAGGCGATAGACATCGACGAATGCGCCGCGGTCACGGACGAGTTTGAGTACGAGGGCTACTGGACGTACAGCGAATAGGCGATTACCAGGAAGCCGATCAGGACGAGCAGGCTCTCCAGCAGGACGCCCATCGCGAGGGGAACGCCGAGCACTTCGTAGAGCATTCCCGCCAGGACCAGCCCGAGCGTTACGATCCCGAACCCGGCCGCGAGAAACCCGAGCGCTCGCTGACGGGTCCGTCGGTAGGCCTTGAACGCGAAGAAGGTGATGACGCTGCCGACCACGAGTACGAGCGTCTTGACGACTGCCAGTACGAGCGCCGCTTCGGCCGTCCCGCCCGGGAGTGGGCTCATGTCTCCTTGCGCACCTCCGACCACAGCTCGGCGAGGCGCTCGTCGGCCGTCCGGGCGGGTCGTTCGATCTCTACCGCCAGCGATCGGTCGTCGTCGAGCACCAGCGTGATCTCGTCGAACGCGACCGAGTACTTGCTCGCGTGGTGGCCATCGCGCCTGATCTCGGTCGACTCCTCGAGTAACGTCGCGTCGGTCAGTAGCTCGAGCTTTCGATACAGCGTCGACTGTGGGATATCACACCGGGAAGTGAGCTCTGAAGCCGTCATTGGGTCCTCGAGATTCCGGATAATCTCACGGCAATCGGGATCGTCGAGCGCAGCGCAGATCTCTTCCGCTGACGGCATCGACTCCGCACCGATCGGGTCCCGGACCATTCACCTGCCCCTTGTGACGCACACGGTTTATCGGCATCGATGCGAAGTCCCGATTGCCGGTGTCTCGACCCGTCCCCGAACCAGTTCGGGTCGATCGACGCTCGTGACACGTTGTCGGTTGCGTCCGCGCTCCGCTGGCCTCGGTGGACACGAAGCCTTCTTGCGCGTGCACGCCAGAGTGCGAACCGCGCGGGTCTCATTCGGCCCGACCGTGTCTGCGAGGGCGGAATGACCGGCCGACCTCCGCCCGCGTGATACTCCTGTCCCTGCGACGACTCCCATCGTACTGATGAGTCGAGCTACTGGTTTCTTTATAAGTATCACCCGGGTGACTGTCCAGTGCAAAATCGTCTCATGGTACCGGATTCCGATGCGGCTCTCGTTCGACGGCCTTATATGTGAACCGGGCGTTCGAAACTAATGCGAACGACGTGGCGCACGCCGCCACGTTCCCTCCGGCTGTATTCCAGCGCGGAGGCAGGCACTGCATCCACCCTCGTCCCGATCGTCGGTTCGATCCGACGATCGTACCCGTGTACGGGCGTTCGACTCGGATCGTGCTCGTGGCCGGCTCAGCCGGTCGCGACGATCCGTTGCCTTATACGCGTTCGGGCATTCGGATCGGATCGCAAAACGTCCTCGCCGGATGCGGTTTCCGGCGCGGGAGCGATCCGTTGCCCTTAAGTGTACGAGGGGATTCGGATGTGATGTGAACGGCGGGGCGCTCGACGCGTCCCGTCGCCCGGATCGAACGAGGTTCGAAGGGGTTATGTACCCCAGACGGCCTACGTTTAGATCCGAAGGAAATGAGGATCCTACCCCTGCGGTCCGCCGTACAGATGGGATCTGATGTTAGCTTCGACAGTTCGGTGACGCCCGATCGGTCGGCGATTCCGATCAGTGTCATCGAACGTGTGGACCCAACTGTGTGAGTGTGTGCGAACATTCACCGCCAACAGACCCTCCCCCACAGGGGGGAGTACATAGCATTCCGGTTGATCCTGCCGGAGGTCATTGCTAGTGGAGTCCGATTTAGCCATGCTAGTTGCACGAGTTCAGACTCGTAGCAG